>JAFAGC010000092.1 GCA_023423065.1 Pseudomonadota bacterium
GCGGACATCCTGGTCCGCGCGGCGCGCCTGGATCACAACTTGAGCGGCTTGAGCGCCTTGGCGTCGGCGCGGATCTTCGCGGCCTCGGCTTTCGAGGGCGGGATCAATCCCTTGTCGGCCAGGTAGCCGTCCTCGCCGAGCGCCTTTTCGCTGGTGTATTCGGCGATGAACTCGTTGATGCCCGGAATCACGCCGACGTGCTGTTTTTTCACGTAGATGAACAGCGGACGCGACGCGGGAAACTTGCTGTCCGCGATGGTTTCGAAGGTGGGCGAAACGCCGTCCACTTTCGCGCCCTTGAGCTTGTCGAAGTTCTCCTCGAGGAAGCTGAAGCCGAAGATTCCGACCGCATCCTTGTTGGCCACCAGCTTCTGCACGATGAGATTGTCGTTTTCGCCGGCTTCGACGTAGGCGCCGTCCTCGCGCAGCGTGTCGCAGGCGCGCTTGAAGCGCGCTTCGTCCTGGCCACGCAGATCGTTGAGCCAGGCGAAAGTCCGGCAGCCCGCCTGCATGTACAGCTCGACGAACGAATCGCGCGTGCCGGAGGTAGGCGGCGGGCCGAGCGCCTCGATCTTGACCGCGGGCAGGCTCTTGTTCACGTCCTTCCAGGTGACGTAGGGATTCGGGATCAGGTTGTTCGGATTCGCGGGATCGGGGACATTCTTCGCGAGCGCCAGGTAGACGTCGCGACGCGTGAGCGGCAGGTCGGCGCCCGCCTTGCTCTGCGCGATGACCAGGCCGTCGTAACCCACCATGACCTCGACGACCTCCTTCACGCCGTTCTTCTGACAGGTCGCGAGCTCGTTGGCGTTCATGCGACGCGAGGCGTTCGCGACATCGGGGTACTGTGGACCCACCCCGTTGCAGAACAGCTTGATGCCGCCGCCCGTGCCGGTGCTCTCCACTTTCGGAGTCTTGAACTTGCCGGCCCTGCCGAACTGTTCGGCCACCGTGGTCGTGAACGGATAGACGGTGGACGAGCCGACGATGGTGATGGAATCGCGCGCGGACTGGGCCTGGGCGCTGGCCGCCAGGACGCCGATGACGGCGGTGGCGAGCGAAGTCATGAATATCTTGCGAGTCACTTGTGTTGCCTCCGGTTGGGACGCGCGGCAACTTATTACTGAAAGGTTTCGGGAATATTTCAGTGCGGCTGGATTAACCGAACCGCAATAAATCTCCTTGCTGAGGTGCGTCGCGTTCCGTATAACGCGCTCCGATGTCAGCGACCGTCGACCTCACCCTCGATCTCATCTCCCGCAATTCCGTCACCCCGGCCGACCAGGGCTGCCAGGATGTCATGACCCGCCGTCTCGCCGACGTGGGTTTCAAGATCGAGAACCTGCGCTACGGCAACGTGGACAACTTCTGGGCGACCCGCGGCAGCGGCGGCGGCCCGGTCCTGTGCTTCGCGGGACATACCGACGTGGTCCCCACGGGACCGCTCGAGGAGTGGAAGAGCGATCCCTTCAAGCCGGCGGTGCGGGACGGCCAGCTCTACGGCCGCGGCGCGGCCGACATGAAGAGCGCGCTGGCCGCGATGGTCACGGCCACCGAGGAATTCGTCAGGGCCCATCCCGATCACAAGGGCACCATCGCCTACCTGATCACGAGCGACGAGGAAGGTCCTTCCGTCGACGGCACCAAGAAAGTGGTCGAAACGCTGCGCGAGCGTGGCCAGAAGATCGACTGGTGCATCGTCGGCGAGCCTTCGAGCGAAAAGACGCTCGGCGACACGATCAAGATCGGCCGGCGCGGGTCGCTGTCCGGCCGTCTCACGGTGCACGGAGTGCAAGGCCACATCGCCTACCCGCAACTCGCGGAGAATCCGGTGCACACCTTCGCCCCGGCGCTGGCCGAGCTGACCGCGCGGACCTGGGACCAGGGTAACGAGCACTTCCAGCCGACGAGTTTCCAGATCTCGAATTTCAATGCCGGTACCGGCGCGCCGAACGTGATCCCGGGCGAACTCAAGGCGCGGTTCAACCTGCGTTACTCGCCGGTTCAAACCATCGACGGCCTCAAGGACATCGTCGAAGGCATACTCAAGAAACACGGGGTCCGCTACACGCTCGAGTGGTACGTGTCGGGCGAGCCGTTCTACACACCGCCCGGCGCGTTGTCTGAAGGCGTCACGCGCGCGGTGCGGGCGGAAACCGGCCTCGCGCCGAAGTTCTCGACCGGCGGCGGCACCTCGGACGGCCGTTTCATCGCCCCGCTGGGCGCGCAGGTGGTCGAGCTCGGCGTCATCAACGCGACGATCCACAAGGTCAATGAGAATGTCAGCGTCGCGGACATCGACCGCCTGCATCGCATCTATTTGAATGTCTTGAAGGAAATGCTCGCCTGAGCGCTCCGCGCGCGGTGCGCGTGACGCATTTGTGACAGCGCGTCTCCGACCCACTAAACTCCGCGTCGCAAATTAGGACCGCGGAAAAAATTTAATGAACTTCATCTCGCGCCTGATGCCCCGCGAAGGGCGCTTTTTCAGTCTGTTCGATGAGCATGCCAAGCTCGTGGTCGAAGGCGCGGTCGCCCTCGCCGACGTCCTCAAGCACTACGACAACAAGGCCGATCGCGAAGCGGGGATCAAGATAATCGAGGACGCGGAACACGCGGCCGACCGCATCACGCACGACACGGTCCAGCTGCTGCACACGACATTCGTGACGCCCTTCGACCGCGACGACATCCACCGGCTGATCTCGCGCATGGATGACGTGCTGGACCTCATCCAGGACACGGGCGAGTCCCTCGTGTTGTACGACATCCAGAAGGTCACGCCGGAAGCGACGCAACTCTCCGAGCTGCTGCTGCGTTGCGCCGAGCGCGTGCAATCGGCGGTCGGACTCATGGCCTCGATGGCCGACGCGACGGCCATCCTCGCCATCTGCCAGGAAATCGACCGGCTCGAATCCGACGCCGACAAGGTCATGCGCACCGCGATTTCCGAGCTGTTCCGCAACGAAGCGGACGTACGCCAGGTGATCAAGATGAAGGCCGTCTACGAGGCGCTCGAGTCGGCCACCGACAAGTGCCAGGACGTCGCGAACGTGATCGAAAGCGTCGTGCTCGAAAACGCGTAAGCGGATCGAGCGACCCCGCGCATGGAGTTAGGTGCCGTCACCCTCACGCTGATCCTGCTGGTCGCGCTCGCGCTCGCGTTCGACTTCATGAACGGGTTTCATGACGCCGCGAACTCGATCGCAACCGTGGTGTCGACCGGCGTGCTCAAGCCCTGGCAGGCCGTGCTGTGGGCCGCCTTCTTCAACGTCGTTGCGATCTTCTTCTTTCATCTCGCCGTCGCGGCCACGGTCGGCAAGGGCATCATCGATCCTTCTTTCGTCGACAACCGGGTGATCTTCGGCGCGCTCGTGGGCGCGATCGCCTGGAATCTCATCACCTGGTACTACGGCATCCCGTCGAGCTCCTCGCACGCACTGATCGGCGGCATGATCGGCGCGGCGCTCGCCAATGCCGGCACCGCGCCGCTGCTGTGGCCCGGCATCCTGAAGACCGCTGCGTTCATCTTCGTCTCGCCGCTGCTGGGCATGCTGCTGGGCTCGTTGCTGATGGTGCTGGTTTCGCGCATCTGCTTCAGACAGTCGCCGAAGCGCGTCGACAAGTGGTTCCGGCGGCTGCAGCTGGTGTCTTCCGCCGCCTACAGTCTTGGCCACGGCGGCAACGATGCGCAGAAGACGATGGGCATCATCTGGCTGCTGCTGATCGCGGGCGGGATCACGACGAAGGATCACCTCCCCGCCTGGGTCGTGATCAGCTGCTTCCTCGCCATCGGCCTGGGCACGATGTTCGGCGGCTGGCGCATCGTGAAGACCATGGGTCAGCGCATCACCAAGCTCAAGCCGGTTGGCGGATTCGCGGCCGAGACCGGCGGCGCCATCACGCTATATCTCGCAACGTTCGCGGGAATCCCGGTGTCGACCACTCACACCATTACCGGCGCGATCGTGGGCGTCGGCGCCGCGCAGCGGACCTCGGCCGTGCGCTGGGGCGTGGCCGGCAACATCGTGATCGCGTGGATCGTGACGATCCCGGCGTCCGCCGGCATCGCGGCGCTGGCCTGGTGGGCGGGCGGCCTGTTCTTCTAACGGGCGCGCGCGGGCGCCGGGTACACGATGTTGTTGACGATGCCGACGAGGCCGAACGCGACGGCCGCGATCAGCACCCACCCCGGCATCGAGACCCCGAGGAACGTCCAGTCGATGACGCCGCACTCGCCGCCTCCGGTCATCACGCGGCGGATGACGTCGTGCAGCGGAAACATCTGCAGCAGGGAATCGAGCGGTGCGCCGCAGGAGGGCACCGTGCCCGGCGGCTGTGCCTGGATCCACACGTGGCGACCGGCAACCCAGCTCGTCGCGCCGGCGGCCAGGACGATCAGCACCCCGTAAACGACGGCGCCCGCGCGTCCCGCGCGGTGCAGGGCCGCGACGAGGAACACGATGCCGAGCGCGACGATGCACACCCGCTGGAACATGCACAGCGGGCACGGCACGTAGCCGAGGACCTTCTCGGCGTAAAGGGCGTAGGCGAACATGCCCATGCAGGCAAGCGCGCAGGCGAGGTTGATTTTCTGGCGTCGGTCGAACATGGCGCGCGACTATATCGCGAACCACGGCGCGTCCGCCTGCCGTGCGTCGGCGGGACCCCACCGCCCGGCGGTGCGTCCCCTACCGCCCGGTCATGACATGCCAAGTAGTTTGAGAACTTCCGCGCCCTTCTCCTGGACGCGCTTCGCCTTCGCGACCGCGTTGACCGGATCGCCCGCCGAATAGTCGGAGCTCGCCTCGGCCCAGGTCGTCTTCATCATGTCGAGCCCCGACTTCGCCTGGTCGAAGGATCCCTGGCTCACGTTCCTGGGCAGTTTCCGCGAGGCGCCGAGCGTGTCGACGCGGCTCTGGATCGCCTGAACCATTTTCGGAACGTCTTCGGCGAGCGCGTTCCATTCGCCGCTCGCGGCTGCGGCCGCCGCTTCGGCTTCCGCCTTCCTCGCCGCGACCGACGTCTTGAGCGAGTCCACCGCGCTCATGAGTTGCGGCGCACCGGCGAGCACGGCCTTGTAATCGCCGTTGGCGAGATTCGCCTTCAGTGCCGCGTGTGTCGCCTCGATGCCCCGCAGATCCTCCGGCGCGTAGCGGCTCGCGTCGTCGCGCACGCCGGCGATCGCCGCCTCGGCCTCCGCCAGCGCCTTCGTCGCCGGCTCCTTCTGGCCCGCGCAACCGACGATGATCATGGCCATCGCCAGCCAGATTGCGCTCATCACGACCGCGCGGGTCGACAAGGGAATGGACCTGACCATGGAAATCTCCTCGCGGAAATCAGGGAATCAGCAGCTTCTGCCCCGGCTTGATCTTGTTAGGGTCGTTCAGCACTTTGCGATTGGCGTCGAAGATCCGGTCGTACAGCATCTTGTCGCCGTAGAACTCCTCGGCGATTTTCGAGAGCGTGTCGCCGCTCTTGACCACGTAATACTGCGCGTAAGGGTTGTCTTCTTCGGGCCCGCGGTTTTCGTTTGCCATGCGCATCGTTTAATCAATCACCCGGTATCGCGCTATTGGACTTCAGTCCCTGGCCCTAATCGCTGCCATGCGCGGATCGCGGGAGTAGATTCCGCCATCCAACAGTCCGCGACCCAGGAGATGCCCAGATGCAACTCATCGACATGCTCAAGAACAGCGGCGCCGTGCACTCGATGGCGCAGCAGATCGGCATCGACGACGACCAGGCGACCGCGGGCGCCGCGGCCTTGATGCCGGCGCTGCTCGGCGGACTCGAGAAGCAGACGCGCGCCAACTCCGAGGGACTCTCGGGCGTGGCGTCGATGCTCGGCGGACTCGGCGGCGGCAACATGCTCGACCAGGTGCTGGGCTCTGGCACTCCCGACCTGAATGCCGGCAATGGCGTGCTCGGGCAACTCTTCGGCTCGAAGGACGTGAGTCGCGCCGTTGCGCAAAACGCGTCGTCGAGCACCGGGCTCGATCCGGCACTGTTGAAGAAAATGCTGCCGCTGCTCGCGATGGTGGTGGGCGGATTCGTCGCGAAGCAGGCCCAGGCGCGCAATGCGCAGGGCGCGGGCGCCGACGCGCAGGCCACGCAGGGCGGTGGCGGACTCGGCGGATTGCTCGGCTCGTTGTTCGGCGCCGATCAGGATCGCGGCGGCAAAGGCGGCCTCGAGTCCATGCTCGGATTCGGCGGCAAGAACAACGCGCTCGATGACATCCTGGGCAGTCTCGGTGGGGGAAGCGGCAGGCCGCACTGAGACGGATATCGTTTCAGGTCCGACGGCCACTCTGCACGCCGGCGAGTCGGGTCAGCCGCGAAGGTCGCGCTCGATATCCTCGAGGCGGGTATGGCGCACGTCCTTGCCATGCACCATGTAGATCACGTACTCGCAGATGTTCTTCGCGTGATCGCCGATGCGTTCGAGCGCGCGCACGATCCACATCACGTCGAGCGCGCGGCGGATGCTGCGCGGATCCTCCATCATGAACGTGATGCACTGGCGCTGGATCGACTCGTACTCCTCGTCGACGACGCGATCCTGCCGCGCCACGCGCAGCGCGGCCTCGGCGTCCATGCGCGCGAACGCATCGAGCGACGCGTGCACCATCTCCGAGACGATGCGTCCGAGATGTTTGATCTCGCGATACTTGTCCGCGGGGCGTTCCATCGTCGCGAGCCGCGACGCGATGTAGCCGATCTTTTCCCCCTCGTCCCCGATGCGTTCGAGGTCCGTGATGGTCTTGATGATCGCCACGATCAGGCGCAGATCACCGGCCGCGGGCGCGCGCGTCGCGAGGATCTTCTGGCATTCCTCGTCGATCGAGACTTCCATGCCGTTGACCGCCAGATCGTCGCGCGCCACGGAGGCGCCGAGATTGCCGTCGCCCTCGATGAGCGCGGTGACCGCGTTGGCGAGCTGCTGCTCGACCATGCCGCCCATGGCGAGCACCTTGCTGCGGACTCGCTCGAGATCCTCGTTGAAGCGGCGCGAGATGTGGTGGGAAAGGTCGGCGGTTTCCATGGATCCCTCAGCGACGGCCCATGAACGGGCCGGGAAGTGTGTCGTGGCGCGATGACACCGTGATTTCTCGCATGCGCGTCAGGCCGTCGCGGCCACGGGCGCCTCGAACAGGCGCTCGGGCGGAAAGTGGCACGTGAAGGTGCTGCCGCGGCCCTCGACGCTTTCGATCTCGAGCCGTCCGCCATGGCGATACAGCGCGTGCTTGACGATGGCGAGTCCGAGTCCCGAGCCCCCGGTTTCGCGCGAACGTCCCGGATCGACGCGATAGAACCTTTCGGTGAGTCGCGGTATGTGTTCGGCTGGAATCCCCGGCCCGGTATCGCGCACCGAGAAGTGTCCGCCCGACTCGTCGGCCCACCAGCGGATGAACAAACCGCCCTCGGGAGGCGTGTACTTCGCCGCGTTGTCGACGAGATTGGAGAACGCCGACAGCACCATGGCTTCGTCGCCGATGAGGCTCGCGTGAGATTCGATGCTGACTTCGACCTCGCGCGGATGCGTCGGGCGTGCGAGTACGTCCTTGCGCAGCAGCGACGCCATGGCGGCCACGTCGACCGGAGCGCCCTTGATCGGTCCGTCATTGGCCTCGAAGCGCGAGAGCTCGAGCAGGTCCTCGATGATGCGCGTCATTCGGTCGGTCTGCCGTCGCATCTCGGCGATCGGTCCGGCGAGTTCGCCGAGCCCCGGGTCCGCACTGAATGTTTCGAGATACCCCGCGACGACGGTCAGCGGCGAGCGCAGCTCGTGCGAGGCATTCGCGACGAAATCCTTGCGCATCTGTTCGAGGCGCACTTCGCGCGTGACGTCGCGCAGCATCAACAATCTCTGGTCCTCGCCGTAGGAGATGAGCTGGAAGGCCACGTATCGTTCGACCGGCGAATCCAGCCGCACGATCAGCGGCAGCGAGCTCTGTCCGGCGCGCAGGTACTGCACGAACTCCGGATTTCGCACGAGGTTGTCGATGCGCAGGCCGAGATCGGCGCGCCGCGACAGGTCGAGCAATTCACCGGCCTTGCGGTTGAACCAGACGATCTCACCCTGCGGATCGAGCATGACGACCCCGTCGGGCATCGCGGCCGTCGAACGTCGCAGCTCGCGGAACAATCGTGTCAGCCGCTCCTTGTGAAACCGCTTGCGGCGGTGCAGGCGTACGACCTGCGCGACGACGTCGCTCCACAGTCCCGCGGCGGCCGGTGGATCGGCGACGCTGCGGTTCTGCAGCCAGGATGCGAGCGTACGCAGTTGCCAGAGATTCCAGACGAGATACGACGCGAGCGCGCCGCATACGCCGAGCCACACGGATCCCACGAACCAGCCGAGCGCGGCCCCGATCGCGAGGGTTGCGAACACTCGCAGCGAGACGTAGACGAAGGCCGTGGCGCCGGAATCCATCTCGCTGCCTACAACGGACGCGCGGACAAGCGATACCCGGAGCCGCGCACGGTCTGGATGAGCCGATCGTGGCCCGACTCCTCGAGCGCCTTGCGCAGCCGCCGGATGTGGACGTCGATGGTGCGTTCCTCGACGTAGACGTTGCCGCCCCAGACCCGGTCGAGCAGCTGCTCGCGCGTGTAGACGCGCTCGGGATGCGTCATGAAGAACGCCAGCATGCGGTATTCGGTCGGGCCCAGCGCGACCGTTCGATCGCCGCTGCTGACACGCTGACTCGACTGATCGAGCACCAGGCCTTCGATCTCGATGCGTTCGGCGCCTTCCGCGGGCAGGCTCCGCCTGAGCACCGCGTTGATCCGCGCGAGCAACTCGCGCGGCGAGAACGGCTTCGTGATGTAGTCATCCGCCCCGCCCTCCAGACCCGCGACCTTGTCGCCTTCCTCCGCGCGCGCGGTCAGCATGATGACGGGAAGCTCGCTGGTTTCACGGTCGCGTTTGAGCGCGCGCGTGAACTCGAGGCCGCTGGTGTCCGGGAGCATCCAGTCGACCAGCAGCAGGTCGGGTCGCCGGTTCGCGACCTCCGCGCGGCCGGTGCGTGCATCGGACGCTTCGCGCACTTCGAACCCCGCGCGGCGCAGGCCGAACGCGATCATCTCGCGGATCGGACGCTCGTCTTCCACGACCAGTATCTGTTTTGCGGACACGTTTGCTGACACGACATTCCCAGGTGACGGATTTATGGCGTGGGCATTACAGCCGCAGTCTATTGCACTTTGATTACGGCGAAGGATCGGCGACGCGATCACGGACATAAACCGGCAATGCGTCGGCCGGGTCGAGCAGTCGGCCGGCCGCAACGGCGGGCCGGGCCAGCGCCAGGATCTCGGTCGCGCGTGGCAGGAGGTCCGGGAATACCAGGGCGCCGCGCTCCGCGCAACGCGCCGCGAGTTCCGGATAGACTTCGAGGCCGCGACCGGCCGCCACCCAGTTCGATGAATCGGGTTTCGCGGCTCCGTTCCCGGGCAGCGCCACGGAGGCCGCCGGACCCACGTGTTCCGCATCGGTCGCGACGCCCGCTCCGATCCGGAACCGCGCCCAGTACACCTCGCGCATGCGCGCGTCGTTGACGACGAGCACCTCCGCGGCGCCGGGCGCCCGTTGCAGGGCGCGTTGCGCGACCGCGGCGAGGTTGGAAACCGGGACGACGCCGAGGTCGGCGCCGAACGCCAGCCCCTGCGCCACGCTCGCCGCGAGCCGCACGCCCGTGAACCCGCCGGGCCCGCGCCCGAAGGCGATCGCATCGAGCGATCGCAGCGTGATCCCACCCTCCGCGAGCACCTCGTCCACCATCGGGAGCAGGCGCTCGGCATGCCCGCGCCCGAGCTCCACGTATCGATCGATGACGCGGTCATCGACGCCGAGCGAGACGGAGCAGGCCTCGGTCGCGGTGTCGAACGCGAGGATCTTCATGCGGTCTCGCCGTCGAGCGGCTCGCGCACGTACCCGACCGCCGGCGCGACTCCCGCGATACGCCGCAGGAAACTCTCGGCCTCGAGGGCGACGCGCGAGACCGGCATCGGCGGCAGGCTGGCGCGAAACACGCGGCCGTACGGTTTGTCGACGATGCGCGGATCGCAGATGGTCACCACGCCCCGATCCGTCTCGCTGCGGATCAAACGCCCGACGCCCTGCTTGAGCGCGAGCGCCGCCTCGGGCAGCTGGTACTCGCGAAACGCGTTGCCGCCGGTGGTCTTCAGGTGTTCGATGCGCGCCTTCGTGAGCGCATCGTCCGGAGAGGCGAACGGCAGCTTTTCGATGATCACGAGCCGCAGCGCGTCGCCCTTGACGTCCACGCCCTCCCAGAAACTCGCGGTGCCGAGCAGCACAGCGTTGCCGGATTCGCGGAAACGGCGCAGCAGGAGCTCGCGCGGCGCCTCGCCCTGCACGAGCAGCGGGAAGTCGCCGAGCTCGACCCAGCGTTCCCGCATCAACTGCGCGGCACGCTGCAGCGCGCGGTGACTCGTGAACAGCACGAACGCGCCGCCGGCGGACGCCTCGATGAGCGGCATCGCCGTGTCGATCACGGCCGGCGTGTGCGCCGGGCTCGCCGGGTCCGGCAGCTTCGCGGGTAGATAGAGCAGCGCCTGCGATTCGAAATCGAACGGACTCGGGATCGCGAGCGTCTCGGCCGCGCCAAGTCCGAGGCGCGACGTGAAGTGCGAGAAGTCCTCGCCCACCGACAACGTCGCCGATGTGAAGATCCACGCGGCGCGCGTGCTCCCCGTGAGCGACGCGAATCTTCCCGCCACGTCGAACGGCAGCAGGCTCAGGGAGAATCCGCGCAGCGTGAGCTCGACGCTGCGCGCGCCTTCGTGTTCCTCGGCGTGCACGATCTCGTCGAGCTTCGCGGCCAACTCCGTGGCGCGCCCCGCGCATTGAGCCAGGCCGGGCTCGCGGCTGGTTTCGTTGAGCGCGGAGGCGAGCCCGCGCATCGCGTTCGACAATTCCTGGGCGGCATCCGCGAATGGCGTATCGGCTCGATGCCATTCCGGCCGCGACGCGCGCAGCAAGTCGCCGAGCGCCGCGAGCCGCTGCTCGACCGCGCCCAATTCGCCGGAAGCCGCGCCCGCGGTGGCACGCGCCAGCGTGAGCTCGGCGCGCGCGTCGCGCACCAGGTGCTCGGCCTGCCGGCTGCCGAATCGCGTGCCGAAGAACTGCGTCGCGAGATCCGGGATCTGGTGCGCCTCGTCGATGATCACCGCGTCCGCCGAGCCGAGCAGATCGCCGAAGCCGTCCTCCTTCAGCGCGAGATCGGCGAGCAGCAGGTGGTGATTCACGATCACGATGTCCGACTCGATCGCCTTGCGGCGCGCGTCGATGACGTGGCAGCGGCCCACGTCCGGGCAGCGGTTACCGAGGCAGTTCTCGCGCGTCGAGGTTATCTGCGGCGCCAGTGGATGCGCGTCGCCCAGGTCCGGCACCTCGGCGATGTCGCCCGTTTTCGTGATCTTCGACCAGCGCTCCAGCCGGCCGATCATGCGATCGCGCGTCCCGGCAAGACTGCGTTGCCCGGCGAGCTGGCGGAACCGGTAGGAGCATAGATAGTTAGAACGCCCCTTGAGCAGCGCGACGTGCGCCGGCACGCCGATGGCGCCGCCGACCAGCGGCAGGTCCTTGTTGAAGAGCTGGTCCTGCAACGTGCGGGTGCCGGTGGAGATCAGCACGCGTTTGCCCGACAGCAGCGCCGGCACCAGGTATGCGAACGTCTTGCCCGTGCCCGTGCCCGCCTCCACCACGAGCGGCGCGCGATTCTCGAGCGCGAGCGCCACCCGGCCCGCCATGGCGAGCTGGGAACGGCGCGGAGAAAAGCCGGCGAGCGAACGCGCCAGCGGGCCCTCGGGCCCGAATGCGAATTGCAGATCCACGAGGCACGCTAGCGCGACGGGCGCAGGCTGTCGAGGCTCAAATCCTTGAAAGTATCCTGGTCCGCCTTGATGCGGATCTTGAGGTACGGGCCCTGCGCGGTATGACGGCTGGCCGAGAAGTCGTCGTCCCGGAAACCGGCGAAGTTGTAGCCCAGCGAGATCCACATGTTCTTCGCCAGCGTGACGCCGACATCGAATCCCGTGCTGTAGTCCACGAGGCTAGATTCCCAGGAATGCAGCGCCGCGGCGTGCACACCGAGGTCGAAGCGGCGCGAGAGCTGGCGGCGCAGATCGAAACCCAGGATGTCGGAAATGCCCGAATACTGGTCGCCGTCGAATGTGCTCGCGACGTAACGCGCACCGTACTGCAGGCCGAGCTGCAGGTTCGGATTCAGCTGCCAGTTGGCGTGCAGGTTGTTGACGATACGAGCCGAGTCGCTCGCCGCAAGGGCGCGCCGCTCCTCGTCGTATTTCATCTCGAAGCGGTCGAAGACGATCCACTTGCTCGAATCCGGGCGGAACGCCCAGGCGAAGCGGCCGATGGCCGAGGTCGCGTCGCCCGTCAGCGCGCTTGCGTCGAAGGCCTGCAGGGACACCGACATCGCGTGGCCTTCTATCGGCTCGCGATACCAGCCGGTGGTCGAGCTCCAGCGCTCCTCCGTGTCCGAGTCGCGGTGTTCGAGGCGGCTCGTGAACTGCCACAACTCGCGCCGATAGGACGCGCCGACGAAGGCCGCGAAGAAGTCCTCCGTCATCGAACCCGAGGCGAGCGGCGCGTTGGGATTCAGCGGCTCGAGATCCGGACCGCGCAGCGTGTTGGTCTGGTCGACCCCCACGTCGAACGCCCAGTGCTCGCGCCATTCGAAGCCCTGCGTGAGTCCGAAGTTCGCGAAAGTGCGCGGCCCGAATTCCGTGGCCTGCGTGCTGATGCTCGAGTTCACCTGCGTGCGCTCCCAGGGGCGCGTGCGCACGCCGAAGCGCGTGACGTCCGCCTCGATCTGGTCGCCCTCGGAGCGCTCGTATTCGACGAACAACGACGTGTCGCCATTGAGCCGGTAATCGAGGCCGATGACGCTGCGCGCCGGGTAGTCGACGCTCGCGTCGTGGCCGCCGAGCGTCGTGTCGGCCGTGCCGCGCAGCGTGAACATGCCTTCGAAGAGATCCACGCTCGCCGTGACGAAGGCCTGGTCGGACACGCGTTCGTCGCCGCTCGCATCCTCGTCCGCGACGTGCCGCACGCCCGCGCCCGCGTTGTAGATGCCGCGCTGCATGCGCAGGTCGGTGCCGACGAGCAGGCGCTTCGCGTCGCTCGCGAGCACGGTCTGGTGCTGCACTTCGCCGCTCAGGTAGAACTGGTCGGTGAACTTGTAGCGCGCATCGACGCCGCCAGCGCGCGTGCCGGTGTCGGCGGTGAGCTGCTGGCCGACGCCGAAGCCATTGTCGACTTCGCGCGCCCAGGCACGCGCCTCGAGTTTCTCCGAAACGTGTTTGCCTTCGACCAGCCACGCGGTCGAGGAGTCCGGACGCGCCAGGTCGTCCGACTGCGAGCGCGCGATCTCGGCGCGCACCCGTGTCTCGGGCGTGAGGCGCCAGGTGAGATCGCCGCCGACCACCTGCGTGTCGCCCGACGCGGCGCCCTCGAAGATCGCGTTCGCGCCGATTTCGAGCGTGTCGTCGGCGAACTTGCCCGCGACGCGCAGGCCGGCCGCGGTCTCGTCGTCGCCGCCCGTGCGCACTTCGTAGTCCGCGACGATGAAGACGTGGTTGAGATCGAGGTCGCGGCTCGGCACGGGCTGCTTGAAGAAGATCGTGCCGCGTTCGTAGTCGAGGTCGTAGTCGATGAAACGCGACAGCTCGCGCGAATCGATCGTTCGCGTGATTTCGAATCGGTCGCGCACCTCGATGCGCAGCTTGTCCGAGCCGATCACGATGGGCGAACGCGACAGTCGATACAGGCCGGACGTGCCGTCGCCCGGCAGCTCGTCCTGCACCAGGCCCGTGTCGGTACGCGCCGCGAATCCGGACACCTGCACACGTTCGCCGCCGAAGTCGCCGCGCAGGCCGGAGAGGCTGCGGTTGTATTTCGTGAGCTCAGTGACCGTGAAACCGGTGTCGAAATCGCCGAACAGCGCGACGAACTGCCGGCGCTCGATCTTGAGATACAGCTTGCCCTGCGTCGCCGCCTCGAAGCGCTGCTCCGTGCCGTCGCCGTAGAGTAGATAGTAACGGTTCGGCTCGATGGCGCCGCGGATGCGATCGCGCGCCGCCTGCTTCTCGCGCGCCGAGTCGTAAGCCATCGTCAGCAGGAAGTCGCCCTTGATGCGGCCCTTCGCGAAGAACGCGACGCGCCCGTCCTGCTCGAACCCTTCCGCGCGGTCCGCGGCGGTCGCCGTTTCCATGTTGCCGCTGATCGTGTTGTACGCGGCCGTGCCCTCGGCGATGCCGACCAGGATCCAGTCGCGCGCGGCGGGCGCGAGCCATACCTTGTATTCGTCGCTCTGCCGCTCGTTGAAGCGCACGCGCAGCATCGCGTTGCCCGCGACCGTCGTCGGCTCGAGCTCGATCAGCGCGAGGCCGCCCTCGCCCACCTCGACCTGCGGCTGCTGCGAACCGGTCGCCAGGATCTGGTTGTCGTCGAGCTGCTCGACTTCCCACCAGGAGCGGTATGGCGAGTCGATGCTGAATGTCGCGATCGTGCCGGCGCGCGCCGCCTTGCCGTACTGGTCGAACATGCGCAGCGCGATGACCGGACGCGTGCGGCCGTCCGCGACCAGCTTCGAGGCGTCCTTGTCCACCTCGGCGCGCACCGGGCCGCCACCGTAGTGGACGACGCGCTGCTGCTGCCACACGACGTTGCCATCGGCGTCGAAGATGCGCGCCGCGAGCGTGTTGTCGCCGTCCGAGAGGTCCACGCCGCGCCAGCGGCTCAGCGCCACGGTGTTGGCCGGGTTGAGCGCGACGCCGTCGTAGTTGAGCGCGTTGACGGCGCGGCCGTTGATCGCAAGCTCGGCTTTCTGGCCGGGCTCGTGCTGGATCGCGATCTTGATCGAGGCGATGGCGGGCGTCGCATCGTCCTCGGGCGTGAGCCAGCGAATGCCCGGCGCGAGCGTCGCGAGATCGTAGGCGGCGGGCGCCGGCGCATTCTCGCGCGCGGTCTTGCGCAGGTTGCGCGATACCGCCGCGCCGGGACCGCGCAACACGATACCCGTCGTGTCGATGCGCTGCGTCTCGCCGCCCGCGCGCGCGAGCTCGAGCGGCGCGTTCGCCTCGAAACGCGAGCCCTCGATGACGATGTCGACGCGACGATTGGCCGCGTGGCTCGCCGCGTCGTTTCCGGTCTTCAACGGCTCGTCGGCGCCGCGGCCGATCACCTGCACGCGCGACTCGGGAACGTTGAGCGCGCGCGCGAGATATTCGGCCACGGTGCGCGCACGCGCTTCGGACAACGCGTAGTTGTCGGGGAACACGGCGCGGTTGCGGCCCGAGATCGGCTGCGAATCGGCGTGGCCCACGGCGCGGATCGTGATGTCGCGCGCGCCGCGCCACGCATCGATGTGCGCGCGCAGCACCGACTCGTCGGACGGCAGCAGCTCGGTCTTCATCACGTCGAAGCGCGGCGCGAACGAGAATTGCGAGCGGCTGTAACGCGCCGAGCCGCGGTTGAGTTTCGATTCGATGGGCGGCGTGCGCAGTCCGGACTTCGCGGGCGAATCGAACAGCACCGCGGCGCGCACCGGGAGCTCACCGCCAGCCGACGGCGTCGCGCGGGTTTCAAAACGGAACGCGCGCTTCGAACCCGCGGCCAGCTCGCCCAGCCGCGCGACGACCGCGCCATTCGCCACGCTGACGACCGGAGTGCCGAGGCCCTCCACCTGCTCGCGCGCGTCCGTCACCTTGCGGCCATCCACCGTGGCGCTGCCCGCCACGTATTCGAATCCGTCGGGCAGCATCACCATCACACGCGTGTTGCCCGTCATCACGCCGTTGACCTCGACGCGCGCCTCGTGCGCGGCCAGGCCTTCGCCGTTCGGATCAGGCAGCAGCTCGGAGCGGAATTCGAACGCAACGTCGCCGGTCGGCGCGGACTTCTCGCGCAACACGAAGTCGCTGCGCCATAACGTGCCCGGGCGCAATTCGGCGAACTGCGAGTATCCGCGGCCCGCCTGGCCCATGCGCTCGCAGGGCGCGAGCTCGAGGTAGTCGGGGATCGTGAGCGTGTCGAGCTGCACGGTGTGCGTGCCGGGCTCGAGGCCTTCGAAGTGGAAGCGGCCGTTCTCGTCGGTGACGCCGTAACGGCCATCCTCGAGATAGACGCGCACATTGGCGACGCCCGGGGCTTCGCGGCCGTCGGCGTCGCACGCGCCTTCGAACACGCGGCCGACGATGAAGCCCTGCTGCGAGAACAATTCTTCGTTCATGCGCACGAGCGACCGCGCCTCGTTCGAGCGCACGTTGCCGGGAGCGACCGCCTGCGCGGTGTTGATCGCGTCCTTCATGCCGCGCATCGCGATCGTGAATTCGACCACGTAGCGCAGCTCGATGGACTCGCCGAGCGCCAGCGAGGGATGCAGATAGGTGAAGCTCGAGCCGTCCGCCGCGACCTGCGGGTCGGCGATGCGCACGCCGTTCAGGCGCAGCGAGCCCGCGCGGAAGCGTGCGCCCGCCGGCAGGCGGTCGACGATCCGCACGTTGCTGAACGCGCCCGACTGGCTGTTGTTGCGCAGGTTGAGCGTGTACTGCACGAAGTCGCCGGTGGTCGCGATCTGCTGTCCGGCGCTCTTGCGCAGCAGCAGCGATTCGCCGGACGGATCGAGCGGTACGTCGACGGCGACGGCCGGCGCCGCGGTCACGACGAACGAGTTGCCGAACGAGCCCTGTTGCAGGTTGAACGGCGCGCCGGGCAGCGTCTGCAGATCCGGGATCGTGCGCTGCGAGGGGAACGTGAAATTGCCCGGCGGCAGGATTTCGAGTCGATAACTGCCGGGCGCGACGAGGGGAAAGCGGAACACGCCTGCCGGCATGCTGTACTGAGTGCCGCCCTGGTCGGTGACGGGCTGTCCCGTGACCATCTCGCTCGGGTAGCGGCTGACGCCGTCGTCGCCGAACACGTCGGCGGCGAGACCGGTCGCGACGTTTATCAGCCGCACGCGCGCGCCGTCGACGGGCGCGCCGGTCTGCGAATCGAACACGAGGCCGTAGGGATCGACGAGCGCGTCGGCCGCGACCACGTCGGTCTCGTCCACCGGATCGACATAGGTCGCGTCGAGCTGCGAATTGCGCTCGACTTGCAGCGCGCAATCCTCGGTGGCCGCGTTGGTCGCGGTCTGGATGTAGCCGACGAACACCCCGGTGTTCGGGCCGGTTTCGGAGAGCCGCAGCACCTCCGCGTCGCCGGTCGAGCGCGCGCTCACGCGCACGTCGACGGTGTCGATCAGGCCCGCGTCGCGATTGCGGTCGAGGTCGACGACGCTGACGAAAATGGGGTCGCCCGCATGGGCGACGGTGGTCTCCGCCAGGGGAATCGGAGACAGGGGATCGAGCGCGCCGGCGCCCTGCGGTGCCGGCGCTCCGAGTGCGGTGAACGCGGCGCCCATCCGGCACTGCGTCGGACCCGCGGGGAACGAGTTCTGGCTGGCCGCCTCGTAACGCGCCAGCCGGATGGCGGCGCGCGACGGCAGCGGTTCCACGGCCAGCCGCACTTCGTTGGACAGGACGGTCTGCGCCGCCGAGCCCGTGTGCTCGTAAGCGACGCTGCCGACGTTGCGGACCACCGTGCCGGGCGCCGTGACCTGAGCCACGGAAATCGCCGGCACAATGAGAACCGCCGCAAATAACAACGTTCTCGTCAGAGCGCGGTTTATCCGGCTCCAGAAAGCGCCGAAGGCGGAGTAGCTAGTCGCTACTCCGCCCTCAGTGTGAGAGTACCCGTTGTTGCGGGACCCGGCTCTGGTTCGCCCTCGAGGGCTCCAGCTCCGCGTTCCCGCGGTTTCGAACGTCATGGCGTGGTTGGCGCCCTTAATTGATCGTCACGCGGAACGTCACGACGGCGATTTCCGCCGCGGTGGATCCCGGATTGATGACGCCCGCCGCCGCCGAGGGCGAGTTGATCGGGCCGCCCGACACGTACGGCATCACGCCACCCACGTCCGAGACCGGCGCGCCGTTGAGCGTCGTCGAACCCGCGACATAGGTCGTGTTGGCCGGGATCGCTTCGAGCAGGCTCGCGCCGCTCGTCACGAGGCCGTTGTTCTGCACCGTGATCGTGTATTCGACCGTCGCGCCCGGGATCGCCTTGGCCTGGCCCGGAGCACTGAAGCCGTCGCTGATCACCACGGCCGACTTGGTCACCGTGAGCGTGCCGACGAAGTACTGGTCGTACGCGAAGCTGACGCCGTCGTTGGCGACGTTGCCGTCGGTCGTACCGGTTTCGGCGAACACCACGTCGACCACCGCCGGATTGTCCGCCGTCGCGGTCGCCGCCTCGAACGCCGCGCCGTTCGACGCATCCGTCGTGGGACGAACCACCAGGCGGATCGTCGACGCCGTGGCGTTGGCGGCCGCGGCCGGCGTATCCGCCAGCACGAACACGTACACGCACGCGTCCTCGGCGAGCTGCTCGACGTAGTTCTGCGTTTCACCGGCGTAGGCCGGCGTCGTCATGGTCGCGGTCGAACAGGCGGCTCCGGACACTCGCGTGCTGAAGTTCTGCATGTCGAACGCGTCGGCGCGGCCGAACAGGTTGGCCAGCGGGTTCAGGTTGTCGGCCGAGAGGCCGAAGTCCTGCGGACCGTTGCTGGTGTTCGTCACGCGGAACACCGTGACGACGCTGGTCAGGCCGGGGCTCGAGACGGTCGCGGCGCCGTTGGTTTCCTCGGCGACGAACATCAGGCGCTTGTCGACCTTGAACGTGGTGTCGGCACCGCCAGCCGCGCCGGGCGTGGAATTGCCCGTCGGGGATGACCTGATGACCGTTTGCGGCACGCCGCTCACGCTGTAGCTGACGCTGGCCCGGTTGGTGATGTCCGTATCGAAGTTGGTATCGGTGCCGGCCGCGAACGCGGACGGCGCCATACCAACCAGGCTCAGCGCGACCACGGCGAGACCGACTCGCCGTATCTGCTGATTGAACGATTGCATGGGTACTCCTCTCTCTATCTTTGAAACAAGATCAAACTACTCAAACGGGAATCAGTTCAGCACCGCGCGGAAACGCGCGAACGCCGAGGCACCGGGCTGCAACGCGTCGCGGAAAACCCAGCGGATGTGCTTGTATTCGTCGGCGCGCGCCTGGCGGGTCGCGCCAGCCTCGTTGACGGTGAGCTGGCCGTCGGCGGTGAAGGTCTTGCCGTCGAGCGAATAACTGATTTCGCTGCCGGGACCCGCCGCCGATTGGGCGACGTAGGTCATGTACGCGGGCACCGCGTTGTTGATGACCGCGTTCTCCGCAGGCTGCTTGCAGACGTTGTTGGCCGTGATCGTCCAGACGATTTCCGTGCCCGGCACGACCTTGGCGGCCGGCACGAGCTTCGTCGTCTTCTCGCCCTTCTCGTTCACCTCGACCTGTTCGATTTCGGCGGTGGACTTGAGGACGATGCAACCCTCTTTTGGAAAGTCCGAGGCCTGCGCCAGGGCCTGGGTGCCCGCGGCGCACGCGACGAGCGCGACGACCGCAACTAACTTCTGGATCCCCGATTTCATCTGTGTCTCCTTCACGATCTTCCCGGTGCTCAATTGATGGTCACGGCGAACTCGATCGTTTGCGATCCGCCCGCCTGGGTGAGGGTGCCGATCGCCACGCGCACGCGCGGCGTCGGTGTGGTTTCGTAGGTGCCCGCGTCGGCGTCCGCGCCGTCCGTGAGTGCGATGCTGTTGAGTCGCATCGAGCCCGGCACGTAGGTGGTGTTCGCCGGGATGTCGTCGCTGAAGACGGTGCTGAGCGCCGAGCCCGTGCCCGTCGCGCCGACGACGATCGTGTAGGTGATGCGCGCCCCCGGGACCGGGTGGCTGGTGTTGAACGGATCGAGCACTGCCTGGCTCTTCACGGCGGTCACGGAGACACCCGCAACCAGGTATTCGCCCACGCCGATGGCGCGCGCCCGCGTCGTGCCGACGACCGCGAACGTGTTGCCGACACCCATGCCGATGTACGCGGTGCCGGGATCGCCGCTGCCGGTATTCGCCTCGGCGGCGAGGCTCGAGCGGCCGATGTTGCCGTCGACGACGGGCACCGGGATGTCGTTGACGACGAACACGTGGATGAACGCGTCCGCGTCGAGGGTCGGATCGTTGCTGCCGTTGTAGACCGCATCGGCGGGCGTCAGCGTGCCCGTGCCGTCGGTGTCGAGGTAGATAGAGGGCGCGGCGGCCGCGGGGTCGAAATTGTCGCCCGCGATCGCGTTGTCGAGCACCAGGTTGAAGGCTTCGGGACCGTTGCCGGTGTTCGTGACGCGGAAGCGCAGCACCTGCGCCGTCGATCCCGGGGCGACCGGCAGCGCCGCGGCCGGCGGCGTCACGACCACGTCGAGGATCTCGGCAACCGTGACGCTCGCGGTGGTGGAAGTCGCGCTCGCGTTGACCGCGCCGACGCTGTAGCTGACGGACGCAGTACTATCTATCGTCGTGCCCGCGGCGACGCCCACCGCGCGCGCGGGGGCGGAAATCAGGGCGCAAGCGAGCACGATCGAGCCGGCACATGCCCAAGCCCGTAGGGAAAACACTTTGATTACTCCTCCGAATCCTCGAGTCCCGGTCGCGCTTCCACCCGGGACCGACTCCGGATGGAAGCGCCAAACTCATGACGTTCATGAGTTAGGGCTCTCGCTGCGGTGCATAATAGAAAGGGAAGCCCTTAGGTCCCTGTGATTGGAATCACGCGCACCCTGTCGCCACTGGGATACAGATCACATATAACGACGACGGTCCTCCGGAGAGATCCATGGCAGGCAGGAAAAACCGCTCCGAGCGTGAACGGCCGCAAGAAATAGCGCTCAAGGAAGGCCCCGGCGCGGCCGATAGGGACAGTCAGCCGGAGCTCGAACGAGACGCTGCGACCGACGCCGCCGAACAGATCCTCGGGGCGAATCCCTTGTTGGGGCTGGACCGGGACGAGTTGCTGGACGCCGCCCGCCGGCTCCTGAAGCTCATGACCCTGAAACCGCAGGTGCTCGTGGAGGAGAACCTCGCCTTCGGGCGCGAACTCGTGGCCATCACGCTCGGCCAATCGAAGATCGCCGCCGATCCGCGCGACCGGCGTTTCAGTCACCCCGTCTGGCAGAAGAGCGGCTACTACAAGCGGCTCATGCAGGGCTTCGTCGCGTGGCGCGACATGCTGAACCGCGTGCTCGATCGCGCGGACACCACGACGGACGATCGCGAGCGCGCGCGCTTCGTGCTGCAGCTCTTCACCGAAACCTTCGCGCCCACCAACTCCCCGCTCGGCAATCCCGGCGCCCTGCAACGCATCACCGAGACGCGCGGCAAGAGTCTGCTCTGGGGCCTGCAGAATTTCGTCGACGACCTGCTGAACAACGCGGGCATGCCGCGCCAGGTGGACGAGCGCAAGTTCCAGGTCGGCCGCAATCTCGCGACGACGCCCGGCGCGGTGGTTCATCGCGGCGAAGTGTTCGAGCTCATCCAGTACGCGCCGCAGACACAGTCCGTCCATCGCCGGCCGCTGCTCATCGTTCCGCCGCAGATCAACAAGTACTACGCGACCGACCTCGCGCCGGGACGCAGCTTCGCCGAATACGCCGTGCAACACGGCATCCAGACGTTCTGCATCAGCTGGCGCAATCCCACCGCCGCGCAACGCGACTGGAACATGGAAACGTACCTGACCGCCTGCAAGCAGGCGATCGACATCGCGTGCGAGATCACCGGCTCCGACAAGGTCAACACGATGGCGGCCTGCGCGGGCGGGTTCACGCTCGCAACGCTGCTCGGACACCTCGCGGCGAAGGGTGAACCCAAGGTGGCGAGCGCCACCCTGCTCGTCACCGTGCTCGACACCTCGGCGCCCACCTTGTTAGGCCAGTTCGCGTCGCGCTCGGGCGTCGCGGCGACGATCAAGAAGACGCGCCACAACGGCGTGCTCGAAGGCAGCGAGATGTCGCGCGTATTCGCCTGGCTGCGGCCCAACGACCTCGTCTGGCTGTTCGTCGCGAACAATTGGGTCATGGGCAACCGGCCCCCCGCATTCGACATCCTCTACTGGAACTCCGACACGACGCGCCTGCCCGCGGAATTCCACGCGGACCTGCTCAGGATGTTCATGGACAATCCCCTTGCGCAGCCCGGTCGCATCGAAGCGCTCGGCACGCCGATCGACATGTCGAAGGTCGACGTGCCGGCGTACGTCGTCGCGGGAGTGACCGACCACATCACGCCGTGGCAGGCGTGTTACCAGTCGAAGAACGTCCTGAAGGGAAAGATCGATTTCGTGTTGTCCTCGAGCGGCCACATCCAGAGCATCGTGAATCCGCCGGCCAATCCGAAGGCGAAGTATTTCCTCAACGGTGAATTGCCCGAGGACGCGGAAGCCTGGCGCGCGGGCGCCATCGAGCACATCGGCAGCTGGTGGGAACACTGGAGTGAGTGGTATCGCCAGCACGGCGACGGCGAAGTGCCCGCGCCGAAGACGCTGGGAAGCGCGCGATACGGCGCCGGGGATCCGGCGCCCGGGCGCTACGTCCACCAAAGATGAGTACGCCGCAGGTCGAATACGTCGAGGTCGATGGCATCAACCTGCGAATCGCCACCCAGCACGGCCGCGCCAGACCGCCGCTGCTGCTGTTCAACGGCATCGGCGCGAACCTCGAGTTGTGTTTTCCGTTCATGGAGGCGATGGCCGAGCGGGAGATCCTGATCTTCGATGTGCCCGGGGTGGGTCGGTCGCAGATGAGCTGGCGGCCGCGCCGCTTTTCGGGACTGGCGCGACTCGCGCGCAAACTACTCGACCGCCTCGGTTACCAGGTCGTCGACGTCATCGGCGTCTCCTGGGGCGGCGCGCTCGCGCAGCAGTTCGCGCGGCAATACCCGGATCGCTGCCGGCGACTGGTTCTCGCGGCGACTTCGCCCGGCGCGGTCATGGTGCCGGGCCGTCCTTCGGCGTTGTCGAAGATGATCACGCCGAAGCGTTACCTCTCGCCTACCTACATGCAGAAGGCGGCCGGCGACATCTACGGCGGCGAGGCGCGCCGCGATCCGAAGATCATGTCGGCCCACACCTCGCGGATCATCGCGCCGCAGTTCATGGGATACATCTATCAACTGCTGGCCGGCATGGGCTGGACCAGCATTCACTGGCTCCACAAGATCCGACAGCCGACGCTCATCATGGCGGGCGCGGACGATCCACTCGTTCCGCCGGTCAATTCGCGGATCATCTCCCTGCTCGTCCCGAACAACCGCCTGTTCGTCGTCCCGGGGGGCGGACACCTCTTCATGCTTCATTCGCTCGAGAAGGTGGTCCCGGTGATCCGCGAGTTCCTGGATTCGGAATCCCCTCTCGACGCGCATTCTCCCTGATTGACTTTGCTCGGTCCACGCGTATGCTGCGCCGCATCATTGCTGCGAAGCAGCATAGGAGAGTCCATGAATTTTCAGGAAAAAGTGTTCGAAGTGGCCTCGGACCTGCGGGTCCGCTCCCTGGCCCTCGCCCAGGCGGCGCTCGAAGCCGGCCGTGCCCGGGCCCAGGATGCCGCCCGCCGCGCGGCCGTGCTGCAGGGTTCGCTCGGCGTGCTCGGTACGGGCGGACGCGAGCTCAACAAGGTCGTCCGACGCCATGCGCTGCGCTTCGTGAAGGAAAACTCCACGATCGTCCGCGCCGCGAGCAAGGATGTTTCCGCGATCGCGCGCGACACCTACGTCGGCTTCACGAAGTCCGGCGCGAAGAAACAGGCGGCGCCGACCCGCAAATCCGCGTCTTCCCGCAAGCGTGCACGCGCGAAGGTTTCGCGCTGATCAGGTCCGCGCCCCGGCAATGGGGCGCGTTTTTCCGCACCTAACAGCCTGATTTTGTCGGCAGGACGCCCTGTTAGCGTTATCACCGAATTCTCAGTCGAGCGCGAGTTCGCCGCTATACTCCATTGTCTCGCCCGGACAGGCAGACAATTCGAGGACTTCGAATGGCAACAGCGCCGCTCTCCTTCGCTCGACTTCCACAGATTTCTCCCGCGGTTGCCGATTGGGTCGAGTCGGTCCGACAACTGACTACCCCGGACAGGATTCACTGGTGCGACGGCTCGTCCGCCGAGCTCGCCCTGCTCAAACAATCTCTCGAGCAGACCGGCGAACTCAAGAAGTTGAACCCCAAGACCTTTCCCAATTGCCACATCGCGTACTCGCATCCCTCCGACGTGGCGCGCGTCGAGCACCTGACGTTCATCTGCACGCGCGATCGCGACGACGCGGGGCCTAACAACAACTGGATGGCCCCCGACGAGGCGCACACGAAGATGCGCGACCTCTTCAAGGGCTGCATGAAGGGCCGCACGTTGTACGTGGTGCCCTACTGCATGGGGCCCATCGACTCGCCCTACTCCCGCTGCGGCGTGGAGATCACCGACAGTGCGTACGTGGTCGTCAACATGGCCATCATGACGCGCATGGGCCGGCCCGCGCTGGAGCGCATCGCGCGCGAGGGCGGGAAGTTCGTCAAGGGACTGCATTCCATCGGCGAGCTCGATCCGGACCGCCGTTTCATCATGCATTACCCCGAGGAACTCTCGATCGAGAGCTACGGCTCGGGATACGGCGGCAACGCGCTGCTCGGCAAGAAATGCCATGCGCTGCGCATCGCCAGCTGGCAGGCGCGCGACGAAGGCTGGCTCGCGGAGCACATGCTCATCGTCGGCATCGAGAATCCGCAGGGAGAAACACACTACATCGCGGCGGCGTTCCCCTCGGCCTGCGGCAAGACCAATCTCGCGATGCTCATTCCGCCCGAGTCCATGCCCGGCTGGAAGGTCTGGACGGTCGGCGACGACATCGCCTGGCTGCACCCCGGGCCGGATGGGCGCCTGTACGCGATCAATCCCGAGGCGGGATATTTCGGCGTCGCCCCCGGCACCAACCGCGCGACCAACCGGAACGCGTTCGACATGGTCCACCGCGACACGTTGTTCACCAACGTCGCGCTGACCGCGGACAACGAGCCGTGGTGGGAAGGCCGCAGGCTCAACAAGCCCGTCCTCGACTGGCAGGGCAAGCCTTACGACCCGGCGAGCGGCGGCGTTTCCGCGCATCCGAATTCGCGTTTCACGGTCTCCGCGAAGGTGAATCCTATCTACTCGCCGCGCGCCGAGGATCCGCGGGGCGTGCCGATCAGCGCGCTGGTGTTCGGCGGGCGGCGCCGCGAAGTGGCGCCGCTCGTGTACGAGGCCCGAAGCTGGCAACACGGTGTCCTGGTCGGCGCGTCGGTCGCATCCGAGACCACCGCGGCGGCCACCGGCGCGGTCGGCGTCGTGCGCCGCGACCCCATGGCGATGAAGCCGTTCGCGGGATACAACTTCGGCGACTACTGGCGGCATTGGCTCGAGGTCGGCAAGCGACTGCAGCACCCGCCGCGCCTGTTCCACGTCAATTGGTTCCGGCGCGACACCAACGGCAAGTTCCTGTGGCCGGGCTATGGCGACAACCTGCGCGTCATGGAATGGATCATCAAGCGATGCGCCGGCCAGATCGGCGCGGCGGAATCCCCCATCGGCTATCTACCGCGGCCCGAGGATCTCAACCTCGAAGGCGTGAACGTGAGCGAAAGCACGATGCGCGAATTGCTCGCCGTGCCCGCCGATGCCTGGCGCAAGGAAGTGAGCGACATGCGCGTGTATTTGAAGGACTTCGGCCAGCGCGCGCCGGCGGAGATGTTCGCCGAGCTCGACGAGACCGAGCGTCGGCTGAGCCAGTAGCGGCTCAGGCTTCTTCGCAGTAGAAGCGGATCGTCAGGGGCGAGTCGCGCTCGGGTACGCGCCCGAGGCCGATGAGCCCCTCGCCCTTGATCTGCACGCTGTCGCGGCGCACGAACAGCTCTTCGCCGCCCTCGGCCTGTACGAACGTGCCGTTCGTGCTCTGGTCGATCAGCACGAACTTGTTGCGGTTGATCTCGATGCGCGCGTGCAGGCGCGAGATCAGGTTGCCGCGGATCACGAGATCGTTGTCGTCCGCTCGGCCGATCGCGACGTTCGGGCGTTGCTCCGTCAACATGACTTCGCCACCGTCGAACGTGAGCCGCAGGCGCATCGCGCGGCGGCCTTCGTGCGGGGAGAGCGACATCGACGGCAACATGCTCGTGATGTCCTCGGTCTGCCAGAGCACCTCGAACAGCGTGACCTCGGCGCCCTGGCCCTTGAGCGTCGCGACGTCGATCTGGCGCACCGACGACTGCCACTCGGGCGACAACAGCGCCACCATGGCTTCCGTCGTGATGATCTGCCCGGCTTTGGCCTGGCTCGTCATGCGGTTCGCGGTGTGCACGGTCGAACCGAACACGTCCCGGTTTTCCACCACCACCGGACCCGCGTGGCAGCCGATGCGGATGGCGACGTGATGCCCCTCCGCGGTCAGCTCCGGGTTGCCCGTGATGGATTTCTGCATCTTCGCGGCCGCGTTGAGCGCGTCGTTCGCGATCGGGAATGTGGACATCACCTCGTCGCCCATCGTCTTGATGACGGTGCCGTGATGCTCCTCGGTGGCCTGCTTCATGATGTCGATGCAGGTCGCGATCACCTCGCGGGCGCGCTGGTCCCCGAGCTCTTCATAGAGCCGCGTTGAGCCGACCACGTCGGCAAACACGATGGCGAGTTCGATGTCTTTGGCCATTGAAGATCAGTTGGATGGACGCGGGGAATTATACGCATATGACCTAGAATGGCAGCCCATTCCCGAGTACGCCGACAAAACCCGCCCCATGCGCAGACTGATCCACCCGATTTTTGCCGCCTGCCTCCTCACCTTTTCCATCCATTCCGCCGCGGCCGACAAGTCTCCGGCGTTTTCGCGCGCCGACCTCGAGCAGGCCGCCACGCTGCGCAAGAAGGCAATGGAGGACTCGACGGCCTATGAGCTGGTGAAGTCTCTTACCACCGAGGTCGGGCCGCGCCCGGCGGGCTCGCCCGGCGACAAGGCGGCGGTGGCCTGGGCCCTGCGCGAAATGCAGCGGCTGGGATTCTCGAACGTGCATACCGTCGAGGCCACCGTGCCGCATTGGGTGCGCGGTGAAGCCGAATTCTCGGTGGTTTCGCCCTGGCCGCAGCCCATGCCGACGATCGCGCTCGGCGGCAGCATCGGCACGCCGTCCGAAGGAATCGAGGCGGACGCGATCATGGTGAAGGACCTGGACGCGCTCGCCGCGCTGCCGCCCGACGCGGCGAAAGGTCGGATCGTGTTCTTCCACAACCGCATGGATCGCACGCGCGATGGCTCGGGATATGGCCGCGCCGTGCGGGTGCGCGCCTCCGGTCCGTCGGCCGCCGCCAGACTCGGCGCGGTCGGAGTCGTGATCCGCTCCATCAGCACCAGTGACGACCGGTTTCCTCACACGGGCGCGATGCGCTACTCGGCCGACGCACCACGAATCCCGGCGTTCGCGATTTCGAATCCGGATGCGGATGCGCTCGAACGCCAGTTCCAGAGCGGCAACCCCGTACGACTGCGCATGCGCTCGACCTCGCGCGATCTTCCGCCGACCACCTCGGCCAATGTCATCGGTGAAATTCCGGGAAGCGACCTCGCGAACGAGATCGTGATCATCGGCGGCCACCTCGATTCCTGGGACCCTGGCGTCGGCGCGCTCGACAATGCCGCGGGTGTCGCGATCACGATGCGAGTGGCCAGCCTCATCCGCGAGCTCGGCCTCAGACCCCGCCGCACGATCCGCGTCGTGTTGTTCGCGAACGAGGAGTTCGGCACGAACGGCTCGCTCGTCTACGCGGCGGCGAAGGAAGCCGAGATCGATCGGCACGTGCTCGGGTTCGAATCGGATTTCGGCGCTGGCCCGGTCTGGCGCCTGTCGAGCGGAGTCCATTCCGCGCAGCTGCCCGCCGTCGACGCGATCTTCAAGGCCCTCGCGCCGCTCAAGCTCGAGCGCGGCAACAACGAGGCGCGCGGCGGCGCCGATCTGCGCGTGTTGTCCGCGCGCGGAATGGCGATCCTCTCGCCCGACCTCGACGGAACGGACTATTTCGACGTGCACCACAATGCGAACGACACGCTCGCGCGCGTCGATCCGGCCGCGATCCGGCAGAGCGTCGCGGCGTTTGCCGTCAGCGTATGGTTGGGCGCCCAGTACCCGGGCAAGTGGGAGCGCGTGCCGGCTATCCAGTCGCCCAGCCGCTGACATGAGCTCCGCCGCCGGGCTCGTGAAGGCGTTGGCACTCGCCGCCCACCCCGAGGGCGGCTGGTACCGCGAGATATTCCGCTCACCGGATACCGTCTCGACGCCGCGCGGGCCGCGCTCGGCGCTCACCTGCATCGACTATCTGCTCGAAGCGGGCCAGAAGAGCCGCTGGCACGTGGTGGCGTCCGATGAGATCTGGCACTACCACGGGGGCGCGGCGCTCGAGCTGCTCGTATTCGGTCCGGAGGCCGGCGTGTTCTCGCGGCACGTGTTGGGGCCACCCGCGCCTGGCCAGCATCCGACCGGCGTCGTTCGCTCCGGCGAATGGCAGGCCGCGCGCAGCCTCGGAGACTGGTCGCTGGTGGGCTGCGATGTCGGGCCCGGATTCGATTTCGCCGACTTCGCGCTGGTCTCGGCGCTACCCGGGCATGAGCGACATTTCCGGGGCGCGCTCGCGCCGTACGCGGATTTGCTCTAGTCGGACGCCGTCGTCAGAACGATTCGGCCGCGGCGCCCACGAGACGTTCGCAGGTTTCTCCCGCCTCCATCAACAGCGCAGGGTCGGCGTCCGCGCCGCGCGTACCTTCCGATAACAGTCGGCGAAATTCCTTCGCGCCCGGCTGACCCGCGTACAGGCCCAGCATGTGGCGCGCGATCCAAGCGAGCCGCTCGCCGCGTGCGACTTCGCGCCGCGCGTAGACGGTCATGCGTTCGAGCATTTCGAGACGGGTCGGCGCGGTCCAGCCGGGATGCAGCGTCGCCGCCACGTCGGCGAGCACCATCGGGCGGTGATAGGCCTCGCGGCCCAGCATGGCGCCGTGCGCCCAGTCGAGCGAGCTAACTACCTGCTCCGGGGTGCGCAGGCCGCCGTTGACGACGACGGTCGCAGCGGGGAACGCGGTGCGCAGCTCGCGCACCACGTCGTGGCGCAGCGGAGGGATCTCGCGGTTGTCGCGCGGCGACCAGGCGCCGAGCACGGCCTTGCGAGCGTGCACGATGATGGCGTCGGCCCCGGCAGCGAGAATCCCGGCCACGAACTGGTGCAGTTCTTCACGCTCGCGGTCTCCGAATCTCGCCGCGGCCTCGCGCGCGGACTCGCGCCGCGTGCTGCCTTCGCCCGCCAGCTCCGTCGCATCGACCACGCCGATGCGCAGCTTGACGGTCACCGGAATGTCGACCACCTCGCGCATCGCGGCGACGCAGTCCGCCACCAGTCTGGGCTTCAGCATGAGACACGCGCCGAACGCGCCCGAGTGCACGCGATCGCTCGGACAGCCGCAGTTGAGGTTGATCTCGTCGTAGCCCATCGCCGCGCCGATGCGCGCCGACTCCGCGAGGTCTTTCGGATCGCTGCCGCCGAGCTGCAGCGCGACCGGATGTTCCGCGGGATCGAACCCCAGCAGCCGCTGCCGGTCGCCGCGCAGGACCGCGCCCGTCGTGACCATTTCCGTATATAGAAGAGTGTCCGGGGAGAAGCCACGCAGGAAGTAGCGGCAGTGGCGGTCGGTCCAGTCCATCATCGGGGCGACCGAAATACGGCGATCGAGAGCGGTTTTGGTTGCGATTTTCACAGGCGGCGCAGTCCACCACACCGCCACCTGCCCCGCAAACGCTCCGCGAGGTGTACCCGGATCCGCTCGGCATCCGGGTGCGCCGGCCGGGCCCCTGCC
>JAFAGC010000028.1 GCA_023423065.1 Pseudomonadota bacterium
ATGGTTGGTAGGAGAAGACGGTGCCAGGCACGGAAAATCCGGGAGAAGCGGCGATGGGTTTGCGCAGGTTGCGGCGATCCTCCGCTTCTCCCGGAATTTCCGTGCCTGGCACCGTCTTCAACTCGAAAACCTGGGGGACATATAGATGAGTGACTCGACGATCGACCGGCGCGCGCTGCTGAAGACCGCGGGCGTTGCCGCGGTGGGCTTCGCGGCGAGCGCTTACGCGGCGGGACGCAAGCGCAAGTTCGTGATCGTGGGCGTGGGCTCGCGTTCGCGCATGTACATGACGGCGATCACGAAGACATTCGCCGCGGGTAACGAGCTCGTCGGTGTCTGCGACACGAACCCGGGACGCATGGACGCGGCGCTGCGCTTCATCGCGCCGAACGGTGTGAAGGCGCCGAAACAATATCTCGCGGCCGACTTCGACAAGATGGTGAAGGACCTGAAGCCCGACTGCGTCATCGTCACGACGCCGGACGCCTTCCACGACGAGTACATCGTCCGCTCGCTCGACGCGGGCATGGACTGCATCACCGAGAAGCCACTGACGACCACGCCCGAGAAGGCGCAGCGCATCGTCGACGCCTGCAAGCGCAACAACCGCCACGTGCGCGTGTTGTTCAACTACCGCTATTCGCCGCCGCGCACGCAGATCAAGGATCTGCTGATGAACGGCGCGATCGGCGACGTGATGTCGGTGGATTTCCACTGGCTGCTGAACACGCTGCACGGCGCGGACTATTTCCGCCGCTGGCACAGCCAGAAGGAGATTTCCGGCGGCCTCATGGTGCACAAGTCGACTCACCACTTCGATCTCGTGAACTGGTGGCTGGGCTCGGATCCGGAGCTCGTGCTCGCCAACGGCAAACGCGAGTACTACACGCCGAAGATGGCGAAGCGCATGGGTCTGACCAGTCACCACGAGCGCTGCCGCACCTGCCCGGAGAAGGACAAGTGCACGTTCTATCTCGACATCGGCGCGGACAAGAACTTCCGCGAGCTGTATCTCGAGAACGAACACCACGACGGTTACTTCCGCGACCGCTGCGTATGGCGGCCCGAGATCAGCATCGAAGACACGATGAACGTGATCGTGAAGTACAAGACCGGCGCGACGCTGTCGTACTCGCTGAACGCGTTCAACGCGTGGGAAGGCTACATGATCGCCTTCAACGGCACGAAAGGCCGCATCGAGCACGAGATCGTCGAGGGCGGTGCGATTTCCGCCGGTGCGACGGCCTATCAAGCCGAAAAGGACGTGATCCGCACGCGCGTCATCCCGCTGCGCGGCAAGGCCGAGGAGCTGGAGGTGTGGACCGGCACCGGCGGCCACGGCGGCGGTGACAGCGTGATGCTCACCGAAGTCTTCGGCACCGCCGAACCGGACAAGTACAAGCGCGCCGCCGACGAACGCAGCGGCCTGTATTCGATCCTGATCGGCGCGGCGGCTAACAAGTGTTTCGATTCGGGGCAGGCGGTGAAGATCGACGAACTCGTGACGGGCTTGACCTCGCCGGTCACTGCGCCGATGCCGACCCGCGACATGCCCGTACCCATGCCGGCAAAGGCGTAATGGGGACATTCCTCGTTTCCTAGCAAAAGGGGACAGACCTCTTTCCTGACGATCTTCATCGTCGATAAACAGGTTTGTCCCCGTTCCCCTCTTGGGGACAGGCTCGAGCCAGTCTCTTCCTAGTACAGTTCGCGCAACCGCACGCCGACTGTTCTGGCCTCCAACCCGCCCCAGGCGTACGTTTGATTCATGGACCTCGACGTATTCCTGCTCTACCTCGCCGCCTGGACACTGCTCGCGCTGTCACCGGGCCCCGCGGTGTTCTTCATGATGGGTCTCGCGGCGCGTCATGGCATGCGCGGCGCGGTCGCCGGCACCGTCGGCATCGGCATCGCTCATGTCGTGGTCTTCGCGGCGATCGCGTTCGGACTGCTCGCGCTGCTCGCGAGCTTCAGCGGCGCGATGACGGCCATTCGCATCGTGGGCGCTATCTACCTCATGTACCTGGGCGGCCGCATGCTCCTGAACAAGGCCCGTGCCGAGACACCGGTCGCCGACGCGATGCCCAAACCCCCGGCGCACGGCGGACTCATCCTGCAAGGCATCCTCGTGCAGCTCACGAACCCGAAGCTGCTGCTGTTCATGCTCGCGTTGCTGCCGCAGTTCATCCGCCCCGACCATCCGCTGCTTCTGCAACTGGCGATCATGATGACCGTCACCATCGTGATCGACGCGATCGCGCTGCTGGCCTACGCCAACCTCGCCGCGCACGGCGCCCGGGTGCTGAAGGGCTCGCGGATCAACACCTGGATCGAGCGCGTTTTCGGCGGGGCGCTGATCCTTTTCGGGGTCAAATTGCTGCTCGACAAGCGCTGACCGCGCCAATCGGGGACAGATTTATTTATTGACGATATCTTTGCGTTATCGTCGATAAATAAATCTGTCCCCGATTTCCCCGATTTCCACATGATCCGCAATGTCGTATTCGATGCCGGTGGCGTACTGCTGCAATGGGACCCGCCGGCGTTCATCGCCAGGCTCCACCCGGACGCCGAAACCCAGGCGCTGATCCGCCGCGAAATCTTCGAGCACGCGGACTGGCATGAATTCGACCGCGGCGCGCTCGACGTCGAAACGGCCGCGCAAGTCTTCGGCCAGCGCGTGGGCTTGAGCACCGACGAGATGCGCCGGCTGTTCGCCACCGCGAATGCGTCGCTGAGTCCCATCCCCGGGACGATCCAGCTGCTCGACGAACTGGCCGCCGGCGGCGTCCACCTCTTCCTGCTCTCCAACATGCCCGTGAGCACGTTCGAGTACCTGGTCAAACAGCACGCCTTTTTCCGCCACTTCAAGCAGCTCGTGATCTCCGGCGCGATCCTCATGATCAAGCCGGACCCGGCCATCTACAAACACCTCGTCGAGAAAACCGGCATCGTTCCGTCCGAGAGCGTGTTCATCGACGACCTCACCCGCAACGTCATCGCCGCGCGCGAATGCGGCCTGCACGCCATCCAGTTCCGCGGCGCGGATGACTGCCGCGCCGAATTGCGCAACTATCTACCCCATCTCGGGTTATAGGCCTCACATGCGACCCACCAGACGCGACTTCGTCGGCATCTCCCTCGCGACAGCAACCGCCGCGGTCGCGGCCACGCAGGCCAGGGCGCAGGCGCCCACGCAATCGCCGAACGAAAAGCCGCCCAAGCTGGTCCCGCGCGCCGGCGGCGACCTGCTCTCCCGCATGACCTGGCTCAATCCGCCCGCCAACGAGCACTACGACGAAGGCAAGCTCGACGCGCGCACCAGGGCCAAAACCGATTTCTGGCGCAAGACTTACTACGGCTACATCACCGACAACGGCCACTTCCTGCACCTGCCCGTCGCCGGCGATTTCAAGTTCACGGCGCGCGTCGGCGGCAACTACGCCGCGCTCTACGACCAGGCCGGCCTCATGGTGCGGCTCGACGAAAAACGCTGGATGAAGTGCGGCTCGGAGTTCTTCGAAAACAGGCGCTGGGCCAGCGTCGTCTTCACGCACGACTTCTCCGACTGGTCGACGCAGGACGACCTCACCCAGGTGGGACCGGTGTACTGGCGCGTGGTCCGCACGCGCGACTCGATCGAAGCCCAGTGCTCGAAGGATGGCGAGAAGTTCACGACCGTCCGGCAGGGCTATTTCCCGCCGGCTGTCGAGGTCAAGGTCGGCCTCATGTGCGCGGCGCCCGAGGGCCAGGGCCTCGATTGCGTATTCGATCAGGTCAGCCTCGACAACCTCTGATAGCGCAATCAACGGTAAACGGCCGCCGCTTCTTGCAGCCGTGTGAACCGGTTCGCCGCGCCCGCCCGTAAGGGCGCAAGTCGCTCAAGTTTCTGGGGTTTTTCGCCGTTACCGGGTGAACCGTCCAACGCTGCGGGACTCGCCCGTGACCAGCTTGCCGAACAAGAACTCTTCAGACGCCGACATCCTGCTCGACAGGAACGGCGACAGCCCCACCCTCGAGCGCCGCAACCTGGCCGACGCGCTCGCCCACGAGCGCAACGTGCTGCGCACGATGATCGATCTCATTCCCGCCTTCATCTACGCGAAGGATGCGAAGAGCCGCTTCACCGCCGCCAACAAGCTGGTCGCGAACCGCATGGGCGTCGAGCCCGCCGACCTCATCGGCAAGACCGATTTCGATTTCTTCCCGCGCGAGATGGCGGAGAAGTTCTTCGCCGACGAGCAGGCGCTGATCGAGTCCGGCGAGCCGCTCATCGACTGCGAGGAGATCGCGTTCGACAAGATCACCGGCATGAACCGCGTGATCCTCACGTCCAAGATGCCGCTGCGCGACGCGAACGGCAATCTCACCGGCATCGTCGGCACGGGCTTCGACATCACCGAGCGCAAGTCGGCCGAGGAGCGCATGGCCTCCAGCGACCGGCTCGAGTCGATCGGCCGGCTCGCGGCGGGCGTCGCGCACGAGATCAATACGCCTATCCAGTATCTCAACGACAGCGTGAGATTCATCCGCGAAGGCGTCGGCGAGCTCCTCGCGTACGTCGACAAACTACATGCGTCGATGCAGCAGAAGCCCGAGGAAAACGACGACATCGAATACCTGCGCGAGGAACTGCCGCCCGCGCTGTCGCGCGTCGCCGAGGGCCTGCAGCGCATCTCCGAGATCGTGCGTTCGATGAAGGACTTCTCGCACGCCGACCAGACCGAGATGAGCACGGTCGATCTCAACCGCTCGATCGCGAGCACACTCGTCATCGCGCGCAGCGAATACAAGGACGTCGCGGATCTCGAAACCGACTACGGCGACCTGCCGCCCGTGATGTGTCACGGCGGCCAGGTGAACCAGGTGGTCCTGAACCTCGTGGTGAACTCCGCGCACGCGATCGCCGACCGCATGAAGGAGACCGGCCAGCGCGGCCGGATCCGCGTGAGCACCCGCGCCGAGGGCGACGACGTGCACATCGCGATCGAGGACACGGGCGGCGGCATCCCCGAGGCGATCCGCACCCGCATCTTCGATCCTTTCTTCACGACCAAGGAAGTCGGACGCGGCACGGGCCAGGGCCTGTCGATCGTCCGGAACGTCATCGTGAAGGGACATAACGGCCAGCTCGATTTCGATACCGAAATGGGCAAGGGCACGACGTTCCACCTAAGGCTGCCCGTGCGGCAGCCTGGCTGAAAAGGCCTCTGAACAGGCCTGAATATAAGCAAACGGAGTACATGAACGGGGCGGCGTCCGTGGCAAGATGGACACCGGTCTGCAGGGGTTTTCAAGGGGCATGGATTTCATTCCTGGGGGCGACCTCTCGCGTCGCATCCGCGCGGGCGACAGTTCGGCAGAGAACGAACTCGTCCGGCAATTCCAGCCGGGCCTCCGCGTTTTGTTGCGCCGCAGGACGGGCGGCAATTCCGCCCTCATGGAAGATCTCGTACAGGAAACCCTGATCATCGTCATCCGCCGCCTGCGCGGAGATGGCATCGAAGATCCCGAGAAACTGGCCGCGTTCGCGGCACAGACCGCAAGAAATCTCGCAATCGCGTCACTGCGGAAGGCCGAGCGACAGAAGACCGATATCGACAGTGATGCGACGGATCGCAATGCCGATCCAGGCGGCAACGTCGAAGGAAAGGTGGGCGACCAGGAAGCGGCGCTCGCGGTCAGGGCCCTGCTGCGTGAATTGCCGCATGCCCGGGATCGCCTGATGCTCAAGCGCTTCTATCTAGACGAACATGAAAAGCGGGACATTTGCGAGGAGTTCGGCTTGACCGAAACGGCCTTCAACCAGGCGCTGAGCCGCGCACGCAAGCGGTTCCGGCAGATCCTGGAAGAACGCGGTTTCACGAAGCGGGATCTGCTGACGATCATATGAACCAGGATCAGATCGAACGATACATCGCAGGCAAGCTCGGCCCCGCCGAAGCCGAAGCCTTCGAGACGTATTGCGTCGCGAATCCTGAGTTCGCCAGACAAGTCGAATTCGAGCAGCGCCTGCGCGCCGGCATGGCGGAAGTGGCGCGCGGCTCCACGGCCGAATTCGTGCGCGACGACAACTCGACGTTCCGGTGGTTCGCGGTCGCCGCCTCGGTCCTCCTCCTGTTAGGCGTCGCGTTCGTCGGCTGGGGGTCGTGGACCCCCGAGACCAGGCCCTACCTCGTCGCCACGGCCGAGGCACACGGCAACGTCCCCACCCTGCGCCTGGCGCAGGTGCGCGGCACGGTCGACACGGCGACGGTGCGCGCGGATACCACGCTGATCGAGATCGTGGGCCTCTTCGACCTGCAATATGACTATTCGGTCGAGCTGGCCCGGCTGACCAGCGAAAACCACACCGAAAACATCGCGACCCTGTACGGCCAGCGGCCCGCCTCCTCGGTGAAACTCCTGGTCATGCTCCATTCCGAGCGGCTGCGTCCGGGGGTCTACCAGCTCCGCGTCCGCAAGCAATCGAGCGACGAAGAACCCGTCGAGATCGAATTCCTCAAGGCCTGACGCCCGGTGTCACCACTCTGCGACTCGTCGCAGAAGTCACTCAATTAGTCACCCCTGACCTGGGGTAACGGAAGGAATTCATGACGATGGCCGGGGCCGATGAAGGCCGGTTCGGCGCTGCTTTCGATTGGCTTGGGGTTGAGAGGGCATGGACGCGCACTCGCGGAAACCCCACGGTCGTCATTGGCATCATCGATCGCGGTGTGCAGGTCGATCATCCACTCATCCGACCTAACATCCATCCGAACGCCGGCCATGCGCCCGGCGCATCGGGCGAACACGAAATCCTCGGCACCCATGCGGCGGGAATTGCCGCCGGGCGGCAGTGCGACGCGTCGAGTTTCTCCGGCGTCGCGCCCGAGGCCCGCATTCTCCCGGTCCGCTTCACCAGCACCGCGGACACCGCCGTGCTCGATCTCGCGCATGCGATCGAATACGCCGTCGAGATGGGCGCCAGCATCATCAACATCTCGCACGCGGCGAACCTGGAGCAGCCCGCGGTGCGCCGCGCCATGCAGTACGCGGCGACCCGCAATGCGCTCATCGTGAGCCCGGCGACCAGCGGCCTCGCGGACGACGAAGAAGATCCCGTTCCCAATCGCCTGGCGGTGTTGTCCGTGAACAGGGGCTTCGAGCCGCTCGTGAATCACGTGCTGGACGCGGCGCATGTCGCGGCGCCCGGATACGGACGTGTGCCCGATTGGCGCGCAAGTGGCCATACCCTCCAGGAGCACGTCACGATCGGGCCGTCGTACGTGAGCGGCTGCGCCGCGCTGCTGAAGGCACAGAACCCCGCCTGGGGTTACCACGAGATCAAGGAACACCTGCTGGCGAGCGCGAAGGCGCAGCCGCTCGTGACGAGCGGCAGCGAACACGTGCGCGCGCTCAACATCGCGCAGGCGGTGCTGGGGCCGATCGAGCTGGATCATGACCCGCCCACGCTCACGTGGTCGGCGCTGTCGGATGCGACGGTGAAATGGAAACTGCGTTATCGCTCGCCGTATTGCGTGAACGTCACGGCGCTATATCGGCCGCACGGCGACGAGCACTGGCGCGAGCTCGCGTATGCGCGGGCCAGCGCGCTGACCATGACGATCCCCGCTTCCGCGCTGCGCCGTTCGTCGGGCGTGTTGCGCATCGCCAGCCGCGAGTCGAACTTCCACAGCGACGAGATCCCGCTGACGATCCGATAAAGGGGACAGATTTATTTTCAGCAGATAACGGGGACAGATCTAATTCTGTCCCCGTTTGCGTCGGAAAATAAATCTGTCCCCTATTTCTCCACCAGGTATTCGATGCGGGAGAGGCGGCGTTCGCAGGTGAGGCGGCGCACGGCGGAGAGGAAATCCTGCACGCCGTAGTAACGTCCCTCGCCTTCCACCGGGATCAGGTCGTCGCAATAGCGCCGGCGCGCATCGCGCCAGCGGCGCGAGATCAGCACCGCGTTCTCGGTCACGTCGCGGCGCATCACGCTCTTGAAGCCGGCCTTCACGATGAGTTCCTCGTTGAGTCCGTCCGGCACGAACACGAAAAGTCCGATCGAGCTGCGCTGCACGATGTCCTCGCTCGTGACCGGTCCCGTGACGACCACGGGATCGGTGAACACCGCGCGTCCGCCCTTTCGCAGCACGCGCCACCATTCGCGCAGCGTGGCCGTGCGATCCGGAAAGTGATTCATCGAGTCGATGCACAGCAGCGCATCGAAACTTCCGCTCTCGAACGGCAGCGTCGTCGTGGCATCCGCCACCTGGAAGGACGCGCGCGCGGTGAGTCCCGCACGCGACGCGGCCTTCATGGCGGCCGCGACGCCGTTGAAGTTCGCATCGATGCCGGTGACACTGCAACCCGTCCTGCGCGCAAGGTGCAGGGCCGGACCGCCGGATCCACTAGCTACCTCGAGCACCCGAGATCCGGCATCGAGCTTCAGACCTTCGATGTAGCGATCGTATTCGTCGACCGTCACCCAACTGTTCTGGCCGATGTCCTGTCCGTACGTCTCCTGCCGGATCGCCGTGTGTAACCGGTCGGAGAAGTTCGCGTACGTGTTGTAGAACAGATCGACGCGTGCCGCCCCGCCGTCCATCACGCGCTCCTCGTGGCGGTGTCCCGCGCCCGCGCTTCGCCAGCCGCGCGACGCTTGCCGAACGGCAGCAACATCGGCACGCGTTTACGATAGTCGGCGTACTCCGGATGCGCCGCGATGAGATCGCGCTCCTCCAGCGGAATCGCCACGAGGATGTAGGTGGTCGTCACTAGCGCGAACACCAGGTGCGCGACCGTCATCGTCGGGGTCGCCCAGAAGATCATGAACCAGCCCACGTACAGCGGGTGCCGCATCTTCGTGTACAGCCACGGCGTGCGGAACGGCACGGGCGTGTAGGGCCGGCCGACGAGCTGCAGCCACACCTGCCGCAGGCCTAACAAGTCGAAGTGGTTGATGAGGAACGTCGTGTAGAACAGCAGGGCCCAGCCCGCCCCGTAAGCGGCGTACATCGCCATGCGACCGGCCGGCGCCTCGATGTTCCAGATCACGCCGCCCATGGGCTGCCAGTACCAGAACACCGCGAGCAGCAGGACGCTCGAGAACAGCACGTATGTGCTGCGCTCCGCGGGCTCGGGCACGAACCGCGTCCACGCGCGCTTGAAGCCCGGCCGCGCCATGACGCTGTGCTGCACGGCGAACAGCGCCAGGAGCCCGAGGTTGACGATCAACGCCGTGCCAAGCGGGACCTCGGGTGGGGAGTCCATGGACTTCGGCAACCCGAAGTTGCCGATGAATGCGATGGCGCACAGGAACGTCGCCAGGGATATGGCGTAACAGACCACGCCGTAGATGAAGATAGTCGCTCGTTTCATGGGAACCCCCGATTTCCAGATGCGAAAAGCGTAAGGAATGGGCATTGTTCGAGTCCCGGGGTAGTTCCGGGATTTCGCCGGGATATGAACGGACCCATCAACTTCGGCCGCTTTCGCTTCGAGCCTGACTCCTCGCGACTGTGGGCCGCGCGCCGCGAAGTGAAGCTCACGCTCAAGGCCGCCGCCGTGCTCGGCGCGCTGCTCGAGCGCGCGGGCGAGCCGGTGTCGAAGCAGGAGTTGTTCGAGCGCGTCTGGCGCGGCACCGTGGTCAGCGACGACGCGCTGGTCACCTGCATCCAGGAGCTGCGCAAGGCGCTCGGCGACGATGCACGCAAGCCGAAGTTCATCGAGACCCGGCACCGGCGCGGATACCGCTTCCTCGCGCAGGTAGTCAGGCCATCGCCCGATGCGGCGGCGGGGACGGTCGCGGCTGTTCCGCACGCCGCGGGTCACATTCCGGGACGCGCCGCCGTGCGAACGATTGCCGTTCTGCCGTTCACCGACATGAGCCCCGGCCGCGACCAGGACTATCTATGCGAAGGCCTCGCCGAGGAGCTCATCGACGCGCTGACCCGTGTCGAGGGGCTTCAGGTCGCGGCGCGCAGCTCGTCGTTCCAGTTCCGCGGCTCCGGGCTCGACGTGAAGGAAGTCGGCCGCCTGCTCGGTGTCGACACGCTGCTCGAAGGCAGCGTGCGAAAGGCGGGCGACAAGCTGCGCATCACGGTGCAGCTCGTCGACACGACGACCGGCTATCACAAGTGGTCGGAGCGCTTCGAACGCGAGCTGGGCGACGTGTTCGCGATGCAGGACGAGATCGCGGCGAGCGTGGCCGCGACGGTGCGCGGCAGTGCGCTGACCCAGCGCGAGAAACGGGCGGTGCGCCGCACACAGACCGCGACGGACACGTACGAATTCTTCCTGCGCGGCCGCCAGAGCCTGCATCGCATGACCCGCTCGGCGCTCGATCACAGCCGCGAGATGTTCCATTGCGCGATCGAGATCGACGCGGAGTACGCACCCGCCTGGGCCGGCCTCGCGACCGCGCATGCGCAGCTCTACGAGTGGTTCGGCTCCGCGGACCAGGACCTGGCCGAAGCGGACCGCGCGAGCCGCATCGCGATGCAACTCGCGCCGCAGCTCGCCGACGCCCACGTGGCGCGAGGCTTCGCGATGTCGCTGCATCGCCGCTACGACGAGGCCGAGGAACACTTCGAGGCCGCGGCGCGAATCAACCCGCAGCTCTTCGACACCTACTATCTGTTCGCGCGCTCCTGTTTCGCGCGTGGCCAGATCCTGCGTTCGGCCGAGCTGTTCGGAAAGGCCGCCGCGCTGCGCCCCGACGACTTCCAGAGCGTCTACCTGCAGGGGCAGTCGCTAAGAATGGCGGGGCAAACGGAGAAGTCGCGCGCGATCAATCGAGAGAGCATCGGTCGCGCCGAGCGCGTGCTTGCGTTGAACCCGCGCGATACGCGCACGTTGTCGCTGGGCTCGGGCGCGCTCTATCACGACGGGCAGGTCGAGCGCGCGATCGAGTGGGCCGAGCGCTCGCTCGAGATAAACCCCGATGACATGAGCTCGCTGATCAATGGCGCATTGCTGTTCGCGCATTGCGGCATGAAGGACCGCGCGATCGATCTGCTCGGCAAGGCGTTCGGGCTCGGCTGGGGCAAGCGCGACTGGATAGAGAGCGATTCCGACTATGACGCCCTGCGCGACGACCCGCGCTTCCAGGCGATGCTCGCGAACCTCAGGTAGTCAGGGCCGGCGCGGGTTGCGGCGCGAGGCGCCTGCGCAGCCGCTTCGCCCAGGGCTTCTCGATCAGGTATGTGCTGATCAGCGAAATCGTGAACAGCCCGATCACGGCCACCGGCAGCGCCGCGGCCGCGTTGCCCGTTCCGAACACCACCGCGAAGCTGATGATCATCAGGAAGTTCTGCCAGATGAAGATCGAGAACGAGGCCTGGCCGAGGAAGTTCATTCCCGGCAGCGAGAAGAAACGCGCCGCGAGGCCGCGGCCGAGCGCGAAATCGTGGATCACGATGAGATACAGCGGCATCAACGTGCCGTGGCGCAGGATGTGGCGCCACGCGGTGGAATGCGGCTCGAGCACCGAGATTGCGATGACCGCCACGAGCGCGAGATCGCCGAGCGCGAACCAGCTCCTTGGCTTCTCACGCCACGCGGTTTCGAAGCGGCTCAGTCCGTAGGCGCGCGACAGCAACATGCCGGCCGCGAAGTGCGGCACCCAGAACAGCGGGGTACTGCCGAGGAAGATCTGCCAGTTCTGCTGATCCTGCGCGCCGTCGGGGAAGAACTGCAGGAATACCAGGGTCGGGAACAGCGAGATCAGCGGCATCGCGAACAGCAGGATTCTCTGCTGGCCGCGTGTGAGACGCGCGAGCGTGCGCATCAGCCAGGGCATGATGAGGTACAGGAACACGATGGCCGACAGCGCCCAGGTCGGCCAGCTCCAGGTCGGCACGAGTGGTGGGAACCAGGCCTGGGTGAGCGTCGCGGTCGCGACGAAGCCCGTCGCGGCGAACCAGACCGGCGGCGCGGTGGGATCCATGAAGAACCGCGGCAGCAGCATCAACGCCGTGAGCAGCAGCACGACGAGGTGGATCGGGTAGATGCGCGTGAAACGCGCCCACCAGAAACGCCTGGGCGTGGTGGATAGTTCGCCGTTCGGCGCCCAGTACAGATAGGCCAGGATGAAACCGGACAGCAGGAAGAAGAAGCTGGTCGATAGATAGCCGTGGGCGAGCAGGTTGTTCGCCCAGGCCGGCAGCGAATCGAGCGCCGCGTACACGTCGACGAACTGGTCCTTGAGCATGTCCGCTTCGTTGCGCGTGGACCAGAGGTGATACAAGAAGATGTGGAACACCGCGAAGAAGCGGATACCGTTCAACGGCGTCAATTGCGGCGCGGCATCCCCGGCCGGGTTCTGGTTCTCGGACATGGCCTTGCTACTCCCTGCACCGTCGTCCGGTTGCAGGGCGCATCCTAGCAGGCCGGACGGCGGTCAGGCGCTGGGCCGCGACTCCGCGCGATCGCGCATCTGGGAGACGCCCGAGTGGCTCGCGCAGTGGGCGCAGCAGTAGTACTTGCCGCCCGCTTCCATTCCGTGCCCGACGATGCGGCACTCGCAATGGCTGCACACCGGGGCGAGCGCGTGGATCGCGCACTCGAAGCTGTCGAAGACGTGTGACTCGGAACCGCGGGTCACCGTGAAGGCCTTGTCGTAGTCGTTGCCGCAGACTTCGCATTTCGGCATGTCGTTGCTCCTTGGCGAAAGAATGACCTTTCATTCTGCGCGCCGAATCGCCACGCGCACGGCGTTCCCGATCCACTTACAGGGGACCGCGTCATCTTCCGATGGGGCGCGTACGGGTGCGCTCCGTATGGTGAGGGGGACTGGTACTGCAAATCATTCGGAGGAGAACAATGCCCACCGCAACTGGACATTCGGAAGCGATCCGCGCGAAGAAAGTCATCGGCACCGTGGTGAAGAACACCGCGGGCGAGAGGATCGGTCAGATCGAGGACATCGTGCTCGAGAAGACTTCGAACAAGATACTGTTCGCGGTCGTCGGGTTCGGCGGCTTTCTCGGGATGAAGGAAAAGTATCACCCCGTGCCGTGGGGCGCGCTCGACTACAACGAGTCGGAAGGCAGCTACGTCGTGCCGTTCTCGAAGGAACAGCTCGAGGCGGCCCCGGCCGACTCACTCGAAATGCTCACCCGCAACGATGGCGCTGGCTCGTATGCCTCGCGCGCGGACGACTACTACAAGATCAGGCACTGATACATCTGCCCGAAGGGGCGGCGTCTGCCGCCCCTGCTGGGCGCTCCGCCCGCCTCACAATCTTGCCGCCCCGGCCGGGCGCGCGGGACGGCTCCAAACAAGAATTCCGCGAACATTTTCCGGGACTTGCCCGCGAATGCGAATGACCGCCGCCTGTGGGACGAGGGCGGCGGTGGCCACTTGCAACGCTTAGGGCGCTGAGACGCGCTTCGCGAAAGTCGGCGGCAACCGATTCTCTTCGTCATGCGAGTCGCGCATGATTGCCGGGCGATGAACTGGCGCGGCAACGTCGGAGTTCCTGGAATCGCACTGTGTGCCTGGTGTGCGACGGCCAGCGCGCAAGCTCCGAATCTCGAAAACTACCGCGCGCGCATGGCTGCGACCGTGGATGTCGTGCTCGAGCAGATCCGGCCGGCGCTCGACGCCGATGCGGCGAAGGTTCTCGACCATCTGGTCATCGAAACGCGCGCCTCCTGGGATACGAACGCACTCGCGCGCAAAGGTCTGGGCAAGAAGCGCGTCGTCGTCCTGAATTCCGGTTTGCTCGTGTATACCGAATGGCTGACGCTCGCGATGATCGCGGAAGGCGCCGGACACGAAGGTTGTTTGCGCGACTACACGGAGTTTCTCTCGGACCGCGCCGGAGTGGAGCGCGAGGCCAGCGGGTTCGTCGACTTCGCGCGCACGACACACGGTCATTGCGAGGACGCGCACCTGGACGTGCTCGACGAGAAGAGCCAGGAATATCGCGACCGGATCCTCGAGAGCGTGGTCGCCACGGTGTTGCTGCACGAGATAGGCCATCACGTGCTGGGCCACATCCCGACGCGAGGCAACAATCTCTACCACGCGCGCCTGCGCGAGATGGCCGCGGATCAGTGGGCCGTCCAGGTGGCGGTGGATTCGAACTACGATCTGCGGCCGGCGGTGCCCATGTTCCTCGTCCTGGATACGATCGACAGGACATCGTTCGTCGAGGAGATCCGCAGTTCTCACCCGTCCGGACTGCATCGTATACGCGACCTCCTGGTGCAGACGCGCACCCTGCTGGAAAAGAAGTCCTCGCCGGACGCCCATTCGATGGACACCTCGATCAGGGACCTCGATCGCGCGCTGCAATATGACGCCCGGCCGTAAAGTGACGGGCGGGCCGGAATGGTCCGACGCCGACAGGCCGTGAATCCTCCCCGGAAGTTGTGATAGATAGGGCTCATGAAGCGCACTGCGTCAGCCGATGACATGGTGCCTCTGGAGGCGCGACCCGGCCGTCTCCGGAGCAGAGTCGCGCAACTTCTCTCCGAGTGCGGGATCCAGATAGGCGGCTCCAATCCCTGGGATATCCAGGTTTCCAATGAGGATTTCTATTCGCGGGTCCTGGGCGACGGGTCGCTCGGGCTCGGCGAGTCGTACATGGATGGCTGGTGGAATACGCGCGACCTCGATGGATTCATCTATCGACTGCTCGCGGGCGGTGCGCGCGAGAAGGTCGGCGCGTGGCGCGACGTGTTCGCGTGGGTGCATGCGAGCCTGTTCAACCTGCAGCGCAAGGCGCGCGCGTTCGAAGTCGGCAAGCGACATTACGATCTCGGCAACGCGCTTTACGAGGGGATGCTCGACGAGCGGATGATTTACAGCTGCGCTTACTGGGAGGACGCGGACACGCTCGCCGAAGCGCAGGAGAACAAGCTCGAGCTCGTCTTCAGGAAGTTGGACCTGCAACCGGGGCAGCGCGTGCTCGACGTCGGTTGCGGGTGGGGCGGCGCGTTGAAGTACGCCGCGGAAACGTGTGACGTGACCGGGGTCGGCGTGACCGTCGCGCGCGAGCAGGCCGAATACGCGCGCCGCAGTTGCGCCGGGTTGCCGATCACGATCCGGCTGCAGGATTACCGGGAGCTGCCGGAACGCGCGGAGCGGGAGCCGTTCGACAACATCTGGTCGATCGGGATGTTCGAACACGTCGGGGTGCGCAACTACCGCAGGTACATGGAAGTAGTCAGGCGGTGCCTCAAGGACGGCGGCCGGTTCCTGCTGCACACCATCGGCGGTCATCGCTCGACGAACCATACGGATCCGTGGATCCACAAGCACATCTTCCCGAACTCGATGCTGCCGTCGCAGGTGCAGATCGTGCGCGCGATCGAGGGGCTTTTCACGGTTGTCGGCTGGCAGGCAATCGGCCCGCATTACGACCGCACGCTGCTCGCGTGGCGCGCGAATTTCGAGTCGTACTGGGCGCGCATCGGTGCGCGCGACGAGCGTTTCCGGCGGATGTGGAATTACTACCTGAGCGCCAGCGCCGCGGCGTTTCGCGCGAAGCGCATCGATGTGTGGCAGGTACTGCTGGCCCCGCTCTGATACGGCTGACCCTATCTAGTTGACGGCGACGCCGAATAGCTTGCCGATACCGAAGGTCACGGCCAACGCGAGCACACCCCAGAACAACACGCGCGTCGCGCCCTTCGGGATATTCGCGCCGCCGGCGTACGCCGCGAGCCCGCCCGAGCCGGCGAGCAGCAGGAGGGTCGCGATGCTGACTACCGGGATGACGGCCGCGAACGGCGTCAGCGCGACCACCAGCAGCGGCACCGCCGCGCCGAGCGTGAAGCTCAGAGCCGAGGACATCGCGGCCTGGATCGGACGCGGCGCCATTTCCTCCGTGATGCCGAGTTCGTCGCGGGCGTGCGCGGCGAGCGCATCGCGTGCGGTGAGTTGCTCGGCGACTTCCTTCGCGAGATCGTGTTTCAGTCCGCGCTGCACGTAGATGGACGTGAGCTCGCGCAGCTCGGCGCCCGGATCCTCCGCGAGCTCTTTCCGCTCCTTGCTGAGATCCGCGTCGGTCGCGTCGACCTGCGACTGCACCGAAACATATTCGCCCGCGGCCATGGACATCGCACCCGCCACCAGGCCCGCGATGCCGCTGATCAGGATGGTTTGCTTGTCGGTGCCGGCGGCGGCCACACCGACGATCAATGCACTGGTCGAGACGATGCCGTCATTCGCGCCGAGCACGGCGGCACGCAGCCAACCTACCCGGTTGGTGCTGTGGAATTCGGTATGTCGTCGACGTGCGCGTGCCATGGCGGATCTCCGGTTGAAGCGGCGGTGCCTGGCACGGAAATCCCGGGAATTGGAGTTTTACCGGATTCCGGTGCCTGGCACCGATCCGGTAAAGACTAACTCAGGTTCGCGGAAGCCGAGGCCGAGTGCCGGCATCGCCTCCCCGGAGCGCAACCTGCTTCGAGGCCATGACGACTAGAACGGCGCGCCCGGAGCGATATCCGAGTCGAATCGGTCGTCGAGGATGGTCTGCACGTAACCCGTGCGGCCGGCGTATCTCACGATGAGGGTCGCCAGGACGGCGCCGAGCGCGATCTTGAATAACGAACTGATTTTCATGGGCTCACCGTACGCGTGCGCCCGGGGCCCTTCCATTGGATACGGGTACGGCCGGCATGAGACGACGCCCATGCCGCCGCGGGAGGTGTCCGACGCCCCATCTACGAAAGTCTTCGTTGACACTACGAAGCGCTTCGTAGTAGCGTGTGTCCCATGAAGCAGGAACCGCGAATCAACCCCACTCCGTCCGAACTCGAGATCCTCCAGGTCCTGTGGTCGCGCGGCCGCTCCACGGTGCGCGAGATCCACGAGGTCCTGTCGCAGGAAAAGGAAATCGGCTACACGAGCGCGCTCAAACTGCTGCAGATCATGACCACCAAGGGTCTCGTGCAGCGTTCGGAAGATCAGCGCGCGCATGTCTACGCCGCGGCGCTGCCCGCGGAGAAGACCAAGCAGCAATTCGCCGCCGATGTCCTGCAGCGCGTGTTCCGCGGTTCCACCAGCCAGCTCATGCAGCACGCGTTACAGGGCCGTCGCAGCTCGAAGAAAGAGATCGACGAAATCCGCCGCATGCTCGATGAATACGAGAGGAAACTTTCATGAGCGACTCGACCGAATTCATGCAGACACTCGCGTGGTCGCTGCTGCACTTTCTCTGGCAGGGCGCGGCGATCGCGGCGCTCGCCGCGGCGGCGATGTACGTGTTCCGCGCGCCTTCAGTGCGCTACCTGGTCGGTGTCGGAGCGCTGGTGCTGATGATCGCGGCGTTTGGAGTGACATTCGCGATACTGACCGGCGCGGCTGAAGGCACCGAACTACTGGCCTCACAGGATGCGGCAGCGCCCGTACTCGCCTCCGCGCTGAACTCCGCCGCGGCTCCGGCCACCACGCTTCCCGTGCTTGCACCCGCGATCGCCGACTCCGACACGACCTATCTATGGATCGCGCGCATCTGGCTGGTCGGCGTGTGCGTGCTCGCGCTGCGCGTCGCATTCGGTTTGCTGCTGCTCGAACACCTGCGTCGCCGCAACCTGGCTCCGCTGCCGGACGAGCTCGTCGCGAAGTTCCGGGCGTTGCAGGAAAAGCTCGGCATCACGCGCGTCGTGCGTTACTGCGAGAGCCGCCAGGTCAACGCACCCGCGGTGATCGGCTTCATCCGTCCCATCGTGTTGCTGCCGATGCGCGCGCTGACCGGCCTCAGCGAAGCGCAGCTCGCGGCCGTCATCGCCCACGAGCTCGGGCACATCAAGCGCTTCGACGTCGCGGTGAACTTCTTCCAGGTCATCGCCGAGACGCTGTTCTTCTTCCACCCGGCGGTCTGGTGGCTCAACAACCGCATCCGGGCGGATCGCGAGGAATGCTGCGACGACATCGCGGTGGCCGCGAGTGGCGAGTCGGTGGGTTACGCCCGCGCCCTCGCCACGATGACCGGCTGGCGCGACGCGCCCGCCTTCGCGATGGCCGCCACCGGCGGCCCGGTGGCGACACGAATCGCGCGGTTGTTGGGCGTGAGCAAAGGCGAGAACGGCACGCGCCATGCGGGCGTCTTCACGGCCACGCTCGTGCTGGCGACCGCGCTGGTCGCAGGCGCGGTGTCGCTCGGAATCACGAAGCCGGCGCTGGCGGCGGCCAGTAGTTTGCCGAACGGAGTCGTCGCGCAGGTCAGCCAGCCGACCCGTTCGTCCGAGCCCGTGGCTCCGCCCGCGCCCGCGAGTTCGGTGCCCGTGCCGACGCCGGTCGTCCAGGCCGTTCCCGCCGCGAAGCCGGCAGCGAAACCGAAACCCGTGCAGGCTGCTCCGGCGAATCCGTCCAGCACGCCCAACGCGTCGCCCAACACCCGCGAGAAAGACGGCCCGTCGTACATCGACCAATTGAAAAGCGTCGGCATCGATAACCTCGACGTCGACAAACTGATCGCCCTCAAGGTCCAGGGCGTCACGCCCGAATACGTGCGCGGCATCCGCGCCTCCGGCCTGGACCCCGACATCGATCAGCTCCTCGCCATGCGGGTCCACGACGTGTCCCCCGATTACGTGAAGCAGATGCGCGGTCTCGGCATCGAGGCGGACCTCGAGGAAGTCATCGCGATGAAGGTGCACGACATCGACGTCCAGTACGTCAACGAAATCCGCGAGCTGGAAGAGAACGTCACCGTCGACGAAATCATCGGCATGAAAGTCCACGGCGTGACGCCGGAATACCGCCGCATGCTCGAGGCCAACGGCTTCGAGGTCGATCTCGAGGATGTCGTTCACGCTAAGGTCATGGACATCACACCCGAGTTCATCGCGAAGGCGCGATCGCACGGATTCAAGGATCTGGATCTCGACAAGCTGATCCACCTCAAGAACGCAGACGTCCTCTAACTAGCGGGGCCACGCGCCCCGCAACAGGAGATTCCCATGAAAGCGAGATTCACGGCGCTCGCCGCCGGGCTGTTGTGCGCCTCCGTTTTGGCCCTGGCCTGCCCGCCACGCGCGGTTGCGGCCGAACCGTTCAAGGGCAGCTGGACGCTGTCCACATCCGGGCAGCCGGGCATGGTGCACTTCGCGCTCATGCATCGGATGCACGGCGGAAACTCCAACCACTCGACCGATTGGCCGGCCGGAGAATTCCTCGGTGTCGACTTGAACGCCCCCGGCAGGCGCGACGTGACCTTTCACATCACCCGCGATGCCGGACGCTTCGACTGCGAGGGTTACCTGAAGGATGCGGAGGGCGCGGGCCTGTTCACGTTCACCGCCAATCCGCAGTATCCCAAGGATATGCAGGCGCTCGGCTTCACCGGGATCGACGAAGAGAAGCAGTTTGCGATGGCGGTGACCGACGTCACCGTCGATTACGCGCGGCAGATGAAGCGGGAGAACCTCGCCAATCTCGATACCGACAAGCTCATCGCGTTCCGGATCTTCCGGGTCGAATCGCAGTTCATCCACGCGCTACGCGCGGAGGGGCTCACCGCCCGCGACGCCGACAAGCTGATCGCGTTTCGCGTGCACGCCGTGACGCCGGAACTGGCGCGTGCGATGCGCGACGCGGGTATCGAGGCGAGCGAGGACAAGCTCATCGCGTTCCGTGTGCACGGTGTGACGCCGGAGTTCATCGCCCGGGTGCGCGAGCTGGGTTACGAGAATCTGGATTCAAACCAGCTCGTGGCCATGCGCGTGCACGGCGTGACGCCCGAGTTCATCACGCGCATGAAGGCGCGCGGGATCAAGGACCTGAGCATCGAAAAGATGGTCAGCCTGCGCATTCACGGAATCGATTGACGCCGGCGGTCCGCCTTACGCCATACTTCCTGTGCTGCAACACGCGACGGTAGTCAGGCGGACTTTTTTCGCGCGTCAACGGCGCGCGCCGAGCCGCGCGAGCATCGCCGAGAGGTCCTCGGGACTGATCCAGAAGTGTTCGCAGACGCGGCCCCACAGCATCGCGGTGGGAACGTTGCGATCGCCGCGTTCTTTCTGTGTCTGTTGCAGTACGTAGAGCACCACCCGCTCTTCGCGGGTCAGGCCGTCACGAACGTCGGAGATGCCGGGGGGCTTCATGCGATCGCACTTACGCCGCACGGCGCCTCGACAGCTTGATGCCTACGTTGAATCCCACTCGCCCAGCCATCTCAACCAGCATGTCCAGGGAGAAAAGGTCCAGGCGGCCGCGCATGAGATCGGACACGCGGGGCTGAGTGACACCTAGCAAGGCTGCCGCACGGCTTTGTGTCAACGCACGTCGCTCTATTTCACCAATGAGGGCATGAGCGACTTCCGCGCGTGCTTTGAGGCTCGCTGCATCCTTTGGCTTCTCGATGGCATCCCAAACGGACGCGAATCGGCTGCGCTTTGTCATCCTCTGATCCGGCGGAAAGTCCGCAGAAACTCAATTGGCTTGGGCGGCAACATACAAAATCTTGTATAGCGCCGCAAGGCACGCCGGTGGGAGGCGAGTTTCTGCCGAATATGAACGGAAAGCCTGCTTACAAAGCAGTACCGCGATAGTAAAGAAAGGCGACGTGCTGTTGCAGTAGCACGTCGCCCCGGGACAGCGAGGAAATCTACCGCTTTCCCGTCAGCACCCTTTCGAGATAGCTCTGCGCGCTCTTGGATTCCGACTGCGCCAGCCAGAACACCGCGCGCTTGCGCTGCTCGTTGCCGAGCGACTTGTCCTCCGCGGCTTTGATCAACGCGCGCGTTCCGCGCTCATCGGGCAGTTGCGAGAGCGCGAAGATGGCCTGTTCGCGGACATGCGTGTCGGGATCTTTCCTGGCCGCCGCCTCTAGCGCGGCCTCCGCTTCCGGGACGCCCGAGTGCGCCAGCCAGAACCAGGCCTGGGCGCGGACGCCGCTGTCCTTGTCGGAGCTTCCCAGCTTGATAAGGTTCGCCCCAATCCGTGGCGATTTCGACTGCGTGAGTGCGAACGCCGCATGCTCGCGCAACCCGGCGTGAGGGTCATTGAACATGCGATCGGTCACGACCTCGGCGCCTGCGGAACCGCGCATCACCGCCAGCCAGAACACCGCATCCTTTCGTGCGTCGACCGGGCCATCACTGCGCGCGTTGGACGCGAGCTCGTCGAACGCGAGATTGCCGCGATGCATGGCGAGCCCGGCGAGCCCATGTTCGCGCAGGTCGTGGGTCGCATCAGACTTCTTCGACTGGGCGATCAGCCAGCGGGCGCTGTCGTCCGTCGTCGCGCTGATGTTCTGGATCGGCGTCTGCGTTTCCACCGGACACGAAGCGGACAACACGCGCAAGCGCTCGACCTTGCCGCCGGCCAGGCGCGCGTAGACACGAGCCTTGTCGGTCGTCGAGTGGTCGCGGGTTCCGAAGTTGCCGTTGTCGCGGTCGAGATTGCAGGACGTTCCCGCTGGAACGCCGTTCTGCCAGCTCTTCCAGCAGCACCACGCCGGAGCGTTCTCGACCGCGTCGATTTCCCAACTCACCCACCCGTCACGCGGTAGTTTGAGCTCCGCCGCGCGGGCCTGTGATACGAACGCGAATGTCAGGCAAGCCGCCGCGGCGGCGCGAAGCACGCGGGTGTTCATCACTTCTTCTCCAGTTGCGCGTCGATCGCCTGCAACGCCGCGTCGCCGCCCATCAAGGTGAGCATACGGAGCAGCGAGCGCTTCTCGTCAGCGGTCTTCGCGACGCGGTACAGCGCGAGCACGCCCTCATCGTCGTGCGAAATCAACATGCCCTGCAGCGCGGCTTCGCGCATGTCCGCGTCCGGGGATTTCGCGTAGATGTCGCGCAGCGCCTTGCGCGCGTCGTCGCGGCCGATGATGCCGATGCGGCGCACCGCGTCGACACGCATGGCGCGGTCACCCGTGCCGTTGACGATCTTGAGCAGGCCTTCCAGGTCGCCGGCGATCGCGTAGGCCTCGAGCAGGCCGCGCGGCTGCGTCGGCCGGTCGCCGAGTTTGCGCAGCTCCTCGGTAGCGCCCATCACGCCCAGCATGCGGATGGCTTCGGATGCTTCCGCTTCCGTCTTCGCGTTGAGCGCCACCTGGTACACGACCTCCTTGCGGCCCGCGATCATCCAGGCCTGCAGGATTTCCTTCTTCAGGCCCTCATCGGTGGTGGTCTTGTAGATCTCGTGCAGCGCGTCGAGCGTCTTCGCGTCGCCGCCGATGCCGATGCTGCGGATCGCCTCACCGCGCAGCTCGGTGTTCGACGACTTGGCCATCTGCAGCAGCAGGTCACGGGCTTCCTGCGAGTCGACCTGGCCCAGCACGAACAACGCGCGACGCTTGACGAGCGGTGATTGCGAGCCGGCCAGAACCTTCTTGAGGATGGGCAACGCACGCTCGGGAGGCTGCGCCATCAGGCCTTCGAGGGCCGCGATGGAGAGCTCCTCATCTTCGGTGGGCGTGCGTCGTTCGGAGCCCGCGGCGTCCGGCGCGGCGTGCGCGACGGCGGCGCCGGTCATGAGCAGCGCGAGCAACAGGGATCGGGCGAGATACATGATGGATGTCCTCTAACTACAAAGTGGATACGGTGTTCGCGGGCACGCCGCCGGCCAGGCGGCCCTGCATGGCCCGCATTTCGAACGAAAGCTGCGCGGCGTCAGCCGCGGGGTTGCCCTCGCCCTGGCGCATGCTTTCGAGCACGGGCGAGAAGGCGCGCAGCACCCGCGCGAGCTGCGGCTCGCCGGCGCGTTCGGCGGCGAGCGCGTAGATGCGGTTCTGCTCGATGATGGTTTCGATGAGGCGCGCGCGTTCCTCGGGCGTTGCTTCCTCGAGCGAGGCGAGCTGGCGCTCCGTGGAAGCGAGGTGCGTCTTGAGGCCGCGCTCGTAGGGAGAGGCTTCGGCGGCGCCGGAAGGTACTTCCGTTGGAGGTGAAGTGAAGCTCGAGCTCGGCGTCTCCGTCGGCGGCGTCACGTTCGCGACCGTCGGAGTCGGCGGCGCCGAATCGATGACGTAGAACACCGAGACGACCGCCACCACCACGGCCGCCGCGGCAGCGAGCCAACGCGCGTCCGTGTACGGGCGGCGAAACGGCCGCAGGTTCTGGGTAGTTGGACGCTCCTGCGCTGCCTGCGCGAGGGCCGCCTTCCAGCGCTGCTGAGTCGCGACCGGGACCGCGACTTCCGGAATCGCTGCAACCTCGTCGAGCCGGCCGACCAGGCGATGCAGACGCTGCGCGAGTTCCGGCTGTTCGGCCAGCGCCGCGGCGATGCGCGCACGCTCGTCGGGCTCGAGGCCGTCGCGGTAGTAATAGAGAAGGAGTTCGTCGTCAGTGATCATGATTCGCTCCGCCAGACGTGCAGATCGACGCGCAGCTTGCGGACCGCGCGGAACAGGATGCTTTTCACGTTGTTGACGTTGGTTTGCTGGGCCTCGGCGATTTCGTCGAGCTTCCAGCCTTCGACGTGTTTGAGCAGGAAAATGGTGCGTTCCTTGGTAGATAGGCGCTGCAGCGCGACCGAGAGGTCGCGGCCCATCGCCTCGTCGGTGTATTCCTGGTCGGGGGCTTCCGAAGGCGGCGCCTCGAAGGCCTCGTCGGCCAGTTCGTCCTCGGCGCGACGCTTGCGCTTGCGCGTCAGGTCGATCGCCGCGTTGAGCGCGATGCGATGGATCCAGCTGTCGAGCGCCGCCTCGCCGCGAAATTCGTGCCGGCGGTCCCAGGCCTTGAGCAGCGCGTCCTGGACCGCGTCCGCCGCCAGATCCGCGTCGCGAGTGATGCGCAGGCAGGCGTTGTACCAACGCGGACTGCGCTCGTTCAGGACGGTGTGGAAGGCGTCCGGCTCGGCCCAGGATTTGAGAAGGGTAAGCACGGGACTTGGACGGTGGGGAGAGGAAAAGGTTATTTCAGAAAATTCGGTTCCGACAATCGGCTTGCCTAATCAATGACTTAGCCATTTTGAGGCGAATGGCGCTCTTAGTGCGTTTGACCGTGCCATTTGGCGGGTAATACGATTCATCAACATTGGTAATACCGCTGAGAATGAATATGCGTGTAGTTACGGTCAAGCTTTCCAAGGAACTTGACGACAAGGTAACCGCCCTCGCCCGCCGCCGTCGCGCATCGCGGTCGGAAATTCTGAGAGAAGCTATTGCCGCGTTCGCGGACAGTCCCATGCGATCGGTTACTGATGCCGCCGGGGACCTCGTCGGATCGCTACGCGGCCCAACCGACTTGTCCACGAATCGCCGCCACCTCGCGGGATTTGGTGAGTGAAGCGATTTGTCGTCGACACCGGCCCGCTGGTTGCGCTGCTCAACGCGAACGACGCTCATCACGATTGGGCGAAGACGACGTTCAGCCAGATAGAACCGCCGGTGTTAACGTGCGAAGCAGTCATCGCCGAGGCCTGCTTCCTGACGGCACGCCTCGATGGCGGCGCTGACAACGTGATGGACCTGCTCACGCGAAAGATCCTCATGCTCGACTTTGATCTGAGTGCCGAGCGGGAGGCGGTTCTTGCGCTGATGAAGCGCTACACGTCGACGCCCATGTCCCTGGCGGATGCCTGTCTCGTGCGAATGGCTGAGCTCGATGCCGATGCATCCATCGTGACACTCGACAGCGACTTTGGGGTGTATCGCCGCAATCGGAGGCAATCGATTCCCTTGCTTTCGCCGCGTTGAGCGATCAATTCAATCCGAACGTCCGGAAGCGCGCGAACGAAGCGTCGAGAGTGTCACTCATCGCGGCGCACCACGACGTCGTCGAGCGGCCGTCGCAGCGATTTCGGTGCCCGTGGGCCGCGCCCGATACGTACGACCAGATCGGGACGCTGCGCGCCCAAACCCAGGGACTGCGCAAACAGCGGACGCAGCTCGGCGACTTCGACCGGCTGGTTGATGAACGCGGTGCGCAGATCGAGCGCAGCGGCCTGAAGCGCCAGCCGCTCATAAACACGGCCGGCCTCGAACCAATGCCGCGTATCGTTCATCTCGGAGTAGATCACCGCGATCGCACTCGAGCTCATGATGTTCCGCGTGTCCTTGCGATTCTGTGCTTTCGAGGAGAACGCCAGCCGCATGAAGAGTCTGCCGAGCCATGGCGGCACGTCGGGACTGCCCATGACTGGGCCATACAGACCGTCACCCGTCCGAATCGCATCGCGCGCGCTGAATCGAATCCAGCGCCGCAACTCCGCGGCCCAGGCCGCGTCGGCAAACTGTCTCGTGTTGCCTTGCGCGACATGACTGGCGACCAGAGCCTTTTGTTGGTCGGTTGTCAGAAAGAGGATGGACACACCCTCACCGCGCGCGGTCTCGGCAAGCAGCCGCAGCTCCTCGGTAGATAGCGGTGAGCCGTCATACTCCGTACGCGTGCACTGTCGCGTGAGGATGGCGTCGAACAGGGCTGTGCGGCTGGGCGCCGTGTTCTCGAACGAAATGACGGACACGGACGTTTGCGAATCGAAGCTGAGAGTTCCTTTGAGGCCAAACGCAAAAGCAGCGATCAGAATATTCTCGGCTGCACATCCGAGGCTGGCATACAGATGATGATCGTCGGGATCCACGGCCGCGCATCGGCGGGTGAAGTCAGGCAGAACGGCGATGCGATCGCGACCGATTTCGAAGCGCCACGGCTGAGTGTTGTGACTCGACGCCGCCAGCGTCGCATAACGTGCGAGCTCGTGAAGCGCGGCCTTCGGCTGCGGCTCCGCGTGACGCCACGTTCCCTGGACAGCATCCGCATAATTCATGATCACTCCCGAGCGGATATTGAGCGTAGGTTAAGTGATCCGTCGCCCAGGGTTCGACGAGTCGCGCCGCCTGGCTCAACTCCGGCGTGCTGCCGCAGGAAGGCGTTGACGCGCTCCCTGACTTCATCGTGATGTCCGAGCAGGATGTGTCCGCCCGTCGCGAGCGGCATGAATTCCGCCCCTGAAATATGCCGCGCGGTGTACTCGCCGATGGGAAACGGGTTGATGCCATCGTCTTCGGCGTGAATGACGAGGGTCGGCGCCGTGATCTTGTCCATGGCGTAGGTCGCGTCCGGATCGATCGCCGCGCCTTCGTTCGCTAAACCTGCAACCCGCCGGGTGACGGGCTGGAACGTATCGAGTATATCGGCGACGAACGCTTGCTCGTCGGGCGTCAGTGCGGCGCGCATTCCCGGCTTCACGTCGAAGAGCGAGTCGAGGCTCTCCGGCGCAACCTTCTGGATCGCCCAGAACGGAAAATTGGAACCGAAGAGAGATTGATACACCCAGGCGGGCATCGGCAGTTCCTGATCGGCGGCGGTCAGCGGCGTATAGGGTGCCGACGACAGGAGGACCAGCGCCGAGGTCCGCTCCGGATAATGTGCCGCGAACTGGAGAGCGGGAGGCACGCCACCGGACATCGCGACAATGGCAATCGTATCGATGCCGAGCGCATCGAGGAGGTCGGCAAAGGCGTCGGCCTGGGCCGCCGTCGAAGGATCGTCCGGAAGAGTCGAACCGAGGTAGCCGAAGCGCGACGGAGAAATCCAGCGGAAGCCATCGCCGCCGAACGCGCGGGCCGGCAGGACACCCTGATCGTAGCCGCCACCGGCGCCATGCAGCGTCATCACCGGCGGTCCGTCGCCCCACATTGTGTACTCGATCTGCCCGTGCCTCGTTTTGGCGATCGCGCCGCCGGCGGCGATGCGCTCGGCAATCGCCTGCATCTCCATGAAGTAGGCGCCATAGATAGCGACGGCGGTAATCGCGATAGTGCCGAGAACAAACAGAACGATTCGTGGCCATCTGCGGCGTTGCATGACAGAAATCCCGTCCGGGGAACGTCGGCCAGACTATGCAGTCATGATCAGGTCCGCTGGGAAGACTCGTGCAAAAGTGGTCACCGTGAAACTGTCTGTCAAGTTGGCAGGGTCATAACTACTGGCATCGGCTCGCTGTGGCGCCCCAACTGCAGACGATGAAGCCGCATCCGGAGTGGAAGCCGTTTCTCATCACGCCACCGGTGCCGGATCATCCGTCGACGCACATTGTGCTTGGATGGGCGGCTGCAGAGCTGTTGATCGATGTGCTGGGGGGCAAGGTGCGGTACAGCGCGGACAGCCTGACGCTGCCCGGGGTCACGCGGAAGTACAAGGGGTTTGCGGGCGCGGCTGACGAGATGGAATGTCGCGGATTTATGCGGGCATTCACTTTGTGCATGCGGTGAATGAGGGAAAAAAGCAGGGACGTAGCATCGGGCGCGTCGTTGCGAAGGCGCTTCTGGCAGTTCGCTGATTCAACACTCGGTGGCATGCGGCCGGTTTTGGCTGCCGCATGCCATCACTAAACAAAAAACGAGGGCGGCGATCGCCCAACTTGGCAGATCGGCACTGGCAAAGGGATTTTAGGAAGCAGCATCGATCAAAAGCTAAGTTTTTCCAACCGCACGAACGAGAAAATCGGAGAGCGCTTGCTCCTTATTGCGATCTATATGCATCGCAAGGCGCGATCTCAGTGAAACCGCAGAGTCTCTGCATTTGTATTCCTTGCTCAGCAGAAGTGAAAGCAAAGGCAATAAATAGGACTTTCCAGAAATTGCTCTAAGTGGGGCGCTCAAACTTCGTGCATTCCCGGCGGTCGTCCGCCACGTCGCTCGGTATGTACTGTGCCCCGCAAGAGCAACGATAGCTCGACGAACCTCGCGAATTCGGCGCCGAATTAACGTGCGCGACAACGAACGAGCGTCAGTTGCTGAGGCGCAGAGGCGAACAACGGCATACTTCACAGTCTCAATAGATAGATTGAGCCTTGCTACAACCGCATACACAACAAAAAGAGGAAGGAGCAGCTTGGTGACTTCCACCGCTAGTGCGTCGAACTTTAGCTCGGCCGTGACTTCTTGTTTGCTCCTCGAGCCCGCACTTTCCGCCGCGATTTCCCCGACCGCAGACTCACTCATGAGCAGGTTCTCCACTGAGTATGCATCAAGCCGATGCAATCGTGGACTCGGCGGAACTCCGCCGCCAGTTAGCAAATCGAGATCTCCATCAATTAGATAGGCTGAAGGCTTCGCCCCGACAAACGGATTTCTGAGGCACGCTTCGACAACTGCAGCACGGCCACCAAGTCCAAAAACGTGCTCAACCTTGCCTGCTCCGCCAAGGAGTATGTTTACTATCCGCACATACATGAACTGCAGAGATGGATCTTCTACGAAGACCAAGATGTCATTGTACTTGCGAAGCAACAGGGCGCGTGCGTACTGCGCCTTTGGTGAGTAGTCAATCATCAACTATTACCACCAACGTCAACACATCTGTCAGTTCTGTCGAGAATTATCGACGGCGAGTGAGTGGCCAGTATTAGCTGCAAACCATCTCCGGCTGTCTGCATTGCACGAACGAACATCTCCTGCCATCGCACGTGTAGTGACAATTCTGGCTCGTCGATAATAAGAATATTTGCGGCCTTGGCCCTCTCGTTGAATGCAAGATGCGTCAGAATTACGAATAGTTGGCGCTCTCCTGACGACAATCCGGATAGCCCAGCAAGCTCTTTGCTACCAACGAATACTTTCAGGCGACCTCGCGCAGTAAAATCAAATCGCTTCCCACTGTCGCTCATGAAGCTATTAATGGCTTCGAGATATCTCTGCATCGACGCCTTTGTTTTCGCAAGATTGTCGTTGTATCTCTCAACTAATCTGACAATTCGGTTGATCTGGCGTATTTGAGGCTGCGCTGCGTACCACTTTGTAAACAGGGTGACGCCATCAGGACTTTTCAGCAGCTGTTCGTGGTCTTGACCTGCAATACGATGAAACAGGTCAATGATCTGTGTGAAGAAGCGTTTGACAGTTTCATCGAGACTTTGAGACGGGATGCCGAGCTCTTGCAAACTTGTAAGTACTACTTCCTGTTGGCTTCTCAGCTGGGCTTCGTCAACATTTCGAAAGTCCGAGAAGTTGACTTCGCCTTCCTCAGGAAGTGGAGCAAATGCAGTCAGGATCAGCCCAGTTCGAAGCCGATCAACTAATCGGCTTTGGTTCGATTGAATCCTCCTGAACTCTTCGTCGGCAAGCTCCAAGGCAACAGAAAGGCCTGGCCCCAGGGCTTCACTTAGATGTGCGCCAAGCAGCCGACTTCGCTGCTCGTATCTTAAGTACCTCCGACGGATTGGCCCTTGCGCGCGACGCTCAAGATCGAGATACATGGGCGTTGGAAGGGACTCAAGAAACTCCAGGACCGGATGCTTGGACTGCGATGTATGCACTTCTCGATAAAAGTCCGACTCTCTTTCAAGGAAATGCGGTTCCCGTTCGAATTCAGCGCGCTTGAATATCGGAATTCTTAGTACCTCGGGTATCGAACTAATTCCGACCAGAAACTCATCTTCATTTCTCCACGCTGAAACTTGAAAACGTAAATCTTCGTTTTCGATTTCCACCGACATGCGAGTGAACAGCGTGTTCGCGAGTTCAGAGAATGATGGCGATAGGAGCGCCACCAATCCTCTAACAACGGTTGTCTTTCCTGATCCGTTGATTCCTGTGAGGAATGTCAAATCTGGATAGAAGTCAATGCTGAGATTCAGATAACCGTGCCCGTTAACAATCTCAAACTTGTGAATACGCATCGCTTTTTGTGTCCAGGTGGCTAGGGCACTAAGCCAACATTGTGCTCAAGTGCTGCAGCACGTCTAGTTGGATCGCGTTCAATAACATATGGACGTCTCAACCGATGCCAAAAAGTACGCGAAGGAGGAAGCTCGACAGGAAGTAGTACGCCGCGATGACGGCCGCAAACTTAAGCCAAAAGATGAAGTTCCCGGGCCAGTTGATCCACGAAGGCGCATCGAGTGGTGCTTCTTCTCCGACTCCCTTCCTTTCGTGAAATCTACAGAATGTCACCCACATGAGGTAACCGACTAGATAGTGGACGAGATCGAGAGCTAGGTGCGCGACGATAAGCAGACTTGGGAGCAACAGTTCCCTTGGTAGAGCGTGACCGCTGCTGTCCTGCACAGCGAACACCCATATAACTGCAATACCAGAAAGTGAGAGAGTCCGAGCAACTTCACTCGCTTTGCCGCTATATGCGTCAACCGCCTCGCGGTACTTCGCAAGATTCACTTTCGGCTCGCGATTGAGCTCTACTTCTTCTTGCCACCGGTGCTTCTTGTCCTAGCTGCCTTTTTCGCTTTTTTCTTTGCCTTTGCCATCAATTTCTCCCGTTCGTATGGTTGTAGGGGCGAATTTCTTCTTCTAGGTGGGACTACGATTGCCGTCCAAGCGCCTGTTTTAGCTCACACAATCATGTACATACGGCAAAGACCTACCCATCATGTGAGCGCGGAATTCGACAAGGTATTGGATATTTGCACTCTTAGAACAGTCTCTATTCTGTCGCGAGTCGGCGAATTCTCTCACTTGATGACTCCCTACCAGCCGTAAGGGGCGTTTGAAGTTAAGCCCAGATACTCGCCATCGCTCCACTCAATGATTTAGCTACACCTTACTTCCATACTTGCCACCATTGATAGGACCTGAACATTCGTAGATTTCGGGCTTTTACCCTTCCATGTTGATTAACTATTGGCGCTGGAACGGGCAGTGCCACGCACCTGTATTTAGATGGCTCGCCGACGCCCGAAATTCATCTTAAGTTGTATGTCGCGCCTCGCGCGCGCGCTTCGCATCAGCTACTTCACGCATGCCGTCTGCAAATATCTGATCAGCATTTGCCTGAACAAGCGTTCGGCCAATCGCGGATTCAAACGATTCACTCGTTTGCACAAGCACTCCTAGACGCTCAGCTTGCTCTAGATCGGCTGCCACCTCGTCGCGCGTTTTAGTAGTGACTATCATTGGCAGTACATTGACGTGTCGATTCCCGCTGGCCTCTAACTTCCTACGTATAGCCGCCACGCGGTCTATCAGATTGGAGAGCTTGTGTTCGGCTTTGAGAGTTCCGGTGGTGCATTCGACCACCAAAATATGGCCAGATGGCGTGGTACACACAATGTCCGGCGCTTCTCTCGTGCGCTTCGTTAATCCCAGTTGCACAACCGAGAATCCGAGCATCCAGAGAATCCAAGCCATTGCCGCTTCGAAGTCGCTTGAGTCACGCTGCGTATTTCTCGATTTCGCAATGTACTCACGCAATACCTGCAGTCCCGGGTCGAAGGCTTCGTAGGCAGCCCGTTTTGGATTCTGAAATGAAGATGGATCAGCGAGCCAATACTGATGCTGGGCTATCCCTTCATAACATGCATAGCAATGCAGAACGCCGCCCACCGGAATTGCCACTTCAGCTGTTCCATACTGAAAGTCTGATCCAATCCTCCAGTTCATTTGTCGGCCTGCGATACTGGATCGAGCAGTAGCTTTTCCTACGGCAAACAGCCTATAGCCTATCGATGCCTTCTGCGTTGCAAGGCCTTTTGCCAGAATTATTCTAGGCTTCGCCATGTCGCCGGCGACTTCCGAGGTAACGTCAATAGCTGCGACTTGGAAGGCTACTACCTCCAGGACGGCATTGTGGCCTACTTGAGTACCGAGGCCGTGCGTGCTTAGCAAATCGCTCAAACCATCGTATGGCGTTTTCGATGCCTTAAGGCCCCAGTCGATTGATAGGGTGTCGATATATCGATTTTTCCCGGTGATAGTTAGAGCGGCAGTTCGGTTGCCTGCTCGAAGGCCTTCGTCCTGAAGTGGAGTGAAGTGGCAACTGTAGGTACCGTTATCCCCAGGCTTGAATTGAAACTTGCCGGCTGGCAGCGAGACTCGGCCAGTCAAGAACTCTGACAGAAGCTGCTCGATCGATCGATTAAGGTCCGAAATCAAGAATGAGCCGGCGCGAACTTGCTTCGATGAAAAGGTAGAGCCGCGATCCTTAGCCGAACCGGTGTTTAGTAGGATACGAGCCTTCACCAGTTCCCACTCGTTACCCGATCGCACACAGAAATAGCTCAGGGTTGAGCTTTTTGCATATGCGGAAATAACTGGCTTTATCGCGGCACAGAACTCGAGCACACGATCGCGTTCATGCTTGCTCAGGCGCATATCTGTTGACACTAGGTCAAAGACTTCTTTTCTCGCGTAGGCCAAGGAACGCGTCTTCGTTCTCGCCAACTTGCCTTTTGAAGTTCTCACGATTCGCCACTCCTCCTAGTAAGCCAGAGTGAGAAGCCAAGAGATGAACAGCCCTCCAGTAAGGACTTTAGTTCTTTCGTGTCGAATATTCATGCGTAGTGCCTTTGCCAAGAGGGCTCGTCGTATACATGAGCATAGATCTGTCACTCGCGTCCGGTCAGATTGTAAAGAACGGCACCGAGGATTTGATTCTTCACCTTGAGCTCTTTCTCAAGCTAGATTGCTCGCTATCAGCACTCTAACTAACAAAGACGCCTCGGTGCGGTGGGTCGCGCATTCACTTGAGTGTGACCAGGGCGACTGATGCATTTTAGGGTTGGGCAGTGTGCTGGCATGGGTCTGAGTCGTCTCGGCCAGGGCGCGTGGGCGAACTACGACTTTAAACCGGGCGATCGCATCCTCCTCGCCGACGACTTCTCAAAGGACGAGGTCGGCGACGACTTCCCGCGTCGCATTGAATTCTGCAGCGGTCAGATGGAGATCTTCGAATGGAACGAGGGGCGCTGGCTGCGCTCGGCGCAGGGTAAGTTCTTCATTCCGCTGCCGGAAACGCTGCCCGAGCGCTTCACGATGGAGTTCGACCTCATGGGTAACGGCGACGCGATGTTGCCCTCGTTCGAAGACAAGGAGCATGAATCCGCCGCGCGCATGGAGTTCGGCGAGTACTTCGGTCGGCTGCGCGACGGCGAAATCGATACCGAAGGGGAATTCAACACGGGCGTCAAGACAGACGGTCAGGTGGTCCACGTCGCGATCTCGGTCGAAGGCGAAGCCCGTTCCGATATGGAGAGATTCTACAGAACATAGTAGTGACCGTCGGCTAGGAGAATGTCAGCCAAGACTGCGTCGATCACTAACCCCAGCGGCCAGCGTCCGGGTCATTCTCGTGAGACGGGATCGCGAGCGTCTCGAGGATCTTCCCGTCAAGGTCGACTGCCTGCATCGTGCCTGGATCATCGAGGGCGAGCAGAAGAGGCCGAATGTGGTTCACACGTGCGTGATCCGCACACACGCGTATCACCTACGAGAAATCCCGAGCAAGTCGCGCTCCTTTGCGCTCGTGTTCCAGCAAAAATGTCGTCAATTGTTTGAAAAGTGTGTCCCTCGGATCTCCCCGATCCAGCTTACGAAACTGAGACATTTTTCCATTATGTCCACAGCACCATTGATGGTGTGATTGCGCGACCAAGGCGCCGTACGAGCGCCCATTCCATTTTCCGGAGGTTTCTCATGCATCGCACGCGCGCGCTCGTGCCCTTTTTCCTTTTGTTCACGCTATTCGGCGCGCATCTGCCCGCACACGCGCAGTTCGGCGACTTCGGCAAGAAGCTCAAGGACAAGCTCGAGCAGAAAGTCGAGCAGCGCGTGGATCGCAAGACCGACAAGGCCATGGAGGACGCGCTCGACAAGGTCGAGTGCGCGGCAACCGACACGGAATGTTTCGAGAAGGCCAAGGCGGAAGGCAAGGAAGTCACGACCGTGGACAGCCCTGCTCCGGGCAGCAAGTCCGCTCAACCTGCGCCGCTCAAGCCCGGCCAGGGCGCGTGGGCGAACTACGATTTCAAGCCGGGCGATCGCATCATCTTCGCCGATGATTTCTCGAAGGATGAGGTCGGCGATTTTCCGCGCCGCTTCGAGTTCAGGAGCGGCCAGATGGAGATCGTCGAATGGAACGAGGGGCGCTGGCTGCGCTCGGCGCAGGGCAAGTTCTTCATTCCGCTGCCGGAGACGCTGCCCGAGCGCTTCACGATGGAGTTCGACCTCACGGGCAATGGCAACGCCATGCTGCTCTCGTTCGACGGCAAGGAGCATGAATCCGCCGCACGCATGGAGTTCGGCGAGTATTTCGGTCGGCTGCGCGACGACGTGATCGACGCGGAAGGCGAGTTCGGCCCGGGCGTGAAGACCGGCGAGCAGGTGGTGCACATCGCGATCTCCGTGGACGGCAAGCACGTCAAGGCGTACGCGAACGAGAAGCGTGTGTTCAACGCGCCGAACGCCAGTCTCGGCCGCGGTAACAAGATCTTCGTCAACATGAACGGCTGGACCGCGGAGCAGCCGCGCATGATCGCGAACGTGCGCATCGCGGCGGGCGGCAAGAAGCTGTACGACGCGCTCGCGGAGTCGGGTCGCGTGGCGACGCAGGGCGTGCTGTTCGACACGGGCAGCGACCGCATCCGGCCCGAGTCGACGCCGACGCTCAAGGAGATCGGCACGATGCTCAAGGAGCATCAGGATCTGAAGCTCATGATCGAGGGGCACACGGACAACGTGGGCGCGGCGGCGGGCAATCAGTCGCTGAGCGAGAAGCGCGCGGCGGCGGTGCGGCAGTACCTGATCAGTACGTATGGAGTGGATGAGGGGCGGCTGCAGGCCAAGGGGTTCGGGGCGAGCAAGCCTTCGGCGGCGAACGATTCGCCTGAGGGGCGGCAGCAGAATCGTCGGGTCGAGCTCGTGAAGATTTGAATTCGGGGAAGATGCTCATGACTTTTGAAAATCGAATTGTGCGGGCTGGTGTGCTGGCGCTGGTGTTTGCGCTGCTGGCTGCGGTGTTGGCGCAGCCCGTCCAGGCTGCTGGCGGTGGCGATGCGGACCTGCGCGAGCTGTCGCGCTACACGCTGACGATGGCGGACATTCGCAGGTACGCGGCGGCGAATGCGAACCTGGCCAAGCAGCCGAAGGCCGAGGAGGACGAAGACTCCGAGGACGATGAGAGCAGCGACAACGAGTCGCTCGATCAGATGGCGGCACGCATCGCGAAGATGCCCGAGGCACGCAAGGCGATCGAAGCGGCTGGTCTCACGCCGCGGCAGTACGCAGTGATCACGATGGCGCTGTTCCAGGCTTCGATGGCGCAGTTCGCGGTGGAACAGGGGGCGGATCCGGCCAAGGTCGCGCGGGATGCCAGCGTGAATCCGGCGAACATCCGCTTCGTGAAAGAGCACAAGGCGGAGCTCGAGAAGCTGAAGAGTCCGAGCAGCGAGGACTGACTTCACAAGCGGCTCGCGGCAGGTAGTGCGAGCCTTGAATTGTCAGGAGCCTCCGCGCCCTCGCCCGATTGCAAGCACTAACGACGGCGTCGCTGCCGCTCCGTTCTATGATGCCGGACGCGCGCGAAGCTCACGAGCTTCCTGGTGGGCTCGTCCCACAGGCGGTAGCGCAGAGACTTGAAGCTGGCGAACAAGGTGATGGGCTTTACCTGCTCGAAGACAGGGTCCGCCTTGTGGCATCGCTCGAGGTTGTAGTTAGGGATGTTCGGGCTCAGGTGATGAATGTGGTGGAAGCCGATATTGCCGGACAACCACTGCAACAGGCGCGGCAGCTAGTAATAGGAACTCCCCTGCAGCGCGGCCGCGGTGTAATCCCATTGTTCGTCGCGTTCCCAATACGCGTCCTCGAACTGGTGCTGGATGTAGAACAGCCAGATGCCCGAGGCGCCGGCAACCATCCAGGCCACGAGCTGCAGCAGTAGATAGTCCCAGAAGCCGAACAGCCAGCTCATGCCGGCGGCCACGGCCAGCAATGCGACGTTCATCAGCCACACGGAATACCGCTCCCGCGGGCTCGCGTCGGAGGCGGAGAATCGCTGGCGGATCAGGAAGATGTACAGCGGGGCGATCACGAACAGCACGAAGGGATTGCGCTGGAAGCGATAGGTGAAGCGTTGCCATTTCCGTGCCTCCAGGTACTCCTGGACCGTCATCGTCCAGATGTCGCCCACACCGCGTTTGTCTAACTTGCCGGACGTGCCGTGATGGATGGCGTGCTGCCAGCGCCAGTGGTAGTAAGGCGTGAAGGTCAGGACGCCGCAGATGAAGCCGACGACGGCATTCGCCCAGTGCGACTTGAAGAACGATCCATGCCCGCAGTCGTGGAAGAAGATGAAGACGCGGACCAGCAATGAGCCGGCCACCATCGCGACAGGGATCGCCAGCCAGAGGGAGATCTCCTTCAAGTGGTACATCGACACCCAGAGCAATGCGTAGGGCACGAGGGTGTTGAACAGCTGCCAGAGCGCACGGCTCGTGGATGGCTGCTGAAAACGGACGAGCACGGATCGAAGGCGCTTGCGTCCTTCTCGATCGAGTGAGTCTTGATCGGGGGGTTCGGTCAACATGGCAGTGGGATTATCCGCCCGGGTCCGGGATCGCGCCGTCCGAGATATCCCGTACTTGCTGCCCGGCTATCGGCCCTTCGGTCTCGCTCGGGGCGGACTGGGGGTCCTAGGCAGACCGGTGTGCTGTGTCTTGAACGGACGATGCGGGCTCCCGCCTCTTTTCCCTTCGCTTGCATCTCCTGTTCCGGCGGGCTGATACGACGGCACGAGCTGGTGCTTGCCGTTTCCGATCAGGTCCGCCCTGCCCATCCGCCGTAACGCCTCGCGCAACACCGGCCAGTTGTTAGGATCGTGATAACGCAGGAATGCCTTGTGCAGCCGGCGCTGCTTGAGGCCCTTCGGGATCGTCACCTCTTCGCTCTCGCGCGTGACCTTGCGCAACGGATTCTTGAGCGTGTGATACATCGCGGTGGCCGTCGCCATCGGTGACGGCAGGAACGCCTGCACCTGGTCGGCGCGGAAGCCGTTCTTCTTGAGCCACAACGCGAGCTCGAGCATGTCCTCGTCCGTCGTGCCGGGATGCGCGGCGATGAAGTACGGGATGAGGTACTGCTCCTTGCCGGCGGCCTTGCTGTACTTGTCGAACAGCTCCTTGAACTTGTAGTAAGTCCCGACGCCGGGCTTCATCATCTTCGACAGCGGCCCTTCGCCGATCGCTTCGGGCGCGATCTTTAGATAGCCGCCCACGTGATGCTGGGCCAGTTCCTTCACGTACTCGGGCGATTCGATCGCGAGGTCGTAGCGCACGCCGCTCGCGATCAGGATCTTCTTCACGCCGGGCAGCGCGCGGGCTTTGCGATAGAGCTGGATCAGCGCGGAGTGATCGGTGTTGAGGTTCGGGCAGATGCCGGGGTAGACGCAGCTCGGCTTGCGGCAGGCCTTCTCGATGTCTCGGCTCTTGCACGCGATGCGATACATGTTCGCGGTCGGGCCGCCGAGATCGGAGATGACGCCGGTGAAACCGGGCACGCTGTCGCGCACCTTTTCGATCTCTTTGAGCACCGATGCTTCGCTGCGGCTCTGGATGATGCGGCCCTCGTGCTCGGTGATGCTGCAGAACGTGCAGCCACCGAAGCATCCGCGCTGGATGGCGATCGAGAACTTGATCATCTTGTAGGCGGGGATTTCCTGGTTGCCGTAGCTGGGATGTGGCACGCGCGCGTACGGGAGTTCGTACACGTAGTCCATGTCTCGGGTGGTTAGAGGGATCGGCGGTGGGTTGAGCCAGACGTCGGTGTCGCCGTGGCGCTGCACGAGGGCGCGGGCGTTGCCGGGGTTGGCTTCGAGATGGAGGATGCGGGAGGCGTGGGCGTAGAGCACGGGGTCGCTCGACACCTGCTCGAAGCTCGGCATGCGGATGACGCTGCGCTCGCGGTCTTCGGACTTCACGCGGCGGGCGAACTTCACGACGACTTCCCGAGGACGCTCCTCTTCAGGTCTGTCCCCGTTTGCTAGGAAACGAGGAATGTCCCCATTTTTCTCCCGAATCTCGGGCTCCATCGCATATGGATCGATGGGCGGATTCAGGGGGCCGGGGGTGTCGACGGTGGTCGAGTCGATTTCGATGAAGTCGTGGGACTTGCGCGCGAATGCCGCGCCGCGCAGGTCGGTGATCTCGGAGATCTTCGCGCCGGCCGCGAGGCGGTGCGCGATCTCGACGATCTGGCGCTCGGCATTGCCGAACACCAGGAGATCGGCCTTCGCATCGAGCAGGATCGAGCGGCGCACTTTCTCGCTCCAGTAGTCGAAGTGCGCGATGCGGCGCAAGGACGCCTCGATGCCGCCGACGACGATGGGCACATCCTTGAACGCCTCGCGCGCGCGCTGCGCGTAGACGACGACAGAGCGATCCGGCCGCTTGCCGCCCTCGCCGCCCGGCGTGTACGCGTCATCGCTGCGGATGCGTTTGTCCGAGGTGTAGCGGTTCACCATCGAGTCCATGTTGCCCGCGGTGATGCCGAAGAAGAGATTGGGCTTGCCTAACTGCTTGAACGGCTCGGCGCTGTGCCAGTCCGGCTGCGCGATGATGCCGACGCGAAAGCCCTGCGCCTCGAGCAACCGGCCCATGATCGCCATGCCGAAGCTCGGGTGATCCACGTACGCATCGCCGGTCACGATGATGACGTCGCAGGAATCCCAGCCGAGCTGCTCCATCTCCGCGCGCGACATGGGCAGGAACGGCGCGACGCCGAAGCGGGCGGCCCAGTATTTGCGATACGAGAAGAGGTCTTTGGCGGCGGCGGACATCGGCGACTCCATCGAAAGACTGGCAAGTCAGGAATGGAGTTGGAGTCGCGGCGTGTGTGCGCGCCAATGCGCGCGAGGCCTCGAGCAGCGCCGAAACTTACGTCGGCCAACACCATTTCCCGATCGGGTCAGGCACCCCCGGGCTCGGCACGTCTTGCGAAGCAGGCCTACTGCCAGGGGCTGGATGGCGCGCAGTGTAGGCGGGGCTGGGCCGAAGTCAAAAAACACTGCAGAAACTGGCTTGAATAGCGAGATTTGGCGCTTGACCGTGCGTGTGCGAGTGCTACGTTTGTGCCATATGGCCGAAACCACCACCATCCGCCTGCCGCCCAAGCTGAGGGCACGCCTGCGTGCGATCGCCAAGGAGACGGATCGATCCGTACACAGCCTCATTCTGGAGGCTGTCGAGAAGCACGCGGCATACGAAGAACAGATGCGCAGCCTGGTGAAGGAAGCGCTCGAGGCGGATGCGGAGATCGAACGGACAGGCGAGGTCTATCGTGCGGAAGACGTTCACGCATGGGCGGAACGCCTCGCGGGGAAGGTTGCGAGCCCTCGGCCCAAGCCGTGGCGCAGGTAGTCTATTCGGCGCGCGCACTCGACCACATCGAGCGCGCGATCGAGCACCTGGCTGCCGAGAATCCAACGGCCGCGATGGCAACGGTAGCTGCAATACGCTCCGCGGTGGAGAACCTTGCCGCACATCCCCTCATAGGCCGCCGGATCGAAGCCGACATCCGCGAACTCGTCGTCTCATATGGCGCGACCGGTTACATCGCGCTGTACCGATTCATCGTGCAGCTGGATGAGGTACGGGTGCTAGCTGTCCGCCACCAACGCGAGATAGGCTATCTACCCTGAGAACTGACACGTAAAGGGAGTCGACGTGGCAAGCACAAGGAAGTGGATGGCGACGGGGCTCGCCATATTGGTCGTGGCCGTCGGCGGCGGCATAGGCTATTCGCACATACTCGAGAACAGAGCGGCGCTGGCCGCGTTCCGCGCGCTGCCGGCAAGCGAACGCAATCTCGCGGTCTTCGATGCCGCGTGCGACTTCCTCGAGCAACGCTACTTCAATCGCGAGCTGATCGATAGCGCCGATTGGCCGCGATACAAAGCCCTCTGGCGCGCCAAGGCCGCAGCCGAGCAACCTGGATTCCTGTACGACAACGTCCTCAACAATTTTGCGGCCGCGTTTCCGGACTCGCACGTGGCATTTGCACCTCCGGCGCACCGGGAAGCGCTCGTCATGGAAATGTCGCCGGAAATGCAGGCCAGGGCATCGGCCCTGCCGCCGATCTCCGAACAGGAGCGAGCCGAACGCCACGCCCTGCTCGCCGAACGAGTGCAGGCATTCTTTTCGTCACCCGGCTTCTTCTGGCCACGGATACGCCGCGGCGAATTCGGGGAAATGCTGGTCGATCGGGTTATCCGTGCATCCGCCGCCGAACGCGCGGGCATATCGCCTGGATGGGTGATGACTTACATGAACCGGCGCCTGACCAACGATTCGGCGACGTTCACCGGAAAGTTTCTCGATCTGGGACCGGAAGGACTCCGGCAGTTCGAGAAGACGGGCATGTTCCCCGGCACCGAAACCCGGGAGCAGCGGCTCGCGTACATCGAAGCGAACGCCTTCACCGTCGAGTTCGAGCTGTCGGTGACGGAACCGGCGTCGGATTTCGAAACCCGGCAGTTTCCGGCCGGAGTGACCTATCTACGCTTCGACGGATTCACGCCCTCGTGGCTGCTCGGCGGCGGCCTCGCGGCCAAGGCGATGGACGTCATCGACTCGGCGGGTCCGGGCGGACTGATCCTGGACCTGCGCTACAACCATGGCGGGCGAAGCCTGGAAATGGCCCGCATCGGCGGGCGGTTGTTAGGCGACGACACGGTACTCGGCTACTCGCGGCATGCGGACGGAACACTTTTCATCGAAGACGGCATGCTCTTGGGCGATCACTACCATGGGCCGCTCGTGGTGCTGATCGGTCCCTCGACGACGAGCGCCGGCGAGGTCATCGCGGCGGCCGTGCAGGATCACAAACGCGGAAAGTTGATCGGCCGAGCCACGAACGGCTCGGCGGTCGTGGGTCACAAGTTCGACCTGCCGGACGGCGGCAAGATGATGGTGCCGGTGCAGGACTTCCTGCGCATCGACGAGCGGCGCATCGATGGCGTCGGCGTCGAGCCGGACATCTGGATCGTTCCCACGCTCGAAGATGTTCGCGCGGGGCGGGATCCGGTGTTGGAACGGGCGCTTCAGGAAATCGGCGCGACTATCTAGCTACCCCCCACTGCGAACGGCCGCGCCCGCTTGACGGGTGCATAGACACTCAGCAGTAGCCAGGTCGGAAATGCCCGCCGTATCGCGGGTGCACCCTGCAGCTGCAGGCGGCCGGAGCGGATTTCTTCCCGGATCGGCCGGATTCCTCGCCACACTTCCGCCATCGTGCGCACGCGTGTCACCACGCGCACGGTGGGCTCGAAGCCCGGATCCTTGAGACACACATCCACCCGCCCGCGGGAGTGCACGAGCCAGAAGCGGCGCTGCCGCGGCGAATCGCTGAACTCGATTTCGATGACGGTGCGGCCCGCGGGCATCGCGTCGATGTTCAATCGCCGATGCATCGCCCACACCAGCCAGCCGGGATCGAGATCGGCGGGACGAATCTCGCGCGCCCAGCGCTGGCCCCACTGCCCGATCGCCGCGACGACCGCGCGTAATTCCTCGCCCGCCCTCGTCAGCCGATAGTCGCGGCCGCGCGGATTGCCGGACTCGACGCGCTCGACGACACCGGCGCGCTCGAGCGTGCGCAACCGCTCTCTCAGCAGTGTCGGCGAGAGCCGCGGCACGCCGCGGCGGATGTCGTTGAAGCGATGCGCGCCGGTCAGCAGTTCGCGCACGACCAGCAGCGTCCAGCGTTCCGCGAGCACCTCGGAAGACAGCGCGACGGGACAGAACTGGCCGTATTCCTGGTGCATGGCGCGGAGCATCCCGCCGCGCGACGTGCGCCGCAATACGGAGGACGGTCCAGATTCGTGACTAGCGGCGCTGGAGGCGCGGGCGGAGACTCACGCTCCGGGTTCCATGCAGGAGACGGGTCATGGCGCAGGTATTTTCACCTGCTCGTCGCGCGTTGTTGCTCGGCGGGTGCGCGGTGGCCGCGGCGCATCACGCCGCGGCGCGGGCAGGCGCGACGCCCGCCAGAACGGCCCGTCGCTTCGACACGGAGCGGTTCATCGAAGACTGTCGCTCCGCCAATGCAAGCGGGGGCGATGCCCAGGCAAACATCAAGGAATTGCTCGCACGCGAACTCTCGGATCGCGACTCGGTGCTCACGGGACTGGGTCCGCCGACGAAAGGCGGACTGAAGGCGCTGTACCGCTCCCGCGAGCTAACTATCTTGAACATCGTCTGGTCCCCGCTCATGCAACTCCTGCCGCACGACCACAACATGTGGGCGCTGATCGGCATCTACACCGGCCGCGAGGACAACATCTTCTGGCTACGCGATGGGGCGCGACTGAGCGCGGTCGATGCCGCGGCCATCTCGGCTGGCGACGTCGTTCCATTGCCGAGCGACGTGATCCACTCCGTGAACAACCCGATCGAGAAGCTCACCGGCGCGATCCACGTCTACGGCGGCGATTTCTTCGCCGTGCATCGCAGCGAGTGGGATCCGGAGACGCTCACCGAGCGCGACTGGAGCATCGCCGACGCGGTGCGCAACTTCGAGCGGTCGAACGCGAGATTCGCCGGCGAGTGCGGTCGCTGAATAGTCAGGTCGGGAATTCGTCGTACTGCGGCAGGCCGTCGCAGATCACGTCCCACGGCGCCTTCGACGCCACATGGATGTGCGCCTGGGGTTTCAGGCTCGGCGGATCGACGAGCGTGCCGTAGGTGACGTGCGCCATCGTGCCTTCGTTCACGATCGAATACAGCAGCGAGCCGCAGTTCTTGCAGTGTGCGTCGTGGGTCATCACGTCGCCGTAGATGCGGATCTGGCCGCGGATCACCTTCAGTTTCGCGCGCTCGATGACGCCGAAGGGTTTGAACGCGGAACCGGTCGCGCGGCGGCATTGCGAGCAGTGGCAGATCAGGGCACGCGTGAATTCGTCGGCGACGGTGTAGCGGACTTCTCCGCAGAGGCAGCTGCCGGTCAGTCTGGCTGGAGAACCTGGCGTATCAGTCATAGATCGCGTCGGTAACGCTGAACAACTCCACACCTCGCATATCGCAGTACTTGTGTCCGTCGTAACCCGGCTTCGCCCAGTTCACCCGCTTGATGGACATCGGATCGACGTCGTGGGGCGATGTCCAATCTCTCGTGCGGAAGGGTGCGAGATCGACGTACACCCGGCCGGAATCCATGAGGCTCGAAACGAGGAAAGGGATGTCGTAGGCAAATTCCATGTTGCGCAGGCCGTACTTGAAAAGGTCGGTGTCCTCCTTCAGCGGAAAATCGGGCGCGAGCAGATCCAGATACCTATTGCGTTGCGCGCGCTGCCCCGATGGATCCGTCGCGTCGAGCTTTTGTTTGATCCATGCGACGACATCGACGGGCTTGAAGTACAAGACGCGATACTGATCCGGGTAGGCGAGGTAGTACGCCGGCTGCTCACGCACGCCTGGCACTAGTTCGATGGTAGTGGTGTCGCGGGAGCGGAGTTCGCGCTTGCTGCAGGCCGCGGTCGCATTCTGCGAAGCGAACACGACGAGAACCGCCAGGGCGATCGCATATTTCATTGTCTACCTCACGGCTGGCCCAGTGAGACCTTGGTGAGCAGCGCGTTGTCGTCGAGACGCCAGACCTTGATCACATGCTCGCCCTTCTTCAGGCCCGGAAATTTCGCTTCGAGGACCGATTCGTTCTCGATCACGGCCTTCTCCCACGCGATCTGCTCGGGCGTCTTGCCCGGATCTGGCGACGGCGTCAGCCGCAGCGCGAGCGCCTGCATCTGACCGTCGTCGATCGAGACACCGATGCGCACGTCCACACCGCCGGACGTATTGAGCGTCGGCGACATGTGCAATTTCACGACGGCATCGCCGTCCTTCGCCGCCTTGACGCGATAGCCGACGTAAACGCCGTCTTCCTGCGTCGTCGCTGGCCTCCCCTGTGGAAACGCGGTCACGGCGCCGCGGTCGTTGCCGAGATTCGGGATCCGGCGCCAGGTGAGGCCCTTGCCGCCCTGGACGTGCGAGAAGTCCACGGCGTCGATACCATTGGCCGCGGCTGCAACCGAACGCGCGAAGGACACTTTCGCCGCGCCCTCGCCTTCACCCACGCGCTTCACTTCCGGCATCACGTCGTTCGGCGGCTGCTGCCACGTCGTGTACCCGATGTGGGTCTGCAGCATCATGCCGTCCCATTTCCCGCCTTCGAGTTTGTGATAACGATCGGCGATCTCGCGGTCGCGCTTGAACGAAGCCTCCGCGCGCGTGGCGAACTCGTTCGCGCGCGGGTCGTTGAGCACGGCGAGTTTGCGATTCCATGCGACCGCGTAATACAGCTCGTGCAGATTCGCCATCGCGGAGATGGGATGGGCGACGAGCTGAAAGAAGGCGCTCTTCTGGTCGGCGGGCATCAGGTTGTACAGCTTGACCGCGAGCTGGTCGAGCACTCGCCATTCGCCCACGATGGCGCCGAATTCGCCGCCATCGAGCTTGGCGCCGACGCTCTCGCCGAGCGGGTAACTAGTGGAGTCGAGCAGTTCCGGCTTGCGGCGCGCGGAAAGCTGCCCGTAACGCGTGACGAGGTCGGCGATCTGTTTCGCATGGACCGGCCCGAACGTGGCGCGGGCCCACCGCTCGGGATAGCTAGCCATCGCCTCGAGCGCCATCGCCTCCGGATTCCACGCCTGCTCCATGAAGAAGCTCAGCGGAAACTCCATCGGCTTGATGTCGCCTACGTTCACGATCCAAAGCGCGCGGGCGCCGCGCTGGTACGAGAGATCCATCTGCTGCCAGATTTTCTCGATCTGGTTCGTGTTGAGCCACTTGTAGTTGCGCGGGCCGCCGACGTAGTCGAAGTGGTAGTAGACGCCGTAGCCGCCCTTGCGATCGAGGTCGCCCGTGGGCAGGCGCCGCACCTGGCCCCAGTTGTCGTCGGCGAACAGCAGCGTGACGTCGTCGGGGACCTTCATGCCGTGGTCGTAGTAGTCCTGCACCTCTTTGTAGAGTGCCCAGATCTGGGGGGTCTGGTCGGCGGGTTTGCCGGTGACCTCGGCGACGATCCGGCGCTGGTCTGCAACTATCTTCTCGAGTAGTTGGGTCGCGGTGCCTTCGGCCATGGCTTCGTCGCCATCGCCTCTCATGCCTACCGTGACGACGGCTTCGTAACCCTTGCCATCGCCTTTCGACATCATCCGCTCGATGCCACCGCGCCAGAACTTGCGCAGGTTTTCGCCATTGGTCGTGTAGTTCCACTTGCCGCCGGTGACGCCCTGCTCCTTGTTGCGATGCCATTCGGCGTGGGCACGCGTCATCGGCTCGTGGTGGGACGTGCCCATCACGACGCCCATCGCATCGGCCAGGATCATGTTCTGCGGATCGTCGTCGTTGAACGCGCGCGGCTGCCACATCGCGGGCCAGAGGTAGTTGCCCTTCAGCCGCAGCAGCAGCTCGAACACGTGCGCGTAGAGCTTGTGGTTGGCGCCGCCGAACCGCTTCTGCGCCCAGGTCGTGAACGCGGGCGCTTCGTCGTTGATGAAGAAGCCGCGGTAGCGGACCTTGGGCTGGTCGCGGCGCGCACCCGCGGTGAGATACACGTCGGCCTGGCGCACGACGGGCACGTCGGCGAACCAGTGCCAGGGCGATACGCCTATCTTCTCGGAGATGTCGTAGAGGCCGAAGACCACGCCGCGGCGATCGGCGCCGGCGATCACGAGCGCACGCGGCACGTTCGGGAACGGCTGCTCGACGACGATCTGGCGGAACGCTTCCCATTGGCCGGGCAGGTCCGCGACGTCTATCTTTCCGGCGCGCGCGAGTTCGTCGATCACCCGGCTCTCGCCGACGATGCCCGCGATGACGAGCGGACCGCTCGCGGACGCAATGTCGTCCGGCCGCGTCGCGGCCTTGCCGCTGACGCGTTCGAGATCGGCCGCGAAACTCGCGGTGGCGAGTCTCACCGCGGAGTCCGCCGATTCGTCGATGAATACGGCAGCGGGCTGTCCGCTCGAGATCAGCGGGAAGCTGGACGGTAGCCAGCCCTTGGTGCAAGCCGACAGGGGCTGCGTGCACGAGAATGCCGGGGCTGCGGAAAGGAGGAACAGGGAGAGCGCGAGGCGGACCACAAGATTCATCTACAGCACTCCGGGGCAGCGAGAGCGCCGGACCTTATCACGAGGCGAATGAACGCAGAAAATGGGGGCAGACCCGAGTTGATCACCTCTCATGTCGTTGAGGTGCGTCCCCTTTTGCTGGGAAATGGAGAATGTCCCCATTTCCCGCCGCGCCCTTACCCGAAGATCTGGTGCGCGATCCTCGCCACCTCTTCTCCGATCGGGAACCACCAGTCGCTGCGCCCGATGACGAGTCGTAACGGCCAGGACGCGACGATCACCAGGCCACCGATCAGGTACGCGGAATGCACGACCCGGTATTTGCGCCAGTCATGCACGAGACACGCGCCGATGAACAGCGCCGCGCACAGCGGGATCAGCACGTTTCGATGTGCTTCCAGGTCGAGCAGCCGAATGACGCGCCCCGACGCGGGACTGATCGAGGCGATGAATCCCAGGATCATGAACCGCCGATGCAGTCCCGGCTTGCGCCGGAACGCGATCCCGAGCGCGATGAACGCGCCGAACAATGCGATGGAGGTGAGCGGGATGATCGAGAACTGCGCGGGCTCGAGGCCCGACGGGCTCACATGACCCGAGATGGCCGTCTCGAAAGCCGACAGCACGCCGACGATGAACACGGCGCCCGCGAAGGCCGCGCTCGCGATGCCGAGCTTGCGGTGCAGATCGACCCGATGCGCGGCCACGAGCCACGCCTGGGCGATGAAGAGGCCAAGCCACATGGTGAACACGATGGCGTGCACGTGCAGCAAGGTCGTCAGGGGCGGCAGCCCCGAAAACAGCTTCAGGTAGTAGCTCTTTGCGAATCCGGCAATCACGAATGCGGTGAGTGCGAAAGTGACGAGCAGATAGAAGCGCGGACGAAGTACGGCGGCCATGGCGGGCTCCCGGTTGATGAGTGCCCGAGAAAATCGCTCGGCCAGCCGGTGTTAAGCCATTACCGAACCCTTGGGTTCGCCTTAACTCTTTATTATTCGAGCCCGTGACGGACGAAACGACATTGCGATTCGATGGCTGGACGGTCAATCGCGTCTCGGGCGAAATCACGCGCGAAGGACAGGACGCCCGCTTGCCGCAACAGCTCCTTCGCATCCTCATCGAGTTGTTCGACCACGCGGGCGAGATCGTCACGCGCGAACAGCTCATCAAGGCGCTGTGGCCGCAGGGCGTGGTCGATTTCGACAATGGACTCAATGTTGCGATGCGCAAGCTGCGTGTGGCGCTCGACGATGTGGGCGCGACGCCGAAGTACATCGAGACGCTGCCGAAGATCGGGTACCGGTTCATTGGCCGGATCGAGGAAGCAAGCGATGCCGTGGGCCACGGCGCGCGCCCACGGTCGAGGTGGTGGCTCGCTGGGGTGGTGGCTGTGGGAGTGGTGTCCTGCCTGGTCGTCTGGGGTTGGCAACTCTCCCGTTCCGGCGGAGCGCCCTCCGCGGCGCGGCACGTCCCCAGCCCGCGCGCACAGGAGCTGTACGTCCAGGGCATGCACGAGCGAGCGCGCCGCGACATTGATGCGACGGCGCTCGCGCTCCAGAAGCTCGAAGCCGCGATCAAGGAGGATCCCGAGTACGCGGAAGCGTGGGCCGGCTACAGCCGGGCACTGACCGGCGCCGTCGTGCGCCAGACGATGACGCCGGCGGAGGGCCTGCCGAAGGTGCGCGCCGCGGCCGAGCGCGCGCTCGCGCTCGATCCGACCGTGCAGGATGCGCACGTCACGCTGATTCACCTCCAACTGGACTTCGACAAGGATTTCGCCGCCGCGGCGAAGAGCCTGGAAAAGGCGATGCGCCTCGGAAATCCTTCCGCCGGCCTGTGGCACTACTCCGCGATGTGGAACGCGCAGCAGGGCCGCATCGAGGCGGGGCTGGCCGACATGCGTCGCGCCCGCGCCATGGAGCCGATGACGCTGCTGCTCTCGTCCAACTACGCACTGATCCTGTTCAATGCGCGGCGCTACGACGAAGCGATCGAACTGCTGACGCCCATCGTCGCAGCGAACCCCGGCTTCGACACCGGCCGCAGCGTGCTCGCGCGCGCATTGACCGCCACGGGCCGCTTCGACGAGGCACTGTCGCACCTGCAGGCGCGCAAGGTGGTCGGCGCCTGGCAGGGTGACCTGGGCGTGCTGTACGCGAAGATGGGTCGCACCGACGAGGCGCTGCGCGAGATCGCGCGGCTCGAAGCGCTGCAGGCGCAGGGCTTCGGCGAATCGTACGACCTCGCGGCTATCTACGCGACGCTCGGCAGGCTCGACGAAGGCTGTGCGATGCTGGCGCGCGCGATCACGGATTACTCGTTCCACGTGAACTGGATGAAGCTCGATCCGCGCATCGACCCGCTGCGCGGCCGGCAGTGTTACGCGGAAACGGAAAAGAAGCCGTTCGGTGCTCGTGGTGGCGGCGGAAGTTCTCCGTTTCCCAAGGAGGAGTAGCGAGTGAGAAAGTAGTTAGTCGGCGGTGTGCTTGTCGCGCTCGTGGCGTTGGGGCTCGCGTACTGGTAGTTTGGCGGCCCCACGCTCACGCAGGACGAGCTGGCGAGGTTGCCCCCCGTTTTGCTAGGAAACGAGGAATGTCCCCATTTCGGCGATCCACCTGGCTGCGGGGGCATAGATCTCGCTGCCCGCCAGCCACATGCGGAATGGCCACGACAGGATCAACACGAGCCCTCCCCACGCGAACACGGGATGCACGAGGCGATGCCGCCGCCAGTCATACGCGAGGCAGGTCGCGATCAGGCAGACCAGGACGGTGGGCTGAATGAAGGGCGCGAGCAGGCCGAAATCCGTGAGCCTGAGCAGGCGCCCGACGGCGGGGCCGATGATCGCGATCATCCCGAGCAACATGAGGCGTTTGTGAAAGTCGGACCGTCGGCGCATCCGCAACGCGAGTCCGACGAACGTGGCGAACAGCACGGTGCTGGTGAGCGGAATCGCGGAGAACTGCGCCTGCGTCAATCCCGACGGCCGCACGGCCGGCGCCGCGGCGGCTCCCGCCATCGTGAGGAGGCCGACGACGGCCATGGCGACGGCGATCAGCGCACCTGCGATCCCGAGCTTCATGTGCAGGTCGACACGCCGGGCCGCGATCAGCCGCGTCTGCGCGATGAACAACGCGACCCAGGCCGTCGAGACCAGGCCGTGCACGTGCATGAGCAGGGTCATGGGTGGCAGATCCGACAGCACCCGCAGGTAGTAAGTCCGTGAAAACCCGATGAATATGAACGCGGCAAGGAACAGCGAGATGTGCGAATAGAACCTGGGTCGGATGACGGCGGACATGGTCGAGGCTCCGGTTTCGAAGGGGCCTCGAAGGTCTGCTTCGGACTTCCGTTAGTCCATTAATCGGGCCTTGGATTCGCCTTACTTCTCGCTTATCCGTCGTATTCTTGTCCGTGCGTGGCGGCGGAAACGGAAATCCAATTCGACGGCTGGACCGTCAACCGCATCTCGGGAGAGATGACGCGGGGGGGACGCGCCTTGCGCCTCACGCAGCAACCCTTACGCATTCTCGTCGAGCTGTACGACCACGCGGGCGAAATCGTCACGCGCGAGCGGCTCGTGAAGGTGTTGTGGCCGCAGGGCGTCGTCGATTTCGACAACGGTCTCAATGTGGCGGTGCGAAAACTTCGCGTGGCGCTCGATGACGTCGGCGACACGCCGAAATATATCGAGACGCTGCCGCGGGTGGGCTACCGCTTTCTCGTCAGGCCGGGCGCGGCGGCCGAGGCGCTGCCATACGAGGCCGCGACCGCGGTGTCGCGTCGCGCGAGGATGCTTGCGGGAATCAGCCTGGCGGTGCTCATCGCCGCTCTCGCCGTCTGGACATGGCGAACGGCGACCGCGGAAAAATCCGCCGCACCCGTGAGTGCGGAAGTCGCAACGAAGCCGAAGCACCAACCCAGCGTGCGGGCTCGCGAGCTCTATCTCGAAGGACTGGGAAATCGCTCGCGCGACGTCAGCTCGTCGAGGATCGCCGTGGAGAAGTTCGAGGCCGCGCTGCGGGAGGATCCGGAATACGCGGAGGCCTGGGCCGCGCTGGCGGAGTCCTATTCCGGCGCGGTGATCCAGCACACCATGCCGCGCCCCGAGGCTTACCCTGCGGCGCTCGCGGCCGCGAAACGCGCGATCGAGCTGGACGAAACGCTGCCGCAGGGGCACATCGCGTTGGCGCAGATCCTGCTCGATCACGAGCGGGACTTCGCGGCATCCCGCGTGGAGCTCGATCGTGCGCGCGCGCTCAACGAGCAGTCCGCGCGACTGTGGCACTTCTATGCGATGTGGCATGCGCACCAGGGGCAGATCGAGCAGGCGCTCGAGGCCATCCGCAGGTCGCGCGAGCTCGAGCCCACGTTCACGGGCTATCAGGCTAACTACGCGATGATCCTCTACAACGCGCGCCGGTACGAGGAGGTCGTCGCGTTCCTGACGACCTTCGTCGAGGCCAATCCGGGCTCGGTACAGGCACGGAGCATTCTCGCGGACGCGCTCATCGCGACGGGCGATCTCGCCGGCGCGCAGCGGCAGCTCGCGCTGCGCCCGAGCCCCAATCTATTCCAGGCGGAAGCCGGCTATCTCGCGGCGAAACAAGGACGACGGGAGGCCGCGATGAGCGAGATCGAAAGACTCGAGGAAATGGGTAGCAAGGGATTCGGCACCGCGTATCCGATCGCGATCATCCACACCACGCTCGGGGATCTCGACCGCGGTTGCGAATATCTCGCTCGCGCCGTGGACGATCACTCGATCCTGCTGGCGTGGATGCGGCTGGATCCGCGGCTCGATCCGCTGCGCGGGAGGCGGTGCTTCGCGGAAGTGGAGAAGCAGGTTTACGCGAAGGTCGGGCAGGATCGGGGTGACAATTGAATTCCACCTCCTCCGAACTTCGATTCGACGGGTCGGGTTCAATGCCTCCACCACACCTGCAGCACGAGATTCCGCTCGATTCCCTTGTGGATCTCGGGTTCGAGCACCGCCTGGGTGATCGCGGTGCCGAGGTCGAAGGTGACGCTCCAGGGTAGATAGGTGACGCCGCACCCGAAGGTCACGGAAGGATCGCCGAAATGCTTGCCCCCACCGTTCGTCTCGGTGTTGCCCGCCAGATCGAAGCCCGGTCCGGTGATTCGGCCGGCCACGCCGCGGCGAGGCAAGGGCCAGGCGATCGTTGCGCGGGGCGTCAGGCGCCACAGGCCGGTCGACCAGGATTTTCCGATCTCCGCGAAAGGCGCGAAGTGGTTGTAAGTCGAGTCGAAGCTGATGGTTCCCGTGGCGCCGGCATCGGGGCCGTCCAGCACGCGGTAGTCGAGGGTGTAATCACTGAGTCTCACGGTCTGCCACAACAACCCGGCAGACCAGTCGAACGCGCCGATCCAGGATCGGTGTTGATGCCGTGATACCGCGAAGCCGAGTCCGGTGTCGCTCATGGAGCCATGCAGGCCGGTGAATTCCGCGGGCTCGGGTAACGCCAGCGGCGCGGTCGTGAATTCGAGATCCAGCGGGCGGTGCTCGATCCCACTGGCGAGATCAAACTGGTCGCGAAACACGAAACCCGTGATACGCCAGTGGCCACGGGGCCAGGACACGCCGAGCGAGAGCATCGGTCCATCGAGCGCGAGCGTCTGGCTGCTCATCGTCGTGTAGCCGAGTCCGAAAAGGGTACTCGTGCGCGATTCGCCGCCGGACGTCAGCGGCAACGTCGCATAACGGTTGTCCATGGCGACTTCGGGCAGATGCTCCGCGACGAAAGAGATGTCTTCGGGATCGGCGCGCGCGGTCTGGGCGCCGCACAAGGCGGTAAAGATCACGAACACCCGTGCGCGGACGTGCGAATGCATGAGGCGCTCCGCCCAAAATCGCTTAGACGTAGCGGTGCGGCCGAGTCATGCGAAAAGGGGACAGACTTCGAGTCTGTCCCCCTCCGACGTTCCAGGACTGACCCCTTTTGCCAGCAAAAGGGGGCTGCCCCCCAATTACTTCGGGGGTTCCAGGCCTGAGACGTACTGCGCCCCCTCGAGAACCTGGTGCGTCGAGCCTTCGAAGTCCTTGCCGGCGGGCTCGTAGCGGCCGCCGAGGCACTGGCTCAGGAATCCTTCGGCGATCGCGTAGAACGACGTGCGGTTCATCGGACGCGCGAAGCCGTGGCCTTCGTCCGGGTACAACACGTAGGTCACCGGGATGTTCTTCTCTTTCATCGCCTTCACGATCTGGTCCGACTCCGCCTGCTTCACGCGCGGGTCGTTCGCGCCCTGCGCGATCAGCAGCGGCTTCTTGATCTTCGCGACGTGCGTGAGCGGCGAACGCTCGTGCAGCAGCGCCTTGCCCTCTTCCGTGCGCGGGTCGCCGACGCGTGAGGCGAACTCTTCGTAAAACGCCTTCCAGTACGGCGGGATCGACGAGAGCAGCGTGTCGAGATTCGACGGGCCGACGATGTCGACGCCGCACGCGAACGTGTCGGGCGTGAAAGTCAGGCCGACGAGCGTCGCGTAGCCGCCGTACGAACCGCCGTAGATAGCCACCTTGTCCGCGGTCGTGACCTTCCGGTTCACGGCCCAATTGACGGCATCGATGAGGTCATCGTGCATCTTGCCCGCCCACTCCTTGTTGGACGCGTTCACGAATTCCTTGCCGAAGCCGGTCGAGCCGCGGTAGTTCACCGAGAGCGCGGCGTAGCCGCGGTTCGCGAGCCACTGATGCTCGTTGTCGAAGCCGTAGGTATCGCGCGCCCACGGACCGCCGTGCACGTTGAGCACGAGCGGCACCGGCGCATCCGGAACGCCGTCGTTGTTCTTGTCCGAGCCGGGCGGCAGCGATAGATAGGACACGAGAGTCAGGCCGTCGCGCGCCTTGATCTCCACGGCCTGCATCGGCACCAGCGGCGAGCTGGCGAGCGCCGGGCGCTGGTCGAAGAGTTTCGTCACCGTGCCGGCCTGGCGGTCGTACAGCCACGTGGACGCCGGCTTGGTCGCGTCGTCGACTGCGATCGTCCAGACCGAATCGTCGAGCGTGCGGTTCGCGACCCTGAAGCCGTCGCCGAGCTCCTTCGTCAGCAAATCGACGTCCTTCTGCACCGCCGGATCCAGCACGACGATTTCCGGCTTGAGGTAATCGACGATGAATCCCTGAACCTGGAGGGTCTTCGGATGCAGCCAGATCTGTTCGACGTCCGCCTTTTCGCTCGAGCCGAGCAGCGTCGCCTTGCCGGTTTCGAGGTCGACGCGCTCGAGCGCCGCCTTGTCGCGCCCGACGGAGGTCTGCACCAGCGCGGTCTTGCCGCTCTCATCCACGGCGATCACGCCGGAGGTGATGGTGTCGGTCGCGGGAATCTTGAGCAGGCTCACCCACTTCTTGCCGACGCGACGGAAAATTTCCGAGCCCTCGGCATCGTTCTTCTGCGCGAGCTTCGGCTTCATGTCGAAGTCGAGGTAGTACTGCGCGAACTCCTGGTCGTTCTTCTCAACCAGCGTGCGCTTGCCGGTCGCGATCTCGATCTCGTAGAGATCGTGCCACTCGGGCACGCGGTCGTTGAGCGCGACGGCCACGACGCCGGGGCGCTTCCACGAAAGGTCGACGATCTCCGCGCGCACGCCCGCGAGGGGAGTCAGGTCCTTCTGCTCGCCGGTGGTCACGTCCACCGAATAGACACGCCAGTTCTCGTCACCGCCCTCGTCCTGGCGAAACAACACGTGTTTGCCGTCGAACGCCCACAGGTGCTGGCGGATGCCGCGCTTCTGATCGTTCGTGATGGGCTTCGCCTCATCGAGCTTGCCGCGCTCGGCCACCCATACGTTGAGCACGCCGTCGCGCGGGGCGATGAACGAGATGTATTTGCCATCCGGCGAAATGCGGCCCTGCGTCTTTTCCGGATTGCCGAACAGCGCGGAGCGCGGGATCAGCGGGGCGCTCGAGACCGCGCTGGCGGCATCGACGGGCTTTTTCTCCGCGCAACCGAAAGTGCCGAAAGCAATGGCGGCCGTGAGGCCCACGACGAGAATCTTTTTCATGTTGATTTTCCGGGCGGGCCCGGCCGAAGTTCCGATGGGCCGCATTCTATATAGAGAACCGGCCCCGGTGGCACGAACGGAGCGAATAACGCGGGGAGCTGACCCGTTCTGTCGCCAAGGCGTTGCCCCGTTGGCAGGTCTATGTCTTTCGACGCCATTGAAGTGGGCTATGGCATCCTTGCGCCCACCCCGGCGGGAACCGGGCACCCTTCACCACCATGGAAGCTCGCCTGAATGAACCTCGCGCACGCGCGGCTCGTCGCCGCGATCCTCACCGTATTCGGAATCACGACGCCCAGCATGGCTGACAAATCACGGCTCTACATCGCCTCCCAGGATCCGCAGAAGATGGGCATCGCCCTCGCGGAATTCGATTCCGAAACCGGCACGTTGTCCGCGCCGCGGCTGATCGCGGAGACGTCCACTCCCGCGCACTTCGAGATCACCCGGGACGGGACGCACCTCTACATGTGCAATTCGGGCACGCCCGGTGGCGTCAGCGCATTCGAGGTCGATCGCCAGACCGGCGCGCTGAAGTTCCTCAACTACAAGGAATCGAAGGGTCGCGGCCCCAGCTACGTGAGCGTGGACGGCACCGGCCGCTACGTGCTCGACGCGAATTACGGCGGCGGGTACGTCGAGGTGCTGTCGCTCGCGCAGGACGGCTCGCTCGATGCGCAGACCGCATTCGTCGAGCACACGGGATCGAGCGTGCATCCGCAGCGGCAGACCAAGCCGTATGCGCACTGGTTCCGCACGGATCCCTCGAACAAGTTCGCGTTGGCGGCGGACCTCGGCACCGACGAGATCGTCGTCTACCGATTCGATGAAACCACCGGAAAGATCACGCTCGGCGACGGCGCGAAAGGCAAGGTGCCGCCGGGCATGGGTCCACGCCATCTCGTGTTCCATCCCAACGGCAAGTGGGTGTATGTCATCGCGGAGATGGGCAACGAGGTGATGGCGTTCAACTGGGACGGCAGGAAGGGTTCGCTCTCGCAGTTCCAGTCGGCGAAGACGCTCGCGGAGGATTTCAGCGGGCAGAACACGGCGGCCGAGATCGCGATCCACGCCAATGGGAAATATCTCTACGCCTCGAATCGCGGCGAGGACAGCGTCGTCGTCTACGCGATCGACGAGAAGTCGGGCGAGCTTTCGTTCCGGCAGCGTGTTCCCTCGCGCGGCAAGACACCGCGGTATTTCACGTTCGATCCGACTGACAAGTGGCTCGTCGTGAGCAACCAGGAGAGCGCCAGCGTCGTGGTTTTCTCGGTGAACCCGCAGACCGGCGAACTCGCGCCTGTTGGCGAGCCCGTGACGGTCAACAAGCCCATGGCCGTGGTGTTTGCACCGCAATAACGCAGTGCGGCGAGCCGCCGGTGTTTGTTAGGGGCGACAGCGTCTCCGATCGGCTACGTGTCACCGGCGCGCACGGAAATCGGGGCGCTGCCGCGTCTGGAAGGTGACCCCGAACCCTCGGTATCCGCCTCGCCGGCTCACTATTCTGCGAAGATGAACGAAACCCACGATCCGGCGTTGCAGGCGGACGCGAGGCGCGATGAACTCATTTCGCTGTTTCTCGTTCGCACGGTCAACGACGTCGAGCAAATGCGGCGCAACGTGCCATCTCTCATCTCGGGTGACGACGCCGCGTGGCGGCACCTGCGCTTCTGCGCGCAGCGCATCCGCGGCACCGCGCATGGGCTGGACCTGGGAGTATTGAGCGCCTGCGCGCGCGAACTCGAACAACTCGCCGAAGAACGCTTCGCGCGCGCCAGGATCGACGAGCAATTCCTGCTGAGCGTAACCAGCGCCATCGAGATGGTGGCCATCGAGCTCAACGGGATCAGGCGATTCGAAGCATCCTGAGAATCGGCTCGTACAACAGCGACATGCCCTGCAACGCGCACAGGGTCGCCACCAGCGATAGCTCGATGCCATGCCGGGCACGCAGGTCGTTGATGCGGAACACGTCGCCGACCATGCGATGCGCGAATGCCGGTGACAATCGTTTGCCGAGCCGGGCGCGATCGGACGTCGGAATCGCGAGCGACTCGAGCAGCGCGCTCACGATGTTCACCGCCGTCTTGACCTGGCTAGTCGGGTTGCGCCCGTTGAGATAGTGCTGGGAGCGCGTCGCGATGTACCTTGCGGTGTCCGCGTCCGCGGCGCAGTGTTTCGACCAGAACGGCAGCAGCACGTCGTGGATCAGCGGTTGCAGCCGTTCGCGCTCGACATGCGACAGCGTGGATGCCTCCAGCGAGGCGATCATCGCCGCGGAAACGGCGGCGCAGATTTCCCGGCGGCGCACGGGTGCGTCGCCCGGCGCCTGCGCGTCGTAACGCGAAAGAATCGCCACCACGTCATCGATGAATTCGCTGAGGCTCACTCCGAATTCGCGAGCGAGCCTGCTCGCGGGAATACCCCGTCTCTTCCCTGGCATCGACTGATCCCTGATCTCAGTACCTGCGAAGGCAGTATGCCTTTTCGCACTGCGCGATTCGAACTTCGCGCCCGCGGCGCGCCCCCGTCGAACCTGGCGCCATGCTAAGTCATGGCGCGCGCGAATCGGTGCGCCGCGCGAATATATGCGGCGAATGCCTACAAACCATTTTCTGGACTCGTGTTGGCGCGCGATCAGGCGAAGGCCGGGAAATACTCGCGCATCATCCGGTCGCGATATGTCACGAGGTTCGAGAATCGTTTCGCCTCGGCTTGCAGCGGCGATTCGAACACCGGCGTGAGCGTGCCGGCGAGGAACGCGAACACGGTGGCATCAGCGCCGCAGGGTTCGGCGCCGAGGAAATACTCGTTGTCGCCGAGGATCTGGGACAGCGATGCGAGGGCGCGCGCGGCGATCGCGGTCTTTTCGGCATCGGTGTGGCGGCCGAGGCCGTGTCCGTGCAGCCTGCGGCGGATGTCCCTGCGCACGAATGACTCGGCGAGCGGACGAATGAACGCCGGCGCGCGCTTGAAGAACTGCTTCGGCCCGCGCTCGAAGTTGGCGTCGTCCAGCCAGCGCCAGTGGACCATCAGCCAGTAGAAGTGATCCTCGAGCATCTTGTCGACGGCCCACGCGACGCCGCGCTCGCGCGTCGGGAGCGCACGGTCGAAGTCGATGCCGTGTTCGTTCTCGAGGTGCATGCGGATCAGCGTGGAGTCCGCGACGATCGTTCCCTCGTCTTCGATGTAGGGTAGTTTGCCCTTGGGCGCGCCCTTCAATCCGCGCGTGGTCGTCCGGTACGGCAGGCCGGATAACTTGAGCAGCATCTCGCCCTTCATGACGAAGGGGCTGGGATCCGGCAATCCGAAATGCGGCCCGAAGGTGTACAGCGTGATCATCGTCAATCCTCGATCTGGACCCGTTTCAGCCGGCCCGACAAACCGCTGCGGATGGTGACCTGCGCCTTGCGCACGCCGAAATGACGCGCCACGAGCTCGATGACCGCGGCGTTCGCCTTGCCGTCGACCGGCGGCGCCTTCACGCGGGCGATCCAACTACCGTCCGGCTGCTCGACGAGGGACGCCTCGCGCGAGCCGGGTTTCACCTTGAGCTGCAGTGTTCTCATTCAGGGCATCTCGCAGGCGCGATTATGCGGTAAACGCTGTCAATTGCCGCCCATTGCTCCAAGTCCGGGCGACACCGCGTTGCGGACGGTCACGCGCGGTGCGTGCGGCGCGCGTGCGCACCTTGAACCGGCGATTTCCGCTGGCACAGCGCTTGCTCCGCCTTGTTCGTGCGCGGAGAAATGCATGACGCAAGACGACATCGTGTTAGTCCAGGAAAGCTGGCGGAAGGCGCTTGGGAACAAGGACTCTGTTGCGGCGACCTTCTATCCCAAACTTTTCGAGCTCGACGCGACGCTGCGGCCCCTGTTCGAGGCTGACGCGCGTGAAAACGGGCGCAAGCTGGTCCGCCTCATCACCACGGTGGTGAGAGGCCTGGACAAGGTCGAATTCTTGTTACCGGCCGTGCGGGAGTTCGGACGGCGGCAATCGAAGATTGGCATCCGGGAAAACCACCACAGTGTTGTCGCGACCGCGCTGCTGTGGTCTCTCGAACAGACGCTGAATGGCGAGTTCACCCCGCAGGTGAAGACCGCGTGGATCGTCACTTATGGCGTGCTCTCGCAAACCATGCGCACTTAATGGGGACATTCTCCGTTTCCTAGCAAACGGGGACAGACCTCAGTGACGCTCGCACGATCGCGCTGTTCGCAACCTGTCCCCGTTTGCTAGGAAACGAGGAATGTCCCCATTTCAGACCAATCGAGCGGCGCCGGCTTCCAGCAACGCGTGGGCAGCATCGGCGAAGGTGCGTCCGAGGTCGCGGTCCATCGCAACCACGGACGCTTGCTGAAACTGTGTGCCCAGCACGACGAGGTCCGCGCCTGTCAGGAATTCGCTGAACCAGGGGGGCGCGGGCCACGGATACGGCCAGTGAATGCGTAGCCCGCTGTCGCACACATCGTCGACGAAACGCGCGACGTGAGCGGCGACGATCGCGTGTCCGGGCTCGCCGCCCGGGCGCGGGATCAGGTCGGCCAGTTCTCCCACGTTCGCCATGCGCTCGGTGAATTCGAGGATCACCGCGGCCAGGAACGCCGGCCGGGGCGGCAGCGGCTGCGGATTCAGCGCGACCAGCGTGGCCGGATCTCCGCCGATCACCTCCCAGATCTCGGGATGTTTCTCCGCGATGACCCGCCAAAGATGCGCGCCGCCCGCGTTTCCGAGCACGGACCGTTCGAGCGCCCTGCGGATGTAGCGGTCCAGCGGCCCTGCCGCACCGCGACTCTCGTTCGGCGGATACCCGGTCGTGAGCTGGCTAACTAACGCAGCCAGCGCCCGGGCGGACAGGTACTTCTGCCGGTACAGTGTCCGGGGCTCCGGCGGCTCGGGCGCGACACTGAGGTGCGCATTGGATTGCATGGTGGCCTCCCGTTTTCTCGAAAGGCGGGCAGATTCCACGTTCTGGTAACTTTCACGCGATGGACGGCGGCTGATTCAGGGCTGATTTGTCTATGATTCAGCACCCGGGGACGAGGCGAGCATGGAAAAGCGCTTGATCAGGTTCGACGGATGGGCGGTCGACTTCGAGTCCGGCGAGATCTCGAAGGACGGCACGACCAGTCGCCTGCAGGACCAGCCCCTGGCGGTCCTCGACGAGCTGACGCAACGACCCGGCCAGGTCGTGACGCGCGAGCAGCTGATCGCCCGGCTCTGGCCCACCGGCGTGGTCGAATACGACACCGGCCTCAATACCGCGGTGCGCAAACTGCGCATCGCGCTCGGCGACGATGCCGACACTCCGCGTTACATCGAGACCCTGCCGCGCAAGGGTTACCGCTTCATCGCGGAGCTCGAGCCCGATCGGGTCGCCGAGCCCGCGCCCTGGTACGAAACCTCCACCGAAGCCACGAGCACGCCCACGACCGGTCGCCGCGAATCCGACCGGCGCGCGCCCCTGCGCCGCCTCGCGCTCGGATTCGGCAGCGTCATCGCCGCCGTCGCGCTGGCCGTGGTTGCCTGGCGCATGCCCGGCACCTGGTTCGGAGCGGCCCCGACCGACGAAGCCGCGCCGACGATCGTCGTGCTGCCGCTGGTCGACATGAGCCTCGACCAGAAAGAGCAGCCGCTGTGCGACGGCCTCACCGAGGAGCTGTCCAACTGGCTCGCGCACATTCCGACCCTGCGCGTGGTCGCGCGCACCTCCGCGTTCGCGTTCAAGGGCGAGAACAAGGACGTGCGCGAGATCGCGAAAGCGCTCGACGCGACCCATGTGCTCGAAGGCAGCCTGCGCCGCTCGGGCGAAAACCTGCGCGTCACCGTGCAGCTCATCGAGGCGAAGCGCGGTGTGCACATCTGGTCCGACACCTACGCGCTGCCCATCGGCGACATCTTCCTCATCGAGGACACGGTGTCGCGTTCGGTGGCCGAAGCGCTGCACCTCAGGCTGGCCTCGGATACCGCGGAAGCCTGGGCACAGCGCCAGCCGCGCAAGATGGAGGCGTACGAGTTGTATCTGCTCGGCCGCGCGCGCGAGCGCGAGCGCACGGCCGCGGACAATCTCAAGGCCATCGAGTATTACCGTCGCGCGATCGAAGCCGATCCCGATTACGCGCTGGCGCTGGCGGGCCTCTCCGGCGCGCTGCTCAACAGCCGCACGCTGAACAATCGGCCGCTCGAGGAAATCATCATCGAGGCGGAGCCGCTGCTCAATCGCGCGCTCGAGCTCGAGCCGTCGCTCGCCGACGCGCTCGCGGTGAAGGGCTGGTTCCTGACGGACCAGATGCGACTCGACGAAGCGCTGCCGATTCTCGAGCAGTCGGTGCGCATCAATCCCAACAATGCGCGCAGTCACCGCGTCCTCGGCGACCTCTACGGTAACCGTGGCAATCCACGCAAGGCGTTGGAACATTTCACGACCGCGGCGCGGCTCGATCCGATGGACTTCCTCTCGCAGGTGCTGCGCTGCCTCGAGCTCACCGATCTCGGCGAATACGCCGAAGCCACGCAGGCCTGCGCGCGCGGCCGCGAGCTCGATCCGGAGAACCTGTGGGGACCGCTCGCCACGGCCTGGATCGAACGCGCGCAGGGCAAAACCGCCGAAGCGATCCGCTGGATCGACGAGGCGCGCAAGCTTTCGCCGGGCAATCCGATGCTCGCGAACCAGAAGGTGGATCTGCTGTTGTCGCTCGGCCAGGTCGCCGAGGCGCGCGCCGCGGCCGCGGAAATCCCCAACGACGGCAGCTTCGACTACTTCTCGCGGGGCGGACGGCTCGTGTACGCGGAGCAGGGTCCGAAAGCACTGCGCGAATGGATCGCCGCGAATGCGCTGCAGGCCAAGGCCACCACCAGCGCCGAATTGCGCGAGCTCGCGCACCTGCAGTGGATGGCGGGCGACCCGCTGGCCGCGCGCGGCACGCTCGAACATGCGGACCGCATCCTGCCCGCGGCGCTGGTCGACCGGCTCGACGGCGGGCAGATCCGGCACGCGGCCTCCGCGGCGCTGATCCGCGCGGGCATCGAGATCGAGACCAAGGGCGATCTCGCCCGCGCCGGCAGGTTACTCGACGACCTCGACGGGTTGCTGAACAGCTTCGAGAAGAATGGCGGCCGGCACTACGGCCTGTACTCGTTGCGCGCCGAATCGCTTGCGCTGCGCGGCCAGAAAGCCGAAGCACAGGCCGCGATCGACGAAGCCTGGAGACGCGGCTGGCGCAGCGCATGGACGCTGCGCAACGAGCCGTGGTTCGCCGGGATCAAGGTCCCTGGAGCGGAATCGGACGCGAGGTCCCTTTAGGACCTGCTCGACCTAGCCGGTTGGCGGATCCGGCCCCTCGTTCCCCGGAGTCCGTTTCGTCTTCTTCTTCTTTGCCTTCGCCATGTTCGTTCTCCTCGGCAGTGACGCGGATAATCCGGCAACGCCGCGCGTCAGGCAACCGTGCGTTTGCGCGTGAGCCGGCCGAGCAGCGCGCCGAGCGCGAATCCCAGCAGCGCGTACAACGCGAGTGCGCCGTAGTAGATCGCGTTGGGCCGGGTGAACACCCATTCGGCGGGCAGCAGGTGTTTGCGCAGCAGGTTCCAGCTCACGACCCCGAGCGCCAGGGCCATCGCCGAGTACACGGGCCAGCGCCAGTACGCGCGTGTGTCCGCGCGCATGAGCAGCAGGCCGGCGAGCATCGCGGCCGCGGTGATGGCGTAGGCGAGCGCGAGCTCGGCGAGCTGCAGATTCATCATGTTCGTCCCCCCGCAATCCGGAATTCCGATCCGCAGCCCTGGTCGTGCCGCGGCAGCCGCGCGCAGTCGAGCAGCGTGCCGGGCGTACCGCCCGGGCCGTCGTTGTCGACACACTGCCGGATCTCGACGAGGAACGGTTGTCCGCGCAGCTCCGGTGGTGCGTCGCGCAGCGTCCGGCAATGCAGCGTGAAGGTGGAACCGATGCCGGGCTCGTGGAGATCCGCGTATTCGCGGAGTGCTTCCGGCGTGGTCGTTTCGCCCGCGAGAGTAGTTAGCCTGGCGCCCAGCGCGCCGTCGAGCACGCGCGCCAGGTCGATCGAGCGGCGGAAGAACTCGTCGTCGTCGAGGCCGCTGCAGCCGCCATGTTTACGCCACTCGTGCTCGTGCAGGTTCGCGGCGATGCCGGGCATCCAGTCGGCCAGTTCCACCTCGAGCGCGGGGTCGAGTTCGAGCCTGTGCGTGGGGCAGTCCCGCGGATACGTGCGCGGCGCGAGGTTCTCGGGCCAGAGCCCATGGATGACGAGCGGACGCTGCGAACGCGCGCGGCACTCCCGCATGTGCGCGCGGCCATCCGCGCAGAAGGCCGGGTGCACGGTGAGCGCGAGCAGGTAGAAGTCGAATGGGGGTTTGGCCGGCGCGGAGACCTGCTTATGACCTGTCGCGGCGGCCACCGGTTGGGCCGCCGGCCCGCTGGACATGCGGAATGCATACCAGGACACGACCGCGCCCACGACGAGCACCGTCGCGATCATCCATGCCCCGAGCCGCCGCGATATTTTCACGCGCGCCAGAATTCACCGGAACTGATGTCAAATCAAGCGACTCCCATGTCTGTCCTGCGAAGTCCATGATGGTCATCGCAGGCTCGTACGTCTCATAACGTTATAGTTGCGCCCCGCTGCAAGCCCTTTCGTGTCAACAACAATTCGGGACCCCATGAAACCTTCCGTTCTGCTCTCCCGCTTCGCTGTCCTGTTGATCTCCGGAATCACCGTCGTCTGCGCGCAGACCCTCACGCTCTCGCCCGACGAACGCCTGCCCACGCCCGTCGTGGACCCGGCCTCGGACGAGGCGGAGCTCGCGCTCAAACATTTCACGCTGCCTGAAGAACTGCAGGCCCGCTTGTGGGCCGCCGAGCCGATGCTCGCGAACCCCGTGGCGTTCGACTTCGACGAGAAGGGCCGGCTGTTCGTCTCCGAGACGCATCGTTATCACTCGAGCGTGCTCGACATCCGCAACTACATGCCGATGCTCGAGATCGATCTCGCCTCGCGTTCGATCGAGGACCGCTCGAAGCTGATCCACAGCGTGTTCGGCGAAGACCAGGCGAAGCAGTTCGCGATCGAGAGCGAGATCGTGCGGCTGGTCGAGGACACCGACGGTGACGGCGTCGCCGACAAGTCGAGCATCTTCGCCGACGGATTCAACAGCGAGCTCGACGGCATCGCCTCGGGCGTGCTCGCGCGCAACGGCAAGGTCTGGTTCACGAACATTCCGAGCCTGTGGCTGCTGACGGAACAGGCCAACGCGAAACCGAAGCGCGAAGAGCTGCTGCGCGGCTTCGGCGTGCGCTTCAATTTCACGGGCCATGATTTCCACGGCCTCGCGATCGGGCACGACGGCAAGCTGTATTACTCGATCGGCGACCGCGGTACGAACGTGAAGGGCCCGGACGGCCGGGCCGTCGCCGTACCCGACGACGGCGCGGTGTTCCGCTCGAACTTCGACGGCACGGAGCTCGAGCTCGTGCACCGCGGCCTGCGCAACCCGCAGGAACTCGTATTCGACGAGCGCGGCGATCTCTTCACCGGCGACAACGACAGCGACCAGGGCGACATGGAGCGCCTGGTGCACGTGGTCGAGGGCGGTGACAGCGGCTGGCGCGTCGGCTACCAGTTCGCGCCGCTCGGCAAGGGCGGTCCGTGGATCAGCGACAACCTGTGGAAGCCGCGCTTCCCGGGACGTCCCGCCTATCTACTGCCGCCCGTCTGCAACATCGAGGACGGTCCGTCAGGACTCACCTACTACCCGGGCACGGGCCTCACGCCCGCCTACGCCGGGCATTTCTTCATCACGCACTTCAAGGGCAGCATCGCGCGCAGCGGCATCCAGACCTACACGCTGGGCAAGCTCGGCGCGTCGTACAAGCCGACGAGCAGCCAGCAGTTCATGGGCGGCGTGTTGCCGACCGACGTGACGTTCGCGCCGGACGGCAAGCTCTATCTGCTCGACTGGGTGGATGGGTGGCCGAAGTCCCGCAAGGGTCGCGTCTACGGCGTTTCGCCGGTGAAGCCGGATCCCGCGCAGGTGAAGTTGAGCGCGGAAGTCGCGCAACTGCTGGCGAGCGGATTGAAGCAGGTCAGCAACCAGCGGCTCATGAGCGAGTTGCTGTCGCATCCCGATCGGCGCATTCGTCTCGAAGCACAGTTCGAAATCGTGGCGCGCGGCAATCCGGGAGCGTTCTCGAAAGCGGTGACTGGCGCGAAGGGCGTGACGCCTCTGGGCCGTCTGCACGCGGTCTGGGGACTCACGCAGTTCGGCGTCGCGGGCCGGGGGCAGTTCAATGACATGCTCGTTCGACTGCTCGGCGACAAGGACTCCGAAGTGCGCGCGCAGGCCGCGAAAGGTCTCGGCGACATCAAGTACGCCAAGGCACAGGACGCGTTGGTGAAGGCGCTCCAGGACCCCGAGCCGCGGGTGCAGTTCTTCGCCGCGCAGAGTCTGGGCAAGCTGGGCCATGCGGCCAGTGTCACGCCGCTGCTCGGGCTGATCGAGCGCAACGACAACAAGGATGAATACCTGCGTCATGCCGCCGTGCACGCGCTCGCGCGCATCGGCAACGACGCGACGCTGGACGCCGCCGCGGAAAGCAAGTCGAGCGCGGTGCGTCTCGGTGTGTTGCTCGCGTATCGCGAGCTCGGCAATCCGAAGATCGCGAAGTTCCTGACGGACTCCGACGCGTTCGTCGCGCGCGAGGCCGCGCTCGCGATCAACGACGCGCCGGTCAAGGATGCCGCGCCCGCGCTCGCCGCGAGCCTCGCGAAGGCGCCGGTCGCCGACGAGCCGTTCGTCGTGCGCGCCATCAATGCGAACTTCCGCGTCGGCGGCAGCGAGTCGGCGCGCAATCTCGCCGAATACGCGCAGCGCGCGGATGCGAAGCCCGTGATGCGCACCGAGGCGCTGAAGCAGCTCAGCCTGTGGGCAAAGACTCCGCAGCGCGATCGCGTGGTTGGCATCTTCCGTCCGCTGGAGAAGCGCGACGGCAGCGACGCGTCCGCGGCCCTCACCGCGGCGGCGCCGGCCTTGCTCGGCAAGGGACCGGAAGCCGTTCAGATCGCGGCACTCGAGGCCGTGGCGGATCTCGGCGTCACGTCTCTCGCGCCGCGGCTCACCGCGCTCGTCGGCGACGACGCGGCGCCGGAAGGCGTGCGCGCGGCTGCGCTCGCGTCGCTCGACAAACTCGGCGGCGATGAGATCACGCGCGCGCTCGCATTCGCGGAGAAATCCAGCGTGCCCGCGCTCAGGCTCGCCGCGCTCGAGATCACGGCGCAACGCGCGCCGGCGCGCGCGATGCCGCTCGTGCGCCGCTTCGTGGCCGAAGGCTCGGAGGCCGAGCAGCAGGCCGCATTCCGCGCGATTCCGCAGCTGCCCGCGGCCGACGGCGCGAAGCTGCTGGTCGGTTCGCTCGACAGCCTGGCCGCCGGCAAGGTGCGCCCGGGCGCGCAAGTCGAACTACTCGACGCGGTGGAGAAGAGCACCGCGCCGGCAGTGCAGGCGCGCTGGGAGAAACAGAAGGCCGCGTGGGCCGCGAGCGGCGACGACATTGCGCCGTATCGCTTCGCGCTCGCGGGCGGCAATCCCTGGTCCGGGGCCGGGCAGTTCTTCAACAACAACGTCCTGCCGTGCGCGCGCTGCCACAAGGTGTACGGCAACGGCGGCGAGGCCGGGCCGGATCTGTCGACCATCGGCAAGCAGAAGAGCGCCGAGTACCTGCTCGAGTCGATCGTGAAGCCGAGCAAACACATCGCGGCCGGGTTCGACATCGTCACGTTCACGCTCAAGGACGGCAGCACCGAGACCGGATCGATCGTGAGCGAGACGCCGCAGACCGTGGTGCTCAAGCGCGGCGACAACACGACGGTGGACATCGCGGCGGCGCAGGTGCAGTCGCGCGTGGCCGCGCCGTCGAGCATGCCGGAAATCTACACGCAGGTGATGTCTCGCGGCGAGCTGCGCGACGTCGTCGCGTTCCTGCAGGCGCTCGACGGCTCGCGCGCGCCGCAGGATGAGCCCGCATTCGGCGAGTCGAATCGCGCGATGAGCAGCACCAGCGAACTCGGCGCGCCCGGCGGCCACCCGTAATGGGGCCAGGCCGCCCCCGGCGCGGTAGTTTGACCGCGCCGGGCGCGGCGGCTCAGAAGTTCATGCGGAAGTTGACGCCGTACGTGCGCGGCGGGTTCGTCAGGTAACCCACGCGCGCGCTGCGGCCACGCTCGCGGTCGATCGACAGGAACGCGCGTTCGTCCCAGAGATTGTTCACGTACAGCGCCGCTTCCCAGCGGTCGGCGCGGAGGCCCCAGCGCAGGTTGCCGATCTCGTACGACGGCAGCTCGGCCTCGAACGGGATCTGCGTGGACGTGTAAGGCCCGCCGAACGGGATGAGCCGCGCGGATCCCGGCGGTCCGCCGGCCGCGATCAGACCGAAGTTGGGTTCCTGGTCGGCGAGCTGGGTATACGAAGAGCCGATATGTTGCGCGGTGAAGCGTACGTAACTCTCGAGCGAATCGCCGAAACCCCACGTGTAGCCGACGGTCGCGGCCGCCTGCAGCTCGGGTGACGTCGGCAGGCGATTGCCGTCGCGAATGCCCGCGATCGGTGTCGGCTGCGCCGGTGGGATCGGCGTGTTGAGTTGGGTTTCGGTGATCTCCGCCTGCACGTACGTCGCGGACAAGCCCAGGTCCCATCTCTCGTTCGGCCGCACGAACAATTCCATCTCGCCACCGATCGTCTCCGCCTGCGCGTTGAGGATGATGCGCGAGGAGCACGTGCCGGCATCGGCGATCACCTGCAGTCCGTCGATGTCCGTGTAGAACGCCGATGCGTTGAACGTCACGGCGCCATCGCTGAAGCGCGATTTGAAGCCGATCTCGTAGTTCTTCACCTTTTCGTCGTCCCAGGTCGGATGCCCGTCGTAGGTCGCCAGGTCGCCGGACTGCGGCGTGCACAACGTGACGTTGAGTGGATCGTTGATGCCGCCGAGGCGGAAGCCCTCGGAGTACTGCGCGGTCACGCGCATGTTTTCGTTCGGCGTGAACGAGAGGATCACGCGCGGCGAGAACCCGTCCGAAGAAGTCGAACCGGGCTCGTCGGTGTAGCCCATGTCGGCGAAGAAGCCCGCGAAGGTGAGGAGCCGGTCTTCCTCGAAGTCGTAGTAACGCACGCCGGCGGTCAGCGCGAACCAGGTGGTGAACTGGTAGGTCAGCTCGGTGAAAGCCGCGAGCTGTTTGAAATCGTAGGTCAGGTGCGAGTAGTAAGGCGTGTTTGGCGGCGCTCCGAAGAATGCACTGGTGAAGCGCGGGTCGAGCCGCACGGTGATCGCGTCGTAACCCGCGGTCGGCAGGTTCTGGCCGTACGTGCGATCGGCGTCCTGGTAGAACGCGCCGATCAGCCACTGGAACGGGCCCTCGCCGGTCGAGGCGAGCCGCAGTTCCTGGCTCCACACCTTGAGATCCGTGGTGTCGTAGAGCGGCGAGTCGATGCGGACCTCGGCGGGTGTCGCGACGCCGATGTCGAAGCTCACGCTGCCCGTGAGCTGGCTCGCGTCGCGCAACACTTCGACGTTGCGGTCGATATACGTGGTGATCGACGTGAGCCCGATCTCGCCGAATCCGAATTCCATCTTGAGATCGCCGAGCAGGAACTCGTCGGTGAGTCCCTCGCGGATCTGCGTGACCTGCTCGCGCTCTCCCACCTGGATCGCGGGCTCCGTGGTCGTGTACGGATTGCCGAGGATGTTGTAGGCATCGATACGCGGATATCCGTCCGTCTCGAGCTCCTGGTAGATCACGCGCGGCGTGATCGCGATGTTCTCGTTCGGCTCGAAGCGGAACGAGAGCCGGCCGCCGGTGCGCGTGCCGCTGTTGACGTCCTCGCGCCGGGAACGGTTCGGATACACGGAGTCGATGAACCCGGGCATTTCGCTGTGGTAGCCCACGACGCGCATCGCGGCGGCTTCGCCGAGCGGCAGGTTGAGTGAGGCGCGCAGGCCGCCGCCGAACTCGCCGTCCTCGGCGTTTTCGGCCGTGAGATCGACGGAGCCGCCGAAGGTGCCGATGTCCGGTTGCGCGGTGATGTAGCGCACGGTGCCCGAGGTCGAGCCCGCGCCGAACAGCGTGCCCTGCGGTCCGCGCAGCACCTCGATGCGATCGAGATCGTACAAGTCGAGATCGGGCGTGAACAACGCCACCGAGATGGGCGATTCGTCGAGGTAGATGCCGACGGACTCCTTCACGCCCGCCTGGTCGCGCACCACCTGGCCCGCGCTGATTCCGCGGATCGCGACCTGGCTCTGTCCGGGACCGAGATCGGTGATGTAGAGGCCCGGCACGTTGCGCGCGACTTCCACGAGATTGTTCGCGCCGGACTCGTTGAGATCCTCTGCCGTCATCGCGGCGACCGAGAACGGGACGTCCTGCAACGAAGCCTCACGCTTGGTCGCGGTGACGATGATTTCCTCGCCGATCGTTTCGGTCTGCTGCGGTGTGTCCTGCGCGAACGCGGAAATGGACGCCAAGGGAGCAAGCGCGGCGGCGCCGCGTCGGATCCATGACTTCATGCGACAACTCCTTCTGTTCTTCTTGCGTGCGGCGATGCGCAAAGGCGCGCTGTCCATCAGCTCGCCGTACCGATTGGCGCCAGTATCCTCGCAGCACGGGAAAGTTAGAAGGCCCCCGCAACAGATCGCGGCTTGCCTGGGGAAACAAGCCGCGCGCTGCATGGCGTTCGCGCAACAGACTGGGGTAGTTTGTAGGATGATTCCTGCAGGACGAACGTCTGACTACCCGCGGCGTGGCGGATCGGTAGGAATTTCGCACGTCGGGCGGCGACGACCGACTGACTGCGCGGAATCGGTTCCCGGGTTTAGCGTCCTGCTCAACCTCTAACCAGTCGGAGCCTCGCCGTGAAGAAGCTGCTGCTGTCCTGTGCCGTCGCGCTGGCGCTCGCCGCGTGCGGACGTCAATCGCCTCCCGCCGACCAGGCGCAGGCTCCCGCTCCGTCACCCGCCGAGACCCAGCCACCGCCGCCGGCGAACGCAGTCGCACGACTCGCGCCGACGCAGGGACATTCCACGTCCGGCACGCTCACGCTGACCGCCGAAGGCCCGGACGCAGTGCGTCTTTCAGGTTCGCTGCAGGGCCTGCCGCCGAATGCCGAGTTCGGCTTCCACATCCACGAGGTTGGCGATTGCAGCGCGCCGGACGCGAGCAGCGCGGGCGCGCATTTCAATCCCGCGAATGTGGAACACGGCGATCCCGCCGGGCCCACGCACCACGCCGGCGACATGCTCAACGTGAAATCCGACGGCCAGGGCATGGCCACCGTGGATGCGACTGCGAACGGCGTCTCGCTCGCGACCGCGCAACCGAACGACGTCCTCGGCAAGGCCGTGGTGTTGCACGCCAAGCCCGACGACTACAAGACGCAACCGTCGGGCGGCTCCGGAGACCGCATCGCCTGCGGCGTGATCGGTGGCAAGTAGCAGGTCGGTGCCGGGTGAGAAATCGCGGAGTTGGTGTGGGCGCTGGCGCCGGGTGGACCTGCGCGGAGAGCTGACTCCGCGATTTCTCACCCGGCACCAACCAACCCGCTACGTCGCGGGACTGTCCTTCGTCTCGCGCAGGAACAGCGCGCCGATGACGATGGTGACGGCGGCGACGATGACCGGGTACCACAGGCCGTTGTAGATGTTGCCGGTGGCCGCGACGATCGCGAACGACGTCACCGGCAGGAATCCGCCGAACCAGCCGTTGCCGATGTGATACGGCAGCGACATCGACGTGTAGCGGATGCGCGCGGGGAACAGCTCGACCAGCCACGCGGCGATCGGGCCGTACACCATCGTCACGTAGATGACGAGGATCGTGCACAGCAGGATGACCATCGGGAAGTTGAACGCGTCCATGTCGGCTTTCGCGGGATAACCCGCCGCCGTGATCGCCGCCTTGACGCGCGCGTTCACCTCGTCCTGCCCGGCCTTGTACTCGGCCGCGCTCAATCGCTCGCCCAAGCTAGCTACCTCGAGCGTCGCGTCGCCGACCCTCACCTCCGCCCTGCCCGTCATGTCGGGCGCGCTCACGTTCGAGTACGACACGCCCATGCGCGCGAGCGCACCCTTGGCGAGATCGCAGCCGCTCGTGAATTGCGTCCGGCCGACCGGATCGAACTGGAAGCTGCACTCCGCGGGATCCGCGACGACCGACACCGGGTTCGCGGCCACCGCAGCCGCGAGCGCCGGATTCGCGAAATTCGTGATGCCCTTGAAGATCGGGAAGTACGTGAGCGCGGCCAGCAGGCAACCCGCGAGCACGATCTTCTTGCGGCCGATCTTGTCCGACAGCGCGCCGAACACCACGAAGAACGGCGTCGCGATCAGCAGCGCGGCAGCCATCACGAGCTGCGCGCTCGTCGGATCGACCTGCAAGGTCTTCTCGAGGAACAGCAACGCGTAGAACTGGCCGCCGTACCAGACGACGGCCTGGCCGGCGACCGCGCCGAAGAGCGCCAACAACACGATCTTGAGATTCGACCACTGTCCGAACGACTCGCGTAGCGGCGCCTTCGACAACTTGCCCGCGGCCTTGATCTCCTGGAACTCCGGCGATTCCTGCAACTGCATCCGGATGTACACGGAGATCAGCAGCAGCACCGTCGAGAGCAGGAACGGAATGCGCCAGCCCCAGGCGTCGAACTGCTCGGGCCCCATCGCGAATCGGCACGCGAGGATGACGAGCAGCGAGAGGAAGAAGCCCAGCGTCGCCGTGGTCTGGATCCAGCTCGTGTAGAGACCGCGCTTGCCGTCGGGCGCATGCTCGGAGATGTAGGTCGCCGCTCCACCGTACTGCCCGCCGAGCGCGAGACCCTGCAGCAGCCGCAGCACGATGAAGATGATCGGCGCCGTGATGCCGATCGTCTCGTACGTCGGCAGGCAGCCGACGAGCGCGGTCGAGGCGCCCATGATGACGATGGTGAGCAGGAACGTGTACTTGCGACCGACCATGTCGCCGAGCCGGCCGAAGACCAGCGCACCGAACGGCCGCACGAAGAACCCGGCTGCGAAGGCCAGCAGCGCGAACAGGAACGCCGTGGTGTCGTTCATGCCCGAGAAGAACTTCCGGGTGATGATCGCGACCAGCGAACCGTACAGGTAAAAGTCGTACCACTCGAACACGGTACCGAGTGATGACGCAACGATGACGCGCCGATGCGCGCTGTCTATGGGTTTACCCGCCGCTGAAGCCACTTCGCCCGTCACGAAATCCCCCCTTCTCGATCGAACGTATTCATGTTGTATCGACGCATATCGCGCCGCCGTCCGTGGCATGGGCCCTTTCCCACACCGCACCCCTTGACGTGCCCGGTACAATAACCGATCCGCAAGACCAAGTTCCGCCCGCTACATGGACAAGCCCGTCACCACCAGGCCCGTCGCCGACAAGGCGTCCAAACATGCTCATTCACGGGCCTGCATCGGCGTGCACGGCGCGCGGCAGAACAACCTGAAGAATCTCTCGCTCGACATTCCGTTGCACGAGCTCGTCGTGGTGACGGGCGTGTCGGGCTCGGGGAAATCCTCATTGGTGTTCGACACGTTGTATGCCGAGGGCCAGCGTCGTTATGTCGAGACCTTCTCGCCCTACGCGCGCCAGTTCCTCGACCGCATGGACAAGCCGGCGGTCGATCGCGTGGATGGCATTCCGCCCGCGATCGCCATCGACCAGACGAATCCCGTGCGCACTTCGCGCTCGACCGTCGGGACGATGACCGAGCTCAACGACCACCTGAAGCTGCTGTTCGCGCGCGCGGCGTCGCTGTTCTGCCGGAACTGCGGCAAGCCCGTGCGCCGGGATACGGCGGAGAGCATTTTCGCCGATGCGCAGGCGCGCGCGGCGGCCGCGGGCGACCCGCGCGTGTACCTGTGTTTCCCGGTGACGGTGCCGAAGAACTTCAAGGAAGCCGAGGTTCGCAAGCTGCTGGAGTCGCAGGGTTATACGCGTGTGCACGAGAGGAACGGCGACACGCTGGAGGTGGTGCAGGACCGCTTCCGGCTCGGCAATGCCGAGCGAGGGCGCGTGATGGAGTCGCTCGAGACGGCGCTGCGCATGGGGCGCGGGCGGGTGAGCCTGCACGTCGTGAACGATGCGGACCCACCGGCCTCGGTAGATAGATGGCGCTACTCGACCGACCTGCACTGCGCGGATTGCGACATCCACTATCGCGATCCGGTGCCGTCGCTGTTCTCGTTCAACTCGCCGGTGGGCGCGTGCGAGACCTGCCGCGGCTTCGGCCGCATCATCGGAATCGACTACGGGCTCGTGGTGCCCGACGAGACGAAGACCCTCGCGGGCGGCGCGGTGAAACCCTGGCAGACGAAGTCGTACAAGGAATGCCAGGACGACCTGGTCAAGTTCGCGAACAAGCGCGGCATTCCGCTCGATACGCCCTGGTATGCGCTGAGTGAAGACCAGCGCAAGTGGGTGATCGAGGGCGAAGGCAAGTGGGAGAAGAAGGTCTGGTACGGGGCGAAGCGCTTCTTCGAGTGGCTGGAAACCAAGGCCTACAAGATGCACGTGCGCGTGTTGCTGTCGCGGTATCGCGCGTACACGCCGTGCACGGCCTGCGGCGGGTCGCGGCTCAAGCCCGAGGCGCTGCTGTGGCGCATCGAGGGGAAGAACATCCATGACATCGCGCTGCTGTCGCTCGACCGGAGCCGCGCGTTCTTCGATGCGCTGAGGTTGCCCGCGCCGCTCGACGAGGCGACCGACCTGCTGCTTTCGGAGGTACGCGCGCGCTTCGCCTATCTATGCGAGGTGGGGCTCGGCTATCTCACGTTGGACCGGCAGTCGCGCACCTTGTCGGGCGGCGAGGTCCAGCGCATCAACCTGACGACCGCACTCGGCACGTCGCTCGTGAACACGCTGTTCGTGCTGGACGAGCCGTCGATAGGATTGCATCCGCGCGACATGCAGCGCGTCACGCAGGTCATGCATCGGCTGCGCGATGCGGGCAATTCGCTGGTGGTCGTCGAACACGATCCGCAGATCATGCTCGCGGCGGACCGGCTGCTGGACCTGGGTCCGGGGGCGGGCGAGCGCGGCGGCGAGATCGTCGCGTTCGATTCGCCCGCCGCCGTGGCGGCGAATCCGCGATCGCTCACGGGCCAGTATCTGTCGGGCAAGAAGCAGGTCGCGCCGCGCGCCGCGCCACCGAAGGTGGACAACGAGCCGAAGGCGCGCATGGTGCCGGCGCTCAAGTCGATCAAGCTGCGCGGCGTCACCCAGCACAATCTCAAGAACGTGAACGTGGACTTTCCGCTGCGACGGCTCGTGTGTATCACGGGCGTGTCGGGATCGGGCAAGTCCACGCTCATCGAAGACGTGCTCTACAAGGCACTGCGCAAGTCGCTCGGGCTGCCGAGCGAGGCGCCCGGCGCGTTCGACCGCATCGAAGGCGCGGACCTCGTCGACGACGTCGTGATGATCGACCAGAGCTCGATCGGGCGCACGACGCGTTCGAATCCGGCGAGTTACGTCGGCGCGTTCGACGTCGTGCGCGAGCTGTTCGCGAACGAAGGCGCGGCGAAGTCGCGCGGCTACACGCCCGGCACGTTCAGTTTCAACTCGGGCACGGGGCGTTGCCCGACCTGCAACGGCAACGGCTTCGAACACGTCGAGATGCAATTCCTGTCCGACGTGTACCTGCGCTGCCCGGATTGCGACGGCAAGCGGTATCGCGCGGAGACACTCGAGATCCGGCGCGAGGGCGCGGACGGCACGCGGCGGAACATCGCCGAGGTGCTCGACATGACGGTCACCGAGGCGCTGGTGTTCTTCAAGGACGTTTCCAGCGTGGCGGTCCGGTTGCAGCCGCTCGTCGACGTGGGGCTGGAGTACGTGAAGCTCGGTCAGCCCGTGCCGACGTTGTCGGGCGGCGAGGCGCAGCGCCTGAAACTCGCGGGCCATCTCGCGGAAGCCGCAGCCGACGACACGCCGTCGATCCGCGGCAAATTGTTCCTGTTCGACGAGCCGACCACCGGCCTGCACTTCGACGACGTCGCCAAACTACTGCGCGCGTTCCGCAAGCTGCTCAAGATCGGCCACTCGCTGCTCGTGATCGAACACAACCTCGACGTGATCCGCTCCTCCGACTGGATCATCGACCTCGGCCCCGAAGGCGGCGACGCCGGCGGCCAGATCGTCGTGGCCGGCACCCCGCTGGAAGTCGAAGCCCACCCGACCTCCCACACCGGCAAGGCCCTGCGCGAGTACCTGAAGACGGTGCCTGGCACGGAAATTCCGGGAGAACCGTCGATGGTCCGGGAGATTGCGTCGCCATCGCACGCTTCTCCCGGAATTTCCGTGCCAGGCACCGTCTCCAACGCCATCACGATTCACAATGCACGGGAGCACAACCTGCGCTCGATCGACGTGCAGATTCCGCGTGAGGCGTTCACCGTCATCACGGGTGTTTCCGGCTCCGGAAAGTCGACGCTCGCGTTCGACATCATCTTCAACGAGGGACAGCGGCGGTACCTGGAGTCGCTCAATGCGTACGCGCGGCAGTTCGTGCAGCCGGCGGCGCGGCCGGACGTCGATGCGATCTACGGCATTCCGCCCACGGTCGCGATCGAGCAGCGCACGAGCCGCGGTGGGCGCAAGAGCACGGTCGCGACGCTCACCGAGATCTATCACTTCCTGCGCCTGCTCTATCAGAAGCTGGGTACGCAGTTCTGTCCGACCTGCGACGTCGCGATCGAGCCGCAGACTCCGGCGAGCATCGCCGAGCGATTGCTCAAGCAGCACAAGGGCTCGCGCATCCTGCTGCTCGCGCCGCTGGTCGTCGCGCGCAAGGGGTACTACACCGAGCTCGCGAAGTGGGCCAACGCGCGCGGCTACAAGCAGTTGCGCGTCGACGGCGAGATGCTGACCACCTACCAGTGGCCGCGCCTCAACCGCTTCAAGGAACACACGATCGAACTACCGGTCGCGCAGATCAACGTGCAGAAGGACAACGCGGACACGCTCGAGCGCAACGTGATCAAGGCGCTCGATCACGGCAAGGGCCTCGTGCACGTGCTCGATCTCGACGCGAAGAAGCCGAAGATCCAGGTGTTCAGCGTCAAGCGCGCCTGCCCCTCCTGCGGTACGAGTTTCGCCGAGCTCGATCCGCGCCTCTTCTCGTTCAACAGCAAACACGGCTGGTGCGAGGATTGCTACGGCACCGGCCTCTCCCTCGAGGGCTTCGACGAGGAGCAGAGCGGCGAGGAAGCCACCTGGAACGAGTGGATGGACGACGACACCCACGCCTGCGAAACCTGCAACGGCCAGCGGCTCAACCAGGTCGCGCTGCACGTGCGTTTCCGCGACCTCAACATCGCCGACCTCTCGGCGCGCGCGATCGACGACACCGTCTCCTTCATCGAGAAGCTTCGCCTGAGCAAGCGCGAGGCCGAAATCGCGCGCGACCTCATGGCCGAGATCAAGGCGCGCCTCGCGTTCCTGCAACGCGTCGGCCTCGGCTACCTGCCGCTGGACCGATCCGCGCCGACGCTGTCGGGCGGCGAAGCCCAACGCATCCGGCTTGCCGCCCAGCTCGGCTCGAACCTGCAGGGCGTGTGTTACGTGCTCGACGAGCCGACCATCGGCCTGCATCCGCGCGACAACCGGATCCTGCTCGACGCGCTCGCGGAGCTCGCCAGGCACCGCAACACGCTGGTCGTCGTCGAACACGACGAGGACACGATCCGGCGCGCCGATCACGTCATCGATCTCGGTCCCGGCGCGGGCGTGCGCGGTGGCGAAGTGGTCGCGGCCGGCAAGGTCGCCGAGCTCATGAGCAATCCGGCCTCGATCACCGGCCGCTTCCTCGCGAAGCCGCTCACGCACGCCGCGCAGCCGCGCCGCGCCACCGCCGCGCGCGCGCCGCAGCTCAAGCTCGAAGGCGTCGAGCTGCACAACATCCGCAAGGAGAACGTCTCGATTCCCGTCGGGCGGCTGGTCGTCGTCACCGGCGTTTCGGGCTCGGGCAAATCGACCGTCGCACGCGACGTGCTCTATACCAACCTCAAGCGGCTGGTCGGCCGGCGTCCGTCGAAGGGCTCGCGCGCCAAACTACCCGAGCTCACGGGTGTCACCGCCGTGCGGGGCGCCGAGCTCATCGACCGCGTGCTCGAAGTCGACCAGACCCCCATCGGCAAGACACCGCGCTCCTGCCCGGCCACCTACATCGGCTTCTGGGACGACATCCGCAAGATCTTCGCCAACACCACCGAGGCGAAGATCGCGGGCTACACGACCAGCCGCTTTTCGTTCAATACCGCCGGCGGCCGCTGCGAAGCCTGCGAAGGCCAGGGCATGCAGACCATCGAGATGAACTTCCTGCCCGACGTGAAGGTGTTGTGCGACACCTGCCGCGGGCGGCGCTTCAATGCGGAGACGTTGAGCATCCTGTGGCGCGGCAAGTCCATCGGCGACCTGCTCGAGATGAACATCGACGACGCGGTCGAGTTCTTCGCCGCGCATTCCTCCATCCACCACGCGTTGCGGCTGCTGCAGGACGTGGGCCTGGGCTATCTCACGCTGGGCCAGCCGAGCCCCACGCTCTCGGGCGGCGAGGCCCAGCGCATCAAGCTCGTCACCGAGCTCGCGAAGGTTCGCGGCGAGGAACGGCGCGGCCCGCGCCAGAAAGCGCCGCATACGCTGTACGTGCTCGATGAGCCGACCGTCGGCCTGCACATGGCGGACGTGGAGAAACTCATTCACGTGCTGCATCGCCTGGTCGACGTCGGCAACAGCGTGGTCGTGATCGAACACAACCTCGACGTCATGGCCGAGGCCGACTGGATAATCGACATGGGCCCGGAGGCCGGCGCCGGCGGCGGCAAGGTCGTGGCGGCCGGCCCACCGGCCGCGGTGATCGCGAAGGCGGATGTGTCCCACACCGGCGCGGTTCTCAAGGAATTTCTGGTACAACGGCAAGCCTGAACGTCCGATCACGAAGTAGACGCAGACGGCACGCCCGATGACACACGGACTCACCTGCTGGAAGTGCGGGGCCTCGCTCGAGGCGCTGAGCCTGCCACTGCGGCGGCTCGACGAATGCAAGGCGTGCCGCAGCGAGCTGCACGCCTGTCGCATGTGTGTCGAGTACGACACGCGCGTCGCCAAGCATTGCCGCGAGCCCACGGCCGAGGAAGTACGCGACAAGACGAAGGCCAACTTCTGCGATCACTTCAAGCCGAAGGTGGGCGCGTATGTCGCGCCGAACACGGCGGAGGTCGATGCATCGCGTTCGGCGCTCGAAGCGTTGTTCGGGAAGAAGTGATCGATGACGCCCTCCGCCACGTTGCGCGCAATCCTGATCGCCGGTGTTGGAGCAGTCGCCGTATCGGCCTGCGCCGCCGACGCGCCGCTCTCCGCCGCCGAACAGGTCGCGCAGATGAAGCGCGGGGTCAACATCGTCGGCTACGACCCGATCTGGCAGGACCCCTCCAAGGCCCGCTTCAAGCCGCGCCATTTCAAGATCATCAAGGACGGCGGCTTCGACACGGTGCGCATCAACCTGTACGGCTTCCGCAAGATGAACGAGCAGCTCGAGCTCGATCCGCAGTGGTTCGCCACGCTCGACATGCTGGTGGCGGAGGCGACGAAGCAGAACCTGCACGTCATCCTCGACGAGCACGATTACGAGCGCTGCACCGACGACACCGAGCTGTGCCGCCGGCAGCTCAGGGCGTTCTGGACGCAGGTCGGCGAGCACTACAAGGACGCGCCGCCGAACGTCGTGTTCGAGATGCTCAACGAGCCGAACCGCAAGATGGACGCGATCTGGAACTCGCTGATCGCCGAGACGCTGCCCGTCATTCGAAAGTCGAACCCGACGCGCAACGTGATCATCGGACCCGCGTTCTGGAACAACATCTCGCACCTGCCACAACTCGAGCTGCCGGCGGACGACCGGCACATCATCGTGACCGTGCATTACTACGAGCCGCACACGTTCACGCACCAGGGCGCGAGCTGGTCGCCGGAGTACACCGGGCTGTCGGGGCTGACGTGGGGAACACCCGCGGACTACGCGAAGATCGAACAGGATTTCGACAAGGCGCAGGCCTGGGCAAAGCAGCATGATCGCCCGATCCTGCTGGGTGAGTTCGGCGCCTACGACAAGGCGCCGCAGGAATCGCGGATCAAGTACACCGCGGCAGTCGCACGCGCCGCGGAGAAGCGCGGCTGGGCCTGGACCTACTGGCAATTCGACAGCAACTTCGTCGTCTACGACGTCGACAAGGACCAGTGGAACGAGCCTATCTACCGCGCGCTCGTGACGCCATGAACGAAGCCAATCCCTACGCTCCGCCCAGAACCCCGGTGGCCGACCCGGTCGTCGCGGAACGGATCGGACCCTGCCCTCACGTGGAGCGCGCGTGCCAGCTGCTCTGGATCAGCTTCGCGATATCGGTCATCGCCCGAGTGATCAGTGTATTCACACTCACCAGCGGCATCGCCTCCGTCGCCGGCCTGGTCGGCCTGTCCTTCGGTACGGCCATCGCCGGACTGCTGCTGTGGTGGGTGACGCGCACGTTGCGCCAGGGACGCAACTGGATGCGATGGCTCTACACGATCGCGAACGTCCTCATCACCACGATCAGCCTGCTCTCGATTGCAGGACTCGTCGATGCCACGCGCGAAATGATGCTCTCGATGTGGCGGGAGTATCCGCTTCTGGGTGTATCGAGCCTGGCGCAGCTGGCGTTCGGTGTCGCGGCCCTGGTGTTGCTGCACACCGCGACTTCCCGCGAATGGTTTCGCGCGAAGTCGCGGTCCGCCTGACTACTTCTTGCCCGACAGGCGATCGATCAGGGTCGCGAACTTCGAGCCCTTCTTGTCGATCTTGACGCGCAGGTGGCGCACGCCGGTGTCGCTCGCGCTGTCGTTCGTGATCTCGAGCGAGTTCGCGCCGAGAATTTCGAGCGTCTGGTCGAGCGATTCCTCGTCGGCCGGCGCATGCGCATCGCGGCGCGTGTTGCGGGGCGGCGGCGCCTTGCGCTTGGCCTTCTTGTCGTCCGCGGCCGGCGGCGCGGCGCTCGGCGCGGGCTTCGCGGGCGCCGGCGGCTGCTTGAAGAAGCGTGGTGACGCCTCGCCGTCGACGTCCTGCACGATGTGTTCGGGCGTATCGTCCTCGAGAAGCTGGAAGACCCCGCTCTCGTTCGACGACGAGATCGACTCCGGCGTCGGAGCCGGCACGTCCTTGATGTTGGCCGCCTTGTAGATGCCGCTGCGTGTCGCGTTGAGGTCCGTGGCGCGCTCCTTCTCGAGCGTGGTCACGGGCACGACGGAGACGGTCTTGAAGTCGGAGCGCACGTAATAGGCGACCTGCTTGGCCGACACGGCGTCGCTGAAGAACCCGAGACGCAGGCCGTACCAGGTGCGGCCGTCGCGGTTGGCCTCGGTGGTGTAGAGCGTGTACGCGTTGAAGATCGCGAGCGGCGGGATCTTCGACATGTCGAACGGCGTGACCGACCAGTCGAGCTGCACGGCGAACAACACCGGCGCGTTGCGCTTGACCTCGGCCTTGATGGCCAGCATCGACTGCGCGTCTTCGGGCTTGATGACCCGGATCGCCTCGTCGACGTCGGCCTCGCGCGAACCTTCGCGGAACGGCGTGTGGCGCTCGAGCAGGCGGATCGTCTGCGTATCCGACAGGTCGTCGAGTTCTTCGATGACCTGCCTGACGTTCGACAGCGCGGCCGCGGGCTGCGAGATCGCGGGCATCTGCACCGTGGGTTCCGGCGCGGGCGGCTTCGGCGCGAGCTTGGGAGCGGCGGGAGCCGCGGCCTGGAAGCTCGGCGCGGTGACCTGCGCGGCGATCTTCGGCGCGACCGCGGGCGGTCTCGCCGGGACAACTGGCTTCGCGGCGGCCGGCGCGGTGGGCTTCGCGGCGGGCTTGGGC
>JAFAGC010000038.1 GCA_023423065.1 Pseudomonadota bacterium
GTGGGGATTAGCGTGGCCGTTGCATCGGGCGCGTGAGCACGACAATCCCCACTTTTTACACCGGCACCACTATCCCCACCCCTCAACCTTCGAGGCCGTGGATGCCGCACTCGCGTTTCAGGCCGGCGAAGCGCAGTTCTTCGGCGGACTCGACTTCGTGCAGCGCCTTGGTCGAATGCCAGTCGCCGATCGAGACGTAACCTTTGTCCCAGAGCGGGTGGTACGGCAGGCCGTGTGCCTTCAGGTAGAGGTACACGTCGCGATCGGACCAGTCGAAAATCGGGTGAACCTTGAAGCGGCCGTCGCGCACTTCGAGCGGGTTCAGCTTCGCGCGGCTCTCGGCCTGGCTGCGGCGCAGGCCGGCGAACCAGGTCTTGATCCCGAGCGTGACCAGCGAGCGGCGCATCGGCTCGACCTTGCGCAGCTCGAGATACTGGTCGAGTCCTTCGCGGCCCTGCTCCCAGAGCTTGCCGTGCCGCGCTTCGAACTGCTCGACCGACTGCGGGCTCGAGAACGACTGGATGTTCAGCGAGAGCTGTTTGCGCAGCTGCTCGATGAACTGGTAGGTCTCGGGAAACAGGTAGCCCGTGTCGATGAGGATTACGGGAATCCTCGGCGAAAGTCGGCTGACGAGATGCAGCGAGACCGCCGCCTGCGCGCCGAAGCTCGACGACAAGGCGTGCGGACCCGGCAGGTTCTCGAGCGCCCAGCGCGTGCGTGTCGTTGCATCGACCGATGCGAGCCAGTCGTTGATGCGCTTCGCGCCGTCGACGTCCGCCACGAATTCGGCCGCGGACATGTCGAGGCGCGGCTCGTCGCCGGACCCGTTGGTTACGGGAGCAACCTTCGCGCGCCCGGTCGCGGCCGACTCGCTCATGCATGCTTCTCCGGCGTGAGCAGGTTCACTCGCCACAGGAAATCGCCGAAACGTTCGTCGGTGTGCCGATCGACGGCATAACGACCGATGAGCTCGTCGAGCGCTTTCACGATCGAGGCCTCGTCGATGTTGTCGCGATAGATCACGTTGAGCCGCTGGCCGACCGCATCCGCGCCGAGACGCAGCGTGTAGCGTCCAGGCGCGCGACCGATCAGCGCGATCTCCGCGAGATACGGGCGCGCGCAGCCGTTCGGGCAACCCGTGATACGCACGGTGAGCGGAATGTCCTTCAGCCCATGCTTCGCGAGCAGCTCGTCGACGCGGTCGACGAACCCGGGTAGATAGCGCTCCGCCTCGGCCATCGCGAGGCCGCAGGTCGGCAGCGCCACGCACGCGAGCGCATCGCGCCGCACGGGCGACGTGAACAGCGACTTGCCGAGGCCGTAGTCCGCGACCAGGCGGTCGATGTTCATGCACTCGCTGGCCGGAACGTTCGCGATGATGAGGTTCTGATTCGCGGTGAGCCGGAAATCGCCCTGGTGAATCTCCGCGATCTTCTCGAGGCCGGTCAGGAACGGCGCACCCGGCCGGTCGACCACGCGGCCCGACTCGATGCGCAAGGTCAGATGCCAACGGCCATCGTGCCCGCGCAACCAGCCGAAGCGGTCGCCCTGCGTCGTGAACTTGAACGCACGCGGCGGCTCGAGCTCGTAGCCGAGGCGCTTGAACAACTCGCCCTTGAACCAGTCGACCCCGCGATCCGCGATCGTGTACTTGAGGCGCGCGTGCTTGCGATCCGTGCGGTCGCCGAAGTCGCGCTGGATCATCACGACCGTCTCGGCGACCTTCAGCACCTGCTCGGGCTTGAGGAAACCGATCACGTCGGCGACACGCGGGAAGGTCTGCGGCTCGCCGTGCGTCGCGCCCAGTCCGCCGCCCACGGTCAGGTTGAAGCCGAGCAAAGCCCCCTCGTCGACACCTTCCGTATCGAGGATGGCGATGAAGCCCAGGTCCTGCGAGAACACGTCGACGTCGTTGTGCGGCGGGACGACCACGCCGGTCTTGAACTTGCGCGGTAGATAGAGCGGCCCGAGGATCGGCTCCTCTTCTGCCGGACCGGCGAGCTTCTCGCCGTCGAGCCAGATCTCGTGATACGCGCGCGTCTTCGGCAGCAGGTGGTCGGAAAGCTTCTTCGACCACTCGTAGACTTCGGCGTGAACCTTCGATTCCACCGGGTTCGCGCTCGCCATGACGTTGCGGTTCACGTCGCCGCACGCCGCGATCGAATCGATCAGCACGGCGTTCATGCCCTGCATGGTCTTCTTCAGGTCCTTCTTGATCACGCCGTGGAGCTGGAACGCCTGGCGGGTAGTCAGGCGCAGCGACCCGGTGCCGTACTCGCGCGCGAGATGGCTCAGCGCCAGCCACTGCTTCGGCGTGCAGATGCCGCCCGGCAGGCGCGTGCGGATCATGAAGCTGTACGCGGGCTCGAGCTTCTGGTGCTCGCGTTCGGCGCGCAGGTCGCGGTCGTCCTGCATGTAGCTGCCGTGGAACTTGATGAGCTGCGTGTCCGACTCGCGGATCGCGCCCGTCAGCGGGTCGTGCAGGCTTTCGACCAGCGTGCCGCGCAGGCCGCGCGACGCCTTCTTGATGACTTCGACCGCGGACGGCGGGCCCTTGGCGGCCTCCTTGGAAGCGGCCACGGCTGGAGGATCGAGAACTTCAGTAGACATCGCGCAGATACCGTCCGTCGGCGGTGAGATCGGCCACCCAGGCCTGGGCATCGTCGGCGTCGAGGTTGCCGTGCGTGCGCACGACATCGAGCAACGCCGCGTTCACGTCGGGCGCCATCGCCGACGCGTCGCCGCACACATAGAAATACGCACCATTCGAGAGCCAGGCGAAGATTTCCTTGCCGGCCTCGCGGATGCGGTGTTGTACGTAGATCTTCTCGGCCTGGTCGCGCGAGAAGGCCACGTCCACCCGGTGCAGCGCCTTGCGCTTGAGCGCCTGCTGCCACTCGAGTTGATAGAGGAAGTCGTGGTAGAGCGAACGGCCGCCGTAGAACAGCCAGTTGCGGCCCGTCGCACCCGTGGCCTCGCGCTCCTGCACGAAACCGCGGAACGGCGCGACGCCGGTGCCCGGCCCGACCATGATGATGTCGCGCGAGCCGTCGGCCGGCACGCGGAACCGCTCGTTGCGCTCGATCCACACGCTGACGTTGGAATCCGTCGGCGTGTTCACGACGAAGGACGAAGCCGCGCCGGCGAGTAGTTTGCGATCCGTGTCGCTGCCGACGACGGCCACCGTGAGGTGCGCCTCGTCGCCGACCGCGGCGGGGCTCGACGCGATCGAATACACGCGGCCCGTCACGGGGCGCAGCGCAGCGACCAGCGACTCGGGCGTCCACTCGGCCGGATACTTCGCGAGCACGTCGGCGACCTGCGAGATCGCCGTGAGCTTCGCGAGCGGCTGCGGATTGCGCGGGTCCAGCAGTTCGGACAGGTCCGCCTTGCTGCGTTCGGCCACGGCGGTCAGCAGCGGACGCGCGATGCGCGTGAGCTCGCGCTCGTCGCGCAGCCACTCGAGCAGCGTGTGTGTCTTGCCTTCGTGCGAAACGGCGGCGCCGGCATCGAGCTTCGTCGCCTTCAACACCGCATCGATCGCCGATTCCGGATTGCGGTGAACGATGCCGAGCGCGTCGCCGGGCTGGTAGAGATTGCCGAGACCGGGGAACGCGAGCTCGACGTGGCGCACTTCGCGCAGCGCCTTGCGGCCCACGATGCGCTGATTCGCCAGCACCTCGGCCACCGCGGGATTCACACGCGTCAGCTCGACGACCGCGGGCGCCGCGGCGGCCACGGTCGGCATCGGCGTCACGACGCCGGCCGCCGGCTTGAACTTGTCCGCGATCTCGCGCACGCGCGCGAGCGCATCGTCGGCCCAGGTCTTCGCGAGCTTCTCGAAGTCCACGTCGCAGTCGACGCGCGGCAGCAGCCGCTTCGCGCCGAGCTTCGCGAGACGCTCGTCGATCACGCGCCCCGCCTCGCAGAACTTCGGATAGCTCGAATCGCCGAGCGCGAGCACCGAATACTGCAACTCGGGCAGCTGCGGCGCGCGCTTCGTGCCGAGGAATTCGTACAGTCCGCGCGCCTCGTCCGGCGGATCGCCGTCGCCATGCGTGCTGATGACCACGAAGAGGAGCTTCTCTTTCGCGATCTCGCGCGGCTGGTAGTCGCCGGCCTTGATCATGCGCGCCTGCACGCCGAGTGCCTGCACGGCGGCCAACAGCTTCTCGCAGATCTTGCGGCCGTTGCCGGTGTGAGAGGCCGAGACGATGGTGAGCGTCGGCGTGGCAGCGGCCGCGGCGGCCGGAGCCGGCGCAACACCCGGGACGCCATGCACCGGGAACGGTGCGATTTGCGGCTGCGGCGCACGGGCGGCATGCCCACCCAACAGGTTCTCCTGGAACTGCGGAATGCCACTCGGCGTCGCGGCGGCGGCGCCCGCGAAGTAGCCCGACAACCACAACAATTGCTCGCGGTTCAACTCGGTCGCGAGCTGCGTGAGCAGCTGGCGGCGGTCGTCCGGAATCGGAAAGTTCCCTTGCAGGATCACGGCACTGTTACTCACTTGTTCTTCCTCACAGCCCCGGATCGCTCTGGTGCAGGAAACCCTTGTTCTCGAGATATCGCAGGATCGTATCGACCGCCGCGGACATCTCGACCGTCGAAGTATCGATCGTGAGCTGCGGCGCGATCGGCGGTTCGTAGGGCGAATCGATGCCCGTGAACTCGCGGATCTCGCCGGCGCGCGCCTTCTGGTACAGGCCCTTCGGGTCGCGACGCTCGCACTCCTCGAGCGACGTGGATAGATAGATCTCGATGAAATTTGCGTCGCCGATGCGCTCGCGGATGCGGTTGCGGTCCGCGCGGAACGGCGAGATGAACGCGGTGATCACGATCAGGCCCGCGTCGACGAACAGCGCCGAGACCTCGCCGATGCGGCGGATGTTCTCCGCGCGTCCGGCCTCGGAGAAGTCGAGGTCCTTGTTGAGCCCGTGGCGCACGTTGTCGCCGTCGAGCAGGAACGAGTGATGGCCGCGATGCACCAGCGCCTGTTCGAGCGCGTTCGCGAGCGTCGATTTGCCCGAGCCCGAAAGGCCCGTGAACCACACGACGGCGGGTTTCTGCCCCTTCTGGTTCGCGCGGATCGCGGCGGTGACGCGTGTCGGCTGCCACACGATGTCCGTGTTGGCGCGCGCGCCCTGCGTGTTCGGCGCGATGACCATGCCCGCACCGACGGTGCCGAAGTGCAGCAGGTCCACGATGATGAACGAACCCGTCGCGCGGCTCTGCTTGTAGTCGTCGATCGCGACCGGCTCTTCGAGCGCGACGCGCACGCGGGCAAGGCCGTTGAGATCGAGCGCCTCGGCCTCGCGAGTGGATAGATCGTTGACGTCGATGCGATGCTGGATCGAATCGATCAGTCCCTTCACGTAGCGCGCACCGATCTTGAATTCGTAGCGCTTGCCCGGCAGCAGCGGCGCTTCGCCCATCCAGATGAGGTGCGCGTCGAACGTACGTGCGAGCGTGGGGCGATGATCCGGATGGACCAGCACGTCGCCGCGGGAAAGATCGATCTCGTCCTCGAGCACGATCGTCACGGCCTGCGCCGCGCCCGCGCGCTCGAGCGGACCGTCGGCGGTCGTGATCTCGCGCACCGTGCTCGACTTGCGCGACGGCAGCGCGAGCACGCTGTCGCCTACGGCAATCTCGCCGCTCGCGATGGTACCCGCGTAGCCGCGGAAGTTCGCATCCGGACGGCTCACGAACTGGATCGGGAAGCGCAGCTCCTTGAAGTTGGCGCTGACGACTTCGATGCCTTCCAGCGCTTCGAGCAGCGTGCGGCCCGCGTACCAGGGCGTCTCCGCGGCGCCTCTGGCCACTACGTTCACGCCCTGCAGCGCGCTCACCGGAATCACTTCGACGTTCGGCACGCCCAGCTTGTGCGCATACACGGCGAACTCGCCCGCGATGCTTTCGAACCTGGCCTTGTCGTAGCCGATGCGGTCCATCTTGTTGACCGCGAGGATGATGTTCTGCACGCCGAGCAGCGCGACGATGTGCGCGTGCCGGCGAGTCTGCACACGGATGCCCTTCTCCGCGTCGACCAGCACGACCGCGGCCTCGGCGGTCGAAGCGCCGGTTGCCATGTTGCGCGTGTACTGCTCGTGGCCCGGGCAATCCGCGACGATGAACTTGCGATTCGGCGTCGAGAAATAGCGATACGCGACGTCGATCGTGATGCCCTGCTCGCGCTCGGCCTGCAGGCCATCGACGAGCAGCGCGAGGTCGGGCACTTCACCCGTCGTGCCCCAACGCTTGCTGTCGTTCGCGACCGCGTTCAACTGGTCGTCGAACACCTGGCGCGTGTCGTGCAGCAGGCGGCCGATCAGCGTGCTCTTGCCGTCGTCGACCGAGCCGCAGGTGATGAAGCGCAGCAGGTCGATCTCGCGCTGGTGCGTGAGGAATTCTTCCAGCGTCGATGGGCGAGCACTCGGGGGCTGAGTGGGCGGCAAGGTCTTCTTCCCGGTCAAGGTAGTCAGGGCGGCGGACATCTCAGAAATATCCTTCGCGCTTGCGGTTCTCCATCGCGGCCGCGGATTCCGCGTCGATGGCGCGGCTCTGCCGCTCGGAGGTCGTGGTACGGAGCATTTCTTCGATGATCGCGGGCACGGTGGCGGCCTCCGAAGCCTGCGCGCCCGTGAGTGGATAGCAGCCGAGCGAGCGGAAACGCACGGTCTCGAGGCGCGGCTTCTCACCCGGATTCAGCGGCAGACGATCGTCGTCCACCATGATCTTGAGCCCGTCGCGATCGACGATCGGACGCGGCTTCGCGAAATACAGCGGCACCACCGGGATGTTCTCGCTGTGGATGTAGGTCCAGATGTCGACCTCGGTCCAGTTCGACAGCGGGAACACGCGGATGCTGTCGCCCTTGCGCAGCCGGCCGTTGTAGAGGTTCCAGAGCTCGGGGCGCTGGTTCTTCGGATCCCAGCGATGCTGCGCGTCGCGGAAGCTGAACACGCGCTCCTTCGCGCGCGACTTCTCTTCGTCGCGGCGCGCGCCGCCGATGGCCGCGTCCGCGCCGTACTTGTCGAGCGCCGCCTTCAGTGCCTCGGTCTTCATGATGTCCGTGTAGCGGCCACCGTGCGTGAACGGCGTGACGCCCGCGGCCTTGCCGGCCTGGTTCGTGTAGACGATGAGCTCGGCGTTGAGACGCTTCGCGGTCTCGTCGCGGAACGAGATCATCTCCTTGAACTTCCAGCCCGTGTCGATGTGCAGCAACGGAAACGGGATGCGGCCCGGGAAGAACGCCTTGCGCGCCAGGTGCAGCAGGACCGAAGAGTCCTTGCCGATCGAATACATGAGCAGCGGGCGGGCGAACTCGGCCGCGACCTCGCGCATGATGTGGATGCTCTCGGCCTCGAGCCGTGCCAGGTGGGTCAGCTTGGCCACGGCGGCACGACGGCCTCCCCCGACGGGTTTGAGAGTCGTAACTGCTTGTTTCTGGGCGTGCATTGAGACCTTTCCGGACAGCATAAAAAGCCGGCGCATGGCCGGCAGTCGCAAAGTGCGAGGGACTGTACTGAGGGCAACCCCCCGCCCGGAAAGCACTTTTGGTTATGCAGGAATAACACCGGGGTAACAGGGCGGATACAGGGCTCATTGTGGACGGCCGCTGCCCCGGGCTGAACGGGGGCAGCCCCGATTTCGGGGGCAGCCCCCGTTTCCTGGCGATCGGGGGCAGCCCCCTTTTGCTGGCGAAAGGGGTCAGCGCTGGGAGGACTGACCCCGTTTGCCGGGAATCGGGGGCTGCCCCCAATCTTCGCGGGTCAGAGACCGGTTGATGCCGAACGCCGCCCGTGCGCCCTCGGCGGCGGCCACGATCGAGAGCTGCACGTCCCGGATGAGGTTTCCGGCCACATAGACCCCGGGGACGCTCGTGGCCTCGTAGTCCCCGCACAGGACTCCCCCATCACGTCCGAACTTGCACCCCAGCGACTGGGCCAGCTTCGACTGGTTGTGCGAGGGCGTATCGAAGAACAGCGCATCCCGGGCGACACGCTGGCCATCCGCGAGAGCCACGGCGGACAGCTTGCCGCGGGCACCCTCCAGGCGCGCGACCCGAGTCTCCACGAGCCGGATGCCATTGCGCTCCAGTTGCCGGCGCATGTCCGGCGTGTAGCCGGACAGGCCGTCCGTGAACAGCACGATGTCGCTCGCCCATGCCGTGATCGCGCGCGCCATCTCGAATCCGCGCTGCCGCTTGCCGTACACGGCGATCCGCCGTTCGCGCATTTCCCAGCCATCGCAGTACGGGCATTGAAAGACGCTGCGGCCGAACAGCTCGTCGATCCCCGGGATTCTCGGAATGATGTCGAACAGTCCCGTGGCGATCAGTAGTTTGCGCGCGCGTACCGACGCGCGCCCGCCGAGCTCGACGCGGAAATGCGATCCGCTGCGTCGCGCCGCCGTCACCTCGTCGGGTGCGTAGGTCACCCCGGGATACTTCAATACCTGCTCGCGCGAAATGTCGCGCAGTCTCGTCGGCGAAATCGGATCGCGCGACAGGAACGCGTGCATTTCCTTCGAAGCCCAGCTGCGCGGCGTGCCCGTGTCACACAGCAGCACCCGCCGGCATGCCCGGCCGAGCACCAGCGCCGCGGACAGCCCCGCTGGCCCGGCGCCCGCGATGACGACGTCCCATTTGCTGCCCGAAGCCGCCTTCTGCCTGCGCATCGCCGTGAACCTGCGCGCCTCGCGCCTCCGCCCGCATCGGAGTAGGACGACTCCCAACGTGGGAATGCCTCACCACCCGTGATAAAAGATGCGCATGGCAAAGAAGAAAGCACGCGACATCGAAAAGGACTACCCCAAGGCCCGGTTCGTCGAGAAGCTGCGGCGGCTCGCGGACGCGATCGAGAACGGCAAGCGCTTCACGATCAGCATCGCGGGCGAGCGCATCCACGTCCCGGCGCGCGCGCAATACAACCTCGAGCACGAGCGCGCGGCTTCGGAGGAAGAGATCGAATTCCAGATCAAGTGGAATCCGCAGGAGACGTCGAAGTAACGGGACTCGCTGCTTCAGGGCGTCAGCGACGCGCGTATTCGAATTTTTCCTCGGTCACCTTGACGTCATCGTGCTCGATGGCGAGATAAACGGTGAGCGCATCGCCCTTGGGATGGAACGACATCCCTTCGAAGTGCATCGCGCCCTCTTCCTTTGCCACGAGCGCGAATTCGCGCACCTCGTCCTTCTCTTCCCAGGCACGCGGGTTGCCATGGTCGAATCCTCAGTCGTATCGGGGTAGTTCGAGCGCGGAGATGAGTTTCTCGCGCGCCGCGGGCGTCGGCGCGGAGAGGATGCGGTCGATGCGCTCGCGCGTGAGATGCGGCGCGAGCAGATGGATGAAATCGTACGTGAAGCCGCGCAGCAGCGCGCCCGAGCGGAAGCCGAGCCAGGTCACGTGTTGCGGGAAGAGATGCCCGGCCTCGACGACGGCCAGGTCCTTCTCGTCCTCGGGCTCGATCGCCATGCTCGCGACCACGCCGACGCCGAGTCCCAGCCGCACGTACGTCTTGATGACGTCCGCGTCGCGCGCGGTGAGCGACACGTTGGGCTCCAGCCCCGCGCGCGCGAACTGCTGGTGCAGCGACGACGGTCCCGTGAAGCTGAACACGTAGGTCACCAGCGGGTACTCGGCCAGCTGCTGCAGCGTCGGCTTCGTCTCCTTCGCCAGCGGATGATCCTTCGGCACGATGATCTGCCGGTGCCAGGAATAGATAGGCAGCAGCACGAAGTCCGGGAACTTGTCCTGGCTGCCCGTGTTGATCGCAAAGTCGATGCGGTCGAGGCTGGCCATCTCGGCGATCTGGTCCGAGGTGCCCTGGTGCAGGTGGAGCTGCACGTCGGGATACTTCTGGCGGAAGTCGCGTATGACGCGTGGAAGTACGTAGCGAGCCTGCGTATGCGTGGTGCCGATCGACAACGACCCCCGATCGGCTTGCTTGAGATCCTTCGCGAGGGACTTGAGCGCCTGCGCCTCGCGCAACATGCGCAGCGCGCGGGCCGCCACTTCTTCGCCGGCCGGGGTCAGGCGCTTGAGCGCGCGACCGTCGCGCACGAACAGCGTCAGACCCAGCTCCTCTTCGAGGAGCCGGATCTGCTTGCTGACGCCCGGCTGCGAGGTGTGTAACGCCTGCGCCGCGGTCGTGACGTTGAGACCGTTCTGGACGACGGCCGCGAGATAGCGGAGTTGCTGCAACTTCATGCTTGCAGCATACCCCGTTTGTTAGTTGAGCTTCAGCTGGACGTCGACGCCGGCGGGCAGCTCGAGCTTCATCAGCGCATCGACCGTCTTATCGGTCGGGTTGATGATGTCCATGATGCGCTTGTGCGTGCGCAGCTCGAACTGGTCGCGCGCGTCCTTGTCGGAGTGCGGCGAAACGAGCAGCGTGAAACGCTCCATCTTGGTCGGCAGCGGCACCGGGCCCTTGACCGTGGCGCCCGTGCGCTTGGCGGTCTCGACGATCTCCTTGGCGGAGGTGTCGATCAAACGATGGTCAAAGGCTTTGAGCCGAATGCGGATGTTCTGGTTTGCCATTTTCGTA
>JAFAGC010000061.1 GCA_023423065.1 Pseudomonadota bacterium
GCGATTTCGGAGGGGTGGAGTCACCATGAGTCCCAGGAGCGTCTATTCTGCAACGAAGCCCGAGCCAGCTCCGCCTCGAACCGCCGTCTCCGCGATCGTCACCGGCTTCGTCACCGCCGTCTTGTTGGTCGCGTTCGCCACATATAAGCGCGCCCCCGCCAAGGCCAGGCGCGCGCTCTGGGTTCCTTCGATGATCGTTCACGCGATCCTGGTGCGCTGCCCGGAAAATCCGCGCCTTCCACCCAATGAATGTCCGTCGAAAATTCCGGCGAATTTGGCCGTGCTTTTCGGATCCTTTTTCGTGATCTATTTCATCCTGGGTGCCGGCATTGGCGCCGCGGTCGTGACCGTGCGCCGCCGAACCCGGAACGATGGTGAATGAAACGAGTGCGGTGCCGATCAGCCCGCGCGCAGCGCGAACTCGATCGCCGCGCACGTCGCGACGACCTGCGCCAGGTTGCACTGCTCCGGGGTCGTTCGCGGACTGTCGGGATAAACCTCGGTCGTGGTCGTGTAATGCGCGCCCGTCACGCCCGCGCACAGGCCTAACTTGCGCAGCGGATATTCGATCACGCCGGGCGATACGACCGGCGAGCCGATGATCTCGTTCCTGTCGTCCGCCGGCGCGATGTGCGTGACCTTCGAAACGGCGTCGATGATCGCCCGCTGGAATTCGGGCTGCCGGTTCTCGAGGTCGTCGACCAGGTAGAAACCGTCCGGGATGATGCCGGGCTCGTGAGCCTTGCCGTCGCGCGCGGCGAGCGCCGGACGGAATTCGCTCTCGTCGGAGTCGGTCGTCTCGTGCAGGTCGATGTGCATGAGAAATCGTCCGCGCAGCGCCGCGACCAGGCGCATCAATGCCTGTGCTTCTTCAGCCGCGCCGCCTTCCTTGAAGGAACGATTCGGATCGACGGCATTCGCATTCCAGCGATGGATGCGTTCGTAGCCCCAGGGACTCACGCAGGGCGCCACCAGCAGGTTCACGGGATAGTCCGCCGCGCGCTGTTCGAGGAACTGCAGCGCGCCGTGCACGCCGCTCGTCTCGTAGCCGTGCACGCCGCCGGTGACGAGCATCACGGGGCGCTGGTCGTTCCAATCGCGGCTGCGTAGCGCGAAGAGTGCGTACCGATCCGGCGGATAGTCGAGCTGTCCGTATCGCTCGACGTCGAAACGCGTCGCGAGACGTTCGATGCGCGCGACGACGTCTTCGGCGTAGCTGCGCAGCTTGCGCTGCCGCGCGAGCCACTGTTCGCGTTCGGGTGCGCCCCAGGCAACGCCCGGAGTGCCGATGGGATATGGATTCAGTGCGGGATCCTCGTGCGCGGCCCCGTGGCCGCCGCGGCATTCTACCCGGACGCGGCGCAGCCCGAGCTGAAGGAGCGCGCTCGGCTCCTAGCGCTTACCGGCACTGCGCGCATTCGCAATGGCGCGCGCGAGGAAGGCGGTCGCTTCCTCGATATCGGCGTGGATCTCGCATCGGGAGCCGCGCCTTTCGCAACTGCGCTGCAGGCCGTACAGATGCTTCAGACGGCGATTGGCCCGGACGGTGTCGCCATCCATCAGCTCGAGCAGGCCAATGCGAAAGTGGGCGTCGAACAGGAGGAGTTCGTCGGATTCGCGGATGACGCGGTAGAGAGACTCCTTGGCCTCGGGGAGCCGGCCGAGCTGAATCTGCGAGAGCCCGATCATGTAGAGCTGCCACGTCGGGCTGTGGCAGGTGCGTTCGGCGATTTCATCGGCACGTTGCGGGTTGTTGAAGAACATGGAGGGCGAGTTGCCGCTGCCCCAACCAGGGGCCGCGAAGCCGCCCGCGGCCCTGATGCTGTTTTGGGTGTAATCGGAGATCGCCTGCGCGATCGCGGCCTCGCTCAGCCGCACGAGGCGCTCGACACAGCGCCGATTGTTCCGGAACTCGGCCTCGGCCGTGACGAAATCGCCGGTCAGGAATGCATACATCGCGCGGTCGCCGCGAAAACCGCGAACGACGACTTCCTGGTCTACTCCGGCATCCGCTCGAGACGCCGCGTCAGCCGGTGCGGGCGCCTCTTGCGCACCGGCGATGGAAATGGAGAGGCACCCACTCAGCAAGGCGGCGAACAGCCAGTGCGTTCTCATCTTCGCTCCCCGACGCGTTCGCCGAATCGCGGGCGCCGTGATTTTCATGGATTTCCCTCGGCAAACGAACAATTGCATGTTGCAACCGTCGTCAACGAATATTGCCGCCCCTTCCGCGATGCCGGCGATTGCCACATTTGATATGAACCTATACGAAAAGCCATTGAGCCTCCTTTCGGTTTCGGTGCTGGCGATCTTGTTGGCGTCCTGCTCGACACCCGAGAAGTCCGACGCCCCGGCCGAGGCCCATGCGCACGGCCATGGCCATGCCCACGGTCATGCGCCCATGTCGTCCGCGCCGCCCTCCATCGCGCTGTCGCCCGAAGCGTCCATCGCGACGATGCAACTGCCGAGCGGCTTCCGGCTCGAGCCGGTGCTGACCGAGCCGCACATCGCGGAACCCGTGATGGTCGCCTTCGACGGCAACGGCCGCATGTACGTCGCGGAGATGCGCACCTACATGCAGGATGCCGACGGTACCGGTGAGATGCAGCCGACCAGCCGCGTCTCGCGCCATGAGGACACCGACGGCGACGGCGTCTACGACAAACATACCGTGTTCGCCGACAAACTACTGCTGCCGCGAATCCTGCTGCCGCTCGACGACCGCATCATCATCGGCGAGACGAACACCAACGATCTCTACATCTACCGCGACAACGACGGCGATGGTGTCTCCGACGAAAAGACCCTGTGGTTTGAAGGCGGCAGGCGCGGCGGCAACATGGAACACCAGCCGAACGGCCTGGTGTGGGCCATGGACAACGGGCTCTACGCGACGTTCTACGACTACCGCCTGCGCATGGGCGCCGACGGCAAGGCGGTGAAAGAGTCGATTCCGGTCAACGGCGGACAGTGGGGACTGACGCAGGACGACTGGGGCAAGGTCTGGTTCGTCAATGCCGGCAACGAAACCGGTCCGGTCCACTTCCAGCAGCACATCATCTACGGCCAGTTCTCCGCGCCGGATGAGCTCGTCGGCCGCTACAAGGTAGTTTGGCCGATCGCGCGCGTACCCGACACGCAGGGCGGTCCCGGCCAGTTGCGCCCGGACAATACGCTCAACCACTTCACCGCGACCAGCGGCCAGGACATCTTCCGTGGCGACCGGCTGCCGGCCGAGTTGCGCGGAGATTTGTTCTTCGCCGAGCCCGTGGGCCGTCTGGTCCGCCGCACGCGCGTGACGGTCGAGGATGGCATCACGCGCCTGGTCAACGCATACGAGGACCAGGAGGGCGAATTCATCCGCGCGACCGATCCGCTGTTCCGACCGGTCAACACGATCACCGCGCCCGACGGCACGCTCTACATCGTCGACATGTACCGCGGCATCATTCAGCAGGCCAACTGGACGCGCAAAGGCACGTACCTGCGCGAGCAGATCGAAGCTCTCGACCTGCAGAAAGAGATCGGTCGCGGACGCATCTATCGCGTGCGTCACGAGAACTTCGAGCCCGGTCCGCGGCCGCGCATGCTCGACGAGACGCCCGCGCAGTGGGTGGGTCACCTGTCGCATCCGAACGGCTGGTGGCGCGACACTGCGCAAAAGCTTCTCGTGCTGCGCCGCGACCTCTCCGTCGTGCCGGCCCTGACGAAACTCGCGAGCACCGATGCGACCGATCCGCGCCCGCGCCTGCACGCGTTGTGGACGCTCGACGGGCTCGGCGCGCTCGACGACAAGGTCATTCAAAGCGCGCTCAAGGCCGCGGATCCGCAGGTGCGGATGGCGGGGCTGCGGCTGTCGGAGTCGCGCCTCGACGCCAGGACACCGGCCAAGGCGCCGCTCGCCGTCGCCGCACGGGGCGCGCTGAAAGACGCCGATCCGCGCGTCACCATCCAGGCCATGTTGTCGTTGCGACGTGCCGGCCTGCCCGATGCGGAGAAGGTCATTCGCGCCACCGCCGCGGCCTCCACGTCCGCAGGCGTCTTCGCGATCAACGAGCAACTCTGGGACGAGGCGAACAACGAGGACCCACAGCTCATCCGGCTGCTCGGCACCAATGGCCTCAAGGCCTACCGCGCCGGCGGCACGTTGTACGGCTCGCTGTGCTTCGCGTGTCACGGGACGGATGGCCGCGGCGCGCCCATGCCGGGATCGGAGGGGCGAACCATCGCGCCGTCACTGTCCGGTTCCGCGCGAGTCATCGGCGACGAACGCGCCGCGATCGCGATCGTGCTGCACGGCCTGCAGGGTGAGATCGGCGGCGTGGACTACGGCGCGCCCATGGTGCCGATGAATTCCTATTCGGATGCCGAGCTCGCCAACGTGCTCACCTACATCCGCAACAGCTTCGGTAACCGCGCGCCCGCGGTGGAGGCGGGCGCCGTCGCCGCCGTGCGCGCCGCCGACGCCGCGCGCACCAACTACTGGACGCTGGCCGAGCTCGGCGGGCGCATCCCGGCGCTCGCGACCCCGCGCAAGCGCTTCGAGCGGCGCGCGGAATGGAAACTCGCCGCCAACATGGAGGCGCGCGCGAACGCGCCCCTGGAAGGAATGCTCGACGGCGATCCGAAGACGGGATACTTCACCCAAGGATTCAAGCCGTTCCCGGTGGAGTGGCTCACGGTCGAGTTGCCCGCATCGAGCAAGATCGTCGGCATCGACATCGATTCGCGCGGCGAGAAGTCTCCGCGCGGCGAGGACATGGGCTGGGCGCCGATCTACAGCGTCGAAGTGTCCGACGACGGCAAGAGCTGGACCATGGTCGCCCCGCGCGTGATCGGCGAGCCACATGCACGGCTCAACCTCGCGGCGCCTGTCGAGGCGCGGCACCTGCGCATCGCCATCACCGAGAAGGACGGCTGGCAGCCCTGGGTCATCAAGGAACTCAATATTTACGGCGAGGAAGGCTGAGAGGCCTCACCACCGTGAACTTCGCGAAAACACAAAGGGAAAAAACATGAAAATCCGATCCTTCCTCGGCGCTCTCGCGCTGCTCGTCGCCGCCGCCGCCGCCCCGGCCAACGCGGCTGACCTTCTCGGCCGCTGGACCGCCGAATTCGAGTCTCCCATCGGCGTGCAGAAGTACGTCTACGAATTCAAGAATTCGGGCGATGCGCTCGCGGGCGAAGCCACCTACGATCACTCACTCGGCAAGGGCACGGTGCCGCTCAAGGATGTGAAGGTCGAAGGAGACAAGGTGAGCTTCACCGAGCCGCTCACGATCGACGGCAACACCATCACCATCACCTACAGCGGAACGCTCGCGGGCGACGAGCTCAAGCTCACGCGCAACGTGGGTGATTTCGGCGCCGAGCAGCTGACGGCGAAGCGCGCCGCACCTCCGGCGACCTGACGCCCATCATCCGGAGTCCCGCCGCGGCACGAGGCGCGGCGCGTGCTCCGGATATCCAGGGTCAATAGTTAGACGCCCGAACGAATGCATGTGACTGTCGTTGCCGGGCGCGGACCGTGCAAGGGTTCGCGC
>JAFAGC010000036.1 GCA_023423065.1 Pseudomonadota bacterium
GGGCAAAACGCGTCAGGTAGCCAATACTGCCGCGCCACTATCACATTGACGCTATGTAGGGCGGTGGGTAGGTTGAGGCAATGCGATCCGCAACACTTCAAGTCGGGATACACAAAGGCAGTGAAACTAGATCTGATAACCGATAATTGGACTCTCCAGGACGTAAACGAACTGCTCGTTTCCGGGCTGTCGCCCGCGCCCACTGGACAGATCGAAATCTCGAAAGACAAGCAGTCCCATACATTCACGGATGTTCCGCTCGCGGTCATACAGATTGACTGCCTGCTGACGCTTCTTACCAATCTGGTGATCTACGATGAACTGATCGTGGACCAAGGTTTCACGGCCACATGGAACCAAGATCATCCGCAGCTTTCCCGGCTAATCAGCGATTCCCTCGTTAGACCCGTTTTGTTGGCCCGAATGCTGAAACACTCGTGGCCATGCGAGAGAAGATCGTCGATAGGATGGCAGTCACGCCCTCTCTGAGGGAGGCCGCGGACGACAACAGAAGGGCCTGGAAACTAACGGGAGCGTCAGCCGACCCTCATATGTCGGCATTGCTTTGGGGCGGCGCTGGCATGCTGGCTCGAAGCCACATTCTCTCGGCCCCGTATTTCGGCCATCCCTTTCGTCGAGCATTGATCAAGGAATCTGGATTTCTCGCGGCACGCCGTGATGCGTGGGCGAGAACCGAAAAAGTGGTATCTGGTGCTCGTACACAGATGTTCAGATTTCGCCACTCGGAAATAGATGGAGCACTTGCTTCCTTCAATCTTCCCCCGATCGCGGTGCAGGTAATCGAACAGGCAACCAGTGTGGACGACTTACTGCTCTCCGCAATCGCACTTCGCGACAAATACGCAAACCTGAGGGAGTGGCTATCCACCTACCAGCATGCCGTCGAAACCGAAGATGAAAAGAAGCTCCTATCGAACGACAAGCTACTCAAATCCGTCGCAAAGAGCATCGAAGCAAGCTACGGCGTGGAAGAGACAAACTCCACAAACATTTCTCTGTCTGTCGGATTCTTCAGCCTGAGCATCCCGGTTCCGTCGCTCAATTCCGCGATGAACCGATTTGGTATCCGATCCGCGCTTACCGATCTCGTCATTCAGTCACAAGGCGAGAACGCTCTGCGCAAGCTTATGAAGATTTTCGGAGAAGACGAGTCTGGTTTCGGACGTGACCTGTGCGATCAGCTCCGACTTCGTTACTCCCCCGAAACTTAGCTCTCTGCCAATAACGAATACCAAGAGGTCGATCAGGCCGGGCTCGCCGCACCACAGACGGAAGAGCCGAGATACGGATTGCGGTTCGGTGGCGCGCACCGCTATTGAGCACGGCACTTCGCGTCAAGCCGCGCGCGCAAACACGATCTGCGAGTGACCTAGCCCAGGATGCGCCAGGCGCCATTCATATGAATGGCACGGTAGTAGCGGACGAACTTGTGTCGGCGCTCCCCTTCCGGAAACTCGGCGACCCATTCCTGAAAGGGATTGTCCTTCAGCAGAACGGCGAAGCGAATAAAGGCCAGCATCATCTCCGCGTGATCTAGCGTCATGTTCCGGACAAATTCGACCAGTTCGGACAGTGGCAGCGTCCTGATCGGCGTGTCCGGATGCTGGACTTCGACAAGCGGGGGATAGACCTGTCCGTTCGGCTGCATCTCGAAGTTGGTCAGGAGAAGCTGATAGTTCTCCTTCGGATGCTCGCTGACATTCCTCATGTTGCGTATGAGCGAAAAATACTTGGAGGTTTCCGTCCATGCCGTAAAAAGGTCGGGCTCCGCCTGCATCGCCGCTTCGATCGCCTTGTGCAGATCTTCGAGTTTGCCCTTGCCCACCGCACCTGGAAGAAATTGCAGTCGGCAAATGCCAAGGATGGAATCCTTCGCCTTATCCGCTTTTGTCAGCACGGAGTGAAGCTTCGAGTCCAGTCCGGTGATGGAGGGAAGACTAAACGCGTTCGGCGCGGCAGGCTGCTCCGCGAAGGCCGTCTGCTTCCGCAGTATTTCGTCTGCAAGCTCCCGCACTAGTAACTCCAACTCCAGAAGATGGCGCGTGAGGACAATGCAGTTCTCAAACAAAGTCGCCACAAAGGGCTTTACCGTCGCGTTTCGTTCATCGAACAGGTACTTGGCGGTAAGCAAGATGCGGGCGACGATTTCGTTCTCATACCCGGCCGTCAGGATTTGCTGGCTGAGATTGGGGATCGCTGGGTTCGTCCTGCCGGGATCGATGTCGTCAGCCAACTGGACTTTGAAGACGCCCGTATCCTTGATGATGTAGAGGCAATCTCCTGTCGAGAGAAATTCCCTTGTCGGCGAATTGTCATTGCCGCCGATTTGCAGCGTGATCGCCGCATCTCGCTGAATGTCGATCGGCCGTTTCCCCGGCATGCTTCCTCTCTTCCCTGCTATTTCAGCGGAAACGCAGAATCCGCGTTGAACGGAAACTTGGCGTTCACGTACTCGACAATCGCGGCGCCGATAGCCTTGCCGTTCTCTTTGGTGAGCGACGCGCAGACGATGCCAAAACTCTCATCGATCACCTTCCATTTCTCTTTCCATTTCGGATCGAACGAAATTGCAGGCGGTTGCACGAGAGGGATCAGCCGATGCGTCATCCAGGAAATTTCGCAATACCGGTTCATGAACATTGCGAAGTCCTGCTCCCGGAAAGCCGGAACAACGTGTAGAGGGGCCTGCCCTTTCATAAATCCCACCGACGCGGCGTAAGACAATCTGCCGCCGTGGACTTCGAAGTTGAATAGTTCGTCCCACACAGCAAGTTCGTCGACGGTGGATTTACTGAGGCCGCTCTTCGCGCCCGACATCCGAAGCGATACTTCCTGTTCAGTCTGTCTTCGGAGCTTCTTGACCTGCTTCAGGTCGAAAGCCTGACCCGCCACTACGCCTTCCGTGGCGTACATATCAACGAAGCCTTGCATCGCAGCCGACAGGGATTGAACTGAATCGAAGATGTTGCGAATCCCCGCGTAAGCCTGAAGCGGATATCCATGAAGCGCCAACCTCTCGAAGCCGCATAGCGACTGCCATGCATAGACGAGGCGTGGAAAAAACATCGCGTGGAACTCGGACAGAGGAGCATTGACCTGCGGCCGAATGTGTCGGTTGAACGTCTCCGTTGTCTCGAGGAAGAAGGACTTGAAGGCGTCCGACAACGCGAGATAGCCCTTGTACCTGGCCACCTGTTGACCGTATGCCTCCTCGGCATCGAACAATCCGTGAACGCGGCCATAGGCTGTGCCGTTGTCATCAGAGATCGCATCCAGGCGCTGCTGCATTTCCGAGGGTTCCATGATCGTGCTCTCGCCTACTCGAAGTTGCTGGTCGTCGCAGACGCGTTCCCGGATTTCAGTTCCGGATCGACCCAATCATCATTGACCGTACCGCTCGCCGAGATATGCGGATATGCGAAGGCGACGCGTCCGGCGACGCGCAGAAAATTGACGGTCACGGTCAAGTCAATCTGATCGCCGCAGAAGGGCCGCTCGGGATCGGCGGAGCCGTGGTATTGGCCTTCGACCTCCAGCCTCACGCTGTCATCGTCTTCGATCAGCTCGGCGGACTCGTAGCTTCCGAAGTCCGTATCGAAGTTCGCGTTGGTCTCGGTCATCACGCCCGCCAGCTCATCCAGGATCCGGGCGTCCTCCTCGATCAGGAGAACCTCCGTCACATAGGTTTCGAGCGATTCGTACAGCCACACCTTGCCGCCGAAATAACCTTGCGCCTGCAGGAACGAGCTGATTTTCGTCGCGAGCTCACGGGATGGAAAAAGATCCGCGGGCAGACCCGCAAGCGCCTTCCGGCGCTGATCGATGAGTCCGATATTCGGAACGAGCACGTCGGCTTCGCCCAGTCGCTGCAATGGGTAGTTCTTCTCCGCGAGCAGTGCAGCATGAGTGTTGTAGCCGAAATACGCTGCCGTCAGTTCACGCGAGTGACTGGCCTTTAGCTTCTCACCACCAACGGCAACATATTCGGAGCGCAAGAAGTCCGAACTGGCTTTCGAAATATCGATTTGCATAGCGTAATCTCCATACAGGCTGGGCTTTGTTCAGCAGCAATGAGCGTTTAACTGCTACTGGCGCCAGCGGTTATGAAGACAGCTAACAGGCAGATAGCGAATCAAGCACGTCGTCTTTTTGGTCACTCATAACCAAGGCATACGACTCCCGGAGATCAACGTAGCACGCCTCTTCGGAAATGCAAGCTTTCCGTTGCAACCTGCGAAGTGCCGGGCGCCGGGCACGGTCTCAAACGATTTTCCAAAATCGCTGCGAACGTATTGGCTTGCCGGCGCGGCGCATTCATCTGTAGGGTCGATTCAATGATTAACAATGTGGATTTCGCGGCGGCGCTGGAGGCGTGCGATGACCCTGCCGTTGGCAAGGCGGTGCGCGACGCGCTCAGCACGCTCTTTGATCGCGACCGGAAGCTTCTGGAGTTAGACGCCGCGGAGCGCACAATCGCTGCGCAGATCGCCAACTATCTCCGCCCTCATTTCGAACGCTCCGACATCGACGTTGACTACAACCGCATGGGTGATGCGCCCAAGACGGTTGCCTACGATGAACTGCCTGAGCTGGTTTATCCCGACATCATTGTTCACATGAGGGGAGATAGCACGGCAAACCTGCTGGTCATTGAACTCAAGAAGGATTCGAACCGCGAACCGAAGGACCGCGATATCCGCAAGCTACGTGCCTACCGGCGTGATCTGGAATACCGTCACGCACTCTTCTTGAGACTTGGCACCGGCAAGTCGTCGGGCGTGGTGCTTGAATGCGAGTGGGTCGATGCGTAAGGGCGAGCCGGCATCAGGGAAGGAATTTTTCGATCTTCTGCGCACCGACGACGCGTTCTGCGCAGAGCTGGGCCGCGCGATGTTGGCTGCCGGAAGACTCGAATCCGAACTAAGACAGTTCCTGGCGGCAAACAATGTCCGCACACCAGAGAAAATTACGCTCGGCCAGCTCACAAGACTCCTGGAGCGCCACGGTCTTCTGAGCGCGATGCGCCCGCATCTCGATATGCTTGGCACACAGCGCAACTATCTCGCGCATAGTATTCACGCGCTCTTTTCCGAGCTGATCGAAGAAACAATCCTGGAGCGAACCGACCTGCTCGATTCTGACGTGGACTTATTCACAGACCGTGCCTGGCAGCTCGCCAAGAATCTCAATGCGCTTGCCGACATCGTTGAAGAAGAGCGGGCAAGACGATGATGAAGGGCCGACCTTCAAATCTGGACGAGCTGATCGAGAGACAAATTGCCGAAATTGGGGAAGACGAGGCGATTGATCACATCGGCCTTCTGATCGATACCTCATTCGATGAGAAGTCGGAGGCCGGCACAACGCGAGCCTTCGAGCTCCTTGAGCAACTCCGCGCGCGCAAACTTTCTCCGGCGCAAGAAGCAACGGCGCATTACTTTACGGCGAACGCATGGGAGAACAGGCGGCATCAAAAGGAAGATGCCGGTATCTGGGCGTGGGAGCAGCCTGAAATCCAGGCGCAAATTCTTGAGTTGCGCCGAGCGGAGCAGCATCAGGGCTTTGCGCAGTTGCCTGTCTTTCAACGCTGCCGGATACGAACGAACCTCGCCAATCAATTCGGCTTTATCGGCCGCTTCATCGAGGCGGGAGAAACCCGAAGCCTCGCTCTTGAAGAGGATCCTCGATTTGCGATGGCTCTTGGCAATCAGGGAATCGGCCTCGTGAGCTATGCGCAGTCTCTCTACGACCGCGGGCACGCCGACGCCATGCTGACTGCCGCGCATGACCTGCTGATCAGCGCGCTTGCCGCGGATGCTCGATATGAGAGTGCAGGATACCTCGAGGTGCAGGCTCAATTCCGACGCCAAAAGGATGAGGTCGCAAGGCACGTGGATGTTGCCGAAGTTCGAAAGCGCGTCGGCAAGCGTTTCAGCGTGGGGCGCAGCGCAAGTGAGAGGTCGTACCGGACCTGGTGCCTGTCGCACCGGCTCTTCCTCAATCCGTTGAACGATCTTGGGCCTCTTCCGATTGCTGCGAATGATGTTCTGACACTGCCTTCGCTGAGAGGGAATTTGGGCGATGAACGCGTGCCGCGCGTCATTGGGTTCTATAACCAGATGAAGCAGGAGTACGTCTCCGCGCGGTTCACCTACTACGAAGGGCTGCGCGGAGAGAAGCTCCACTTTTCTGACCGCGACGTGCTGCTTTATGACGCGCCTGAGCTGCCGCACTACTCGCTCGCGGCGGAGCGGCAACGTGCCGCGTTCAGAACCGCATACTCGTTGCTCGATAAGATCGCGTTCTTCCTGAATGACTATCTCGACCTCGGCATAAAGCCGCAGGCGGTGTCATTCCGAAAACTCTGGTACGCCAAAGGCCAGACGGCGCTGCTCCCGAGATTTGAGAAAAACGACAACTGGCCGCTTCGCGGTTTGTTCTGGCTCTCGAAGGATCTATTCGAGGAAGAGTTCCAGGCTTCAACCGATCCGGATGCCAGGGCGCTTGACCGGCTGCGAAACTTCTTTGAACACCGCTACGTCCAGATTTATGAGGACGGCGACCGGGGCATCGAGACGCAAGCCGAGGAGGCGGATAGCGAATACCGCCATCTCATTTCACGCGGCGCGCTTGCCGCAAAGACTCTGCGATTGCTCCGACTCTCGCGGGCAGCCCTGATCTACCTTTCATTGGCTGTGCATCGCGAGGAAAGGAAGCGCTCGGATGCTTCCGGCAAAGGCATCGCCTTCCCGATCAAGCTGACGCCGCTTGACGATGACTGGAAGCGGTAGGCGCGCGATGCCGATGTACTTCGTGAAATTCGAAGTGATTCCGACGGAGCACAATGCGCAACATTCAATGTTGCAAGGCGCGCTTGCCCATTGCTGGATCATCGAGCACACCGAAATCGCTGCGTACAACAAGGCACGCTTCTCCATCTTGAGGGAAGAATGGGAGATCACGGCAACGGAGGAGTTCCCCGTCGAGGTTACGGAAGAGGATTTTGAGGATCGGAATATCGGCCTGGCGCAATTCAAGAAGGCGCAGGAAAACGGCATCGCAATCGCGTATGTCGGCTGGTCCCGGGACGGCAAGACCTCAGCCGGACCAGTGCAGCTCGAACGATCACACAAGTTCGATTTGAATGCCTATGTCGGAAAGCTGAAGAAACTGGCCGGGGCGGGGCGCTGCCTGCATTTCGACAGAGGGAGCCAGTGCGGAGAAATCATCAGCGCGCACTCGATACAGAAGAACGGGCAGCTCTCGGCAATCACCAATGACGGCCGCGTGTATACAGTCACAAAGAACATCGGGATTATCAAGAAGAACACCGGCCGCCTTGTTCTGGAAAAGCACGGCATCGGAAAAGTTTCAACGTTCCTCGGCTTCTGCAAGGAACACGACAATCAGCTATTCGCGCCGATTGACACCTCGCCGTTGCATCCAACAGATGAGCAGGTTCTGCTGTACGCCTACCGCTCGATTTGCCGCGAATTGTTCGTGAAGGAGAATGCGCTCGTATTCATCGACTCACAGCTTGCAGAGCTGCCAACGACCAGTACCGCACGACAATTCTTTGAAGATCTGAAGGCGGGTACAACGTTTGGCCTCGCCAATCTGCGCGAGCAGAAGATTGCGCTTGACGCATCCTTGAAGAGCAAGAACTACACGGATATCGAATACGTACTCTTCACCTGCAGACAGCCACAGTTTTTGGCGTTCTCCGGGCTGTTCTTCCCCGAATATGATTTCCTGGGACGGCAACTTCAGGACCTCGCAGACCAGACCTGGAAGCTCGACCTCCTGACGATATCTTCGGCGTCGATGTACCAGGGCTGGGGCTTTCTGTTCGCCTGGCACAAGAGCAGCTCTATCGCATGCAGGGAGTTCATGCGATCACTTGCCACGGTGATGCATGAGGACAACTCCAGTGCTTCTGATGCGATGTTTCGGACGGTTGTATCAAACTGCGAGAACCTGGCTTTCTCACCGGCATGGTGGGAAGCCTTGCCCGCCGAGCAGCAGGATGCGGTCACAGCCCACCTCTCGCACGGCGCAGATATCTTCACGCCGCTCGACCCTGAGTACCTGATAAAAGGTCTTGAAGGCGTATGCCAATGGCGCTTCGAGGCGGTGCACGCAAACCCGGAACGCATGGCGCGCACATGAACAGTCCTGCGGTCCTCGACGTTGAGCTTGAGGCCGTGGACACCTGGCCGCCGGAATTCCTCCAGGCCGCAGTGCAGAATCGCGAGCTCATCCTTTCCTTTCAGCGCGAGAGGCAGCGCATCGACCGACTCGGATGGGATGACATCCTGGTTCGCATTAATCCTCCGGAAAACAGATACGAGGATGAATACAAAGCGCTGGTGGATCGTCTCGATGAATCTCTCGTGCGCCACCGGATCGTGGGGTATCACTGCACACGCCTGACGCCGGGCGAGATCCGTACCATCAAAGCGAACGGGCTTCGACTTCTCTCTACGGACCTTGTCCGCCAGCGCCTTGATTCGTGCGTCGCCGATGGACACATGACGTCCGTCCAGTGCGAGTATCTAGTCGGAAGCCAGATCATGCGTGAAAGCCTCGGAAACCGGCACGGCAACCGAACGGGCATGATCTGGTTTTGCCCGAACCGTTCGACGCTGCAGGAATCGTCGGGCGTCTATCGCCTGTTCCGCTCCTGGGGCGGGGAAGCCGTATATCTCGGGCGCGAAGAGGATGAAAAGATCGCCGCCGTCCTCGCCGGCATCGGCACACCCTGCATCGTGAAATGCGCCATCCCGTTTCCTTGCGATGACCCTTACTACCCGCAATTTGCAGCGCGCTTCTTCTCTCAGTTCATATCGAATGACTTCGAATATCCGGAGCCGAGTCCCGGTTTCGATCTCTGCACAAAGCGCGACCTGCTTGGCTCTGAAGTTCTTGAGGTCATCGAATTCTCCGATCCACGCTTCGAAAGCCTGACCGCTTGCTCAACCTGGCCGGCGCCTTACCGCATCATTGGCGCCACATGAAGCGCTCAGAACATCCCATGCGGCTTGTCGGCTTTGAGAATGCTCTTCCATTGTTCCGGCGGCGCCTTTCGGTTACTTGCACCGCTTCGTATATACAAATGAAATTCTTGCTGCAGGGCCACCGGGCCGTGCGCACCCTCCGAAACTTCGATGATGCCGACAAGCATCCCGTCAATCTCGACGTGCGAGAAGGCGAGCGCGACTTCGCCGTGCAGCAACTCCTTGATACGGTTTCTGAGCGCGCCGAAATAGCGGTCAATCGCCGCGTCTCCAATTTCCTGCTTGGCCCATTCTCTGAGAGCCTCGCCCATTCCAGAGATCGTGCAGTCATCGTTGACTCCTAAATAGATGTGTCCGCCCTCGGCATTGGCAAGAGCAGCGACCGTCTCGACGACTTCACGCAATTTCGGATTCTGGTTGCCGCGCTTGATCACGTCCTCCTTCGGAGAGCGCTTGTCCGCAATCTCGATGAACGGCTTGAACTCAATTCGCAGTCCTTCGCCGCTTTGGCATGCCTTACGTACCTGATCCTGGAGCGCGCGCTCAACCGATCCCGCGCTAGCTCGGCTCTGGCGGGAAAACTGATCCTCGCGGCGGTAGTCGTAGACCGCGGCATTACGATCGATGAGGAAGTATTCAAAGCGGTCCGCAGCTTCCGGCACAGCCAGCGCGGCTTTACGATCCGCCACTGGAGCCTCGACATGATGAAGCGTTTTTCCTTCCCAATACGCGCCCTTGACGAGCAGGGACAGGGTCGAGGTCTTTGTACCGGCGATCGTAATATCAAGCGTTCGTTCGCCGGAGAACGCGGCATCGGCAATGTAGGCACGTATTTCCGGCAACAGGAAGAGCACATGGTCATTCCGTGAATCGCGGTCGCCGTGATAAACGCGAAGCGGCAGCCAGTCGCGCGCCGCCCCGTCCGCGTCGGGATAATACGGTTGATCGACAGCCAGCAATGTGCGGACTGACGCTCTGCCGCCGCCCGTCGCGAAGGGTAGCGAGACTACATGCCCGGCGCGCGTCATGTAGTCATTATTGACGGGCAAGAGCTCGTCGCTCCAGTGAGTGTTCTGTGCGCGCTGTAACTGGATCTCGCCGAAGCTCACATTCCCCTTCTGCAGATCGCGCGCGAACTTCAAGCACTCCTTTTGCGTGAGGAAGTCCTCGAAGAGAATCGCCTGCGGATACTCACGCGATGGCACGCGCTTCGGGACAGCCGCATCTGGCAAGAAGGCTTCAACCGTGCAGCACACAAGCTCCCACTTGGCGTTTCCCTTCGTCAGAACGGCCCTTCGCCTGAACCTTCTCCCGTTTCCGACAGCTTCGAGGCGCTGAATGAGCCTGCCGGGAACTTTGTCATTTGTGTATTCGCGATCCATCGTCTCGTAATTCCTGTGTAAGCGTCTTTTCGATCAGTTCCAGCTCGCCAGCGACCTGTCCGCACACAAATCTGAAGTGATTGGCGAAGCTCTCATGCTCCCTGAGCACATCCTGAATCAGTTGGTCCCTCTCGCTGCCGCCGCTGTGCCCTTTCGCTTTCGTCCGCACGTATTGAATCGTGCGCAGACCAGCCAGCTTTCCAACTTCACCTGCGGGTTTTCCCTTGTTCAATAGCTTTTCAAGGAGCGCGATCGTCTTGTCATCTTTGTCATACGGCACTTTCTCTGCGTCCAACTTCGCGCGGATGGCTTTCGTCTCAAAACCTTCCACTAGCACCTTTGCCAGATCCAAAAATGCTTCCGCCCATTCGTCCGGGCTGGCGGTAAGCGGAGTGTTCACGCGAGCGAGCAGCTTTTCGTCGCGCAACGTCCACCATGGAACCTTCTCGCTCTGCCAGCGATGGATGATCTGCATGGTGTCCATCAGCGGATCCGGAATGGCTTCGAATTTTCCTTCAAAGTCCGTTGTGATGGCGCGCTGTGAAATTCCGGCCTTCGGTTTCTCGTTGTAGGCCACCCAATGCATCTGCTCTGAGTACGGAAGGCTGCGCAAGTAAACGATGTACGCGAAAACCTGCCCAGCTTCATTGACGTCGATGGCATTGAGATGCCAGGCCGCCCGGCACGAAACGTCGCGCTCTCCGACAGTGTATTTTTCGCGGTCGGCTTTGTATTTGAGCAGCACGTCGGGACGAAAAAACGCGGGCGACAATTCAAACGGCAGCGAATTTCCTTTTGCCTCAAAGTAGTTCGTCGTAGCGGCCGGGTCGGTGGAAATTTTCCTCACCTGTTTGTTGCGCCAGTCACTGGCGATGAACTCCGCATACTGCCCGTCCTCCTTCTGTACGCGAGCGCCCCAAGGAGGAAAGACGACCTTCTTCGAGCGGCGTGGGCGGATGATCTGCACGCCGCGCAGATAGGAAGCGTGGCCGTTGATCTTCTGGTGGAAGAACAGATCTTCCGAAAGCTGGATATCCTGCGGGGGCTCGCTCGACCAGCCGGAGAATCCTGCGTTCCGGTACAGCGGGATATCGAACATGCGTACAAGCGAGGAATTGCCGGCAACCAGGTACTCCTCGAGCGGCTCCCATTTGAAGGTCGCCAACCCCAATGCACTTCCCTTGTCCTCACGAGTCGTGATCGAGACGGTGTGCTCGATATCTCCGTGCCTATTGAAGCGACAGTGCGCGCGCCTCTCCGGGCGCCAGTGGATTTGCGCGAGGTGGGCGTATTCCTGGTGAAGCTCAAGGTAATTCCGTCCTGGGCCGGTCCACTCTTCAAAGGTGCGACCAAAGATCAGCTGCACACCCCCATCGAGCGTCTTGCTTGCCGTTCCTGTCAGCCCCCGTTCGATCCAAGTGTCGCCTGCGCTCGATACGATGCTCGCGATCGAGCGATGAGCGTTGAAGTTCCAACCCATGAGGTCTTTTCGGTCGATGGGCGACAGTCGCTCATCCGAAACAGCGACCGAGTTAATGAAGGTGTGCTCGCTCGACGCAAAGACGACCAGTTCGTCTTCAGCCGCGTTCCGCTGCAGGAAAGCGATGTGCGCATCGCCCCGTAGCCAACGGGCGAATTCCGGCGGGCCTGGGGGCGCAGCATCCAGATTGGTGATCGCCTCGATGATCTTCTTGTGCTCGTAGTTCATTCAGCCGGTGTCGCATGTTTAAGCGAAGAGAGGCAAGAATCGAGAATCTCGATTTCGTGCGTCGACGCCACCTCATTCATCTCCACGCAGTCGAACGCCATATGTTTTGGCTCGACGAAGAAACGCTTCGCGCGCTCCCTCGCGGCCTCATTCTTGCTCATAGTCTGACCTTGCGTGCGGTCGCCGAAGAAATGCTCTTTGGGTAACTGCTGGCAAGCTCGGCTAGAAACTTCGCAAACGGCTTGATGTCTCCGCCCACGCTTGCGCGCTCAAGCGCAGCCATGTAATCCGCGCGGCGCTCCACGGGAACTATGGTCCATGGGTATCCGCCGGAAGAGAGCATGAGATTCATCATGAATCGACCCATGCGCCCGTTCCCGTCCATGTAGGGATGGATGTACACGAACATGAAGTGCCCGAGCACGACGCGTACTGCCGCATCTTCTTCACTCTCCAGAAGGCCGAACAGCGCGGACATGAGTTCACGCACCGCTTCAATGTTTGGCGGCGTGTGCATCGAACGCCGGATGTAGACCGGAGCACTTCGGTAACCGGCGAGATCGGCTGCGCGAAGAATGCCTGCCGTGACGCTCGGGCTGAACAGTTCGCGATACCAAGTGGCGTGATCGCGATCAGCGACCCGCCCTGCGTTCTCGCCACCCAAGACCTTCTTGATGCTCTGTTCGACCGACTGAAATGCCTGCCAGTATCCGCGGGCTGCCAGTGCGTTTCGGTCAGCCTGATCGTCTTTGTTTATATCGGGATTCCAGTTACCAGCGCGAACGTTCTCGATGAGCACTGCGCCGACTTTGTACCCCTCGATTGACAACGAGTTGTAGGCGTCGTTGACGTAGATCTCTTCAACCTGCTTCAGGTATGCGGCAGTGCTCTTGGGTCGACCTGGCGCTGCTGGAAAGATGCGGAGCACGTCCTCGCGCATCCGCGCCCAGTCCATGCGCATGCGATTGACGTAGGGTGAAGTTTCGCGGGCGCCAAACGCTATGAGAGAGTGGTCCTCAAACGGATCGCTTTCGCTTACTGTGTATCCGGCGGCCTGCATCGCTCCGACGATGTCATCGGCGATACGGTCGCGACCAATGTTTCTGAAGGCCGCCGCCAGTCGGCCGGCGACCGTGCTGCGTCCTCCATCGAGCAACCGGCTCAGGAGGTCGGATGCATCTTGAACCATGGCGAGCGCCGCGCGCATTTCAGTTGACCGAGAAACAAATTGCGCCGGCGAACAGGAGAGCAGCGCGGCAGCTAGTTTGTAGACTCGAACGCCGTCTTTGATCTCGCGATCGACGGTGGGAGGCAAATCGAGGCGAACATCGAATATCGAAGTCCCGTGAATGAACTCCGTGGGCTTGTTGTTTCCGCGCGGTGAGCGCACGAGCAACTGTCGCGGCACGGTCCAGTTGCCCGTATGCAAGCTGATGGATTGCTCCGGACTGACGCACCAGCCATCGTCGAATCGGGAGTCAAGGTAGGACGAGCAGAATGACCAGAACGATGCGTACCAGGATGTGCTCTCACCTGCTGGCTCGTCCGGCCGGCACGGGATGTACCAGCCCCTGATCACTTCTTTGATGAAGCCGGCTTTAACCAGACGCTCGCGGTGCGTACGGCTCATGTCGCTGGCGCGAAGCGCAGCGCGCCCCGCGTCCTGAAGCTCCTTCAGAACGGCAAGGGAAGCGGCCAATTTGTCGGCGGGCGTCGCCATGAGCGATTGCTAGATCTAGGGTTTGGAGTTGTACGGTTTCTAGGTTTTAGTGTTGTATTGTTTCTAGGTTTTGGCGTCAAGCGGTTTCTAGGTTTTGGCGCCAAATCGCCTCCCGGCTGGCCCCGACTGCGCCCGAAGGCCTGAGACCGCGCAGTCGGCCGGAGACCGAGCCGCGTGACCTAACCGCCGCCTTCGGAATCTCCAATGGTCCAACTTCGAAGGTTCGCCTTGAGCAGCGCCTTGGTGTTCTCGCGCAGCGCTTCGCAGATCTTGAGCATTGCCCGGAACTCATCGCGCACTGAGTTGGGCCACCCGCCTCCCTCATTAGCCACCTTGGCAATCTGATTGATGTTCCGGCCAATGGCCGCCAGCTCGGCGATGCTGCGCTTGAGCGCGAGCAATTCATCCTTTGGCAACGGCGTGAGCGATCGTAAATGAGCCCGCACCAGGACGGAGACATAGGTCGCCGCAGGCATCGCTCGAGCCGCAGCCCGATCGCGCAGTAAGACCTGATCGCTGGGCTGCAGGCGGACAGTCAGTCGCGCCTGGCGAAGCCCTCCGTCGTCCCGCTTGGGCTCCGAGAGCACTGCATCGCCGACGCTTCGGAGCATGACTCCGAGCAATTGCTTGAGAAGCGCGGACTCGGTTTGGCCTTCGCGCAGTGCAAGCGCGCGAAGCCGCAGCTTCGTCTCCTGAGTCACGCGCAAGTGAATGAACGCCGATGCCGCCATGCGTGTGATCGTGAGACAAGAGCCGCCGCGAGGCTATCCTGCCTTTCACTCCAAATTCAGCCGAAACCCCACACTGCCGTACATCTCGCATTCACCGCCGCTAACTAGATTTCGAGTGCCGCACGTCATCAACGTTTAGCTCGAATCTTCGGCGATACCTCAACTGACAACGTTCCCCACGGCGTGAAAACATGAGCCATGAGTGACACCTCGTCCCTTGCCGTTCTGAACCACACGTCGAAAGCGCATGCAGCACTGGCACCCCGCTTCATCCGATTGCGCGACGCACCTACGTACCTCGGCATGGACAAGAACCGCTTCAACCGCGAAGTGCGCCCCGACGTCCTCACCCTCCGCATCGGCGTCCAAGGCATCGCCTTCGATCGCGTTGACCTCGATGCATGGGCGGACGACTATAAGAGCCGCAACGGGTGCCATGCGGCTCGCTCACACAGGAGCAAATCATGGGAACCCAGAAAATGTCAGGTCTCACCAAGCGCGGTGGAACCTGGCACATCGACAAGGTGTTCAGAGGAACGCGCTTTCGCGAAAGCACTGGAACAGGCGAGATCGTCAAAGCCCAGGAACTGCTAGCCAAGCGAATCGAAGAGATCCGTGCGGCGCAGCTCTACGGCGTGAGACCAGATCGCACGTTTCGTGCCGCAGCGACCAAGTTCCTGAACGAAAATCAGCACAAGAGGAGTATCGACGACGATGCGCTTCACTTGTCCCAACTCGATCCCTTCATCGGGAACCTGTTTCTCAAGCAAGTGCATCTGGACAGCCTGCAGCCGTTCATCGCCAGCCGGCGAGCGGACGGCGTCAAGACGACGACGATCAACCTGGCGCTGGGCACGGTGAGGCGGATCTTGAATTTGGCGGCATCAGAGTGGCGTGACGAGCGCGGCATGACCTGGCTGGAGCACGCAGCGAAGATCAAGCTGCTTCCGGTCAAGGACAAGCGCGCCCCGTATCCGCTGTCACGCGATGAACAGGCAGCGCTCTTCCAGGAGCTGCCCGACTATCTCGCGCGGATGTCGCTCTTCAAGGTCAACACGGGTCTGCGCGAACAGGAAGTCTGCGGGTTGAAGTGGGTCGACGAAGTCGAGGTTCCAGAGCTGAACACATCGGTGTTCCTCATCGAAGGCGACAAGGTGAAGAACGGCCAGGATCGCCTGGTTGTTCTCAACCGCGTTGCGCGTTCGGTCATCGATAGTGTTCGGGGTCAACATCCGGAGTACGTCTTCGTTCGCTTCCCGAAGCCGAAGAAGTCGGGGGCCGAAAGTCCGGTCGCCGCACGGAAGGGCTTTCCACTGACGAGCATGAACACGACGGCGTGGCAAAACGCTCGTGTTCGCGCGGCGGACAAGTGGAAGGAACAAACCGGAACCGAAGCGGCCGATGGCTTCCGCCGAGTGCGAGTCCACGATCTGAAGCACACCTTCGGCCGACGCCTTCGCGCAGCCGGAGTGTCATTCGAAGATCGCCAAGACCTGCTCGGCCACAAGAGCAGCCGCATCACGACGCACTACTCCTCAGCCGAGTTGACAAGCCTGATTGCGGCAGCCGAGAAGGTCTGCGATGCAGACTCCCACAATTCCCCCGCAACCACCTGGCTGCGGAGAAGCGTGGGAAAGGAAAACCGCGCCAAGCTGTTGTCGCGGTAGAGGAAAGTGGCGCGCCCGGAGAGATTCGAACTCCCGACCACCTGGTTCGTAGCCAGGTACTCTATCCAGCTGAGCTACGGGCGCGTGGCTCAAAATTGAGGGCGCGCATCCTACCACAACGCATTTCCAGCCCGCGAAGCAAAGATAATCCGATAGGAAACAATAACTTGCGGATGGCCCAGGCTTCGACGGGTGGACTCGTGGGGACCTGCCGGGGCCCCGGACGCGCCATTTCAGGGCGCGCGGGCCGGGAAATCCGCCGACCTTTCCCCATGCCGGCCTGCCGGACCGAACCGTGAAGTAGTTAGGCCAAGGTCTGATTGAACCCCGGCACATGTCGGCAATGTCTCGTGCCGTACTCGGACCCCGCCTACAGGGCGCAACCGACCCCGTTGTTACCATCGTCGCCCTTTTCCCAGACTCCCGGAGGGCGCTCACGATGGCTGACGCCACGATGTCGAACGTACTCAAGAAAAGTGGCCGAGAGATCCAGGCCGACTGGACCCGCGACATGGCGACCGCCGCTACGGGCACCAAGGGACGCATCACGCCGCTCGAACTCGAACAGCAGACGGGCGAATTCCTGAAGCTGCTGACCGACGCGGCCGAGCACGCGAAATCCGCGGACATCTCCGCCGGCGAGTTCAAGCCGCTGCGCGAATTCCTCGAAGGCATCTCGCGTTCGCGCGTGACGCAGGGGTTCACCTCCGACGAGACGGCCGCGTTCATCTTCTCTGTCAAGAAGCCGCTGTTCGCCGCCCTGCGGGCGCAGATCGGCAAGGATGCGGACTCCCTCGCCGACCAGGTGTGGAAGGCCACCGAACTGCTCGACGCGCTCGGCATGCACACGATCAAGACCTTCCAGAAGTCCCGCGAGGACGTGATCAACCGGCAGCAGCGCGAAATGCTCGAGCTGTCCACGCCGGTGGTGAAACTCTGGGAAGGCATCCTGGCACTGCCGATGATCGGCACGCTCGACTCCGCGCGCACCCAGGTCGTCATGGAGAACCTGCTTCAGAAGGTGGTCGAAACCGGCGCGCAGATCGCCATCCTCGACATCACGGGTGTACCCACGGTCGACACGCTGGTCGCGCAGCACCTGCTCAAGACAGTGACCGCGCTGCGTCTCATGGGCGCGGAATGCATCATCTCGGGCGTGCGGCCGCAGATCGCGCAGACCATCGTGCATCTGGGCGTCGACCTGCAGGGCGTGACGACGAAAGCGAATCTCGCCGATGCCCTGGCGCTCGCGCTTCGCCGCACGGGCAGCAAGCTGAACCAGCACTGATGGAACGCATCCCCATCCTGCGGATGGGCGAGTTCCTGCTCGTCACCATCCAGGTCGACATGCACGACCGGCTCGCGCTGCGCCTGCAGGACGACTTGTCGAACGCGATCCAGCGTCATACGAGCCGCGGAGTGCTGATCGACATCTCCGCGCTCGAGATGGTGGATTCGTTCATCGGCCGCATGGTCTCCGACATCTCCGGAATGGCGAAGATCCTCGGCGCGGAAACGGTGCTCGTCGGGATGCAGCCCGCGGTGGCGATCACGCTCGTCGAGCTGGGCCTTTCACTGACCGGTGTCGCCACGGCGCTCGATGTGGAGCGCGGCATGACGCTGATGCGCCAAAAGATAGACGGCGGCGGCGCACATGACCTCGCAGGCTAACGGCGCGGCGCCGCTCAGGTCGGAGCACGACATCGTCATCGCGCGCCAGGTCGTGCGCAGGCTCACGCAGGAGATGGGGTTCTCGCTGGTCGACCAGACCAAGATGGTCACGGCGGCGAGCGAGCTGGCCCGCAATGCGCTCGTCTACGGCCGCGGCGGCGTGATGAACTGGGAAAAGATCGATGGCATCGAACGTCGCGGCCTGAAGCTGCTGTTCGCGGACGAAGGCCCCGGCATCCCCGATATCCAGCTCGCGCTCAAGGACGGATGGACGTCGGGCAGCGGCCTGGGAATGGGCCTCTCCGGAGCGAAGCGGCTCGTGAACGAATTCGACATCGACACCAAGGTCGGCGGCGGCACGCGCGTCACCATCGTCCGATGGAAGTGAGGAGATGGATACCGCCGTGAAAATCCGGGGCGTCAATGCGCAGCAACGCTTCGTCATCGACGACGAGAGCAAGGTCGGAGAGGCACGGCGCGCCGCGCAGGCGCTGGCATCCTTCGAGCTCACCGCGGAGATCGCCGGCAAGGTCGCGATCGCGGCGACGGAGCTCGCCGGGAATCTGCTCCGCCACGCGCGCGGCGGCGAGCTGCTCGTGCAGGAGCTCCACGACGGCGAACACACCACCGTCGAACTACTCGCGATCGACCGCAGCCCGGGCATGGTCGACGTGGCGGTCTGCATGACCGACGGTTACTCGACAGCCGGAACGCCCGGCACCGGGCTCGGCGCGGTGCGCCGGCTCTCGAACGAGTTCGACATTCATTCCGCGCCTGACCAGGGCACGATCGTTCTCGCACGTTTCGGAGACCTGCTCCCGACGCGTTTCGGCGCGATATGCGTGCCCGTGGGAGGCGAGTTCGAATGCGGCGATTCGTGGCATCTCGAACATCGGGGCGACGAAATCGCGCTGTTCGTCGTCGACGGGCTGGGTCACGGCCCCTTCGCCGCCGAGGCTGCCCGCGCGGCGGTCGGGGCTTTCGAGGCCGCACCCTTCGACCCGCCGCGGGACGTGATGGCACGCACCAACGAACCGATGTCGAAGACGCGCGGCGGCGCCGCGGCCTGCGCCAGGCTTGCGGGCAACCACGTGAGTTACTCGGGTATTGGCAACATCTCCGGCACGCTCGTCGCGCGCGAAAAGTCGCTGGGACTCGTCTCGCACAACGGCACGCTGGGCGCAAACCCGAGGCGCGCGCAGCAGTTCGAATACACGCGTGCGCCCGGCTCCCTGCTCGTCATGCACACCGACGGAATCTCCACGCGCTGGGATCTCAAGCGCCGGCCCGACGCGCTGGTCGCGCACCCGGCCATCGTCGCCGGAATGCTCTACCGGGATCATGCGCGCGGGCGCGACGACGCCACGGTGGTGGTGGTCGCATGAACGAACTGCAGGCCCAACTCGTCGCGCTGCGCGAGGAACTCGAGGAGACGAACAAGGGCGTGGTCGCGTTGTACGCGGAGCTCGACGACAAGGCCGCGCAGCTGCGCGCCGCGAACGACCTCAAGAGCCGTTTTCTCTCGTACATGAGCCACGAGTTCCGCACGCCGCTCACGTCGATGACCAGCATCTCGAACATCCTGCTGCAACGACTCGACGGACCGCTGACTCCCGAGCAGGAAAAGCAGGTCGAGTTCATCCGCGGCTCGACGCGCGAACTCACCGAGATGGTCAACGACCTGCTCGATCTCGCGAAGGTCGAGGCCGGCCGCATCACCGTCTCTCCCGAGTGGTTCGAGATGGTCGACCTGTTCGCCGCGCTGCGCGGCATGTTCAAGCCGATCGCCGCCTCGACGTCCGTGACGCTGGTGTTCGACGAACCGGAAGGCGAGATCCGGATGTTCACCGACGACAAGAAACTGTCGCAGGTGCTGCGCAACTTCATATCCAATGCGCTCAAGTTCACGCCCGAAGGCGAGGTGCGCGTCTCCGCGCGGGTGCTCGACGATGGGTTCGTCGAATTCGCGGTCGCGGACACGGGCATCGGGATCGCGCCGGAGCACATCCCGCATCTCTTTACGGACTTCATGCAACTCGACGTGAAGCTGCAGCGGCGCCTGCGCGGCTCGGGGCTGGGCCTCTCGCTGGCCCGCAAGTTCGCGCTGCTGCTCGGCGGCCGCGTCGGCGTCGAAAGCGAACTCGGCAAGGGGTCGCGCTTCTGGGTCACGCTGCCCATGCGCTTCGATCCCGATCTCGCCGTCCAGGAGGTGACATGAAAGCGCTTCCCACACAGATCACCAACCAGAAGCTGCTGGTCGTCGACGACAACCCGGCCTCGCTGTATTCGACCTCGCGCATCCTGCGCGCGGGCGGCTTCGAGGTCATCGAAGCGAGCACCGGCCAGGAGGCGCTGGCGGCCGCGGAAAACGCCGACATCGGGCTGATCGTGCTCGACGTGAACCTGCCCGACATCGATGGGCTCGAGGTGTGCCGGCGCCTGCGCGCACGCGTCTCCACGGCCTATCTACCGATCGTGCACCTCACGGCCACCGCGCTCAAGACCGCCGACATGTCGCTCGGCCTCTCCGCGGGCGGCGACAGCTACCTGACGCATCCCGTCGAGCCGCAGGTGCTGATCGCGACGGTGCGCGCGCTGCTGTTCGCGCGCCAGGCCGACGTCATGAAACGCACGACGGATGCCCGCTTCCGCACGATCTTCGAGCTGGCGTCGAGCGGCATCGCGCTGCTCGACGAGCACCTCGTCTACAAGGACGTCAACCCGGAATTCTGCCGCCTCACGGGCCGGGACCGGGACGAGATCGTCGGAAAGAAGTGCGCCGACCTCATCGCGCCGGGTCACGAAACGCTGTGTTCCAAACTACACGAGGTTCTCGCCGACGGCGGCCGGTGGGAAGGCATGATGCCGGTGGCGCGGCCGGACGGCAGCGTCGTGGACGTCGAGTGGCGCCTGATCGCGGAAAATGGCCACGGCGCGCGCATCGCGATCGCCACCAACGTCACGGAACGCGAGAAACTCCTGGAGAGCGAGCGCGCGGCGCGCACGGAAGCCGAGCGCAGCAACCGCCTCAAGGACGAGTTCCTCGCCACGCTGTCGCACGAACTGCGCAATCCGCTCAATGCGATGCTCGGCTGGGCGACGGTGCTTCGGCGCAAAAACGTCACGCCGCAGATGCTCGAGCAGGGCCTCGAGGCCATCGATCGCAACTCGCGCGTGCAGAGCCATCTCATCGGCGACCTGCTCGACTTCGCGGGCATCCGCTTCGGCAAGATGCGCGTGGACTTCGATGCGATCCCTCCGGCGCGCGCGGTGGAGGCGGCGGTGGAAGTCGTCGCGACCCAGGCGCAGAACAAGGGCGTGGAAATCCACCTGCACGTCTCCGACCGCGAGGCCCACGTGCAGGCCGACGAGTCCCGCCTGCAGCAGGTTGTGTGGAACCTGCTGAGCAACGCGATCAAGTTCACGCCGCGCGGCGGCCGCGTCGACGTGCACGCGTGTGTCGTCGACGGCAGCTACGAGATCTCGGTTACCGACACGGGACGCGGCATCAGCCCCGACTTTTTGCCGCAGATCTTCGAACGCTTCAGCCAGCAGGAATCCGGCACTGGAAAGAGTTTCGCGGGCCTCGGCATCGGCCTCACCATCGTCAAGCATCTCGTCGACATCCATCAGGGGACGATCGACGTGCGCAGCGAGGGTGTCGGCAAGGGCGCGACCTTCCGGGTACGCCTGCCGCTCACCGACAAGCGCCCGAGCGAGCTCGCGCCCGACCAGAGCATCCGACTCAAGCGCGTGAACGTGCTCGTCGTCGAGGACGATCCCGACGCGCGCGCGCTGATCGTGCGCATCCTGTCCGACGCGGGCGCCCAGGTCCTCGATGCGCCGAATGCCGAGGCTGCGATGAAGCAGATCAGCTCCACCGTGCCGGACGTGCTCGTCAGCGACATCGGCATGGCGCAGCTCGACGGCTACCAGATGTTGCGCAACCTGCGCGCGGGCGGCTTCGATGCCAAGCGCCTGCCCGCCATCGCGCTCACCGCGTTTTCCCGAATGCAGGATCGCGACGATGCGCTCGCGGCCGGCTTCCAGCTGCACATGGCGAAGCCGGTGCGCGCCGAGGCGCTCATCGCGGCGGTCGCCAACCTGACGAAGGACGGCGCCGCCCTGAGCTGACTCCCCGTTCTCGATCGCCCCCGGACCTCCCACGGCGGCCTCGATCCCCCCCGATGCCTTGACTCTGGACCAAGGTCCATAGTTTAGGATGCTCTCCGGAGGTCGACATGGACTCGATGGGGATTGGAAAGGTCGCGAAACGCGCCGGTGTGAGCATCGACACGGTCCGGTACTACGAGAAGGCCGGGCTGCTCGCCCCCGCCGCGCGTCTGCAGTCCGGTTATCGCCGCTACGGCGACCTGCAACTCCAGCGCCTGCGTTTCATCCGCCGCGCCCAGGAGCTGGGATTCTCGCTCAAGGACATCCGCGACCTGCTGGGGCTTTCACGCCAGCGCGACGTCGCGCGCGTGAAGCGTGCGGCCCAGTCGAAACTCGCCGACATCGACCGGCGCATCGCCGCGCTCGTGGCTGTCCGCGATGGCTTGTCGCAACTGGTCGAGGCCTGCCCCGGCCACGGCTCGGCGGCCGACTGCCCCATTCTCAAGGCGCTGGGTGAGGAAGAGTCGGGCGAGGAACAAGCATCATGAATACGCACGAGCACTCGGACCCGCACGCGCAGCACCAACACCACGGTCACGCCCAATGCCATGCGCACGCGCACGCGCAGCCGCCGGCGCCAGCGCAGGCGCAGCCGGCCGGCACTATCTACACGTGCCCGATGCATCCGCAGATCCGGCAGCCGAGGCCCGGCTCGTGCCCGATCTGCGGCATGGCGCTCGAACCCCTGCATCCGACGGCCGAACACGACGATGGCGAACTGCGCGTCGTGCGCCGCAGGTTCTGGATCGCGGCCGCGCTCGCGTTGCCGGTGGTCGTCATCGCGATGCTCCCGCACGTGTTCGATCTGCACTGGTCGCCGGCCACCGCGCGGTTCATGAAGTTCGTGGAGATGATCCTGACCGCGCCGGTCGTGTTCTACGCCGGCGCCGACTACCTGCGCCGCGGCTGGGTCGGCGTGACACATCGTTCGCCCAACATGTACACGCTGATCGGACTCGGCGTGCTCGTCGCGTTCGCCTACAGCGTGGTCGCGACGCTCGCGCCGCAGTGGTTCCCGGTCGAGATGCGCGACGATCACGGCGCGGTCGGCGTGTACTTCGAAGTCGCCGCGGCGATCATCGCGCTCGTGCTCGCCGGGGAGTGGCTGGAGCTCGGCGCGCGCGGCCGCACGAGCCAGGCCATCCGCCAGCTGCTCGAGCTCGCGCCACGCACCGCGCGCCGCGTGCGCGCCGACGGCGCCGAGGAAGACGTGCCGCTCGACGACATCCATCCCGGCGATCGCGTGCGCATCCGCCCCGGCGAGAAAGTGCCGGTCGACGGGCGCGTGCTCGAAGGCCGCTCCACGTTCGACGAATCGATGCTGACGGGCGAGCCGCTGCCGGTCGACAAGGGACCCGGCGATCGCGTCGTGGGCGCGACGCTGAACCAGACGGGATCCGTGCTCGTCGTCGCGGAAAAAGTCGGCGCGGACAGCCTGCTGTCGCAGATCGTCGCGCTCGTCTCCGAGGCTCAGCGCAGCCGTGCGCCTTCGCAGCGGCTCGCCGACGCGGTGGCGGCGTGGTTCGTTCCGGCGGTCATTGGCATCGCCATCCTCACGTTCCTTGCCTGGTGGATCTGGGGTCCGGCGCCGAGCCTCTCCTATGCGATCGTCAACGCCGTCGCCGTGCTGATCATCGCCTGCCCCTGCGCGCTCGGACTCGCGACGCCGATCTCGATCATGGTCGCGAGCGGCCGCGGCGCGCAGCTCGGCGTGTTGTTCCGGGACGCGAGCGCGATCGAAGGCATGCGCACCATCGACACGCTCGTGGTCGACAAGACCGGCACGCTGACGCTCGGACGGCCGCAATTGCGCGAGGTGCTCGCGACGGCCGACTTCACGCAGGACCAGGTGCTTTCGTTTGCCGCCGCGGTCGAAAGATCCAGCGAACACCCACTGGCCCGCGCGATCGTCGGTGGCGCGGAACAACGCGGGCTCACCCTTCCCGAGACGGGCGGGTTCCAGTCGGTCACCGGCAAGGGCGTCACGGCGACGGTAGATAGCCGCCGCGTCGCGCTCGGCAACGCGGCACTGATGCAGGAGGCGGGCGCGGATGTCGCGGCGCTCGCGGGCGAGGCGGAGAGCCTGCGCTCGTCCGGGCACACCGTCATGTTCCTCGCGGTGGATGGGCGCCTGCGCGGCGCGATCGCGGTGGGCGATCCGATCAAGGAGACGACGCCCGCGGCGTTGTCGGCGCTGCGCGCGGCGGGACTGCATGTGGTCATGCTCACGGGCGACGCACGCGGCACGGCCCAGGCGGTCGCGAAGGCGCTCGGCATCGATTCCGTCATCGCCGAGGTGCAGCCGGCGGACAAGGCGCAGGTCGTCGCGCGGCTGCAGGGCGAAGGAAAACGCGTCGCGATGGCAGGCGACGGCATCAACGACGCGCCCGCGCTGGCGCGCGCGGACATCGGCATCGCGATGGGCACCGGCACCGACATCGCGATGGAAAGCGCGCAGGTCACGCTCGTGAAAGGCGACCTTACGGGAATCGCCCGGGCACGCGCGCTGAGCAACGCCACCGTGCGCAACATCCGGCAGAATCTCGTCTTCGCGTTCGGCTACAACGCACTCGGCATTCCGTTGGCCGCCGGGGTGTTGTATCCGTTCACGGGCTCGTTGCTTTCGCCGATGTTCGCCGCGCTCGCGATGAGCCTTTCGTCGTTCTCGGTCATCACCAATGCCTTGCGGCTGCGGACGCGGTCGCTCGGGGACATGAAATGATTTCGCGCCGGACATTCGTACAAGGTCTCGTACACGGTGTGGGTGGCGGCGCCATCCTGCTGGGCGGCGCGCGCGCCGGCTGGGCGAGCGTGCCCTCGCCCGCCGTGCTCACAGGACCCGAGTTCGATCTCACCATCGGCGAGACCCGCGTGAACTTCACCGGCGCGTCGCGCCGCGCCATCGTCGTCAATGGCCAGCTCCCCGCGCCACTGCTGCGCATGCGGCAGGGCGACACGGTGACGGTCCGCGTCACCAACAAGCTGCGCGAGACGACGTCTATCCACTGGCATGGATTCATCCTGCCCGCGGACATGGACGGCGTGCCGGGCCTGTCGTTCGAAGGGATCGCGCCGGGCACGACGTTCACCTATCGCTTCAAGGTCAACCAGTCGGGCACGTACTGGTATCACTCGCACTCGCGTTTCCAGGAACAGGTCGGGCTCTACGGGCCCATCGTCATCGAGCGGCGCGCCGGTGAGCGGCACGCGGCCGACCGCGAATACACGCTGCTGTTCTCCGACTGGACCGACCACGATCCCGAGCGCATCTACGCGACGCTCAAGCGGCAGAGCGACTACTTCAACCGGAACAAGCGCACGCTCGCGGATTTCGTCGAGGACGTTCGGACGCAGGGGTTCTCCAAGACCTTCGAGGATCGGCGCATGTGGGCGTCGATGCGCATGAACCCCACCGATCTGGCCGACGTCACCGGGTATGCGTACACCTATCTGCTCAACGGCGCCACGCCGGCGGGCAACTGGACCGGAATATTCAAGCCCGGCGAACGCGTGAGGCTGCGGCTCATCAACGGGTCGTCGATGAGCTTCTTCGACGTGCGGATCCCGGGCCTGAAACTCACCGTGGTCGGCACGGACGGCCAGGATGTCGAGCCGGTCACCGTGGACGAGTTGCGCGTCGGCACGGCCGAAACCTACGACGTGATCGTGACGCCGGGCGACGCGGCCTACACCATCTTCGCGCAGGCGATGGATCGCTCGGGTTACGCGCGCGGGACGCTCGCGCCTCGACTCGGCATGAGCGCGGAGGTGCCGGCGCTCGACCAGCGTGCATTGCTCACGATGACCGACATGGCGATGGACCACGGCGGTCACGGCGGCATGGATCCGGCCGAGGCCGCGCGGCATGCGGCGATGGGTCACGCGCCGCCGCCGGCCGCGCCGCCCCTCGTACACGCGCCGGCCGAGTCGGGTCCGCTCGTCGACATGTTGGCGGAGGCCCCTGCTTCGCGGCTCGACGATCCCGGCGTGGGCCTGCGCGACAACGGCCGCCGCGTGCTCACGCTCGCGGATCTGCATACGCTCGGCGGACCGATCGACCGGCGCGATGCCGGCCGCGAAATCGGGCTGCATCTCACCGGCCACATGGAACGCTTCGTCTGGTCGTTCAACGGACAGAAATTCTCGGATGCGAAGCCGCTGGATTTCAGGCACGGCGAGCGGCTGCGCATCGTGCTCGTCAACGACAGCATGATGACGCACCCCATCCACCTGCACGGCATGTGGAGCGAGCTGGTCGACGAACACGGCGGGTTCCTCGTGCGCAAGCACACGGTGCCCGTGCAGCCGGGTCAGCGCCTCGCCTATCTCGTGACCGCGGACGCGCTGGGTAGATGGGCCTATCACTGCCACCTGCTCTACCACATGGAAGCGGGCATGTTCCGCGAAGTGGTGGTCGCGTGAAGTCGCCAATGCGGTTGGCGGCGGTCGCGTTGCTCGCATCCGCAAGTGTCTCCGCGCAGCACGAACAGCATCGGCCTGCCGCCGTGGACGGCCCGACCGAGAGCGAGCGCGAACACGTTCCGCCCGATCCGCCCCAGTCGCACCTCGACCACGACATGAGTCATCGCGAGATGGTCGAGATGATGGGCATGGACGATCGCGCACGATTCGGCATGGTGATGCTGGATCGGATCGAATGGGTCGACGCGGATGAAGGCGATGTCTTCGAATGGGAGGCCGCCGCCCGGTACGGCGGCGACATCCACAAGATCTGGCTGGAATCCGAGGGCGCGCGGGCGGGCGGCGCTACGGAGGCGGTGCGCAACGAGCTGGCCTGGGACCGCGTGCTGAGTCGCTGGTGGAGCTCGCGTGTCGGCGTGCGCCAGGATTCCGGCAGCGGACCCACGCGCACGTGGGCCGCGTTTGGCGTCGCGGGACTGGCACCGGGCTTTTTCGAAACCGAAGTGATCGCCTATGTGGGCGAATCCGGCCGCACCGCGCTGCGCCTGGCCACCGAGGTCGACGTGCTCGTCACCCAGAAGCTGGTCCTGCAACCCCAGCTCGAGGTCGCGGCATTCGGCAAGGACGACCCCGAACGGATGATCGGCTCCGGATTGTCCGGCGCGGAACTGTCGCTGCGACTGCGTTACGACCTCACCAACCAGTTCGCACCGTACGTCGGCGTCGGCTGGGAATGGAGCTTCGGGAACACTGCCGATCTCGCGCGCGCGGCCGGAGAGGAGACTTCCGAGTTTGCGGTGCGCGCGGGCGTGCGCGCCTGGTTCTGACTACCCCTGCGGCACGTCCGACATGTCGGGCAGCCGGTGCGCGATGCCCTTGTGACAGTCGATGCAGGTTTTTTCGCCCGACAACAGCCAGCGCTCGTGGATCATGGCGGCTCGTTTGCCCTGGCGCGTGAGATCCATGTAGCCGAATTCGTGGCAATTGCGGCATTCGAGCGAGTCGTTGGCCTTGAGCCGCGCCCACTCGTTCTCGGCCAGCGCGCGCCGCTCGTCCAGGAATTTCTCGCGCGTGTCGATCGTGCCGAAGACCTTGCCCCAGACTTCCTTCGACGCCTGCATCTTGCGCGCGATCTTGTTGGTCCACTTGTGCGGCACGTGGCAATCCGGGCAGGTCGCGCGCACGCCCGAGCGGTTGGTGTAGTGGATGGTCGACTTGAGCTCCTCGAACACGTTGTGTCGCATCTCGTGACAGCTCACGCAGAACTGCTCGGTGTTGGTCGCCTCGAGCGCGGTGTTGAATCCACCCCAGAAGAGCACGCCGCCGACGAAGCCACCCATCGTGAGCACGCCGAGACTCAGGTGGCGGCTCGGCCGCGACATCGTGTTCCAGAAACGCGTGATGAACGCGGGCAGTCGCACGTCAGCGCCTCTTCACCGCGTCTTCGGTCATCAGTTCGTCGACGTCGCGGAAGTCGCTCTCGACCAGCGGCCGTGCATCGGTCTGCACGACGTGGCACTGGTTGCAGAAATAGCGTCGCGGCGAAACCGATCCGAGCACCTGGCCGTCCCGATCGAGGAAATGGGTCACGCTGACCATCGGCGCCTGGAAGTTGGCCGCGTTGGCGCGCGAGTGGCACAACATGCAGCGGTTGGAATTCTTGTCGACCTGGTAGCCGTCGATGGCGTGCGGAATCGTCGGCGGTTGATCCGGATAGGCGCGCTTGCGCTTCAGATCCGTGTTCTCCACCCGCGCCATCGGCAGCGGCGCGGCCTCCTTGTCGAGCGGAATTCCGCGGCGCAAGGCGTCGATGGACTGCGGCTCGCCCGGCGGCGGCACGGGCGCGTCCGCGGTCGGATCCTGGCCGAACAGCATCAGCGGCATGACGACCACCGGCAGGATGGCCAGCAGCGCGAAGAATCGAACCCGCGCGCGGCTCATGCTTTCACCACTTTCACGGCGCATTTCTTGAAATCCGCCTGCTTGGAGATCGGATCGGTCGCGTCGAGCGTCACCTTGTTGATGAGCACGCTCGCGTCGAACCACGGCACGAAGATCAGGCCGCGAGGCGGGCGATCGCGGCCGCGCGTCTCGACGCGCGCGCGCACCTCGCCGCGCCGCGAGATGACTCGCGCTTCCTGGCCGCGCCTGAGGCCTCGAGCCTCGGCGTCGTTCGGATGCATGAACACCACCGCGCTCGGGAACGCCTTGTAGAGCTCGGGAATGCGCATCGTCATCGAGCCCGAGTGCCAATGCTCGAGCACGCGGCCGGTAGATAGCCACATGTCGTACTCGGCATCCGGGGACTCGGCCGGCGGCTCGTACGGCAGCGCCCAGATGATCGCGCGGCCGTCCTTGTTGCCGTAGAAATTGAAGCCCTGGCCTTTCTTCACGTAAGGATCGTAGCCCTCGCGATATCGCCAGCGCGTCTCGCGACGGTCGACCACCGGCCAGCGAAGTCCGCGCTCCTGGTGGTACATGTCGAACGGCGCGAGGTCGTGGCCGTGACCGCGGCCGAACGACGCGTATTCCTCGAACAGTCCCTTCTGCACGTAGAAGCCGAAAGCCCTGGACTCGTGGTTCTCGAAGTCGGCGGGCAGCTCCGAGAGCGGATACCGGTTGGTGACGCCGTTGGCGAACAACACCTCGAACAGCGTCTTGCCGCGATAGCCGGGGTTGTCCGCCAGTAGTTTGTCCGGCCACACCTCGTCGGTCTTGAAGCGCTTCGAGAATTCCATGAGCTGCCACAGGTCCGAGCGCGCCTCGCCAGGCGCATCGACCATCTGGCGCCAGAACTGCGTGCGACGCTCGGCGTTGCCATAGGCGCCCTCCTTCTCCACCCACATCGCGGTCGGGAGGATCAGGTCCGCGGCCTGGGCGGTGACGGTGGGATATGCATCCGAGACGACGATGAAGTTCTCGGGCTTGCGATAACCGATCAGCGCCTCTTCGTTGATGTTGGGCCCGGCCTGCAGATTGTTGTTGACCTGCACCCAGTAGGCGTTGAGCTTGCCGTCGCGCAACATGCGGTTCTGTTCCACCGCGTGGAAACCGTTCTTGTCGTGGATCGTGCCGTGCGGCACTTTCCAGATTTCCTCGGTGTGTTTGCGGTGCTCGGGATTGGTGACGAGCATGTCCGCGGGCAGGCGGTGGCTGAACGTGCCCACCTCGCGCGCGGTGCCGCAGGCGGACGGCTGGCCGGTCAGCGAGAACGGACTGCTGCCCGGCGTCGAAATCTTTCCCGTGAGCAGGTGAATGTTGTAGACGAGATTGTTGGCCCACACGCCGCGCGTGTGCTGGTTGAAGCCCATCGTCCAGAACGACATCACCTTGATCTTGGGATCGGCGTACAACTCGGCGAGCTGCTCGAGCCAGCCGCGCTCGACACCCGTCATCTTCGTCGTGTACTCGAGCGTGTACGGCTTCACGAAGGCCGCGAATTCCTCGAACGTCATCGGCTGCGAGCCGTTCGGATCGTTCGCGTTCCTCGCCTTGGCCTCGAGCGGGTGATCCGCCCTCAAGCCATACCCGATGTCGGTGTTGCCGCGCTTGAAGTTCGTATGCCGGTTGACGAAGTCCCGCTTCACCAGCCCCTTCGTGATGATGTAGTTCGCGATGAAGTTGAGGATGACGAGATCGGTCTGCGGCTTGAAGACGATCGGAATGTCCGCGAGCTCGAACGAGCGGTGCTCGAACACCGACAACACCGCGACGCGCACGCGCGGCGAGGACAACCTGCGATCCGTCACGCGCGTCCAGAGGATCGGATGCATCTCGGCCATGTTCGAGCCCCAGAGCACGAACGCGTCGGCTTCCTCGATGTCGTCGTAACAACCCATCGGCTCGTCCATGCCGAACGTGCGCATGAACCCGTACGCCGCCGAGGCCATGCAGTGCCGCGCGTTGGGGTCGAGGTTGTTGGTGCGGAAGCCGGCCTTGAACAGTTTGTTGGCCGCGTACCCTTCCCAGATGGTCCACTGCCCCGAGCCGAACATGCCGACCGCGGTCGGGCCCTTCTCCCTCAACGTCTTCTTGAACTGCGCGGCCATCACGTCGAAGGCCTCGTCCCAGCTCACGGGCTCGAACTCGCCGTTCTTGTCGTACTTGCCGTTGGTCTTGCGCAGCAGCGGCTTCGTGAGGCGATCGCTGCCGTACAGCACCTTCGAGAGGAAGTAACCCTTCACGCAGTTGAGGCCACGATTGACGGGCGCATGCACGTCCCCGTGCGTCGCGACCACGCGGCCGGATCGCACCGCGACGTTCACGCCACAGCCGGTGCCGCAGAAACGGCACGGCGCCTTCGACCACTTGAGCTCGGTGACCGCGCGGTCCGTGACGAAACCCTGGCCCTGCGCGGGTAGCGAGATGCCCGCGGCGGCCGCGGCGGTGGCGGCGGCGGTCTGCTTGATGAAATCGCGGCGTGAGTTGCTCATGGGGCGTCGGCCTGGTGATAGACGAGGTTGACCATCAGTACTTCGGGCAGCCCTCGCAGGTCTTCCATGCGATCGGCGAGTTCGCGCTCGCCCGGGGCCTCGACCACGACGATGATCTTGCCGTCCTCGACGGCGTGGATCTCGGCGCCCTCGATGGCCGCGATGCGTTGGGCCACATCGGTCGCGGCTTCCGCGCGCGTTCGCACGATGAAACTTGCGATGTGCAGTTCGTTCACGGCGGCGGCGGTCCGGGTGGGCCGACGATCATCTGCCAGATCCAGACCAGGAAACCGTAACCCGCGACGATGACGATCGCGAGGATCGGCGCGAGGATGAAGGCGAGGAAGCCGAAGGCGCCCAATTCCGCCCTGCGTTCGGCACGCGCTGCTGCAGTTGGTTCGACCTCCATGAACGGAAATATAGGCGTGTATCCGCCGGAAGGGAATGCGTATGCAAGCCTGTTCCATTCCGGTCGATCGACCGTTGGGAGTTTCACCTACGAATTGAAATTCATGAACGTCCGCCGGCGGTTCATTTCCGGCAAGCGGTCTATCTACGAGGGCCTGCAACGGGCAGTGTTCGACTCCAACGACGAACGTGCGAACACGGTCGATGACGCAAAGCGACATCGCCGGCGGGCGTCTCGTCTGCCCGGTGGGTATCGCGGCGCTTCAGCCCGCTGAATTCGCGATCTTCAGCATCTGGCAACTCGCCGCGGGTTCGTCGCGCGACTGGCCAGAGTCATCCATCGGAATCCGGCTTTCGTCGCAAGGTTCGAAAACTCGTTCATCGCCCCGCTAACTTGCCGTCGGTATCCTCACGGAGGCAACGACATGAAATCGATTCAGCGACTTTGCACCCTGGCGGCCGTCCTGGCGGGCGGATGGATGGCGGCGGCCACCGCGGCGGACGATGCGTCGACACCCGCGGCGGCACAGGGACTCGGCGTCGCGCGCCTGACTGCCGACGGCAAACTGGAGAAACCCGCAGACCTCGAGCGCTGGGTGTTCCTCGGCACCTCGCTGGGGATGGGCTACAACCCCGGTTCGTTCAACGCGGCGCGGCCCGGGCAGTTCCAGGTGGTGCTCATGGAACCGAAAGCCTACGAGCACTTTCTCGAGCACGGTAGTTATGCGCCGGGTTCCATGTTCGTGCTGAGTTTCTACGACACCGACACGCAACCGCGCTCCCTGAACCAGAAGGGATTCACGCAGGCGGACCTCACGAACTACGAGATCCATCTCATCGATCCTGCATCCCCGGACGGCCACACTTTCTACATGTTCGATGCCGGCTCGAAGCGCGGGCAGGCGCTGCCGCCCGGCAATGGCTGCGTGAGCTGCCACAAGAATCACGGCGCGTTCCAGGGCACGTTCGCGCAGTTCTATCCGACGTTGCGGCCGCGCGTGCCGAAGGTGCTGCTGGAGAAAGCTTCGCGAGGCGGCGACATCCGTTGAGAGTTAGGATGCGGACCCATGTCGGAGCCCTCGCACTCGCTGAGCCGGCCGCTGCCGCCTGATGTCGCCGCGGGCGAATCCGCGTTCATCCAGTTCTACCAGAAGTACCCGGCGTTCAGCTGGCCCTGGGCCTGGCGTCGCACTGCGATCTTCGGAAGTGTGGGTGCGCTCGTGGGAGTGTCCTTCGGCATTTCACACGGTTTGTTCGTGCACGGCGTGTGGGACGCCATCGCGGTTTCCCTCGCCTGCGCCGGCGCCAACGTGGCGCTGGTCGGAACCGGGCCGGCGCTCGGGGCGTTCGTCCGGCATCGCGGCTGGCCGCGCGCGATCACGGCCCCATTGCTGCTGTTGGCCGTGATCTGCGGGATGGCATCCGGTTGGTGGTCGGCCGAATGGGCGGACCGGTTCCACGATGCCCGCATGGCGATGCATGGTCACGGGTCGTCGAAATCTCCGGGCATCGCGGTGACCGACGTCCACTCCGGCGTGCGCTGGGCACTCGACGTGGGTTGGGATCTCGTGATCCTGTTCGTCGCGAGCGGCGGGCTCGCGTTGCAGGCCTATCTTTCGGAGAAACGCCGCTGGGCCGAGCATTTCCGACGCCTGGAGCTGGAGAAGCTGGGCCAGCAGAAGAGCGAGGCGGATCTCAAGCTCACGGTGCTGCAGGCCCAGGTCGAACCGCATTTCCTGTTCAACACGCTGGCCTCGGTGCGCTCGCTCGTGGCATCGGACCCGCAGCGCGCCGCGCAGACGATCGACGCTCTCGCCCAGCACCTGCGCGCGACGCTGCCGAAACTGCGCGCGGAGACCGGTCTCGCGCATTCCACGCTCGGCGAGCAGTTCGATATCTGCGCGAGTTATCTCGAACTCATGAAACTGCGGCTGGGCGATCGGTTGCAGGTGGACATACGCCTGCCGGCCGAACTTCGCGAGGCGCCCTTCCCGCCGCTGCTGCTGATCTCGCTGGTCGAGAACGCCATCAAACACGGCGTGGAACCGATGCCTGGCACGACCCGAATCACGCTCGCCGCGCGGGCGGATGGCGGGCAGCTCGAAGTCCGGGTCGAAGACGATGGCGCGGGCCTCGCGTTGGGGATGGGTGAAGGCACGGGTCTCGCCAACGTGCGGGCGCAGCTGGTGACGCATTTTGGAACAGACGCTTCGTTCGAGATCGCCGGGCGCGCGTTTGGCGGCGTGCTGACGCGCATTCTCGTGCCGCTGGAAATGCCGTTGCCGGAGGGCGTGAAGGCGTGACCCGGCCGACCGCGGTAATCGCCGAAGACGAAGCGCCGCAGCGGCGGGAGCTGCGCGCGATGCTGGCCGAATTGTGGCCGGAGCTGGAGGTCGTGTCCGAATGCGAGGACGGCCTCGCGGCGCTCGATGCATTGACGCAATACCGGCCGCGGGTGGCGTTCCTCGACATCCGCATGCCGGGCGTGAGCGGACTCGAAGTCGCCCGGGCCGCCGGCGCGGCGTGTCAGGTGATCTTCATCACCGCGTACGACGAATATGCGCTGAAGGCGTTCGACGAGGGCGCGGTGGACTATCTATTGAAGCCGGTGAGCCGCGATCGGCTGCAACGCGCGGTCGAACGCACGCGCGCCCGGCTTCCGGGTGGAGCGCCGGACATCGCGGCGCTGCTCGACCTGGTGCAGTCGCGTCTCGCACCGGGGCGGCAGGGCATCAAGTGGATCACCGCGAGCGTCGGCAACTCCGTGAAGATGTTCGCCGTAGACGACGTCCTGTTCTTCCAGGCGCAGGACAAGTACACGCGCGTGGTGACCGCGAACGGCACAGGCCACATCCGCACCCCGCTCAAGGAACTGCTGCCCGCGCTCGATTCCGGGACGTTCTGGCAGGTCCACCGCAGCGTGATCGTGCGCGTGTCCGCGATCCACACCGTCGACAAGGGCGAAGACGGCAAGCTGCGCCTCACCGTCCGCGGCCACGATGAAGTGCTCCCCGTCAGCAGCGCATTCCAGCACCGCTTCCGCGGCATGTAGAAGAGGGTGCCTGGCACGGAAAATCCGGGAGAAGCGGACGTCCGTCGCT
>JAFAGC010000045.1 GCA_023423065.1 Pseudomonadota bacterium
GGATTAGCGCGAAGGTCGCGGTTCCAATCCCCACTTTTTACACCGGCACCTAATCCCCACCCATCTAACTAGCGGCTCGCGACCTTCAGTTCGCGCTCGAGATCATCGAGCAGCGACTGAACGTCCATCTCGCCGGCTTCTTCCTCGAGCGAGATCGCGCCGTCTTCATCGAGGTCGATCTTCGTGATCCCGGGATTGGCCTTCTCGAGCTCCTCGAGCAGGTTCTGCGTCTTCTGATGTTCCTGCAGCAGTCGGCGACTCTGCGCCACGAGCTTCTTGTGCTGCAGTCCCTGCAGGATCGTCGCCTGCAGTTCCTTCGGGTGGCAGGGCTTGAGCAGGAAGCGGTAGACCTCGCCCTCGTTGATCGCGCGTACCGCCGCCTCCAGGTCCGCCTGGCCCGACAGGATCATGCGGATCGTGTTCGGCCACTGCTTGCGCACCTCCGCCAGGAACTGGCTGCCGGTCATGCCGGGCATGCGCTCGTCGGAGACGACAACATCGATGTTGTTGCCCGCGAGGATCATCAGGCCCTGTTGGGCCGATTCCGCGGTGAAGATGTGGAACTGGCTGCGATCCAGGCTGCGCACCAGCGCCGCCGTGAGATTCGGCTCATCGTCCACCAGCAGGATGTTGCTCTTTTCCATGACGGTTACCTTTTCGAACTTGGGTCTAGTCGACCACTTTGACTGAAACACGAATGGGTTCCGCGACGCCGACGCCGCTCGCGACGGCCTTGAGCCGTTCGAGGACGGTGGCGGTGACTTCAGTGCCGCGCGGCACGAGTCGGATGCCGCGCGCGCTCATGACGTCCGCGTCGATCGTCATGCCGATCTCGAGATCGCGCAGGGTGACCGAACGCGTCATGACGAGGCCGCTGTCGTCCGACAATGTCTTGACCATGGCCTGCGTGATCGCGGGCGGCAGGGCCGGCGCGGCCTGGTTCACGAGTTGGGCGGCCTGTTCCGGGATGCGCCCCTGGCTCACGTGATGATCGAACTTGATGGCGGCCCACAGGATCGCCGCACCGACTTTCTCGGGCTTCCACGTCGACGGATCGCCGTCGAGGAGGCCCGCCGGCGGCGTCTGCATCTGCCCGGCGACCATGCCGGCGACCGCCTCGAGCCGCGGGATCGTGCCGAGTAGTTTGCTCGCGATCTCGGGATGGGATTCGAAGAGCCTGCGTTCCTCGTTGCTGAGGGCCTGGCCTCCGTAGGCGCGCGCCAGCAGGTCCGGTGGCAGCGTGATGCAGCCGAGCTGCGAGATCATCGCCGCGAGGTGGTATTGCCACAATCCCGGCAGCAGCCCCAGCGCGGCGGCGCCGCTCTCGGCGTAACGCTGGATCTGCGCGGCGCGGCGTTGCGCGGCCGGATTGATGAGGCCGAGTACGTTGACCAGCACCTTGACGGTCGCGTTCAGCGTGTTCTCGAGCAGGTGTTTCTCGGCGTTGATGAGCCGGTATTGATCGATGCCGTTCTGGATGACGCCGAGCAGCGTTTCCGAATTGCACGGCTTGAGCAGGAAACGGAACACGCGACCTTCGTTGACCGCGGCGATGGTCGATTCGAGGTCAGCCTGTCCCGAGAGCACCATGCGCACCGTCTGCGGTGCGAGCGCATTCACCTGCGCGAGGAAGCGCGCGCCATCCATCTCCGGCATGCGCATGTCGGAGACGACCACGGCGAACGGACCCTGCGAGCGGATCACCTCGAGCCCCGCGGCGCCGCTGGTCGCCGTCTCGAGGTCGACGCGATTGCGCAGCTGGCGGCGGATGCCGTCGAGCACGTTCGGCTCATCGTCCACGAACAACACGCGCTCTCTCACGACGGGTTTCCCCCCGCGCTGCTTGCGGCGCTCTTTTCCGCGATTGCGGCGACACACAGCTCGCGCCAGTCGTTCCAGCGATCGGCGCGGTTGCACTTCGCGAGATAGTCGACGTTGAGGCGCAGTCCCGCGGCATGCGGATCGGTCGCGTCCGGATGGTTCGAGATCCGGTCGGCGACGTGCACGATGCCCGGCAGTCCGAATTCACCCGTGGCCTGCTCGGGATCCTCATGGAATGCGATGGCCTCGGCGATCGTATTCGGCAGGCCCCAGAGTCCGACCAGATAGGCGCCGACGTCGGAATGCGAGGCCTGCAGTTCGAGTGTTTCGATGTCGTGACTCGCGCCCGGATCGTCGCCCGCGAGCTCGAGCACACGTTCGTATTCGGCCGGCATGCCCATCGCGAGCACGAGCTTGCCGATGTCGTGCAGCATGCCCGCGAGGAACGCGGCCGCGACCTGGTCCTTGTCCATGCCTTCTTCGGTCGCGATGCGATGCGCGGCCGTGGCCGTGGCGACACTGTGCGACCAGAGTTTTTCCAGGCTGAAGCCGCGCACCTGCGGCGTCTCGCCCCCGGAGAAGATGCCCTGGCCGAGCACGAGCGCCATGATGCGATCGAGGCCGAGCAGGGCGCCGGCGCGCGCGACGTCGGCCACCGGCTTCGCGAGCCCGAAGTACGCCGAGTTGACCAGCTTGAGCAGGCGCGCCGTCATCGACGGGTCGCTCGAGATGATCTTCGCGACGTCGTCCATGTCGGCCGTCGGGCTCTTGAGGCACTCGACCAGCCGCTGGTAGGTCGCCGGCAGGGTCGGTAGTTTGTTGATGCGCGCGACCAGCGTCTTCACCGCCGGGTTGCCCGCCAGATCGCGCAGCGCGAACGCGCGCGCGATCGTGCCCTGCAGGATCTCCGCGTCGCAGGGCTTGGAGAGGAACTGGTGCGAGACGCCGAGCGCCTTCATCACCGATTCGGTTTCCGCCTGGCCGGAGAGGATCAGGCGGATGGTGTCGGGAAACTCGCGCTGCACCACTTCGAGCAGTTCCGCGCCGCTCATGCCGGGCATGCGCATGTCGGTCACGACGACCTCGCACGGCTCCGCCTTGAGCGACTGGAGCGCTTCCTGCGCGCTGCCGACGAACTTCATGTTCCACTCGTTGCGCTTGGGGCGAAGCATGCGCTTCAGCCCCTCGAGCACACGCGGCTCGTCGTCCACGAAGATGACGCGGATCGCGTTCACGCAGCGGCCCCCGCCGAGGATTCGCTGTCGGTCTTCGCGCCGCCGATCGGCAGCCGGATGATGAACGTGGTGCCGGCGCCCGGCGAGCTGACTACCTTGATCGTGCCTCCGTGCTTGTCGACGATGACGTTGTGAGCGATCGCCAGCCCCTGGCCCGTACCTTTGCCGACCTCCTTGGTCGTGAAGAACGGATCGAAGATGCGCTGCTGGATGTGCGGCGGCATGCCGCAGCCCGAGTCGCTGATCTCGACGATGGCCCAGTCGCCGTCGGGGCGCGTCTTGACGCGGATCTTGCCCTTGCCCTTGCCTCCGTCTCCGACGACGTCGCCGATGGCATGCGCGGCATTGACGACGATGTTGAGCACCACCTGGTTGAACTCGGCCGGCGAGCAGTGCACCTGCGGCAGGTTCGAGTCGAGATCCAGTTCGACCTCGGCCACGTATTTCCACTCGTTGCTGGCGACGGTAATCGTGCTCTGGATGGCGCGGTTGAGGTCGGTCGCGGTCTTCTCGCGCGCCGGGTGAGAGAACTCCTTCATCGCGCGCACGATCTTGGCCACGCGGTCGACGCCTTCGAGCGACTGGTTGAGCGCGCGCGGGATCTCTTCCTTGAGATAGTCGAAGTCCGCGGCTTCGAGCGCCTTGCGGGCGGGGGCTCCGCCGGATTCGACGAGCTGTTCGAGCAGCCCGTCGAGTTCGCCGAACGACTCCTTGAGGAAGCGAAGGTTGTCGCCGACGTACTGCGTCGGCGTGTTGATCTCGTGCGCGATGCCCGCGGCCAGCTGACCGATGGCCTCGAGCTTCTGCGCCTGGCGCAAGTTGTCCTCGAGCCGGTCGCGCTCTTCGAGCGTCTGCTTGAGCATCGAGATGTCGGTGATGCAGCCCTCCCAGCCCGCGAAGGCCTGCGAGGATTCGTACAGGGGAGCGGCATTGACCAGCACGTTGAGCGTGTTGCCGCGGCAGTCGTGCAGCGGCGTTTCCCAGCTCTCGACCATGCGCTGGCGCGAGATCAGGTCGAGGAAGTGCGAACGTTTCGCCGGCTCGAACAGCAGGTCGAGGAAGTTGACCTGGTCGAGCGCGATGCCCTGGCACGAGAGCAGCTTCAAACATGCGGCGTTCGCGGTCTTGAGCGCCCCGTCCTTGTTCGCGGTGAACAGCGCGACCGGCACGTTGTTGAAGAGATCCTGGTAGCGGCGCGTGGCGCGCACCAGGTCGCGATGGAAGTTGTTGCGCTCCACCGAGTAGGAAACGATGCGCGAGAGCATGCCGGCGTTGACGCGGCGCTTCTCGAGATAGTCCTGCGCGCCTTCGCGCACGGCGGTCAGTCCCTGCTTGTAGTCGTCGGAACCGGTGAGCACGATGATCGGAGTCAGATCCGCGATGGCCTTCAGCGCGCGCAGCGCCTGCAGTCCCGTCGCATCCGGCAGGCCGAGGTCGAGCAACACGAGGTCGTATTCGAACTTGCACAGCCGGTCGGCGGCATCGGCCGCGGTCTGTACCCACTCGCAATCGACCTCGTTGAGGCCTGCGTCCTTGAGGTGACGCTCGACGACGCGGGCGTCGGCCGGGTTGTCCTCGACTAACAACAGGCGGATCTTGCGGATATCGAAATCGTCGCTGCTCATCGGCGCACTTTTGACCTGGTGTGGCGGGATGACATCTCGAGTCCACGGCGCAGGCATCCCGGCACTGCGCCACAGCTGTCATATCGGCGTGCCGGGTGAATATCTTGAGCAGCGGCGGCGCCTTGCCGCCCGAATCGATGCAGGTCACATATCGGCCTCGGAGGCGTCCCGCTTGAACCCCGCAGGGGGTGTTTCGGGCTCCAGAGTCCGCCCGGGCGGCCGATTCCGTATCGCAGCCCAATCAAATGACAAATTCCGCGCACAAGTTTTCGCCCGGCATCGAATCGAACATCGACGCTGGCATGCTTTTCGACTCGAGCCCCGTCGCGACGCTGACGTTCGCGCCCGATGGCGCGTTGTTGCGCGCGAATGATGCGGCTCGACGATTGTTCCGGGGTGTGACCGGAGAGCTGGACAGCCAGTCGGCGGCTGGCCTGTTTCCCGAAGGCGGATGGGACGCGGCCGGCGAGAGTGCGAGACCTGTGCCGGCACGGCGCTTCGACGGCACGACGTTTCCAGCGCGGGTTCGCGTGGCCGCGCTCGGCGAAGGTCCCGCTCGCGAACTGCTCGTCGCGGTCGACGACATGTCGGCTATCGAAACGGCCCTCGCGGAACGGGACGCCGCGGTCGCGCAGGCGAACAAGGAATTCGAAACCTTCATCGACGTGGCGGCGCACGACCTGCGCGCGCCGCTGCGCATCCTGAGCGGCTTCGCGGATGCGCTCGACGATGAATGCGGCGCGACGCTCAATGAGGAAGGACGCGGTTTCCTCGTCGAGATCCTCAAGGCCAGCGGCCGCATGGAGGGGCTCATCGACGGATTGCTCGCGCTCGCGCGCAGCGGTCGCTCGGAAATGCATCCCGAGAAAGTCGACCTGACGACGCTCGTCGACCTCGTGCTCTACGAGCTGCGGCACGCGGCCGCGGAGCGCTCCGTGGAATGCGAGGTCGAGGCCGATCTTTCGGTCTGGGCCGACGTGCGCCTCGTGACCACGGTGCTGCGCAACGTGCTCGGCAACGCATGGAAATTCACGCTGCGCACCGCGCAGCCCGCGATCCGCGTCTTCTCCGAGCAGCGCGACGGTCGCACGTGGATCTGCGTGAAGGACAATGGCGCGGGTTTCGCCATGGCGCACGCGCAGCGACTGTTCAAACCGTTCACGCGGCTGCACCGGCAGGACGAGTTCGCCGGGCACGGACTCGGGCTCGCGACCGTTCATCGCATCGTGCAGCGGCACGGCGGCGAGGTAACCGCGGAGGCCGAGGTCGATCGCGGCGCGACCGTACGGTTCTGGTTCCCGGACTCCCCGGACTGACGGAAACCGCCGTCTCAAAAAAAACGCCGCGCAAGTGCGCGGCGTTCTTGTCAGAGCTGACTGGACTCTGATTACTTCGAGATCGAACGACGGAACATCCGGTCGATCTTCTCGTTGGTCGCATCGCAGCAGGACTGCGAGGCCTGCGCGGCAGCCAGCGCCTGGTTGGCGGCGGTCTGCGCGCCCGACGCGGTGGACGAAGCCGACTGCGCGGCGGCAGTGGCGGCATCGGCCGCACTCTTCGTGGCAGCGAGGTCCGCGGTCAGGCGACCCACCTGCTGTTTGAGGTTGTCGACGTCGGCCTGCAGAGGCTTCAGATCCTGGCAGCCGGCCAACACGGTGAACGCTGCAACGGCAGCAACCTTGATAAGCGCACTCTTCATAACGATCAATCCCCTTATTGGTGGTTGAGCAGTCCCAACTTCGCGCAACACGCAAACAAATGCAATGTGGTGTGAAGATAGAGTCTATTAGGCGGGCGCAATGGCAACAAATTCGCGAGTTGTTTGCAACTGAAATTTGATTTCTGTCGGCCTGTGGCGACAGTGCGAGTGGTCAGCTATTAGGCCCGCTAACACGAGTTGACAGACCATCGCGCAGTATCTCTCGCGCCGCGTTGTGACCCGGGACTCCGGTGACTCCTCCGCCGGGATGCGCACCCGAACCGCACAAGTACAGATTTTTCAGCGGAGTGCGGTAATCACCGTAACCTAACATCGGACGCGCGGCCCACAATTGATCGAGTCCTAACGCGCCGTGAAAGATGTCCCCTCCGGCGAGACCGAGTTTTTCTTCGAGATCCAGCGGGCTCAAGGCCGAGTGCGCGACGACCAGGGAGCGGAAGTTTGGTGCGTATTCTTCGATCACATCGAAGATCCGGTCGATCGCGAGCGCTTTCTCCTGACGCCAGTCGCGGCCGTCGGGAAGCGTGTAGGAGAAATGCTGACAGAATAACGAGGCCACGTGAGCGCCGCTGGGCGCGAGGGAATCGTCGAGCGTCGAGGGAATCAGCATTTCCACGATCGGGCGGCGCGACATTCCCTCCAGGCGAGCCTCCGCGAACGCGCGATCCATGTAGCCGAGCGAGGGCGCGAAGATGATGCCGGAGCCGAGATGCGCTCCATTGTCGTCGCGCGGCGCGGCGGTGAACTTCGGCAGCGCCGAGAGCGCGACGTTCATGCGGAACGTGGCCGAACCGACCCGCAGACGCTCGATGCGCGCGCGGAATTCCGCGGGCAGGTCGGCGTCCGCGAGCAGCTTCAGATAGAGCGGCTTGGGGCCGAGGTTCGCGGCGAACGTATTGCCTTCGACGACCCGCCCATCTTCGAGCTCGATGCCGGTGGCGTGCGCGCCGCGGGTCACGATGCGTTTCACGGGCGCATCGGTCTCGAGATGCACGCCGAGCCGGCGCGCCTCCGCGGCCATCGCCTGCGTGATCGCGCCCATGCCGCCGACCGCATGTCCCCACACGCCGGACTTGCCGTTGACCTCGCCGAAAACGTGATGCAGCAGCACGTAGCCGCTGCCGGGCGTGTAAGGACTCGCGTAATTGCCGACCACGGCGTCGAAGCCGAACAGCGCTTTCACGGCGTCGGATTCGAACCAGTGATCTAACAAGTCGCCGGCACTGCGCGTGAAGAGTTCGTGGATGTCGCGTTGCACGGGCGCCGCGAGCTTGCGGAAATGGCGCCCGATCTGCAGCGCGCTCCACAGGTCGCGCAGCCGGCGCGGATCCGCGGGGGGCGTTTCGAGCAGTTGCGCGCGCAGCAGTTCGACCGCCGCGTCGAGCATCGCGTAATAGGCGGGGAGACGTTCGGCGTCGCGCGGCGAGAAGCCGTGCACGGCCGCGCGGGTTCGTGCGCTGTCCGGACCCGCGGTGAGCGCGCGGCCATCGGGAAGAGGGAGGAAGTTCTGCATGGGGCGCTCGAGCACCCTGAGCCCGTGCTCGGCCAGGCGCAGGTCGCGGATCACCTTGGGGTTGAGCAGGCTCACCGTGTAGCTGGCCGTGGAGTTGCGGAACCCGGGGTGGAACTCCTCGGTGACCGCGGCGCCCCCCAGGACGCTACGGCGCTCGAATACGCCCACGGAGAGGCCCGACCGAGCCAGGTAGCAGGCGCAGGTGAGGCCGTTGTGGCCCCCGCCTATGACGACGACATCGAAGCGGCTTTTCGTGCTTGACCTGTATGAATTCACAGTGTACAAATCCTCAGCCCCGGATCTTTTGAACGATCCTTCTTTAAAAGGGAATCCGCCATGTCCGATCTCACCCCGCGCCAGACCGAAATCCTGCGACTCATCCAGCGCACCATCGCCGAGACGGGTATGCCGCCCACGCGCGCCGAGATCGCGAACGAGCTCGGCTTCAGATCTCCCAACGCCGCGGAAGAGCATCTCCGCGCGCTCGCGCGCAAGGGCGTCATCGCTCTCGTCCCCGGTGCGTCGCGTGGCATCAAGCTCATGGACACCATGCGCGAGCAGCTCGGGCTTCCGCTCATCGGTCGCGTCGCCGCGGGTCGTCCCATTCTCGCCGAAGAGAACATCGAATCGCGCCTCGACATCGATCCTTCGATCTTCCAGCCCAAGCCGCACTACCTGCTGAAGGTCGTCGGCATGTCGATGAAGGACGCCGGCATTCTCGATGGCGACCTGGTTGCCGTGCATCGTACGCCGGAAGTGCGCAATCGGCAGATCATCGTGGCCCGTCTCGAAAACGAGGTCACGGTCAAGCGCTACAAGCAGGAAGGTCCTGTCGTGTGGCTGCTGCCCGAGAACGCGGATTTCGAGCCCATCAAGGTCAACGTCAAAGAGGACCCTCTGATCATCGAAGGTGTGGTCGTTGGAGTCTTGCGCCGTGGCAAGGCAATGGCCGCATGAGGCGGCGGTTGAGATAACCACAAGAGGGCCGTTTCCATGTTGTTAGGTTTAAGAACGGCGATATACCGCACCCCGGATATCGCAGCGGGCAAGCTTTGGTACACGAAAGCGCTGGGCATCGCGCCGTATTTCGACCAGCCGTTCTACGTGGGCTTCAACGTCGGCGGTTATGAGCTCGGCCTCATGCCGGATGCGAAAGAGTCCGGCGCCGGCGCCTATTGGGGCGTGAAGGACATCACGAGCGCTCATGCGCGGCTGCTCGAGCTCGGTGCGACGCCGCGCGCCGAGATCACCGACGTGGGCGACGACATTCGCGTCGCCGACGTGATCGATCCTTTCGGGAACGTGCTCGGGATCATCGAGAACCCGCACTTCAAACCCGAGCTTTCACTCTAGGAGCTGCGCAATGAACCGGGCCATGGGCAGTTTCGAAGTCAAGCTCCAGCCGCTGCCGAACGCGGAGGCTTCATCCGAGGCGGCGTTCGGACGCATGCTGCTGCTCAAGAAATTCAGCGGCGATCTTTCGGCTTCGGCGCGCGGGCAGATGTTGTCCGCCGCCACGGGCACGAAGGGGTCGGCCGGTTACGTGGCCATCGATCACGTCACGGGCGAGCTGGCGGGACGCAAGGGCAGTTTCGTGCTGCAGCATTCCGGAAGCATGAATCGCGGCGTGCCGACGCTGTCGATCATGGTCGTGCCGGATTCGGGCACGGACGAACTCACCGGTCTCACCGGCACGCTCAGCATCAACATCATCGACGGCAAACATTTCTACGATTTCATTTATTCACTCCCCGAGCCGGCGCGGCTCAAGGCAACTGGGTGAGCACCCCGCGGGTTCCATGTCAGCAGCCAACGACAAGCAACTGCAGGAGTTGCTCGCACACCCATCGGTGTGGCGTGGGCGCAGTCGCGCCGCGCTCGAAACGCTGCCCACCGGTTTCCCCGCGCTCGATGCGGGTCTTCCGGGCGGAGGTTGGCCACGTCATGGCCTCGTAGAGATCCTCACGCCCGACGTCGGCGTCGGCGAGCTCTATCTACTGCTCCCGGTGCTGGCCGCGTTGTCGCGCACGACGCCCGCGCGCTGGTGCACCTGGGTGTCGCCGCCCCACGAGCCGTTCGCGCCGGCGCTGCTCGCGCATGGCGTGGCACTCGAGCGCATTCTCGTCGTGCGCACGCACCTGCCGCTGTGGGCGCATGAGCAGGCCTTGCGTTCGGGCGCCTGCGACGCGGCGCTGGCCTGGTTACCGCGCGCCTCGCCACGCGCCATCCGCCGCCTGCAGCTCGCCGCGGAGCAGGGGCGCGCGCTCGGCGTGTTGTATCGCAGCCAGCGATTCGCCGAGGAGGCATCTCCGGCGATGTTGCGCGTGATGCTCGAGCCGCTCGAACGCCCGGGCATGCGCGGCGCGCGTGTGAGCCTGCTCAAGAGCCGGGGCGGCAGCCGCGAGCCCATCGAGCTCACCTGGGCCGCGGCGGCCTGAGGTGCTCACGTGCACCCGCGCGCTTACAGGCTGGTTTTTCCCGATCCCGGGCCGAAGGAGACGCCGTCCGTTTTACGGGTGCGGCCGGCGTCGCCTCCCCGGGGGCCGGGCCCGGAAGGGCAGCAGGCGACGCTCGCGCTCGAGCCGCGCGAGCTGTGGATCGCCGCGCATGTGCCGCAGTTGTCGATCGCGGCATTACGTTCCTCGGCGCCCGACAAACTACTGGTCGTCATCGATCCCGACGATCACAACCGGCGCATCGTCGATGCGGACGATGCCGCGCAGGCCGCGGGAGTACGGCCGGGCATGACGCTCGGCGCGGCGCTTGCCGCCGCCCCACACATCGATGCGCGGCCGCGTGACGTCGTGCGGGAGCAGGAGCTGATGCAGCGGCTCGCCGGGGTCGCGGCGCAGTTCACGCCGCTCGTGTCGATCGAGGCGCCCGACGGATTGCTGCTCGAAGTCAAACCCAGCATCCGGTTGTTCGGTGGATTGCGCGAGTTGTGCCGCCGGCTGCGCGATGCCTGTCTCGCGCATCCCGCGCTCGCGCAGGCGCAGGTGCAACCCCGCTTCACGCTCGCGCCCACGGCGCTGGCCGCGCTCACGGCGGCGCGCGCGGGCGCGCGTTGTTTCATCACCGATCCGCGCCAGTTGCCCGCGCGGCTGAAGCCGCTGCCGGTCCAGGTGCTGCGCTGGCCCGAAGAAGAAAACGCGCGACTTGCGGCGATGGGCGTGCGTACGCTCGGCGAGCTCATGCGCCTGCCGCGCGCGGGTTTCGCGCGGCGTTTCGGCGCGATCGCGCTCGCCGACCTCGACCGGTTGCTCGGACGGCGCGCGGATCCGCGGCGCCGCATCGCGCGGCGCGAACGTTACCGCGGCGCGCTCGATCTCGATCATGAAATCGAGGATCACGAACGGATCCTGCAGGCGCTCGCGCCGTTGCTCGCCGGGCTCGAGGAATTCCTGCGCACGCGCCAGCGTGCCATCACCGCGCTGCAATGCCGTTTTCATCACTACCGCGCGGCGCCCACGGTGCGCACGCTGCGACTCGCCGCGCCCGAGGCGAATGCCGAACGGCTCGTCTCGCTGCTGCGCGAGCGCCTGGCTACCCTCGTGCTGCCCGAGCCGGTGCGCCGCTGCGAATTGCGCAGCGGCGCGCTTACCGCGCGCGTCGATGCGAGCCGCTCGCTGTGGTCGCCGGGCGAGCGCGGTCATGCGAGCGCGGGCGAGATGCCCGCGCTCGTCGAACACCTGCGCGCGCGGCTCGGCACGAACGCGGTATACGGGCTGCGCCACGTGCCCGAGCACCGCCCCGAAAACGCATGGCAGAAAAGGGGGACGGATTTGTTCATCGACGATAACCAGCGCACGTCGCCGAAGAATGAATCCGTCCCCGTCATGACGCCTTTCCGCCGGCCGCTGTGGCTGCTGCACGCACCGCAACCGCTCGATACGCGCCGCGGCCGTCCACTGCATCGCGGGGTGCTCGAGCTCGAAGCGGGCCCCGAGCGCATCGAAAGCGGCTGGTGGGACGGCGCCGATGCGCGGCGCGACTACTACTTGGCGCGCGACAAGCGCGGCGTGCGGCTGTGGATCTATCGCGAAATTCATGGCGAATGCCACAACGACGGCGCGTGGTTCCTGCACGGGATCTTCGGATGAACACGCCGGCTTACGCGGAGCTTCACTGCGTCAGCAATTTCTCGTTCCTGCGTGGCGCGTCGCACGCCGAGGAACTGGTCGCGCGCGCGAAGGAACTCGGTTACGCCGCGCTCGCGATCACCGACGAGTGCTCGCTCGCGGGCGTGGTGCGTGCGCATTCGGCCGCCAAGAAGACAGGTGGCTTCAAGCTGCTCATCGGCGCGGAGTTCATGCTCGAGTGCGGATTGCGCCTGGTGCTGATCGCGCGCAACCGCGCGGGATACGGACGCCTGTCGCGGCTCATCACGCGCGGTCGGCGCAAGGCGCCGAAGGGCAGTTATGCGCTCTCGCGGGCGGACGTCGAGGAATTCGTCGCGGACGGCGCGCGGCCCAGGCACGGTGAAATCGTCGCCGACGGAACGTTGGCGCTGTGGTTGCCGGCGATGCCCCACGAGCGCGCGCCCGAGGACACCGCCGCGCAGCACGCGTGGCTGCGCGCGAATTTCGCCGACCGCGCCTGGATCGCGGTCGAGCTCACGCGTGACGGCATCGACCGCGAGCGACTCGCGTTCTGCCGCGGGCTCGGCGCCGCATCGGGTCTGCGGCTGGTGGCGGCCGGCGACGTGCACATGCACGTGCGCGAGCGCCGGCACCTGCAGGATGCGCTGACCGCGGTCCGCCACGGCGTCACGCTGGCGGAGGCGGGCACGCGGCTGCATCCGAACGGCGAGCGACACCTGCGCGAGCGCGCGCGGCTCGCGAAGCTCTATCCACCGGAACTGCTCGCCGAAACGGTGCGGATCGCAGGCCTTGCGAACTTCTCGCTCGACGAGCTGCGCTACGAATATCCGCGCGAGCTCGTGCCCGAGGGCGAGACACCCGCCTCGCACCTGCGCACGCTCACTTTGAAAGGCGCCCGTAAACGCTGGCCGGATGGCATCCCCGACAGCATGCAGGCCAAGATCGACTACGAGCTCGCGCTCATCGGCGACCTGAAATACGAATCCTATTTCCTCACGGTGCACGACATCGTGAACGAAGCCCGGCGGCTCAACATCCTCTGCCAGGGGCGCGGCTCGGCGGCCAACTCCGTAGTGTGTTATTCGCTCGGCGTCACGGAGGTCGACCCTTCGCGCGGCGAGCTGCTCATGGAGCGCTTCATCTCGCGCGAGCGCAACGAGCCGCCCGACATCGACATCGACTTCGAGCACGAGCGGCGCGAGGAGGTCATTCAGTACGTATATCGAAAATACGGCCGCGACCGCACTGCGCTGACCGCCACCGTCATCTGCTACCGCCCGCGCAGCGCGCTGCGCGACATGGCCAGGGCGATCGGGCTCGACACGGTGCAGGCCGAACGCCTCGCGGGCGCGATGCAATGGTGGGACAACTCGGTCGACGCCGACCGCGTGCGCGAGGCGGGCTTCGAGCCCGGCAACCCGCAGCTCAAACTACTGCTCGACCTGGCCGGCCAGCTGCTCGGGTTCCCGCGGCATCTCTCCCAGCACGTGGGTGGCTTCGTGATCTCGCAGGGGTTGCTGGAAGAGCTCGTCCCGATCGAAAACGCCGCCATGGAAGACCGCACGGTCATCGAATGGGACAAGGACGACCTGGACGACCTGGGACTGCTCAAGGTGGATGTGCTCGGGTTGGGCATGCTCTCGGCGCTGCGGCGCGCCTTCGCGCTGGTGAGCGATTTCCGCCGCAAGCCCTTCACGCTCGCCGACGTGCCTAAAGAAGACGCGCGGGTGTACGAGATGATCTCGCGCGCCGACACCATCGGCGTGTTCCAGGTCGAGTCGCGCGCGCAGATGTCGATGCTGCCGCGCCTCAAGCCGCGCGAGTTCTACGATCTCGTCATCGAAGTGGCGATCGTGCGGCCGGGCCCGATCCAGGGCGGCATGGTGCACCCCTATCTACGCCGGCGGCAGGGCCTCGATCCGGTCACCTATCCGAGCGACGCCGTGAAGGGAGTGTTGGCGCGCACGCTCGGGGTGCCGATCTTCCAGGAGCAGGTGATGCAGCTCGCGATCGTCGCGGCCGGGTTCACGCCCGGCGAGGCCGACCAGCTCCGCCGCAGCATGGCGGCATGGAAACGTCGCGGCGGTCTCGGCCACTTCGAGCGGCGGCTCATCGAAGGTATGCGCGAGCGCGGCTACGGCGAGGAATTCGCGCGCTCGATCTTCAGCCAGATCCAGGGCTTCGGCGAATACGGCTTCCCGGAGTCGCATGCCGCGAGTTTCGCGCTGCTGGTGTACAGCTCCGCGTGGTTGAAGTGCCACGAACCCGCCGCGTTCACCTGCGCGCTCATCAACAGCCAACCCATGGGTTTCTACGCGCCCGCGCAGCTCGTGCGCGACGCGCGCGTGCACGGAGTCGAGGTCAGGTCCATCTGTGCCTGCGCCAGTGATTGGGATTGCACGCTCGAAAGACGCGCGGACGACGAACCGGCACTGCGCCTCGGCCTGCGCATGGTGAAGGGCCTGGGCGAGGAGGCGGCGCAACGCATCATGGCGGCGCGCGCGCAGGCGCCGTTCGCGAGCGTGCAGGATCTCACGCTGCGCGCCGGGCTCGGGCGTCGCGAACTCGAGGCGCTCGCCGACGCGGGCGCGTTGCATGCACTCTCCGGCAACCGGCACCTCACGTTCTGGCAGGTGGCGGGCAGCGAACAGGAGTTGCCGCTTGCGCCGGTGCCGCGCACGCCCGAGGCCACGCCGCTGCTCGCGCCGCCGACCGAGGGACAGAACATCGCGGCGGACTATCGCTCGCACGGACTCACGCTCGGCCGGCATCCGCTCGCGCTGCTGCGCGAGCAGCTCGATCAGTCGAGCATCGTCACGTCGAGGTCGCTCGAGGAGCTGCCGAACGGACGCACGGTGCGGGTCGCGGGCATCGTGACGGCGCGCCAGCGTCCGCAGAGCGCGGGCGGCGTCATGTTCATCACGCTCGAAGACGAAACCGGCTTCGTGAACCTGATCGTCTGGGAGCGGGTATGGTCGAGCGCGCGCCGCACGGCGAACGGCTCACGGCTGCTCGAGGTGCATGGCAAGCTGCAGAAAGAAGCCGGCATCACGCACGTCGTCGCGCGCAAGCTCGTGGACAGGACGCGGATGCTGGGTTCCCTGGTAACCCACTCGCGCGATTTCCGCTAACTCCGCATCCTGCGCACCGCCGTCGAGTCGTCATCGATGTCGTAATCGTCGAAGTCGCTCGTGAGCTCCGCGGTGTGTTTCTCCTCGATGCGCCGCTCGAGTCTTCGCCAGGCGGGATCCCCCAGCTTCTGGCCACGCTTCTTCGCGGCGTCCAGGTCCTTCGCAAGGCGATCGAAATCGACCTCGCTCGTTGCCTCGAACGCGGTCTCTTCTTCGTCTTCGTCGAATTCTTCTGACTCGGGCTTCTCGTTCATCGCCGTAAACGCAGGCCTAAGATGGGCGCGTTATAAATCGACGGAAGTCGCCACGCAATGGGGCCAATCGACGAATTGTCAGCGGATGAGATTATTCATTTCGAAGATGGGCATGAGCATTGCAAAAACGATGCCCATGACGAAGAGGCCCATCACAACTATGAGAAGCGGCCCGAGCAATCCGACGAGCGCGCCCATCATGGAATCGAGTTCACGTTCCTGGTTGGTCGCCGCCCGTTCGAGCATCGTGTCGAGTTCGCCGCTCGATTCGCCCGAGGAGATCAGGTGCACCGTCATGGGCGGGAACAACTTGCTGGAAGCGAGCGAGCGGCCGATCGGCGCGCCTTCGCGCACACGGGCCGCGGCCGCGACCACCGCGTCGCGCATGGGTAGATTGGTCACCACCTCGCCGGCGATGCGCATCGCTTCGAGCACCGGCACGGCGCTCGCGGTCAGGATGCTGAAGGTGCGCGTGAACCGGGCGGTGTTGAACCCGCGCACGAGGCGCCCGGCCAACGGCAGCCTCAGCTGGAAGCGATGGAAGCGCCGGCGATTGTCCGGATTCTTGAGCCAGTAGATCAATCCTACGATGGCGAGCACGATCGCGATGGCGAGATAAATCCCCCAAACGCGCAGGAAATCGCTGACGACGATCAGCACCTGGGTGGCGAACGGCAAATTGCCCTTGCTCGACTCGAACACCTCGATGACCTTCGGCACGACGTAGACCATCATGCCGATGACGATCCCGAGGCAGATGAAAGACAACACGATCGGGTACAGCAACGCGCCCAGGACTTTCTGGCGCGTGACCTCCCGGTTCTCGGTGTAGTCCGCGAGCCGCTCGAGCACGCCGTCCAGCCGGCCCGAGCTTTCGCCCGCGGACACGGTCGAGCGATAGATCTCCGGGAATACCCTCGGGAATTCGCCGAGACCGTCGGCGAGCGTGTGGCCTTCCATCACCTTCGCGCGCACGCCGAGCATGATGCTCTGCACGCGCGGCTTCTCCGACTGCTGCGACACCGCGAGCAGCGCTTCCTCGAGCGGCAGGCCGGCCTTCACGAGGGTCGCGAGCTGGCGGGTCAAGAGCGAAAGATCGGACGCGGAGACTCCGCGGCGCAGCGAAAACGAGCGCTGGCGTTTTGCTTCGCCGTGTTTGACCTCGGCGACCGTGACCGGCAGGAGCTGACGTTCGCGCAGGATCTGCCGGACGTGCTTGACGGTGTCGCCTTCGACGACTCCGTTCTGTTCGCGGCCGGCGCTGTCGAGCGCGGTGTATTCGAAGGCACCCATGGTGAAAGTGGTGTCAGTCCTCGCGAGTGACGCGCAGGACTTCTTCGATGGTCGTTTCGCCCTTCAGGACCTTGTCGAGGCCGTCGTCACGGATCGACGGCGTAAGGGTACGGGCATACCGCTCGAGTTCGTGCTCGGCCGAGCCATCGTGGATCATCGTCCGCATCTGGTCGTCGACGATCACGAGTTCGTAAATGCCCGTGCGTCCGCGGAATCCTCCCGGCCCGTCGCTCGGCCGGTACAGCGTCGGCGAGGGATCCTCGGGCTTGAGGCCCAGCAGCCGCCGTTCGTATTCGCCCGCCTTGAAGGGCTGCTTGGTGTCGGGGCTGAGGGTGCGCACGAGGCGCTGCGCGATCACGCCGATCAGCGACGAGGAGAGCAGGAACGGCTCGATGCCCATGTCGCGCAGGCGCGTGACGGCGCCCACCGCGGTGTTCGTGTGCAGGGTCGAGAGCACGAGGTGGCCGGTGAGCGAGGCCTGCACGGCGATCTGCGCGGTCTCGAGGTCGCGGATTTCGCCGACCATCACCACGTCCGGATCCTGGCGCAGGATGGCGCGCAGGCCGCGCGCGAAGGTCATCTCGACCTTGGTGTTCACCTGGGTCTGGCCGATGCCGTCGATGTAGTACTCGATCGGGTCCTCGACCGTCATGATGTTCTGCGTGTTGTCGTTCAGGTGCTCGAGGCCCGCATACAACGTGGTCGTCTTGCCCGAGCCGGTGGGACCGGTCACGAGGATGATGCCGTGCGGCTTGCGGAACAGGTCGCCGATGAGCTGCTCGGTCTGCGGATCCATGCCGAGCGCGGAGAGTTCCAGTCGTCCCGCCTGCTTGTCGAGGATACGCAGCACCACGCGCTCGCCGTGGCCCGACGGAATGGTCGAGACGCGCACGTCCACCGAACGTCCCGCGATCTTGAGGCTGATGCGGCCGTCCTGCGGCAGGCGCTTCTCGGCGATGTCGAGTTTCGACATGACCTTGATGCGGGACACCACCAGCGGCGCCACCGCGCGCTTGCTCTGCAGCACTTCGCGCAGGACGCCGTCCACGCGGAAGCGGATCACGAGCCGGTTCTCGAACGGCTCGATGTGGATGTCCGAAGCGTTTTCCTTGACCGCCTGCGTCAGCACCGCGTTGATCAGGCGGATGATCGGCGCGTCGTCCTCGCTCTCGAGCAGGTCGGCCTGCTCGGGCAGTTCCTGCGCGAGGTGCGCGAGGTCGGTGGATTCCTCGACGCCGGAGGCGGCCTCCATCGCGTCGCTGCCGGCCTCGTAGGCACGCTGCAGCAATGAATCAAACTGTTCGACTTCGACCTTCTCGAGCCGGATCGGGATGCCCATGTAGCGGCGCACTTCCGCGATGGCGCGGGGCGGGGCGCCCGGCCGGAACACGCACTCGGCGATGCCGTCGTGCACTCGCTGCACGAGCACCCCATTGCGCTTGGCGAACGCGAAGCCGACGCGCTGGGGGCGGGTGACTTCCGGCGCTGCCTCGGTCATGGCTGCGGTTGAGGTTGCGATTGTGGTTCCGGTTGCTGCTGCGGCAACGCAGGCTGCGGCGCGGTCGGTCCGGATTCGGACGGCGGCGCGGGCGCATCGGAGATCGGCGCCTGGCCCGGCGCGAGCGGCGGCGGAATCGGCGGCAGGCGCGGTTCCTTGCTGAACGGGATCAGCGGCAGGACCTCGGTCTTCGGCCGGCCGGCCTTGATCTGTTCATTGCGGATGTAGTTGTACTTCGCGTCGGTCGCGATCGCCGTGGCGAGACCGTCGCGCAGGATCTTCGGACGGATGAAGACCATGAGGTTGGTCTTCTCGGTGTCCCGCTTGCGTGTCTTGAACAGCGCGCCCAGGACCGGAATGCGGCCGAGGTAGGGCACGCGCGATTCGCTGCGCACGTCGCCGTCACGGATCAAGCCGCCGAGCACGACGATGCCGCCGTCCTCGATGAGCACGTTGGTGTTGATCGTGCGCTTGAGCGTGATCGCACTGCCGACGTCGCCCGTGGTGCCGGCGAGATCGGAGCTTTCGATCTCGATCTTGAGCTGCACCAGCGCGCCGCCCTCGTTGACCTGCGGCGTGATCTTGAGAATCGTGCCGACTTCCTGGCGCTGCACGGTCGTGAATGGATTCACTTCGCCCGCGGTGCTGCCGGTGGTGTTCGTGTACTGGCCCGTGATGAACGGGACCTCCTGGGCAACCTTGAGCTCGGCCTCCTGGTTGTCCATCGTGACCGTCGACGGGGTCGCGATGATGTTGGTGTTCGCGTCGCCCTGCAGCGCGCGGATCATCGCGGCGAAGTTCACGCCGGTGGCCGCGATCCGGCCGATTCCGAACGTGGTGCCGGTGGCGAGGGCGGGCGGAGCGGAGGCGGGATTGTCGATCGCCTGCGCGAGCTGTGCGAGGTTCACGCCGCCGACCGGCGACATGAACGTGCCCACGGGAATGTTGCTGCTGTCTTCGGACCACACCGCCCAGTTCACGCCCAGCTCGGCGTTCTTCTTGACCTGCACGTCGACGATGATGGCTTCGACCAGCACCTGCGCGCGGCGGATGTCGAGCTTGTCGACGATGGCCCGGAGCGAGCGCATCACCTTCGCGGGCGCGGTGATCACGAGCGAGTTGGTCTCGGGTTCGGCCCAGATCGTGGTCGTGCGGTCCGCGCTCGCCGCCACCGACGAGGTCTGGCCGCCGGCCGCGGGCGCGCCGGTGGTCAGGGCGACGGTCGCGGTGATCTGTTCCTTGAGCTTGGCCGCGATCTTCTCCGCGTCCGCGAATTGCAGGTAGATGACCTGGGTGTCGCCGCCGCTCTGGAGCGGGGTGTCCAGGTGGGCGACCAGGGTCTTGATGCGCAGGCGCAGCGACTTGTCGCCGCCGATGAGGACGCTGTTCGAACGGTCGTCCGCGATCACGCGTGACGGTCCGGCACCGCCGCCTTCGGGTCCGCCGCCCTGCTGTGCGAAGAACGTGTTCACCACGCGCACGACTTCGGCCGCCGTGGCGTGCTGCAGGTTGATGATGTCGACGTCGCTGTCGCCCGCCTGGTCGATGCGCCCGATGATCCGCATCATGCGGTTCACGTTGCTGGCGCGGTCCGAGATGATGAGGATGTTGCTGGTCGGATAGGCGGCGAGGTGCGCCGACTGCGGCATCAGTGGACGCAACACGGGCACGATCTGCGCGGCGTTCACGTTCTTGACCGCGATGACCTGCGTGACCAGTTCCTCCGAGTCGGCGCGGACGCGGTCGGGCAGGTCCTGGTTGACCAGCTGGCGCGCGTTCGCGTCCGGAACGATCCGGATGATGTCGCCGGATTCCACGGCCACGAACTGGTGGACCTGGAGCAGGGCGAGGAACGCCTCGTAGAATGCCCCCGGGGTCATCGGTGTCTGCGACAGCATCGTCACCTGCGCGCGCACGCGCGGGTCCGGAATGATGGTCTTGCCGGTCACCTGCGCGACGGCGTCGATGACCTGGCCGATCTCGACGTCGCGGAAGTTAGGCGTTATGCGCTGGCCGTTGAGCTGCTGCGCGCTGACGGTGGTTGTCGCGGCGAGCGCAATCAGCAGGACGAACAGGCTCACGGATCGGGTCGTCGGGCCGAGCATCTGGATGCCCTGGCGCGGGTTGTTTGTCTGGTACTGCATGGACCTTGTTATTCGTTCCCGGGTGGCGCTTCCGCCGGTGGCTGGTCAGCCGGAATCATGCCATCCCCGCCGGAGCCCAGCTGCTCGGCTTCCGACGCCACCTGTGCAATGTTGAGCACCAGTTCCTGCTGCCGTCCATTGCGGGTGACCGTTACCCGGGCGTCGGTCGAGGAGTTGAGGGTGTTGAAGATCTCCTGGGCGCGGTCCCGGTCGTCGAGCGGGGTCCCATTGATGGCGGTCACCAGGTCGCCGGCCCTCAGGCCCAGCCGGGCGAAGGCCTGGCGATTGGCCCCGGGATAAAGCCGGAATCCACGCATCTTGCCGCCCGCGAATACGGGCTGTGGCCGCAATACCTGGCCGAGCAGGCCCGGATCCTCGTTGACCAGCCGGCGCATGCGTTCGAGCGCCTGGTCGTTGCCCGCTGCCGCCGGCATCGGTGGCGGAGGGGCACTGGCCATGGAGGTGGATCGGCGCGGCAGGAAAACCGATTCGAGCACGCCGCCCCGATCGATCACGGCGCGATCGTTGTAGACAGAATGTAGCTGCGCGCCACCGGGTACCTGCTTGCCGACGGTGACCACCTTCGCGGAGGCCGCGTTCTCACCGATGATCGCCATGCCGATCTTGGGGTCTTCGGTCGCCAGCACGCCGGCCAGCACCAGCGGCATGCTCGAGGGCGGGGCGTTCGCGCCGTCGCCGCCAGATCCTTGCACGGCCGCCTCTCCGAACAGGTGTGCGTTCATCAGCGCCCCGATGTCGAGGGGCGGCGCGATCGGTGTCGAGACGACAGGTGGAGGCGCCGTCTGACGGCTGCGACCGCTCATGCCGACCACAATGAACGCGAGTTGAGCCGCAAGCGCGAGCGCGAGGATGAAGGTCACGATTTGCGGAGCGCGCGCAATCACCCTGGAGCGCCAGTCGCCTCCAGCACTTGCGCCCGAGCTCCAGATGTTCGCAACCATTTCCATGATGATACGTTTCGTCCCTTCGCGCCCTCAAGCGCTTGTTTTGTCTTGGCAAAGCGACGGTTCCAACCGTCCACTTGTCATGCCTGATGACGCCCCCTATAAAGGGGCTCAATGCCCAGCTCTGAAACTGAACGCCCCGATCATGGGGGCGCGGGCCTCGCTGTCGAAGAAGCCGAGCCCAAGACCAAGCAGCCACCGTTATATCAGGTGGTGCTGCTCAACGACGATTACACCCCAATGGAGTTCGTCGTCGACGTTCTGGAGAAATTCTTCCGCATGGACCGCACCACGGCGACGCGCGTCATGCTCGAGGTACATACGCAAGGCAAGGGTATTTGTGGTGTGTTCACATACGAAATAGCCGAAACGAAAGTGGCCCTCGTCACCTCGTACGCGCGCGATCATCACCATCCGCTGATGTGCACGCTCGAGGAGGCGTAGGGCACGTGATCTAACGGCCGCGAGGTTGCAAAGGTGTTATCGCAAGAGCTCGAATTCTGTCTGAACGACGCCTTCGCCAAGGCGCGTGAAGCTCGTCATGAGTTCCTCACCGTCGAGCACCTGCTGATCGCCATCCTCGATACGCCGAAGGTGCGCGAGATCCTGCGGGCCTGCGGGGCGGACATAAACCGCCTCAAGGACGCGCTCAACGATCATCTCGACCGGACCACGCCGCGGCTGCCCGCGGACGAGGACCGCGAGGTCCAGCCGACGCTCGGATTCCAGCGGGTACTGCAGCGCGCGGTATTCCACGTGCAGTCCTCGGGAAAGAAGGAAGTCGGCGTCGCGAACGTGCTCATTGCCATTTTCAGCGAGAAGCAGAGTCACGCAGTGCACCTGCTCAACCGCGCGGACGTCACGCGTCTCGACGTCGTCAATTTCGTTTCGCACGGGCTGTCCAAGATCGCCGAGGAAAAGGCGGGCAAGGAAGAGACCGCGACCGAGGCCGAACGCGAGCCCGAAGGCGGCAGCGCGCTCGACAAGTACACGACGAACCTCAACCAGCTCGCCCAGGACGGCAAGATCGATCCGCTGATCGGACGCCAGCTCGAGGTCGAACGGACCATCGAGATCCTGTGCCGCCGCCGCAAGAACAACCCGCTGTACGTCGGCGAGGCGGGCGTGGGCAAGACGGCCATCGCCGAGGGCCTCGCGCGCATGATCGTCGAGGGCAAGGTCCCCGACGTCCTGTCCGACTGCACTATCTACTCGCTCGACATGGGCTCGCTGATCGCGGGCACAAAATATCGCGGCGATTTCGAGAAACGTCTCAAGAGCGTGATCGCCGAGCTCAAGAAGCAGCCGGGCGCGATCCTGTTCATCGACGAGATCCACACCGTGATCGGCGCGGGCGCGGCCTCGGGCGGCGTCATGGACGCGTCGAACCTGATCAAGCCCGTGCTCACCAATGGCGAGCTGCGCTGCATCGGCTCGACGACCTACCAGGAATACCGCGGAATCTTCGAGAAGGATCACGCGCTCGCGCGGCGTTTCCAGAAGATAGACGTGGTCGAGCCTACCGTCGGCGAGACCGTCGACATCCTCATGGGGCTCAAGCCGCGCTTCGAGCAGCATCACGGCGTCACCTACACCAACGATGCGATCCGCGCCGCCGCGGAGCTCGCGGCGCGCCACATCAACGAACGGCACATGCCCGACAAGGCCATCGACGTGGTCGACGAGGCCGGCGCACGCCTGCGCCTGAAGCCCGCCAACGAGCGCGAGACCGCGGTCGAGGTCAAGCACATCGAAGACGTGGTCGCGCGCATGGCGCGTATCCCCGCGAAGAGCGTCTCGCAATCGGACAAGGAAGTGCTGCGCAATCTCGAGCGCAATCTCAAACTCGTGATCTACGGCCAGGACAGGGCGATCGAGTCGCTCGCGGCCGCCATCAAGATGGCGCGTTCGGGCCTCGGCGATCAGCGCAAGCCGGTGGGCAGTTTCCTGTTCGCGGGCCCGACCGGCGTCGGCAAGACCGAGGTGACCCGCCAGCTCGCGATCGCGATGGGCATCGAATTCATCCGCTTCGACATGTCGGAGTACATGGAGCGGCACACGGTCTCGCGCCTGATCGGCGCGCCGCCCGGATACGTGGGCTTCGACCAGGGCGGCCTGCTCACCGAGGCGATCGCCAAGCACCCGCATTGCGTGCTGCTGCTCGACGAGGTCGAGAAGGCGCACCCGGACGTGTTCAACCTGCTGCTGCAGGTCATGGACCACGGCACGCTCACGGACAACAACGGTCGCAAGGCCGACTTCCGCCACGTCATCATCGTCATGACGACGAACGCCGGCGCGTTCGAGATGAACCGCGCCTCGATCGGTTTCGTGCAGTCGGACAACACCACAGATGGCGCCGAGGCGATCAAACGCCTGTTCTCGCCCGAGTTCCGCAACCGCATCGACGCGATCATCCAGTTCGCGCCGCTCGACATGCCGGTGATCGAACGCGTCGTCGACAAACTACTGCTCGAGATCGAGGCGCAGCTCGAGAAGAAGGGCGTCAGCATCGTGCTCGACGACGCGGCGCGGCGCTGGCTCGCGGAGAAAGGCTACGATCCGAAGATGGGTGCGCGTCCGATGGCGCGGCTCATGCAGGAGCAGATCAAGCGACCGCTCGCGGAGGAACTGCTGTTCGGCAAGCTCGTCGCGGGTGGAACGGTGAAGATCGGCGTCGGCGCGGACGGCAAGGGGCTCGCGCTCGAGACTTTCCCGAACGAAGTGCCGGCGCTGCCCGCGCTGCACTAGTTGCGCCGGGGAGTACCACTCACCCTGTGTGTTAGCTCCGGCGCCAGAAGCGGCCGCTCAGCCAGCCGACCGCGAACATCACGCTGAGGCTCAGCCACAGCGGCATCTCGATGCCGACGTGAAACACGTCGATCGTGATGCGGTCGCGATTCTGGAAGATGAAGGCTGCCGCGAGGATCACGAGCGCGATAGCCAGCCAGTTCGCCGCCGTAAGCTGCGACAGCGAGAAGCCATGCTTTTCCGATTGAGTGGTCATTGCAGGTCGCTCGGCGGCCGCGGAAGCCGGAAGCGTCCGTTTTGCAGGCCGCCCACCGCTATCGGACCTTGGTCCCCCAGCGGCGGGCATGCCGACCGGACGTCGAACTAGTCAGAGCGGGCTGACGGGGACACAGATGTCGCAGGTGAAGCGGCCAGTCTTCGGGTCGAACTTCCCGTCCACGGGGTAGTACTCGAAGAAAGGTCGCGAGTCGAGCTGCAGTCCGCTCTTCGGCAACCAGTCGCGCAGCAGCAGGTCCCAGGCTCGCCCGATTTCCGCGCTGGTGCCTTCGAAGGCGAGGGCGGCGTAGCGACCGCCGGGAATCCGCTTGTGTTGCGGCTTGCCGGTGAGGACTTCGTCCTCGGGGCTCGCGACACAAGCGTCGTATCGCAGCTGCCCGGTTTTCGTCACGCTCGCGTCATCGAGACTGATGCCGAAGCGCTCGCGCCCGAACAGGTTGTTGGTCCCCATCCACGGCGCGACGGTCTGCATCCAGAAGCTTCCGATGGCCGGCCCGTATTCGCCTGTATGCCGGAGGTAGGCCACGTGTACGGGTTCACGATCGACGAGTTTCACGTTCATGCGTTTCTCCTGTCTGGAGCCCGCATGTTCCCGTCCCGGCCGATCGAACTCCTGACCGTGCTTGCCCGGGACCGTGCCGCGCTTGCGCTTCGCCTGATCGTTCTTGCTCTTCCGGTAGTGAGTGGGGGCCTCGCCGAATCTCGAGCGGAACGCGCGCGTGAAGGCTTCCGCGGATCCGAAACCCACGCCCAGCGCGATCTGCAGCACGGGCACTGCGGGCTGGGCGCGCAGCCGCACCGCGGCGATTTCCAGGCGGCGACGCCGGACGTAGTCGCCGAGCGCCTCGCCGGTCAGCGCCCGAAACAGCCGGTGGAAGTGAAACGGAGAAAAGTTCGCCACCTCGGCGAGCGCGCCGAGGTCGAGGTCCTGATCGAGGTGGCGATCGATGTGCTCGATCACCGCGTGCATCCGCCGGTTGTATTCGGCCTGGCTGCGACGCGGGATGGACAAGCGGGGCGTCAGCGGCCGCGGTAGACGATGCGGCCCTTGGACAGATCGTAGGGAGTCATTTCGACGGTGACCTGGTCGCCCGTCAGGATGCGGATGTAGTTTTTGCGCATCTTTCCCGATATGTGAGCCGTGACGACGTGGCCGGTCTTCAGCTTCACACGGAAAGTGGTGTTAGGCAGAGTCTCGACGACTTCGCCTTCCATCTGAATCGCATCTTCTTTCGACATCCGGAACCTGTGGCACCCTGGAAGGCCGCGAATTCTGCCAGAAAAGTGCTGCCGGGGAGCAATTTTCAGGAAACGGAAAACAACGGCACGTCGGGGCCCTTCACCGCCTCGGCAATCAGCGCGCTGAATTCTCGGCGGCTGACCGGCTTGCTGCCCAGGGACCGCAGGTGCGGGGTAGGTAGCTGGCAGTCGATGAGTGTGAGCCCCGCAACAAGGCCCCGTTCCGCGAGCCATGCCAGCGCCACTTTCGATGCGTCCCGTTCGCGGCTGAACATCGATTCGCCGAAAAACACGCGGCCCATCAGTACTCCGTAGAGGCCCCCGACCAGTTCGCCCGCCAGTCGCACCTCGACGCTGTGCGCGTGGCCCTGTGTATGCAACAAGCAATACGCGGCGTGCATCTCGGGCGTGATCCAGGTGCCGGTGGAATTTTCGCGCCGCGCCGCGCAGGCGCGCACCACCGACGGGAAGTCCCGGTCGAACGTTACTTCGAAGCCCCGATTTCGTAGTGTTTTCGCAAGGCTACGCGAACATTTGAATTCCGCGGGCAGCAGGATTTCGCGCGGGTTGGGCGACCACCACAACACCGGCTGACCGGCCGAATACCACGGAAAGATCCCACGCCGGTACGCGGCCAGGAGCCGGGTCGGCGAAAGGTCTCCGCCGGCAGCCAGCAACCCTTCGGGTTCGTCGAGCGCGTGGTCGATCGGGGGAAACCATTCCCGGTCACCTTCGGGCGCAAGCCATGTGATCGTCTTGTTCACGGTCCGTCATTTTGAACCAGCTTGCCGAGCCGCGCGCCGTCCATCGCGGTAGGGCACATGCTGGGCGATATCGCGCGCGTAATTCTTCACGTGAGGGTCCTCGCGCCGCAGGGCGTCGGCAATGGCGGCCCGGAAACGCGGATCGACGATCCAGTGCGTCGACCAGGTATCCGCGGGCACGAAGCCGCGGCTCACCTTGTGTTCGCCCTGCGTCCCGGGCTCGAATCGCGCGATTCCGCGCTCGATGCAGAACTCGATGCCCTGGTGATAACAGGTTTCGAAATGCAGGCTGTGATGCAGCTCATGGGCTCCCCAGTAACGTCCGTACAGCGCCTCGGGACTCCAGAAGAACATCGCCGCCGCCACGGTCTCGCCACCGCGGCGCGCGCGTTTGATCATGAACGCGTCGCCCGCGGTTTGCGGCAGCGACCGGAAGAATGCGCGGTTGAGGTAGGGCTCGTTTCCGTGCCGCAGGAAGGTATCGCGATGCAGGTCGAATGCTTCGTCGATGGTGGCGCGATCGAGCTGGCTGCCCGACAAGGTTTCGAAAGTGATGCCGTCTTCGGCGACCCGGCGCCGCTCGCGCCTGGCCTTCTTGCGTTTCTCCGCCGTGAAACTCTCGAGGTAATGATCGAAATCCCGATAACCGTGGTTGTGCCAATGGAATTGCACGTCGCGACGCGCGAGCCAGCCGGCCGCGGCGAACGCCTCGCGATCCGCCTCCGACACGAACAGACCATGGATCGAGGAGAGGCCGCGTTCCTCGGCGAACGTGCGAATCGCGTCGATCAACGCGGTGCGCATCCGGTGCGCATCGAGGCCGGGCCGGATCAGCAGCCGCGCGCCGCTCGCCGGCGTGAACGGCACGCCGAGCACGAGCTTCGGGTAGTACTCGAGTCCGTGATGCGCATAGGCCTGCGCCCAGGAGAAATCGAACACGAATTCGCCGAAGGAATGGGCCTTGATGTAGGCCGGAGCGGCCGCCGCGAGTCCGTGTTCGTCGTGCAGCGTTATCGGCGCAGGCAGCCATCCGGTGCGCGGCCCGACGCAGCCGCATTCCTCGAGCGCCGCGAGAAACGCATGGCGCAGGAACGGCGAGCCGCCCGCGTCGAGCGCGTCCCAGGCGGCCGGGTCAATGGCCGAGATGCTGGTCGAGATACTTGTCCGCATCGAGGGCCGCCATGCAGCCGGAGCCGGCGGAAGTGATCGCCTGACGATACACGTGATCGGCGACGTCGCCCGCGGCGAACACCCCCGGCACGCTGGTGGCCGTGGCATTGCCCTCGGTGCCGCTCTTCACCTTGATGTATCCGTCGCGCATGTCGAGCTGGCCGGCGAAGATTCCGGTGTTCGGCGTATGTCCGATCGCGATGAACGCGCCGGTGACGTCCAGCGTTTCGATCGTCCCGCCGTGCTGGGTGGGCTTGATGTGCACACCCGTGACGCCCGTGTCGTCGCCGACGATTTCATCGACCGTGTGATTCCACGCGATGCGTACCTTGCCGGTCTTCTCGAGCGCGAACAGGCGGTCCTGCAGGATCTTCTCCGCGCGGAACTTGTCGCGGCGGTGAACGACCGTCACGTGGCTCGCGAGGTTGGATAGATAGAGCGCCTCCTCGACCGCGGTGTTGCCCCCGCCGACGACCACCACGCGATGTCCCTTGAAGAAGAAACCGTCGCAGGTCGCGCAGGCCGACACACCCTTGCCGCGGAATTTTTCCTCGGACGGGATGCCGAGGTACTTCGCGGACGCGCCGGTCGCGATGATCAGCGCATCGCAGGTATACGAGCCGTAGTCTCCCGTAAGCGTGAACGGACGCTTCGAGAAATCCACGGTATGAATGTGATCGTTCACGATTTCGGTCGAGAAACGTTCGGCATGCGCCTGCATGCGCTCCATCAGGACGGGGCCGGTGAGTCCGTGTGCGTCGCCGGGCCAGTTGTCCACCTCGGTGGTCGTCATCAATTGGCCGCCTTGTTCGACGCCGGTGATCAACAGGGGTTTGCGGTTGGCGCGTGCGGCATAGACCGCGGCGGCGTATCCGGCGGGGCCGGAACCGAGGATGACGAGGGAATTATGGCGAGAGGTGGTCATGTATAATTTCGATCATTCAGTGGCGTTTTGCCGGTTATTTTGCGCGCGCGGCGCTGCTTTCAAGTTTCAATTCAACATTTGCATCGATCCGGCCAGGCGGAGCGCGCCGTCTTTCGGCCGGATCACATGTTAACGGACACCCCATGCGTATTGGCATTCCCCGTGAGTTGAAACCCCGTGAGGGGCGAGTCGGATTGATTCCCGCGGCCTGTGTCGAACTCGTGCGTGGCGGACACGAAGTGTTCGTCGAATCGCACGCAGGCGAGAAGAGCGGTTATAGCGACCAAACTTTTCGTGATGTGGGCGTGACGGTGTTGCCCGACGCGGACCAGTTGTACGCGAAGGCGCAGCTCATCGTGAAGGTGAAGGAGCCGATCGAACCGGACCTCTCCCGGCTGCGCAAGGATCACCTGCTGTTCTGCTACCTGCACCTGGCGGCATTGCCCGAGCTCACCCGGCGTCTCTGCTCGATCGGGCTCACCGCGGTTGCGTTCGAAACGGTCGAGGATCGCGCGGGCCGACTGCCGCTGCTGGCGCCGATGAGCGACATCGCGGGCAGGCTCTCGATGCAATACGCGACGACCCTGTTGCACCAGCCGCAGAACGGCAAGGGAATCTTGTTAGGCGGAGTGCCCGCCGCGAAGCGCGGACGCGTCGTCGTGCTGGGCGGCGGCGTGGCCGGCGGCAACGCCGCGCACATCGCCGCGGGCCTCGGCGCCGAGGTCACGGTGTTCGACACGGATCGCGACAAACTCGTCGCGGCGCGTGCGATCGGTCCGAACGTCACGGGCCTCTATCCGCACGTGTCCGACGTCGCCGACGCCGTGCGCGGCGCGGACGTGGTGGTCGGAGCCGTGCTCATCACCGGCGCACGCGCGCCGCACGTCGTGTCCGCCGACATGGTGCGCTCGATGGAAGCGGGCAGTGTCATCGTCGACATCAGCGTCGATCAGGGCGGCTGCATCGAAACCACGCGGCCGACCACCTGGGAAGCGCCGACGTTCCAGTGGGAAGGAGTGACGCATTTTTGCGTCACCAACATGCCGGGATCCGTGCCTCGCACCTCGTCGCAGGCGCTGTCCGCGTCGATCGCGGCCTACGCGGGGCGGCTCGCGGAAGATGACTGGAAGGAAGATCCGGGCCTCCTGCGCGGCATCAACGTGGAAAATGGCAAAGTCACTCACCCGGCCCTGATGAGCTGAGCGCGAAGCTTACGTTGATGCGCAGAAAGCGCCGCCAGTACAATCACATAGACACAATTCCTGACGCGAGAGATTCTGCCATTGGCTGAAACCACGTACGACCGCACCAAGCCCGCGAAACGCTTCACGGCCGCCGTGTCCCGGGGCTTGCGCGAGAGTGCGGTGCTGGCGATCGGCGTGATCGCGCTGGTCCTGCTGGTTGCGCTGCTTTCCTACGATCCGAACGATCCGGGCTTCTCGTACACCGGAAGCACGGAGCAGGCCGTGGCGAACCGCATCGGCCGGTTCGGTGCGTGGCTCTCCGACACGTTGTTCTTCCTCTTCGGCCGGCCCGCCTATCTATTCCCGATCATGCTGGGCGTCGCGTGTTTCGTGATGTTCCGCCAGCGCGACGACGAAGAAGGGCGCACGCGCGCCAACACCGCGGTGCGTATCGGCGGCTTCATGCTGATGCTGTTCGCGAGCTGCGGTCTCGCCACGCTGCACTGGAGCGCCGAGCCGCTGCGGCAGAGCGCGGGCGGCGTGCTGGGCCAGTTCATCGGCAACGGACTCGCGTCGAACTTCAATTTCCTCGGCGCCACGCTGTTCATGCTCGCGGCCCTGATGGCCGGCATTTCGGTGGCGTTCGGTGTCTCCTGGCTCACGATCGTCGACGGCATCGGGGCCGGCATCTGGAATGGCATTGCCTGGATCCGCGCACGGCGCAGCGTCGCGCGCGATGTCGCGGTGGGTGTCGAGGCCAAGAAGGCGCGCGTCGAGGCGGCGAAGGTCGAGGAGAAGAAAGCCGCCGCGCGGGTCAAGCCGCGCATCGAGGCGCCCGCGCCCGCGGTCGAGAAGAGCGAGCGCGTGGAGAAGGAGCGGCAGGTGCCGCTGTTCGACGCGCCGAAGTCCGGCGAGCTGCCGCCGCTCAAACTACTCGACGACCCGCCGGCGCGCGAATCCGGATACTCGGCGGAGGCGCTCGAGGCGATGTCGCGCCTGGTCGAGCTCAAGCTCAAGGATTTCGGCGTCGAAGTGGAAGTGGTCGCGGTGCAGCCCGGTCCGGTCGTGACGCGCTTCGAGATGCGCCCGGCACCCGGTGTGAAGGTCAGCCAGATCACCGGGCTCGCGAAGGATCTCGCGCGTTCGCTCTCCGCCATCTCCGTGCGCGTCGTCGAGGTCATTCCCGGCAAGTCGGTGATGGGACTCGAGATCCCGAACGAAAAACGCGAAATCGTCACGCTCGGCGAGATCATCAAGTCGAAGTCGTACGACGAGGTCCAGTCGCCGCTCGCGCTCGCGCTCGGCAAGGACATCGGGGGCGCGCCCGTGACCGCGGATCTCGCGAAGATGCCGCACCTGCTCGTGGCCGGCACCACCGGCTCGGGCAAGTCGGTCGCGATCAACGCGATGATCCTCTCGCTGCTCTACAAGAGCACGGCCGAACACGTCCGGCTCATCATGATCGACCCGAAGATGCTGGAGCTCTCGGTGTACGAGGGCATCCCGCACCTGCTCGCGCCCGTCGTCACGGACATGAAACACGCGGCCAACGCGTTGCGCTGGTGCGTGGCGGAGATGGAGCGGCGTTACCAGCTCATGGCGGCGCTCGGCGTGCGCAACATCACCGGCTTCAACCGCAAGGTGAAGGACGCGATCGACGCCGGCAAGCCGATCCGCGATCCGGTCATGACGGCCATGGCGTCCAACGACCCGACGCTCGACCAGTCGAAGATTCCGGATCTCACTCCTCTGCCGTACATCGTCGTGATCATCGACGAGCTCGCCGACATGATGATGATCGTCGGCAAGAAGGTCGAAGAGCTCATCGCACGCCTCGCGCAGAAGGCGCGTGCTTCGGGCATTCACCTCGTGCTCGCCACGCAGCGCCCATCGGTCGACGTCATCACCGGCCTCATCAAGGCCAACATTCCGACGCGTATCGCGTTCCAGGTATCGGCGCGCGTCGATTCGCGCACGATCCTCGACCAGATGGGCGCGGAGTCGCTGCTCGGCCATGGCGACATGCTCTATCTACCGGCGGGCACCTCGGTGCCGACGCGCGTGCACGGCGCGTTCGTGGCAGACGCGGAAGTGCATCGGGTGGTGGAAGCGCTCAAGAAGGCCGGCGCGCCGAACTACATCGAGGACATCCTCGATGGCCCGAGCACGCCGCTGGCGGGAATCTCCGGCGAGCCGTCGGCGGGCGGCGAGGGCGGCGCGGACGGAGAACAGGATGCGTTGTACGACGAAGCGGTGAAGATCGTGACCACCGAGCGCAAGCCGTCGATTTCGTACGTGCAGCGCCGTCTGAAGATCGGTTACAACCGCGCCGCGCGACTGCTCGAGAGCATGGAAATGGCCGGCGTCGTCGGTCCGCTGCAGCCGAACGGTTCCCGCGAAATCCTCGCGCCCGCACCCGCGGGAGGCGAATGAGCAGGGTGATCCGGCTCATCGGCGCGGTTCTCGCGCTCTCGCTGACGCAGGTCGTCCAGGCGCAGACGCCGCTCGACAAGTACCTCGAGCAGCTGAAGACGTTGCGCACCGAGTTCTCGCAGGTCGTGACGGACGGTAGCGGCCGGCAGGTGCAGCAGGCGAGCGGCAAGCTCGTGATCGTGCGGCCCGGACGCTTCCGCTGGGAGCTCACGCCCGCCGGCGCGAACGCATCGGCCCAGCTCATGATCTCCGACGGCAGAAACCTCTGGTTCTACGACCGCGATCTCGAGCAGGTCTCCGTGAAACCGGCGGCCACCGCGCTCACGGCGACGCCGGCGAGTCTGCTGTCCGGCGACGGGAACTTCCGCGAGTTGTTCGCGGTGCGGGTGGCGGGTCGGGACAACGGGCTCGAATGGGTATCGGTCACGCCACGTAGCGCCGACGCGGATTTCCGCGAAGCCCGGCTCGGGTTCGCGAAGACAGAATTGAAGCGCATGGTGCTCAACGACAAGCTGGGCCAGACGGTCGAGCTGGATTTCCTGGTCAGCCAGCGCAACTCGCCGGTGGCCGATGCCGAGGTCACGTTCACGCCGCCCGCCGACGCGGACGTGATCGGAACGCCTTTGCCATGAACCTGCAGCGGTTCTGGTGGATCCTGGGCTGCGTGCTCGTCGCGGTGGCGACCGTCCTGTGCCTGGTGCCGGGCAACGAGATGCCGAAAGGATTCCAGGTCAACGATCTGGCGAGCCATTTCATCGGCCACGGGACGCTGGCGCTGTATTTCGCCGGCCTGGTGCCCATGCGTCGCTGGTGGAAGATATTCGCCTTCCTGCTCGCGTTCGGCATCTTCGTCGAGTTCGCGCAGTACTACATGAACGTCGGCCGCCAAGGCGAGCTGAAAGACGTCTTCTCGAATGCGGCCGGCGCGTTGCTTGGCCTGCTGGCCGCGCGGCTCGGACTGTACCGCTGGCCGGAGTGGGCGGCGCGGTTGTCAGGTCGCCGGGCAATCTGAGATGGGCCCGCGATCCGGCTCATCCAGCTCCGGGACGGGTCAACCGGATTTCCTGCGCGACCCTCGGCCCGATGATGGCCTGCGGCCGCTCGCCGACCGGATGCGTCCGCGCACGCTCGACGAGGTGGTCGGCCAGGAACAGATCATCGGTGCCGGCAAGCCACTGCGCCGCGCGCTCGAACAGAAACAACTGCACTCGCTGATCCTGTGGGGTCCGCCCGGCACCGGGAAGACGACGCTCGCGCGCCTCATCGCGCGCCAGGCCGACGCGGAATTCATGCAGCTTTCCGCGGTGATGGCGGGTGTGAAGGACATCCGCGAGGCCGTCGATCGCGCGCGCACCGCGCGCGCCGAACGTGGCCGGCGCAGCGTCCTGTTCCTCGACGAGGTGCACCGCTTCAACAAGACGCAGCAGGATACCTTCCTGCCGTACGTCGAGGACGGCACGCTGACGTTCATCGGCGCGACCACGGAGAACCCGTCGTTCGAAGTGGTCAGCGCGTTGCTGTCGCGGGCGCGCGTGTACGTGTTGCGCCCGCTGCAGGCCACCGACATTGTCAAACTACTGCGCCGCGCGCTCGAGGATCCCGAGCGCGGCCTCGGCGGGCGCCGCATCGAGATCGCCGACGAGGCGCTGATCTCGCTCGCGCATGCCGGAGACGGCGACGCGCGGCGCGCGCTCGGCATGCTCGAGGTGGCCGCGGACCTCGCCGAGACGCACGGCGAAGTCGCGACGATCACGCTGAACGACGTGCGCGAGGTCGCCGCGGGCGGGCGCCGCCGCTTCGACAAGGGCGGCGAGCAGTTCTACGACCAGATCTCGGCGCTGCACAAGGCGGTGCGCGGCACCGATCCGGACGCCGCCCTGTACTGGTTCGCGCGCATGATCGATGGCGGTTGCGATCCTCACTACCTCGCGCGCCGCATCCTGCGCATGGCGTACGAGGACATCGGGCTCGCGGATCCGCGGGGCACGCAGATCGCGCTCGACGCCTGGGCCACGTTCGATCGCCTCGGCAGTCCCGAGGGTGAGCTGGCCCTCGCGAACGCGGTGGTGTTCCTCGCGGTCGCGCCCAAGAGCAACGCGGCCTACGTGGCGTACGGCGAGGCGCGCGCGGACGTCGAGCAGTTCGGTACGCTCGAGGTCCCGCTGCGCTTCCGCAACGCGCCGACGAAACTGATGAAGGGCCTCGGATACGGCGAGGGTTATCGCTACGCGCACGACGAACCGGGCGCGTTCGTGAAAGGCGAGCGCTATCTACCGGACGAGATGCCCGACCGGCGCTACTATCGGCCGACCGGGCGCGGACTCGAGATCCGCATCGGCGAGGCGCTCGCGCGATTGCGCGGCGAGACGCCTCCGCGGGAACCCCCAAAAGAGGAAGAAAAATGAACTGGCTCCTGGTTGCGATGGGAGGTGCATTGGGCAGCGTCGCGCGATACGGCGCGTACCGGATGTGGCCGATGGGCGCGAGCGGCTGGCCGGTGGCGACCCTCACGGTCAACCTGGTGGGCTCCTTCGCCATCGGACTCCTTTATATGTATGTTGCGGCGCGCGGCGGCAGCGCTGACAATGCGCGCCTTTTCTGGATGACGGGCGTGTTGGGTGGCTTCACCACCTACTCGGCGTTCGCGATCGAGACCGTGCTGCTGGGTTTCTCCACCTCGACGCTCGCGTACGTCGCCGCGACCGTTCTCGGTTGTCTGGCGGCCGCGATCCTCGGCGTGAAGATCGGCGGCGCGCTCGTTTCGATGTATTAGAGCCAATAGATAGAAAGGGTCCCCGGTGATAGATCCCAAGCTCCTTCGTTCCGATCCGCAAGGCGTCGCCGCCAATCTCGCGCGCCGCGGGTTTCATCTCGACGTCGCCGCATTCACCGCGTTCGAAGAGCGCCGCAAGGCCGCGCAGGTCGAATCGGACCGCGTGCGCGCCGAGCGCAACGCGAACGCCAAGGCCGTCGGCATGGCGAAGGGGAAGGGCGAGGACGCGAGCGCGTTGCTCGCGCGGGCCGAAGAGCTCACGAAGCAGCTGGCGGCGAGCGATGCCGCCATCGCCGCGGTGCAGACCGAGGTCGATGCGTGGCAGCTCGGGCTGCCGAATCTGCTGCACGACTCCGTGCCGGAAGGCCGCGACGAAACCGCCAACAAGGAAGTCCGCCGCTGGGGCGAACCACGGAAATTCGAGTTCGCGCCGAAGGATCACGTCGAGCTCGGCGAGAAGCTCGGCGGACTCGACTTCGAGTCGGCCGCAAGGATTTCGGGCGCACGTTTTTCCGTCATGAAGGGCGCGGTCGCGAAACTGCATCGCGCGCTCGCGCAGTTCATGCTCGACCTGCATACGCAGGAGCATGGTTATACCGAGGCATACGTTCCCTACCTGGTCCTGGGCCAGGCGCTGCAGGGCACGGGCCAGTTGCCGAAGTTCGAGCAGGACCTGTTCCGCGTGCAGAGCGAGCAGGGATTCTTCCTGATCCCGACCGCGGAGGTCCCCGTCACCAACCTCGTGCGCGACAGCATCGTCGAGCCGGTCAAACTACCGATGAAGTTCGTCGCCCACACGCCGTGCTTCCGCTCGGAGGCGGGCGCGGCCGGCAAGGACACGCGCGGCCTCATCCGCCAGCACCAGTTCGAGAAGGTCGAACTCGTGCACATCGTGAAGCCGGCGGATTCGTACGCCGCGCTCGAGGAACTCACCGCGAACGCGGAGAACGTGCTGCGGAAGCTGGAGCTGCCGTATCGCGTGGTCGCGCTGTGCGCCGGAGACATCGGCTTCGGCAGCGCCAAGACCTATGACATCGAGGTGTGGCTGCCGGGACAGGGCAAGTACCGCGAGATTTCCTCCTGCAGCAACTGCGAGGCGTTCCAGGCGCGTCGCATGCAGGCTCGCTGGCGGAATCCCGACACGGGCAAGCCCGAGCCGCTGCATACGCTGAACGGCTCGGGTGTCGCCGTGGGCCGCGCGCTCGTCGCGGTGCTCGAGAACTATCAGAACGCGGACGGCTCGATCGCGGTGCCGGCCGCGTTGCGTTCGTACATGGGCGGGCTCGAGAAACTGCCGGTTTCGTAGGAATCGCGGACGTCCTCCGCGTCCGGGTCGCCCGAGCCCTGATCTGGATCAGTGCGCCGGCGAGGCCTCGTGCCCACACTGAGAGCCAACGATGACCGACCCTGTCCTCAACGATGAAGAGCGCCGCGACCGGGACGTGCAGCGCATGCGCGAACGAACCGGCATCGACGAGCGCATGATCGAGCAGCTCGTGCGCGGCTTCTATTCGCGCGTCCGGGAAGATGAACTGCTCGGGCCCGTCTTCGACGCGCGCATCCAGGATTGGGAACCGCACCTGCAACGCATGTTCGCGTTCTGGTCGTCGGTCGTGCTGGGGAGTGGCGTCTACCGCGGTCAACCGATGCGTATGCACCTGCCGCTGCCTGTCGAGGCGCGGCACTTCGATCGCTGGCTCGAGCTCTTCGAAATGACCGCGCGCGATCTGTACGGCGAACAGGTGGCGCAGCATTTCATCGAGCCCGCGCGCCGCATAGCGACCAGCCTGGAACTCGGTATCGCGAGCAGCCAGGGCGTGATTCTCGGGAAAGGCGAACGATTCGAGCGCGCGACGCTCGGGGGAAACGAACATGAATAGGACGCTGTCTGCCCTGGTGATCGTGGTGCTGGCTGGAGCGGCCCTGGCCGGTTGCTCGCGCGGCGGCGACGCGGCGAATGCCGGTCACGCTCATGAGGCAGAGGAGCCGCACGATGCGCACTCGGCACACGACGTCGGCGCCATCGCGCCGCCCGATGGAACGTTGTGGCCGACGGATGAGCCCTTGCGCGCGGGGATGTCGCGCATCGAAAGTGCCGTGGGGCGGGTCCACGCGCTGAATCAGCCGATCTCGCGAGAGCAGGCCGGGGAGCTCGCGCACACTGTCGAGGAAAACGTCACCTACATCGTCAGGAACTGCAAACTTCCGCCGGCCCCGGATGCGGCACTGCACGTCCTGATCGGGCGCATGTTGAACGCCGCGAATCAGCTGAAGAGCGGGGAGGGCTCGGCAGGTGCCGTCGTGCAGCTCGACGGTGTGCTGCAGGACTATCGGGCTGCCTTCGATCACACTCACGTCGCCGGAGCGGAGTCATGAACACGGTAGTTTGCGAGGGCAGTGAGTTCCGCGTGGACGCCGCCATCGTCGCGGAAGGCCTGGGCATCGATCCAGCAACCGTCCTGGATTCCATGCGCCAGGGGCGTATCACGAGCCGGTGCGAGCGCGGCGTCGATGAAGACGCGGGCCGAAACCGCCTCACATTTTTTCACGGGTCGCGTCGTTTGCGGCTCGTCATCGACGAGGATGGGACGATCCTCGAGCGTTCAGTCGGATACGAGCGTCGAGGGTAGGGACGCACCCGTGCAGGTGCGTCCCCGTTTCCTGGAAATGGGGAATGTCCCCATTTTTCAGAAGGTGCCGGACGTCGTGAACGACTGACCTCCGCTCGTGTAGGTCACGGTGTACGTGTCACCCGAGGTCGGATGCAACGTGCCGTTGCCGCTGGTCTGCACGGCGAAGGTACGGCCGGTCGCCGCAGGCAGCGTCTGTCCCGACGCCAGCGTGAACGTGTACGTGATCGCACCCGTGGTGCTGCTGTTGGCCTGCGCGATCTGTCCGCCCACCGTGTTGTACATGCCGGAGTAGTTCACGCCCGACGTGCGCTGAACGACGACGGTCACCGTCAGCGCGGTCAGCGTCCCGGTATTCGCGAGACGTACCTGCAGCTCGTTGAACCACGGACTGTTGGTCGATACGACCGGCGTGGCCGTCACGCTCCCGTTGCTGCCGCCGCTCGTCACGGTCAGCGCGACACTGGTCGTGCGCGACAAGCTGCCCGACGTGGCCGTCAGCGTGATCGTCGCGGGGCCGAGGGTCGCGGTGCCCGACGCGGTGAAGGTCGCGGTGACCGAATTGCCGGTCGTGGAGCCCGAGGGGCTGAACGCGACGGTGACCCCACTCGGCAGTCCGCTCGCGCTCATCGTCACGGCGCCCGTGAAGTTCGTGCGCGTGATCGCGATCGTCGTCGAGGTGCTCGCGCCGCGCGCCACCGACAAGGTGCCGGGGGAGGCCGCGACCGAGTAGTCCTGGCTCACCGTGGTCGTCGTGCCGTTCACCGCGGCGCTGGCCGCGGACACCTTGCCCGTCCCGTCCACGGCGCGCACCGTGTACGAGTAGGTAGTGCCCGCCGCGAGCCCGGTGTCGGTGAACGTGAGTCCGGTCGGCGTGCCGACCGGCGTCGTCCCGGTGCCGCGGAAGACCTGGTAGCCGGTTACACCCGACACGTCGTCGGTGGAGGCATCCCAGGCGAGCGACACCGTCGACGATGTCGCGGACGTCACACGCAGGTTCGCCGGTGTCGTCGGCGGCTGAGTGTCCGGCGTGCCGCCGCCGGGCTCGTTGCCGAACACGCGTACGCCGTTGTCGTACACCGGGATGCGCTGCACGAGCAAGGGCGTGCTGCCCGGCGTCGTCGCGACGCCCATGTACGACCAGTCGTTGGTCGGATCCCACGCGCCCGAGCTCGCCATGCGGAACTGGACTTCCTTGCGGTAGTTCGATTGGCCGCCCGGATAGATCTTCACGCCGTTGCAGTTGATCGTGATGTAGTAGATGGAGCCGGAGTGCTGGGTCGGACCGGAAGGGGCCAGGCACTGGTTGTAGTTGGCCGTGATCGAGATCTGACCCGGCGTCACGCCCGATTCCAGCGTGAAGTAGTAGCGGAAGGAGAGCCGGTCGCCCATGCGCGCCGGCCAGCCCGACTGGTTGTTGAGCAGCACCTTGAGCTCGGTGAAGTTCGAGCCCGAGGCATTGATCGAGGCTTCGGGGAAAATCTCGTTGCCGACGACGGCTTCCGGCTGCGGGAAGTTCGCGAGCGGAGTGCCGCCGTACTCCTGTGCGAGCCGCGCGAGCGCGCCGGTGAATGCCGCGTTGTAGTCGGTCGCGACCTCGTTGTTCACGTAGTTCGAGCGGTCGTCGGTGTACTGGTCGTTCGCCGACGACGGTCCGCCGACCAGCGCGCCGTACAACACGTGGCGGCTCTGCACCGGGAAGTTGATCTGGTCGGTCCACGATCCGTGCGCGGTGCGGTGATGCGGATTGCGTGGCGGGTTGTTGCCGAAGCCGACCACGTAGCTCGAGTTGCGTGGATTGGAGCCGAGCGCGTAGTTGATCTGGCCCACCGCGAAGTCGTGATAACGCGACTTGAGCACGGTGTCCGAAATGGCATCGGAATAGATCAATGCCGCGAACGCGGTGTTGGCCGCGTAACGCAGCGAGCCCCACTGGTCTAGCACCGCCTGTCCGCCGGGACTGTAGTTGACGCGCGTGCCGTCGGCGCCGAGCCCGGTGCCGCCGACCGTCCACCAGTTGAGCCAGCGCTGCGTGTCCTGGTGGTACTGCGTCGCGCCGGTGAGCTTCGCGAGGAGAACGTAGCAGCCATAGGACTTGTCGTCCCACGCGATGGTCCACTTGTACGACTTGTTGGTCGTCTGCTGCTGGTTCGACAAGTTCGCGTAGTAAGACTGCGCCTTGTCGAGGAACGCCTGTTCGTCCGTGGCGCGATACAGCCAGATCGCTCCCCACACGAGCTCGTCGTTGTATCCGCTCCAGGACTGGTAGTAGCCGGCCGCGTCGGTGATGCAGTCGGAATACTTGCCGCGATAGTTGTCCGCGAACGAATACAGCTGGCGCGCGTGCGAGAGCAGCGTGTTCGCGTAGGTCGAATTCGTGGGCCGGAACGCGAGCGACGCCGCGGCCAAAGCCGCCGCGGTTTCGCCCGCGAGATCGGAACCGGGGCAGCTCGTCGTGATGCGGTACGACGGACGGGCCATCTGCATGACCTCGGCCGGACCCCACCACGCGTGATCCTGTCCACCGTTGCCTACCTGGCCGTACAGCTCGTTCGGGGCGGTATGGGCCTTGATGAAATAGTCAGTCGCCCACTTGAGCTGGTCGAGCGCGTTGTCGAGCTGGCCCGTCGAAACATAGGCCGAACGGTATTCGACGATGCCCCACGCGAGCATGGTGGCGGAGGCCGCCATCGGCAGGCCGAACTTCACGTGATCGCCGGCGTCGTACCAGCCGCCGGTGAGATCGCGCCCGACGTCGGCGCCATCGGCCATGCCCGAATCGCCGCGCCAGTTGACGCGGTTGTTGGTCGGCAGGTCGCCCGAACGTTGCGCTTCGTAGAAGAAGAGCGACTTCTGCAGGGCTTCGGCGTAGTTGTGGGTTTGAGCGAACAATTGTGGCGCGATGAGCGCCAGGCACACCGCGAGAACGCGGGCCAATCCGGATCGAACTAACATGTTGTCCCCCTGTGTCAGAACGGACTCGAGGCGACGCCCGAGACCGGCGCCGCGGCGTGTTGAGAAACGCGGGAGTTAAGGCAGCGCCCGGTGTTGCCGCGATGCGGCGCGGGTGCGTGACGGAACGGTCAGACGTGTGCGCATATCCTTTGCTCCTGCCGTCTATTGCGCGCGAGATGCTCGATCCGCGTCCCGGCCCTGTCAACTTGCGGAAAATGCGCAGTGCGTTGTGCGCGATAGTTCGTGCGGGATGTCGCGTCAGTGCGCGAACGAGACACACGAGACAAGCGTGTCAGCCGACGCCGCCGGCGCGCACCTATCTACAGCATCGCCACGTCCAGGCCATCGTCACGCTCACGCCATCGCATGCGGGCGTCGTGGAGTCCGTGTCCGTCTCGCGAGCGGCCACTTGCCCCCCCCCCGGGCCCGGGCGGGGGGGGGGGGGTGGGCCGGCGCGGGCGCC
>JAFAGC010000033.1 GCA_023423065.1 Pseudomonadota bacterium
GCCCTCGAGGAGGACTGACCCCTTTTGCTAGGAAACGAGGAATGTCCCCATTTTTTACACCGGCACCCAATCCCCACCTCATCTGTAGATAGCAACTTCGTGTTGGCCTTGCGAAGTCCGCATCCCGCGGAACATGCCTTCGCTGTTGAACTCCATGACGATCTCGCCGTGCGTGTCGATCGCGATCACGCCGCCGTTGCCGCCGAGCGCCTTCATGCGCCCGTTGAGCACGTTGTCCACGGCCTTCGCGAGCGGAATCGTCAGGTACTGAACCTGCGCGCAGATGTCGTGCGCGACCACCGTGCGGATGAAGTACTCGCCGTGCCCCGTCGCCGACACCGCGCAGCTTTCGTTGTTCGCATAAGTGCCCGCGCCGATGATCGGCGAATCGCCGACGCGCCCCCAGCGTTTGCCCGTCATTCCGCCCGTCGACGTCGCCGCGGCGATGTTCCCGTCGAGATCGAGCGCTACCGCGCCCACGGTCCCGAACGCCTGCAGCTCGTTCTCGCGCGCCCGCGCGCCGCGCAGCATGCGCTCCAGCTGCTGTTGCCGGATGGGCGTGCGGAAATACTCGTTCGGCACCATCTCGATGCCCTGCGATCTGGCGAATTCCTCCGCGCCCTCGCCCACCAGCATCACGTGCGGTGACTTGTCCATCACGAGCCGCGCGAGCTCGATCGGGTTCTTCACGTGCCTGAGCCCGGTCACGGCGCCCGCCGCCAGCGTCCTCCCGTCCATCAGCGAGGCATCGAGCTGCGCCTCGCCATTGCGATCGAGGACAGCGCCGCGTCCCGCGTTGAACAACGGGTTGTCCTCCAGGACACGCACTGCCGCGATGGTCGCATCGAGACTGGTGCCGTTTTTCGCCAGCACGGCATACCCCGCGTCGAGCGCCTCTTCGAGCCCGGCGCGATACGCCATTTCCTGTGTCTCGCTCATGTCCTTGCGAGACAACGTTCCGGCGCCGCCGTGAATCGCGATCGCAAACATCTTTCCTCCGGAGCGCCGCGCGCCTGTCTCAGCCGCACGCCCAACGCAAGTGCAAGTGAGCGTTAACAGCACCGCAATGGAAACCGCGACCGTTTTCAGCCGCCTCAATCCACTCGGGAATATCTGATTCGCCGCCATTTTTCCGGCTCCTGCGGCTATGCTGTCGCCGTTTCCGGATCATATTTAAAAGAACGTACTCATGCTGACCCGTATCCGCAGTCTGCTCGTCGCCAACCGCGGTGAGATCGCCATCCGAGTGATGCGCGCCGCGAACGAGCTGGGCATTCGCACCATCGCCGTCTATTCGCAGGAAGACCGCTTCTCGTTGCACCGGACGAAAGCCGACGAGGCCTATCTCGTGGGCCGCGGCAAGGCGCCGGTCGATGCCTACCTCGACATCGAGGACATCCTGCGCGTCGCGGTGGAAGCGAAAGCGGACGCGATTCATCCCGGTTACGGCTTCCTCTCGGAAAACCCCGAGTTCGTCGAGGCATGCGATCGCGAGGGTGTGATCTTCGTAGGCCCGACGCCCGAGATCATGCGCGAGCTCGGCAATAAGGTGGCCGCGCGCAACCTGGCCACGCGAGCGAAGGTGCCCGTGATGCCGGCCACGCCGCCGCTGCCGACGGACATCGAGACTTGCAAGAAGCAGGCGGCGGAAGTCGGCTATCCCGTGATGCTCAAGGCGTCCTGGGGCGGCGGCGGCCGCGGCATGCGCATCATCGAGAACGACGCGCAGCTCGCGGAGCTGCTGCCCGTCGCGCGCCGCGAGGCGAAGGCCGGCTTCGGCAACGACGAGGTCTATCTAGAGAAGCTGGTGCGCAAGGCGCGGCACATCGAGGTACAGATCCTCGGCGACACGCACGGCAATCTCGTGCACCTGTACGAGCGCGACTGCACGGTGCAGCGGCGCAACCAGAAGGTGGTCGAGCGCGCGCCCGCGGCGTTCCTGACCGAGGCGCAGCGCGCCGAGTTGTGCGGCTACGCGCTGCAGATCGGCAAGGCCGTCAACTACCGCAACGCCGGCACCGTCGAGTTCCTGCAGGACGCGGAGACCGGCAAGTTCTATTTCATCGAGGTCAATCCGCGCATCCAGGTCGAGCACACCGTGACCGAGGCCGTCACGGGCATCGACCTCGTCAAGGCGCAGATCCGCATCGCGGACGGCGCGAAGATCGGCGACGAAGACAGCGGCGTGCCGGCGCAGAAGGACATCCATCTCACCGCGCACGCACTGCAGTGTCGAGTGACGACGGAGGATCCCGAGAACAACTTCTCGCCCGACTACGGCAAGATCACCGCGTACCGCTCGCCCGCGGGATTCGGCATCCGCCTCGACGCGGGTACTGCTTACGCCGGCGCCATCCTCACCCGCTCGTACGACTCGATGCTCGTGAAGGTGACGGCGTGGGCGCCGAACCCGGTCGAAGCCATCGCACGCATGCATCGCGCGTTGTGGGAATTCCGCATCCGCGGCGTCGCGACCAACCTGCGGTTCCTCGACCAGGTCATCACGCACCCGAAGTTCGCGCACGGCGATTACACGACGAAGTTCATCGACGAGACTCCCGAGCTCTTCAAGTGGGAGAAGAAGCGCGATCGCGCGACGCGCATCCTCTCGTTCATCGGCGACACCATCGTCAACGGCAACCCGGAAGTGAAGGGCCGCATCAAGCCGAAGCAGATGACGCTGGCGCGGCTGCCGAAGTTCAACGTCGCGAAGACGCCGCCCTCGGGCACGAAACAGAAGCTCGACGAGCTCGGCGCCGAAGGCTTCGCGAAGTGGATGCTCGCGCAGGAGCGCGTGCTGATCACCGACACGACGATGCGCGACGCGCACCAGTCGCTGCTCGCGACGCGCATGCGCCAGCCGGACATGACGGCGATCGCGCCTTACTACGCACACATGCTGCCGCAGCTCTTTTCGATGGAGTGCTGGGGCGGAGCGACCTTCGACGTGGCCATGCGCTTCCTCAAGGAGGATCCGTGGTCGCGCCTCGAGCAGCTGCGCGCGGCGATGCCGAACCTGCTTCTGCAGATGCTGCTGCGCTCCGCGAACGCGGTCGGTTACACGAACTACCCGGACAACGTCGTACGCGCCTTCGTGAAGCAGGCGGCGATCTCCGGCATCGACGTGTTCCGCGTGTTCGATTCGCTCAACTGGGTCGACAACATGCGCGTCGCGATCGACGCGGTGCTCGAGACCGGAAAACTCTGCGAGGCGTCGGTCTGCTACTCGGGCAATCTCTCCTCGCCGAAGGAGACGAAGTTCACGCTCGACTATTACCTCGAGATGGGCCGCAAGCTGAAGGCGGCCGGCACGCACATCATCGGCATCAAGGACATGGCGGGACTGTGCCAGCCCAACGCGGCGTACACGCTCGTCAAGGCGCTCAAGGACGAGCTCAAACTACCCGTGCATTTCCACACGCACGACACTTCCGGTATCGCCGCGGCCAGCGTGCTCGCGGCGGTGGCCGCGGGTTGCGACGCGGTGGACGGGGCGATCGACGCGATGTCGGGCTTCACCTCGCAGCCGAACCTCGGTTCGATCATCGAGGCGCTGCGCTACAGCGCGCGCGATCCCGGCATCGATCACGCCGCCGTGCGATCGATCTCGATGTACTGGGAGCAGGTGCGCAAGAACTACCTCGCATTCGAGAGCGACATGCGCGCCGGCGCTTCCGAGGTGTACGTGCACGAGATGCCCGGCGGGCAGTACACGAACCTCAAGGAACAGGCGCGCTCCGTCGGTCTCGACGATGCGCGCTGGCCGGAAGTGGCGCAGGCGTATGCCGACGTGAACCAGATGTTCGGCAACATCGTGAAGGTGACGCCGTCATCGAAGGTCGTGGGCGACCTGGCGATCATGATGGTTTCCTCCGGGCTCACGAAGGAGCAGGTTGAGGATCCCGACTACGAAGTTGCCTTCCCCGAGTCCGTCGTGCAGATGATGCGCGGCGATCTCGGCCGGCCAGAAGGCGGCTGGCCGGAAGGCATCCAGAAGAAGGTGCTCAAGGGACAGAAGCCGCTCACGGAGCGGCCCGGCGCCACGCTCGCGCCGCTCGATCTCGCGGCCGAGCGCAGGAAACTCGACGAGAAGCTGGCGCGGCCCGCGACGGACACCCAGTTCGCGTCGTACCTGATGTATCCGAAGGTGTTCCTCGACTACGCGCGCGACCGCGCCGCGTTCGGCGACTGCGCCGTCCTGCCCACGCCCGTGTTTTTCTACGGCATGGAGCCGGGCGACGAGACCACGATCGACATCGAACGCGGCAAGACGCTCATCGTGCGTTTCGTGGCCGTGTCCGAGGTGCACGACGACGGAACCCGCCAGGTGTTCTTCGAGCTCAACGGCCAGCCGCGCTCGATCAGCGTCGCCGATCGCTCGCAGGTCGCGAAGCGTCCGCCGCAGCGCAAGATGGAGGCGGGCAATCCGAAGCACGTCGGCGCGCCGATGCCCGGCGCCGTCGCGACGGTGAAGGCGATCGTCGGCCAGAAGATCGCGAAGGGCGATCTGCTGCTCACGATGGAAGCCATGAAGATGGAGACCAGCGTGCGCGCCGAGATCGACGGCACCGTGGCCGAAGTACTGGCGAAGCCGGGAATGCAGGTGGACGCGAAGGATTTGCTGGTCGTGCTCGGCTGAGCAGCTGAGCGAACGAGTTCTGAAGGCCTGGCTGCCTGCTGATTGTTGGCACCCGTCCGCCCGATAGTTCCCCGGCATTCAACTTGTAGCAAGCCTGTCGAGTGACATTGCTGCCGAAATAGGGCAGAAATGCATCCTCGCGCGCGCTAACTAGCTATGGGAGTATTTTCCGCGTCGCAACACATGGATCCCCGCGCTCGCCGACATGGGGTTAGTGAGCGCCCACGATCCGGAGTAAGAAATGGAAACTTCTACTTTGAACGGAGCGAACGGAACGCGTACACACGGAATCGTGCCGCTTTCGATGAAAGAGATCGAGCTGGTGGCGGGAGGGAAGGCGGCTAACACGCCGACCTCGGCCTGGGACAGATTCGTCGCTTGGCTGGACAACTGGCTTTCGGGTGGATCCAGCCAGGGCCAACCTCAGCAGCCGGTGACGGTACCCAGTGCCGAAGTCTTGACTGCACTGTTGGAAGCCTGTCGTGCGACGGGAGGAACGTTCGAAATCAGCGGTACGTATGGGAGTGGTTCCGCGAACTTGGCGGTCGTTCGCAGCGACGGCGTCGGGGCTACTTTCCGAATTGTCTGCAGCAACTGATCGCAGCACGGTGGCGCGCCCAAACTTGGGCGGGCCACCTCTGAGACCACCCACCGGGCATTCACGCAGGCACATGCAGGAATTGAGTTGACCATGCGAACAATGCAATTTGCCAAGAGCAAGAGCCGGCGGATCGCATTCATATCCGCGGCATCACTGCTGATCTTGATTATCTCTATCGTCGCAGTTGCGCGCAGGGGAGGGGAGGCGGCGGAGCGACGCAAAGTCTTCGATCAAGCCTGGAAGGCTGTTGACCAAAGATTCTTCGACCGAACGATGAGCGGGCTGGACTGGGTAGCGGTCCGCAAGAATTTTGAGCAAAAACTCGATGAAACGGCGAGCACGACTGACCTGTATTGGAAAGTGCTGATGCCGATGCTCGCGCTGCTCGAGAGTTCGCATGTGCGCGCAATTTCACCCGTCGATGCTCAGATCTACTCGAGTCTGGACTTACCAATGGCGGCAATGCCGGCCACGAATCTAGAGTCCTGCGGCGGGTTCGTGGCGTCATTCTTTCAGCGCCAAGTCGCTTCGAGAGTCGTCAGGGTTGATGGAAATTCCTTCCTTGCGAGCCGCGGCATTCGGGCGGGCTGGCGGTTCCTTGGTGCGTCGGGCCCAGGCCAAAACGCATCAGTTAATGCGCTGATATTCATGTCCCCAGCTGCGGATCAGGTGACTATCGAGACTCAAGTGCCCGGTTGGACGCTTGATCTGGCTGCACTCGAAAAGGACCTCATGTCCCATAGCGCATTACGTGCCAAGGAGGTGGACCCCGCCACCGAAGTTCGCTTCGAGTCGCTCGGCATGGAAATTACAGCCGGGAAAAGCATCCGGCCGATAACCGTCAGCGATGTAATAAAAGATAGCGAAGCAGAGCGTGCAGGGGTGGAACCGGGCTCTGTGATTACGCATTTTCGCAGACAGAACGGGACAGATGGAGTGTTCACCGTCGAGGCCAAACTTGTGTCGCCAGCAGGGGCCCCATATTCGGCGGCTTTTGAATTTCGGATGTGCGACGTTCCCGATCGCTCTGCGACGGTACTTCCGGGAAATGTCTTGCACTTGCGCTTCAACAGCTTTCAGGATGACGTAGCGCCATGGATCGACGCGCAGCTTCTACAGGACCCAAGCGCCGTCGTGCTGGACTTGCGTACAAATGGAGGCGGTAGCGCAGCGGCGATGTTAGAAATAATCGGCCGATTTTTAGCTGCGGGCACAAGTATCAGTGAGGTGATGCGCGCAGATCGCACCGAAACCTTCAGGGCAACCGACGCTCCGCATTCGTTCAAAGGGCCAGTCGCAGTGTTAATCGGCTCGATGAGTGCAAGCGCCGCGGAAGTAACTGCGAGCGCGCTACGATTTCATGATCGCGCGAAGCTATATGGGTCTCGCACATCCGGGGATGTGCTGCTGTCGAGTAATTTCAGGCTCCTGGATGGTGGAATCGTCCAGGTTGCAATCGCCGACATGCGAGGCCCTGATGGCAACCGCATCGAAAATATCGGGGTCAAACCCGACTTCGAAATCATGCCTACCCTCGAATCCATCCGCGCCGGCCGTGACGTCGTCCTCGAAGCTGCATTGACCGATCTCAAACAAACCCTTCACTAACATCCCTCCGAACGCATGGACGCGGAACGGAAAACACCGCTCTTTCGCAAAGAGCTGATCGACCATCTCGCTCACCGTTTGCACGGCGAGATCAGCATTGCCGTGCCGATGACATGGCAGGCGATCGGCTACTTCCTGTTCGCGACGCTCATCGTCGCGTTCGTATTCCTGTGCACGGCTTCATACGCGCGCGTGGAGACCGTCGGTGGCGCCATCGCGCTCGACAAGGGTGTCGTCTCGGTCGTGCCGACTCGGCCGGGAGTTGTCACCGAAATACTGGCCCGGGAAGGCTCGCGCGTGAGCGCCGGGCAGCCGCTGCTCTCCATTCGATCCGAAGAGGATTCCGATCGCGGAATCACCGCGCCGGAGCGCATCCTCGCGGCGCTCGACGAGCAGGATCGATCCTTCAAGGCGCAGGCGGCTTTGCTCACGGAATCCTCGGCCGCCGAGCAGGCTCGCCTGAAGGAGCAGGTGCGGGGTCTATCGGAAGAAATTGTTCGTCTGGAAGCGCAGATCGCCGTCCAGGAACGCCTCGTGAACCTCTCCGGCAACCTGCTGCGACGCGCGCAGGAAATCGCGGCCCAGGGATACATCAGCAAACACGATCGCGACGCGAGCGAGGCGGAGCTGCTCGCCAAGCGGCAACAGCTCCTGCAACTGCAGCAGGCGCGAGCCGCGAAGTCCGCCGAACTACTCGCCGCGCGGCGCGCGATGGCGCAGTCCGCCAGCAACGCCGAAGCACAGATCGCGGCGCTATCATCGAACCGTGCGCAGGTTGCGCAGCAGGTCGCGCAGGCGAATGCCGCGCAGGGTTATGCGCTCACGTCGCCGGTCGACGGGACCGTGACGGCGCTGACCGCGCGAGTCGGTCAGCCGTCATCTCCGAGCACGCCGTCGATGCTCATCGTGCCCGATGGCACGCGCCCGCTTGCCGAGCTGCAGGTTCCGAGCAGCGCCGTGGGTTTCCTCGCGGTCGGGCAGGCCGTGAGGCTCAGCGTCGACGCATTTCCCTACGAGCGGTTCGGAGTCATCCAAGGACGTATCGAATCGATCGCCACCGCCGCAACGCTCCGCCCGATGCCGGACGGCAAGTCGGCGCCGGTCTACCTGGTGAACGTCGAGCTGCCCGATCCCTGGATCGTCGCGTTCGGGCGAAGGCAATCCCTGCTCGCGGGCATGACGCTCTCCGCCCGCATCGTCACGAGAAAGCAGACGCTGCTCGAATGGCTGTTCGAGCCGGTCTACGCGGTCAATCGCCGATGAGCCTGGATCTGCAGCTCGGCTTTTTCCGCCGCGGAAGAGTGCGCCTCGTTCGCCAGACGGAGGCGGCCGAATGCGGCCTCGCGTGTCTCGCGATGGCGGCGGGTTTCCACGGTCTCGACGTCGACATCGGCACGTTGCGCCGCAAGTTCTCCATCTCCCTGCGCGGTGCGCCGCTGCGCCTGCTGATCCGGATGGCCGAACAGCTCGGCCTCATGGCCCGCGCGGTCAAATTACCGCTCGAGGACCTGCGCCACCTGCAGGCTCCGGCAATCCTGCACTGGGACATGGACCACTACGTGGTCCTCGAGGAATCCAACTCCCGTCGCGCGCTGATCCACGACCCCGCCGGAACCTCGAAATGGCTCGACACCAGCGAAGTCTCGAAACACTTCACGGGCGTCGCGCTCGAACTGCGTCCCGGCAACGACTTCGAGACCGGCAGGGTTCGCGAGCGGCTGAAGCTGCGCCAGCTCTGGCGCCGGCTGACCGGCATGAAACGTGCGATCGGACAGATCCTCGCGCTCACGCTGATCATGCAGGCCTTCGTGCTTGCATCGCCTTACTACATGCAGATCGCGCTCGACAGCGTGCTGCCCGCATCGGACCGCGATCTGCTGACCGTGCTCGCGCTCGGTTTCGGCCTGTTCACACTGGTGAACATCGTCGCGACGCTGCTGCGTTCGTTCGTGCTGCTCGCCGCGGGCACCACGCTGAGCTTCGGCATCGAGGCAAACCTCGCGCGCCGGCTGTTTCGTCTGCCGATTTCCTGGTTCGAGAAGCGCCACGTGGGTGACATCCTTTCCCGATTCCAGTCCGTCGGGCCCATCCAGCAAGCCCTGACGCAGGGAATGATCGGCGCGCTGATCGATGGCGTATTCGCGGTGTTCACCATCGCGGTGCTGTTCTTCTACAGCGTGCCACTCGCGATGCTCGCGATCGGCGCCTGCGCCTCCTATCTCCTCGTGCGCCTCGTCTCTTTCACGCCGCAACGCGAAGCGCAGGAGGCCAGCATCGTGGCCGGCGCCAAGGAACAGTCCACGATGATCGAGACCCTGCGGGGCATGGTCACGCTGCGGCTGTTCAACAAGGAAACCGAACGCCATTGCACCTGGCAAACGACACTCGCCGCCTCGATGAACGCGGGCGTCGGCCTCGCACGCATCGGCATCTGGCAATCGGTCGCCAACGCGGCGATTTTCGGTCTCGAAGCCATCGTCTCGACCTGGCTCGCCGTTGGATTCGTGATGAAGGGTGGCTTCAGCGTGGGCATGTTGTTCGCCTTCGCGGCGTATAAGACCCAGTTCCTGTCGCGCGCCGCGTCGCTGTGCGACCAGGCGATCGCCTTCAGGATGCTGGGGCTGCACCTGGAGCGACTCTCCGACATCGCACTGTCTCCCCAGGACCGGTCATTCGAGGGTGCGGAGCAGCTCTCGCGCCCGCTGATGGGCCGCATAGAACTGCGAAACGTCACGTTCCGTTACGGCGAAGGCGAAGCGAACGTCTTGAACGATCTCAACCTGGTCGTCGAGCCGGGCGACTACATCGCAATCGTCGGGCCGTCCGGCGAAGGCAAGTCGACGCTGATCAAGGTCCTGCTCGGGCTCATCGAACCGGAATCCGGCGAGCTGATCGTCGACGGAATGCCCGCGCGAACCTTCGGTCTCGCAAACTACCGCGGACAGGTGGGAGCCGTGCTCCAGGACGACCACCTGTTCGGCGGCACGATCGCCGACAACATCGCGCTGTTCGAGGATTCGCCCGACATGGAACGGATCGTTTCGGCGGCGACGACCGCCGCGATCCACGAAGACATCTCCCACATGCCCATGGGTTACGACACGCTGGTGGGGGAAATGGGCTCGACGCTCTCGGGTGGGCAGAAGCAACGCATCCTGCTCGCGCGCGCCCTGTACCGGGGTCCCCGCCTGCTGGTCATGGACGAGGGCACCTCCCACATCGACGTGAGCCGGGAGCGGCAGATCAACCGCGCGATCTCCGCGATGAACATCTCTCGTGTCATCGTGGCGCACCGGCCGGAAACGATCGCATCGGCGCGCACCGTCATGGAAATGAAATCCGGCCGGCTGGTGAAAATCCCGGTCCGCAATTGACCCGCGCGGCGCGCTGACATCCGGGGCACGTGGCCCGTTCCCGGGCCGCGATCTCTCAAAGGGGGTAGGGGTGTCTCGCCCGTGGGCGTCACGCGTCCTGCCCCACCGGGCGATGCCGGTCGGCCGCGGCACTCATAGTCTGACGGCACTGGAATCAAATCTCCCGGAGCCGTCAGATGAGCAGCGATCCTCAATCCGATTCTTCACGTCGCCGGCGCTTCGCGCGTTCGGCCGTCCTGGTGGTCTCGACGGTCGCCATCGGGGTCGCGCTCGCCGGATGGAAAGCGGTGTCCATCGAAGAATCCAACGCGGCCGCCGCCAACCAGCCCGAGCAGATGGAGCTCGTTTCTCACGCCATCGCCGAGGCGCGCGAACACACCCGCACGACGACGTCGATCGGCACGGTGGTCGCGCTGCGCTCGATCACCGTGCGCAACGAACTACCGGGTACGGTGCGCTACGTGAACCTGACGCCAGGCGGGATCGTGCAGGCCGGGGCGTTGCTCGTCGGACTCGATGTGTCGGTCGAGCAGGCGGAGCTGGAAGCCCAGAAGGCCCAGGCCACGCTGGCCGCGACACAACTCGAGCGCGTGAAGCGCATGGTCGAACGCAAGGCCGCCTCCGTGCAGGAACTCGATCGCGCGCAGGCCGAATTCGACGTGGCCCAGGCCCAGGTCGCCCGCACGAAGGCGCTCATCGCGCGCAAGACCATTCGCGCGCCCTTCCGCGCGCGCATCGGCATCTCCGACGTGCACGAAGGCCAATACCTCAACGAAGGCACTCAGCTCACGACGCTGCAGGGCGTCGACGAGTCGGCCTACGTCGACTTCACCGTCGCCCAGCAGGTGGCGGCGAACCTGCGCACGGGAGCGATCGTGAACGTCTTCACCACGCAGGCGGAACAACCCATCGCCGCCAAGGTCCTGGCGGTCGATGCGCGCGTCGATCCGTCCACGCGTAATTCGGTGGTGCGCGCCCGCATCGCGGACGCCAACCTCGCCCCCACGCCCGGCGCATCCGTGCGCGTCGAAGTGCCGGTCGGCGCCGCGCGCAGTGTCGTGTCGATCCCCGCCAGCGCCTTGCGCAAGGGACCTGCCGGCGACCACGTCTTCGTAATCAGGGAGGACGAGAACGGCAAGACACGCGCGCATCTGCGCACCGTGACGGTCGACGCGCTGCAGGGCGACAGCGTGATCATTTCCTCGGGCATCGAGGCCGGCGAACGCATCGCCGCCTCCGGCGCCTTCAAGCTGCGCGAAGCGGCGCTGGTCGCGCTCGCGGAGCCTGCCTCCGGCGGCGGCGGCGGCCGGGTCGCCGGCGGCAAGTAGTCACACTCGAGTCAGGGAGCGATCCTCATGCGCGCTTTTACCGACGTCTTCATCAAGCACCCGGTCCTCGCGATCGTGGTGAATCTCATCATCGTGCTGGTCGGTGTGCGCGCGCTCACGAAGTTGCCCGTGCAGCAGTTTCCGAACGTGGAATCCTCGTCGGTGATCATCACCACGGTGTACACGGGCGCGAGCGCCGAGACCGTGCGCGGGTTCCTGACGACACCGATCGAGCGCGTGGTCTCCGCCATCAGCGGCGTGGACTACATCGAGTCGAACAGCCGCGCCGGCATCAGCACGGTGACCGTGCGGCTCAAGCTCAACCACGACAGCACCAAGGCGCTGGCGGAGGTGACCGCGCGGCTGCAGCAGGTGCGCTCCGAACTGCCGGCGGAGGCCGAGCCGCCCGTGGTCGAGGTGCAGCGCGCGGATCGGCCGTACGCAACCTTCTACCTGGGCTTCACCTCGACCGAACGCACCGTGCCGCAGGTCACGGACTGGCTGGCGCGAACGCTGCAGCCCCAGCTATCTACCCTGGCCGGCGTGCAGCGCATCAGCTTCGAAGGCGCGCAGTCCCTCGCGATGCGCATCTGGATAGACCCGGTGCGCCTCGCCGAGCGCAATCTCTCGCCCGGTGACGTGCAGGCGGCGCTGCAGCGGAACAACTACCTCGCCGCGGTGGGCCAGACCAAGGGCAACGTCGTGCAGATCAACCTGCTGGCGAATACCGATCTGCGCGCCGCGGAGGAATTCCAGAACCTGATCGTTTCCGAACGCGACGGCGCCATCGTGCGCCTGTCGGACGTGGCGCGCGTGGAGCTCGGCTCCGAAGAAGCGTCGATGATCGCCAAGTACAACGACAAGCAGGCCGTGTACCTCGGCGTGTGGCCGTTGCCCGGCTCGAACGAAATCGAAGTCGCGAGCGCGCTGCGCGCGGAAATGGAACGCATCCGGCCCACGCTGCCGGCGGACATCGACATGCGTCTCGTGTGGGACGGCACGATGTTCATGCGCAACGCGCTCGCGGAGATCTCGAAGACACTCGTCGAGACCGTGCTCATCGTCGCGCTCGTCGTGTTCCTGTTCCTGGGCTCGGTGCGCACCGCCATCGTGCCGCTGGTCGCGATGCCGGTATCGCTCGTGGGCGCCGCCATCGTCATGCTGGCGCTGGGCTTCAGCCTGAACCTGCTCACCATCCTCGCGATCGTGTTGTCGGTCGGTCTCGTGGTCGACGACGCCATCGTGGTCGTGGAGAACATCGAACGGCACGTGCGCGAGGGAAAATCGCGCGTGCAGGCCGCGCTGCTCGGCGCGCGCGAGCTGCGCGGTCCCATCATCGCGATGACCATCACGCTCGCGACCGTGTACACGCCCATCGCGTTCCAGGGCGGGCTCACCGGCTCGTTGTTCCTCGAATTCGCGATCACGCTCGCCGCCGCGGTGGTGGTCTCGGGCCTCGTGGCGCTGACGCTGTCGCCGGTCATGAGCTCGCGCTTCGTGCACGAGTCCGGGCGCGAAACGAAGCTGACGAAGTACGTGAACCGCGTATTCGAATCGGTGCGACGCGTCTATGCGCGCGTGCTCGACGGCGCGCTCGGCGTGCGCGCCGGCATCGTGGCGGTCGCGCTGATCATGACGCTCGCCGCGTGGCCGCTGTACCAGTTCTCGCGCCAGGAGCTGGCGCCGGTCGAGGATCAGAGCCACATCAGCCTGTTTTTCGAGGCGTCGCCCGACTCGACGCTTGCGCAGAGCAATCGCGATCACCTGCAGGTGGTCGAGGCCGTGCGCAATTTCCCGGAGACGGATTTCACCTGGTCGCTGACGGCGAACTGGGGCGGCTTCGGCGGCATCGTCGCCAAGGACTGGGACGAGCGAGGGCGCTCCACCGAGGAAATGTTCGGCGAGGTGTACGGCGCCGTGTCGCAGATTCCCGGCCTGCGTGTCTTCCCGCGCCTCGATCCGCCGCTGCCGACACCCGGACAGTACGACGTCGAGCTGGTGATGCTCAGCAACCAGCCGCTCGAGCAGATGCTCGAGACCGCCGGCGCGGTCGTCGGCGCCGGCTGGCAGAGCGGCAAGTTCCTGTACGTCGACAGCGATCTCAAGATCGACCTGCCCGAGGCGCGCGTCGTGCTCGATCGCGAGCGCATCGCGGATCTCGGCCTCGATCTCGCCAGCGTGGGCCGCGAACTCGGCACCTTGCTGGGCGGCGCGTACGTCAACCGTTTCAACTTCTTCGAGCGCAGCTACAAGGTCATCCCGCAGATCGGCGACGAGGACCGCGCGACGCTCGATCCGCTGCTCGATCTCAAGATCAAGACGCCGGGCGGCGAGATGGTGCCCGTGTCGACGTTCACGCGCATCGAGACGGCGGTCGCGCCGCGCACGTTGAATCGCTTTCAGCAGGCGAATGCCGTGCGGGTGTTCGCGGGCGTGCAACCCGGCGTCACCAAGGCCGAAGGCCTGGCCGTGCTGGAAGAAGCCGCGAAGGCCGCGGCCGGCAAGGACGTGACTCTCGACTACGCGGGTGAGTCGCGCCAGATCAAGCAGGAAGGCGCGGCGCTCACCACCACGCTCGGCTTCGCCATCATCCTCATCTACCTGGTGCTCGCCGCGCAGTTCCAGAGCTTCCGCGATCCGCTGATCGTGCTGCTCGGTTCGGTGCCGCTCGCGATCTCCGGCGCGCTCATCTTCACGTTCGTGGACTGGACCACGATCAACATCTATTCGCAGGTGGGATTGATCACGCTCGTGGGCCTGATCGCCAAGAACGGCATCCTGATCGTGGAATTCGCGAACAAGTTGCAGGCCCAGGGCCTCGCGGTGCTGGACGCGGTCCGCGAGGCATCGCTCACGCGCCTGCGGCCGGTCCTGATGACGTCCGCGGCCACGGTGTTCGGCCACATGCCGCTGGTGTTCGTCTCAGGTCCCGGGGCCGAGGCGCGCAACAGCATCGGCATCGTGCTCGTGACCGGCATGGTGGTCGGCACGCTGTTCACGCTGATCGTGGTGCCCGTGTTCTACACGCTGCTCGCCTCCAACCATCACAGGAAAGAAGCTGACGACCCGGAAAGCGAGGTCACGCCGGCTCCCCAGCCGGCGTGATCAGCGCGCCGAGACGATGTTGAAGTGCAGGGTTCGAAAGCGTGACAACCCGCCCTTGACGTAGTCGCGCGCCTCGCCGTTGATCGGCGTGAGCGCATTGGGCGGAAAGGTCATCGAGGCATTGCGGAACTGCTTGTCGGTGATCAGGTTGTTCATGAAATAGTCTTTCTCGTAGAACCCGCTCGCGCCGCCATACACCTCGGCGAAGAAATAGATCCTGCGATCCGGGCGCGCCGTCCACAGCGGCACACCCTCCGAGTAGGCCTCCGTCTCGCGCACACCCATGAGCGAAGCGAGACTGGGCTCGATGTCGATGTGCGAAGTCATCACGTCGGTGGTCCGCGTACTCTCGAACGCACGCGGCGCATACATCGCGAACGGGACGTGAAACGAGTAACTGTCGATCGTGCCGCGGCGGAACTTGGGATCCTCGACCGTCGTGCGGATCCCGTGATCGGCGGTCAACACGACGATCGTGTCGTCCAGCGCGCCAGCGTCCTCGAGGATCTGCACGACTTCGCCGAGCCAGCGCGACTGCAACTTCAGCAACGCCTGTCCGTGACTGGATAGTTCCGCCTCGGGACCGAGCGGCAGCCACGGCGCATGTCCGATCTGCGGCATGAACAGATAGGCGAACTTCCGGTGCTCGCGCAGGCTGGCGCGCATGTCGGCCTTCATCGCCTCCAGCGCGTGCATGTCGTTCAGCAGCCGGCGCTGAAGCTCCGGCAGCTGCTCCGCGTCGAAGTGAGGGCCGCCGGCGGCGAGTTCCCCGGCGAGTCTGTCCGCGTTCGTCGTCGCAACCGCCAGCGCGGCGGAGTCCGGCGCGCGATTGGAGATGAAGACCTTCCGCATGCCGAGTTTGCCGACCATCACGTTGTCCGCGTTGTAGATGGTCGGCATGTACGCCGCGGTGTCGTACGCGGCGTCCGAAAGCAGCTGGAACAACACCTTCGAGTTCGAGAAACCGCCGCGCGCCACCACTTCGCGTCGCCCCTCGGGATACAGTCCCGAGAGGATGGAGAAGATCGCGTCGCTCGTGTACGGATAGGTCGTCACGTGCCTGCGGGCGATCAACGTGTGGTCGGCGATCTGCGCCGGCAGCAGCGGCCTGAGGTCGTTGCCGTCGAGCAGGCTCGCGGGGCCGGTTTCCAGCACGAACAGGATCAGGTTCGCGTTCGACTCGCGCCCGAACAGCGGGTCGTCCGCGGCTCGCCACTGCGGTGTTCGCGTGAGCTCGCGGAAGCCGTTGAAACTTTCGGCCAGGCTCTTGCGCGACGCCGCGTCGACGATGTCCGGGCTCGCGGCGAACGTGAAGAACGCCTTGCTCGCCGCGCTCTCGTGCAATCCGCCGGAACTGCCGGATGGATAGAACACGAGCGCGAGGACGGTGAGGCCGAAGGCGCCGGCGGCGATTCCGCCGATCGTCGCCTTTCCCAGGAAGCCGAGCACGCGCCCTCGGTCCGCCTTGCTCGCGAGCAATGTCGTGGCGACCAGCGCCACGACCATGAAGATGTACTTGGCGATCGCGCCGATCGACAGATAGTGCGAGCCGACATCGCTTTCGTCCGCAGCGAATCGCGCAGCCTCGTAGATCATCTGCAGCGACTGGTACTGGCCGACCGCCCGCTCGGCCTGCAGCTGGATGAAGTAGAAGGTCAGCAACAGCAGTCCGAGCACCGCGGCGGCGATGGGCGCGCGGCTCCGGAAGAGCAGGTAGAAAACCGCGATGACGATCGCCGGGATCGCCACCAGGTGCAGCAGCACGTCATTCGCGAAGAACGGGAACGCCTCCGTGATCGGCGCATCGACGCCGGCGTCTTTCGCGCTGCTCATGAGCCGCGCGACGGCCCGCGAATATCCGTTCGCGAGCTCCGCCTTCATGTAGATCCCGAGCAGCCCGGCCCAGAAGAGCGGGATGTAGGACAGCGCAATGATTCTGGTGCGGGTGAGCGCGGCTCCCTGCCGATTCTCCATCGCTAGACTGACGTCCTGGTACACGCCGACTGTTTGACCGCGGGGGTGGGCCCGCGAATGTGACGCCCAGGTGAAAGTGGGGCAATTATCCCTTGGTGCTACGCCGCGTCGGACAACGTGACCTTGTTAGCCATCTAGACGGGTAGAGCCAGTCGACCTGGGAGACGGCGAGTTGTCCGCGCCCCTAAAGGTGGACGTGACCGAATCGGCGAACAGGAAACTTCGCCGCCGGCGAGGATCGGCGTCGCCTGATGGGACCGCCTGGATTTTCATTGCAGCGGTGTGCGCCGGCATGTTCCTGGCCGGTTGCTTCGGCCGCGCGTGACGTACGCCAGGAATCACCAAAACACAAGCTGTTGACATTTCGCCGTCCCAAAACACAACATCTTGTCGTGCGTCGGTTCGCGCGATAGCGCGATGAAAAGGGAATGCGGTCCAAAGCCGCAGCTGCCCCCGCAACTGTAGGCCGCGAGCGTTTCGTCGTCACGGAAAGCCACTGAAGGCGCGAGTCTTCGGGAAGGCTGGGAGAAACGCGATCGAGCGGTGAGCCAGGAGACCTGCCGAGCACACTTGTGTACTACTGGTCGGACGGGGTGTCTCCGGCAGCAGCGCTGACGTTCTGCCGCCCGCAGATCCCGCGCCGCTCCGCCGCCCCACAACACGGAGCAGCGGAATGGATATTCAGACGGTCTCGGCAACTCGCGCGAAGCTCACGCGCAAGCCAAGGAAGAAGACTTTTACCGGGTCGGTGCCTGGCACCGCAGTCCGGCAAAACCCGGCGCGGGATGCGCTGCTCACGAATTTCGGGAAGGCGACGCTGAGGGATCGTTACCTGCTGCCGGGCGAGACGACGCAGGACCTGTTCGCGCGCGTCGCCCGCGCCTACGCCGACGATGCCGGGCACGCGCAGCGGCTTTACGACTACATGTCGAAGCTGTGGTTCATGCCCGCGACGCCGATCCTCTCGAATGGCGGCACGGATCGCGGCCTGCCGATCTCGTGTTTCCTCAACTCGGTCGAGGACAACCTGGACGGCATCGTCGAGACGTGGACCGAAAACGTCTGGCTCGCCTCGAACGGCGGTGGCATCGGCACCTACTGGGGAGGCGTGCGTTCGATCGGCGAGACGGTGAAAGGTTGCGGGCAGACATCGGGAATCATCCCGTTCGTGCGCGTGATGGATTCGCTCACGCTCGCGATCTCGCAGGGTTCGCTGCGGCGCGGGTCGGCGGCCGTGTATCTCGACGTGCATCACCCGGAAATCGAAGAGTTCATCGAGATCCGCAAACCTTCGGGCGACTTCAACCGCAAGAGCCTGAACCTGCACCACGGCATCTGCATCACCGACGAGTTCATGGAAGCGGTGCGCGACGACCGGCCTTTCGGCCTGCGCAGTCCGAAGGACGGCGGGGTGCTTCGCACGGTCAACGCGCGACAGCTCTGGCAGAAGATCCTCGAGACGCGCCTGCAGACCGGCGAACCCTATCTACTGTTCGGCGACACCGCCAACAACCAGCTCGCGCCGCACCAGCGCGAGCTGGGCCTGAGGGTCCGCCAGTCGAACCTGTGCAGCGAGATCCTGCTGCCGACGGGTCGCGATCATCTCGGAAAGCAGCGCACGGCGGTGTGCTGCCTCTCCTCGGTGAATTTCGAGACCTGGGACGAATGGAGCCGCGAGCCGCGGTTCATCGAGGACCTGCTGCGCATGCTCGACAACGTGCTGCAGGATTTCATCGACCACGCGCCCCAGTCGATGGGCACCGCGCGTTACTCGGCGATGCGCGAGCGCTCCGTCGGGCTGGGCGCGATGGGCTTCCATTCCTATCTGCAGAACAACGGCATTCCGTTCGAGAGCGCGCTCGCGCGCGCTGCGAACCTGCGCATGTTCAAGCATCTGCGTCGTGCGGCGGACGAAGCCTCGCGCGTGCTCGCGGAGGAGCGGGGCGCATGTCCGGATGCCGCCGAGCGTGGCGTGCGGGAGCGCTTCAGCCACAAGCTGGCGATCGCGCCGACCGCGAGCATCTCGGTGATCTGCGGCGGCACCAGCGCCTGTATCGAGCCGATCCCGGCGAACGTCTACACGCACAAGACGCTGTCGGGCTCGTTCAGCGTGCGCAATCCCGCGCTCACGAAAGTGCTCGAGGCCAAGGGGCTGAATACCGAAGACACCTGGCAGTCGATCCTCGCGCACGAAGGCTCGGTGCAGCATCTCGATCAACTCGGCGACGACGAAAAGGCCGTGTTCCGCACCGCCTTCGAGATCGACCAGCGCTGGGTCATCGAGCTCGCGGCGGACCGCGCGCCACTCATCTGCCAAGGCCAGTCGCTGAACCTCTATCTACGCAGCGACATCCACAAGTGGGACCTGCTCATGCTGCACTGGACCGCGTGGGAACGCGGCGTGAAGTCGCTGTATTACTGCCGCAGCAAGAGCGTGCAGCGCGCCGGGTTCGCCGGCGTGGAGGCGGACAACACGCGCACGCTACCCGTGAAGCCGCTCGCGACCGAAACCGACGAAGCCAAGTACGACGAATGCCTGTCGTGCCAGTAGGAAAATCGCCATGTCCTCGCAAATCGAACTGATCTCGAAGCCCGGCCTGCTGACGCCGTCGAAGTCTTACAAGCCGTTCCGTTATCCGTGGGCGATCGAATACTGGCGCCGCCAGCAGCAGATCCACTGGATGCCCGAGGAAATCCCGCTCGGCGAGGACTGCAAGGACTGGAGCAGCCGCATCACCGAGGCTGAACGCAACCTGCTCACGCAGGTGTTCCGCTTCTTCACGCAGTCGGACGTCGAGGTGCAGGACAACTACATGGAGCGCTACGCGCGCGTGTTCCGTCCCACCGAGATCAAGATGATGTTGGCGGCGTTCGCGAACATGGAAACCGTGCACATCGCGGCGTACGCGCTGCTGCTCGAGACGCTCGGCATGCCGGACTCCGAGTTCACCGCGTTCATGGACTACGCGGCGATGCGCGACAAACACGACTATCTGCAGGGCTTCGGCGTGGATACGGACGCCGACGTGCTGCGCACGCTCGCGATGTTCGGCGGATTCACGGAAGGACTGCAGCTCTTCGCGAGTTTCGCCATCCTGCTCAACTTCCCGCGGCACAACAAGATGCGCGGCATGGGCCAGGTGGTGAGCTGGTCCGTGCGCGACGAGACGCTGCACTGCGAAGGCATCATCCGGCTGTTCCACACGTTCGCGCAGGAGACCGGTGCGCTGTCGCAGTCCGTGCGCGACGACATCGTCGATTGCGCGCGGACCGTCGTGAAACTCGAGGATCGCTTCGTCGACCTCGCGTTCGAGATGGGCCCGGTCGAAGGACTCGCCGCCTCGGAGGTGAAGCAGTACATCCGCTACGTCGCCGACTGGCGGCTCAAGCAGTTAGGCCTGCCGCAGCTCTACGGCGTGAAAGAGCACCCGCTGCCCTGGCTCACCGCGATGCTGAATGGCGTCGAACACGCGAACTTCTTCGAGACTCGCGCGACGGAATACGCGAAGGCGGCGACCGGCGGTGCGTGGCACGGTCACGAGGGGGCGTGGGGACTGTTCGATCGCCGGGTCGCGCGGCGCGGCCAGCTCGAACTCATCGGCGGGCGCGACGCGAACTGACCGCGTATCAGTCGCGGCAGGCCTGCGGGCCGAGCGGATTGCGGCACCAGTGCACTCGTTCGACCACGATGGATTCGTGATCCGGGCAGGGCTCCTGGCAGGCGCCGTTGATGCGGATCGAGACGCCGTACTGCTCGTTCAGGTATTTCGTCATGGGCTCGCGCAGGGAATACGGATCGAAGATCGCCGGCGCGTGGACCGGCCCGGCGACTTCGACGTCGTAGTAGGGCTCGGTCATCCACGGCATCGCGCCGCCGAATATCTCGAACTTGCCGACCCCGTATGTGAGTGCGACGAGATCCTTGAGGTTGATGCGCTTGATCGAAACGTGATCGACGGCGGCTTCGACGAGACTGGGTCCGCGCCCGGAGCGGGTCTCGCGCATCGAAATCCGCGCTGACGCCAGCGTACGCGTGTCGATCGCGAGCGCCGCCTGGCGCGTCAGTCGATCCTCGAGTCCGCCCGCTACGAAAGGAATCGCAATCGACAACAGGGCGACCGCCGTGAGCGCGGCGGTCTTGAGGAAGCCTGGCGCCGCCGGTGCATCTCGCCAGTCGATCGCGATCCGCGCTTCTTCCCGGAGCCGTTCGTAGCGCGCCCGGCGCAATTCGCGCCATATCCGGCCCAGGCAGGCCGCGGAGACCAGCAGCGTAATGAGCAGCGCGGCCAGGAGCACGAGTCGTGACGGCGCGGTCGACTGTGCCGGCGCGGCAAGAGGCGTGACACCGGCCATCGTGTCCGTGAGCAGGGACGGCGGTGGCATCGCACTGTGCCTCACCGGAAATCCAAACCACGCGCCCAGGGAATGAAGCCACGCGAACGGCACCACGAACTTGAGCGCGGCGAGGCGCCAGACCCAGGCACGGATGCTCGCCGAGTTCGAACGCAGCATCGCCGCGAGCAACCACGAGATCGCGAAGAACCCGATCGATTGCCAGAGGTGATCGACGATGCCAGCCTGCATGAGTGGATAGTCCGTGCCCCGCCGAAAACCTTTCCGCGTTCCGTCAGCGTTCGGGCGCGGGCGGCCGCGCGCGCGGCATGTCTACTACAATTGCAGCCTAATCTATGACATACGTAGTAATCTAAGCAAGCCCTGATCGTGACCCTCGACCAAGGTCACATGCGGAGACTCAGGTACCCGTATCGGCGACGGGCTGCGGCGACGGATCGTCGTTGCGGCGGCCGCGGAATTCCGCGACGCGATTGCGGCCGGCCTGCTTGGCCGAGTACATCGCGGCATCGGCGGCTTCGAAGAACTTCTCGGGCGTCGGATATTCGTCCGCCGTGAGCGTGGCGTGCCCGACAGAAATGGTGATCCCGAGTTCGCCGGCGATCAGCGACTCGGCCGCGCTGCGCAGCCGTTCGGCGACCATTCCGGCGACGCTCGCGTCCGAGCGCGGCAGGATCACGCAGAATTCTTCGCCGCCGTAGCGGCACGCGACGAACGGCTTGCGCGCATGCCGGCGTATCACGCCGCCCAGCAGCTTGATCGCTTCGTCGCCCTGCGCGTGACCGTTACGATCGTTGTATTGCTTGAAGTGATCGATGTCGAGCACAAGCAGCGAGAGCGGCAGCCCGGACTGCAGCGCGGCGTTGAATTCCGCCGGCAGCTTGTGATCGAAGTGACGCCGGTTGCCGAGCAGCGTGAGCGGATCGGTGCGGCTCTGCTGCTGCAGCTCGCTCATGCGGCTCGACAAGGTCATGGAGAGCAGGATCATCTCGAGCAACGATCCGACCTGCCAGCTGTGCTGCGTGAGGAACGTGTGCGGAAGTATCCCGAAGTTCTTCAGCACGAAGATTATCGATCCGGCGAGGAACGCACTCCACGCGATGACGAAGAACCGCGCCGGCCGCGAGCCCGCGAGCAGGCTCACCACGCCGAGCGTGATCAGGAAGATCACGGAGATCAGGATCAGGAACGTGACGGGCCGGACGAGCACGGCGTAGTCGAGCACTGGCACGAGCGCCACGGCGATCGCGGCGGCGATCTGCAGCCCGCGCGCGATCAGGAACAGCCGCGGCGTGTAGTCGCGCGATCGCAGGATCGTCGTCGAGAAATGCAGCGCTGCTATCAACGAGACGTTCAGCAGCACCAGCAGGCAGGTGTTGGCCCACTGCGGGCTCGAGGGCCACAGGTACTGGAAGGCGAGTCCCGTGTTGACGCCCATGTACAGCCCGAACGTCGCGACATAGGCGAAGTAGGCGAGGAATGCGTTGTCGCGCACCGCGATGAACACGAGGCCGCTCCACACCAGCAGCATGATCACGGCGCCGAAGTAGACGCCGTAGGCGAGCTGCTCGCGGCTCACCGCTCCGGTCATCTCGGCCGCATCGAGCAGCGTGAGGTGGATGTCGACCGGGCCCTGCGAGGCGTAGCGCAGGTAGAACGTGCGCTCGCCCGCCGCGGGCAGGTCCAGGGGAAAGAAGAAGTCGCGGTGCGCGATGGCGCGCGTGTCGAAGTCGAGCCGGTCGCCGGTCGCGAGCTCGCGCCAGCCGCCGAGCGGATCGGGGCTGAAGAATGTGATGTAGTCGATGAGTGGATAGCCCTGGCGCAGGAAAATCTCGCGCGGCTCGGGCGCCGGATTGTGAAGTGTGAACCGCACCCACCAGGCCGACGAGGTGAACCCGACGTTCGCCGTCTCGGGCGTCGCGCGCCGAAATCCCTCGGCGGCGGGCCCCGAGCTGACGTCCGCGATGCCCAGCTGGCCGCCCGGATCCTCGAGTAGTTCGACCTCCCCGCTGAAGCGCTCGATACGCAGCGCCTCTCCGGGAATCGTGGTGATGACGGGCGCGCCGAGTGCGACTTCCGTCACCAAACAAACAACCAGAAGCAGGCTTGTCAACCAGGCAATTGAAAGTTTTCCCGAGCCGTACACAATCGCCCCATCCTTCGACGAACTTGTTTGTTCGCGAAGTATGCGTCAGATCGGGCAGGGAGTAACGCGATGCGACGGGTATTGAGATGGATCGTGGGCGCGGCAATCGTGGGTGTGTTGGCGGCATTCGGGCTCTACGCCTGGTTCGTGCTGTGGCCCGTCCATACCATTCCGGCGCTAGAGAAGGTCGATGAATACGCCTGGCTCGACCAGGGATGGGGCGAGGGTCAGGACGCGACGCTGCGCCAGCGCTACTACTACACCGCCCAGGGGACCTCGATGCCGCAGGGCGCGTCGCTCGGTGCGGTGCGGTATTCGTGGTTCGTCAATCTCGAGCTGCCGCTCTCCGACCAGCGATTCGCCGACCCGGAGCACATGCGCAAGTATCGCTTCCTGGTCGATCCGAAGCCGAGTACCGCGAATCCCGACCAGCTGCCGATCGGTTTCACGCGCCACTTCGACCCGCGCATCGGCGAATACGTGCTCGACATCACCTGCGCGGCCTGCCACACGGGCGAGATCCACGTACGCAAGGACGGCAAGACTCATGCCATCCGCATCGACGGCGGCCAGGCCATGCACGCCTTCACGGACATGTCGCGCGGCAGTTTCGCGCCCGTGCTCGCGGCATCGCTGATCGGAACGTCCGTCAACCCGTGGAAGTTCGACCGCTTCGCGCAGAAGGTGCTCGGCGAGGGCTACCCCGAAGGCAAGCCGCAACTCAAGGAGGCGCTGCGCGCCACGATCAAGGCGATGCTCGCGAGCGGGCAGAACAACCCGCTGCGCGACCTGTACCCGGTGCACGAGGGCTTCGGCCGCACTGACGCGCTCGGGCGCATCGGCAACACGGCCTTCGGCGATCATCTCTCGTCGGCTAACTACCAAGTCGGCGATGCGCCGGTGAGTTATCCGTACCTGTGGAACATCTGGAAGTTCGACTGGGTGCAGTACAACGGATCGGTCGCGCAGCCGCTGGCGCGCAACGTCGGCGAGGCGCTGGGCGTCGGCGCGATCGCACCGCTGCGCAGCGCGATGAATGCGCCACTGCCGCCCGGCGAGCGGTATCGCAGCTCGGTCGACGTCGCGGGGCTCACGCGCATCGAACATGCGCTGCAGATGTTGCGTCCGCCGCGCTGGCCCGAAGACCTCATGGGTGCGATCGATCGCGAGCAGGCGGCGCGCGGCGAGCAGCTGTTCAAGGAGCGTTGCCAGGAGTGCCACGGACCGAACGTCGCCGAGCCCGCGCGCGCGCAGGCCGCGGCGCCGCTCAAGCCGTCGAACGACCTGGTCTGGCGCATCGAGGTGATTCCGCTCGAACACATCGGCACGGATCCAACCGCGGCGCAGGGTTTTCTCGAACGCCGCTACGACATCTCGTCGACCGGGCTCACGAAGGCCGAACTGGGCGCCGCGTTGCGCCCGCTGCTGACACGCGCGCTCGCGCGCGACGTGCGCTTCCGGTTGACCGAGGTCGTGAGGCTGACCGGAGCGGGCGACAAACATGCGCCGCTCGCGGCCCTGCTCGCGTCATACCCCGACCCGGATGCGAACGCGGTCCCTTCGTTGCCCGAGGAAGCATTCCGCGCGATCGATGCCGCGGTCGTCGCGCTCGGCGCTCCGGAAATCGCGGGCGCGGACCAGCGTCCCGCCGATCCGCTGCAGTGCGACGCGAGCTGTCATCTCGCGAACCTCTTCTGGGACGTGCGCCACGGAGCGAAGAACATCGAGCTCATGCTCGACAAGCTCGATCCGAAGAGCCTTTCCGAGGGCCTCGCGCTCAACCTCGTCGGCATCCTCATCAAGAACCGCTTCTATGCCGACAACGGAATCGACTATGCGACGCAGCAATGCCTCGAAGGATTCGGTGCGCTCGATTTGCCGCAGGAGATCGCCGGCTACAAGCCACGTCCGCTCGAAGGCGTCTGGGCGACTCCGCCGTTCCTGCACAACGGATCCGTCCCATCGCTGTATGAAATGCTGCTGCCGCCCGCGAAACGCACGAAGCGCTTCTTTGTCGGGCGGCGCGATTTCGACACCCGGCATGTCGGTTACGCGATCGAACCCGATGCCGAAGGAGAGGACGACGGCTTCTGGCTCGATACGAGCATCAAGGGCAACCACAACACCGGCCATGCGTTCGCGGCCGACGCCGCCACCTGGCAGAAACACCTGGCGGATCCGAAGAACAATCCGCTGCCGCACGGCGTGATCGGGCCCGAGTTCACCGACGAGGAAAGGTTCGCGATCATCGAGTACCTCAAGGTGCACCGCGATCCGGAGACGCCGCCTGACTACCAGCCGCCGCAGTGCAAGCTGTTCGGAGAGACGCTGTGAGCGGCGAGGAAGATTTCACCGAAGACTTCGCGGCGGTCGAACGGGCGGAGCTCGAATGGATCCGGCGCCGGCGCCGCGTTTCCGGCGCGGTCCCGGAAAACGCGCCGCTCGCGGGGCTCGCCCTGTCGGGAGGCGGCATCCGTTCCGCCGCGTTCAACATGGGCGTGTTGCAGGCACTCGCCAGTCGCGGCCTGCTCGATCGCTTCGACTATCTGTCGTCCGTCTCCGGCGGCGGATACATCGCCTCGTGCCTCACCTGGCTGCGTGCGCACGTGCCCGCGAGCTCGCTGCAAAGACTCGGCGCCATTCCGCTGGCGAGCGGTACCGGCACGGTGCTCGACTGGCTGCGTGCGCATGGGCGCTATCTCATCGCCGGGCCGGGGCTATCCGGCTGGACGCTCGGCGCGAGCATCCTGGCTGGCACGTTGCTCAACCTGTTCGTGCTGATTCCGTTCCTGCTGCTGCTGATCGGCATGGCGTCGGGCGACTACTTCGCCTTCGCTTTTCCGCACGACCTGGCGCTGCCCGGTGCGGCGGCGGTGGACGCGCACGACGGCTTCTTTCTCTTCGGCGTGGCCGGCTTCGGCTTGCTGGCGCTCTACCTGGTCGCGACACTGTTGTTCGCGTTCAGCACCGTGCTGCCGCCGCTGCGCCAGATGAGCGCGGGACAGTACCTGCGGCTGAGCCTGGGCAAACTACTCGGCGGCGCAGTGATCTGCATCGGCATCGGCCTGTTCCCGGTGCTCGTCGGCATCGAGCGAACCGTGTTCAGCATGGTGAAATCCGAAACCGCCGTCGAACTGACCCGGCACTTCACCTGGCTCGCGCCGCTGGTGACCGGCGCGCTGTCCGTGCGCCAGGCGGGCAAAGCGGGCAAACACTCCGGCGCGTTCGCCGTCGCCGGCCTCGCGCTGGTGCTGATCGGCCTGTTCACGGGCCTCTATCACCTCGCGCATCACACTCCATTGCTCAACATGCCGGTGTTCCACGCGTGGCTCGCGCTTTCGGCCTTGTTCGCGTTCACGTGCGACATCAACGCGATCTCGATGCACAGCTACTACCGCAGCCGGCTCGCCGAGGCGTTCCTGCCCTCCGTGTCGCCCGACGACAAGCATCCGGCGTTGTTCCGGCTCGCCGACGTACGCGCGGAATCCGGCGGCCCGTTCCACATCATCAACACGACGCTCAACACCACGAGCTCGACGGACGCGAAGCGCCGCGCGCGCAACGGCGAAAACATGATCCTGACTCCGCTGTACTGCGGGTCGTCGGCGACCGGCTTTCGCCGCACGACCCACTACCTGCGGGGCGAGCTCACGCTGTCGACCGCTTTCGCCGTTTCGGGCGCCGCCGTCGACCCGGACACGACCGCGACGAGTTCGCGGCCGGTGAGCTTCCTGATGGCGCTGCTCAACGTGCGGCTCGGCGTCTGGGTCTCGAACCCGCGCCACGAGCCCCGCCGCTGGCGCTGGCCCGCGTGGTACCAGCTCATGCTGCGCGAAATGATGGGCATCGGGCTCGACGAAAAGCAGGCGCGCATACACCTGTCCGACGGCGGCCACTTCGAGAACCTCGGTGTCTACGAGCTGCTGCGCCGCCGTTGCCGCTACATATTCGTGAGCGACGCCGGCGCCGATCCGAACGCGACACTCGCGGATCTCGCGCAGGCCGTGCAGCGCGCGCGCGCCGACTTCGGCGCCGATGTGAACATCTGCGCGGATCCGCTGTTCCATCGCGACGAGCTGTTACCGCGCCAGCGCGTGCACCTGGTCGGCGAGGTGACCTACGCGGATGGCAGCCGCGGCGAAATCCTCTATCTCAAGGCGCTCGTGCGCACGGACCTGAGCGCGGACATCTACGGGTATTGGCGCACGAACCCGGAGTTTCCGAACCAGTCCACCGCCAACCAGTTCTACGGCGAGATGCAGTTCGACAGCTATCGCGAGCTCGGCCGGCAGCTCACCGAAGGCATCATCGGCGAGGAGGACACGGGCATCGAGGCCGTGTTCGCGCGCTGGCGCGCGAAGCCCGCGGCGCGCCCCGCGGCGGTCGCCGTCAGGGAGACAGCGGATCTGGCGTGAGCGCCATCCCCCATCGCCCGCAGGGAGGCTGGCAGTCTCCGTTGACGTATACCTCGAGACCGAATTCCTCCGCGAGTAGTTTGGTGAGCGGCTGGCGCAGCGCGTAGCTGTCGAAGCGTTCGGGCTCGAGGATGTCGGCCGTCGCGAAGACATCGTGGCGTGAGCCTGTCAGCCAGTCCTCCTGTCCGCTGGCGACGAAATGATTGCCGCGCACGAAGTACGGGTGCACGCCGTAGGCGAGCGCGGCGAGGTCGCGAATGGTCGCGTTGCGAATGAGTACGCCATGGTACTCCGCGCGGATTTCGAAGCGTCCGCCCATGCCGTGAACCGCTGGCCGGATACGCATCGGCGCGCCGCGCAGCGAGAGCGCATTGGCGAAGAGGACCTCCCGCCGATGCAGCGAACCTTCGATCGCGCCGCCCGTGAGCGGCAGGGCAAGCGCGGCGAGCGCCAGTGTGGTGAACAGCGCGCTCCTGAAAAAGCCGAGCCCGGGCTGCCGATCGTCCGGGTCGCGTTCCAGCCGCATGCGTTCCGAGTACGCGTGAATCTCCTCTACATCCCTGCGCCGCGCCATCCAGCGCAACGAGCCGACGGACGCCGCCAGCGCCACGATCAGCAGCAGCCAAGTCCAACCGAGAAAAGCAGCCGGCGCGAACCACGGCGTCGCGACATCGACTGCCGTGACGATCCTCGCGGGTGGCGGATCGCTCGAGAACGTGACCGGGAAGCCGTGCCAGAACCCGAGTGCGAACAGCACGCGGAACGGGACGAGAAACTTGAGGGTGGCGATGCGATAGAGCCAGAGGCGCACGACCGCGGCATTGCCGCGCGCGAGCCATGCCAGGACGCAGGCAGCCCCGGAGAACTGCAGCGATTGCCACAGGTGATCGACGGCCCCGGCGAGCATGAAGCGCTATCGTGTATCGGGGGAGTCGGGAGGATCGAGCGATGCGATCCGGCCGCAGGGATCCTGGCAGCGCCGGTTGACGTGGATCTCCATGCCGAAGCGGCTGGCGAGTAGTTTGGTCACCGTGCCCTGCAGCGCGTGCGGGTCGAAGTGCTCGGGCTCGTTGACGGGGCGCGGCAGCCGGGCGAGCACGTCGTAGCGCACGTCGTCGAGCAGCGAATCGAAACCGACGATCTTCCAGGATTCGACGCCGTACGCGAGCGCGACCAGGTCGCGCAACGAGCTGTTGCGGATCACGACGCGATCGCCGTTGACGAGCACCGACTGGTGGAACGGACCGCCGGGCGCCGCGAGCGAGATGGAGATTTCGGCCGCGCCGAGCGCGTTCGCGTGGCTGCGCATCAGCTCGTAGCGATGCAACGCGACGTCGAAGGCGCCGGCGAAAACCGGCACCGTCGCGACGATCATCGTGCAGGCGCAGAGCATTCCCGCCTTCACGAACCCGAGCGAACGCGGCGGCGCGGCCGCGAGGATCTCGCGCACGCGCTGCGTCAGGTTGCCGGCCGTGGCCGAAGACAGCAGCGCGGGCCCGTGGCCGGCGTGCGCCCGGCAGTGACGGCACACGGCGAGGATGCCGGCTGCGTAGTCCGCCGGATCGTGACCCCGGTCGATCACCGCCTCGTCGCACGCGCGCTCGCGTTCCTCGAGCATGTGCCGGCCTATCCACCACACGGGTGGATAGAACCAGAAAAGCGCCTCGACCACGCGATGCAGGCTCGCCTTGAGATTGTCTCGCCGCGAATTGTGCTCGCGTTCGTGCGCGAGCACCGCCTCGAGCTGCGGCGCGGTCAGTTTCCCGAGCAGCGCGGCCGGAAGCAGCACCACCGGCTGAAAGACGCGAGCCGCGGACGGTTCGATGTCCTCGTCCGTGATCCACGCATCCGGCGATGCGCCCGGCGCCGGCCTCGCTGCCCGGGAAATCCTGTCGACCGCGCGCCAGGCGACGAGCCAGCGCAGCAGCACGAATGACGCCCCGATCGTCCACACGCCGATCAGCACGGCATCGATGCCGAGGCTCGCGGTGGCGTCCGGAGAAGTCGAAACGGAGAGGAAACTGGTCGGCGACAGCACCGGCGTCGCGGCGCTCAATGCTTCGTCGAGGAGATCGGGTTGGGCCGCGACGGGCGGCAACACCCCGGCCAGCGAGCCCAGCGAATACAGCAGCGAAAACGGCACGAGGAATTTGAGCGATGCGAGCATCCACAACCAGTGGCGCAGCGCCGCGCCATTCGCACGCAGCCCGAACATCAGCAGCCAGACGCCGGCGCAGAACAGCGTGGACTGCCACAGATGATCGAGCAGCGCGCCGATCACCTGGCCTTGTCCTTCGCGCGGCTGGCGTGTTCGCGCAGCAGCTTCTGCGCGTCCTCGATGTCCTCGTTCGAAATCTTGCCCATTTCGACCAGGTGAGCCATCACGGGACCCGCGCTGCCACCGAACAGGCCTAACAACTCCTTGAGCAGCCGGGTCTGCACCGACTCGCGCGAGGTGGTGGCCTCGAACACGTGCGCGTTGCCTATCTTCTTGGTGCGCCGCACGGCGCCCTTGGCCTCGAGCCGGTAGACCATGGTCTGCACCGTGGTGTAGGCCGGCCGGTCGCGCTTCACGATGGCCTCGTGGATTTCGCGGATGGAGCGTGGTCCGTGGCCCCACAACTCGCCCATGATTTTCAACTCGATCGGACTCAGCTTCGGCTCGGCCACGTCGGCTCCTGTTCTGATACTTGGTCGTGTCTACAACTGTGGTCTACTCTATGACACGTGTAGTAGTGAGCGCAACGGCGATTTCACGTTGCACCGCGATCACGCCGGGCGAGGGGACTGGCAGGCCTGCCGCCGAATTTCTCCAGCATGATCTCGATGAGCGCGCGGACCTTGCGCGGCGCATTCCCCCCGGGCGGACGCACCACGAACACGCCCGCTTCGGACAGCGGGAATTCCGGCAGCAACGACACCAGGGCGCCGCTCGCGATGTGCTCCTCGATCAGGAAGTCGGGAAGCATCGCGATTCCCAGGCCCGCGAGAACCGCGGGCACCAGCGCCGCGCCGTTGTCCGCGGTGAAATGGGCGTGCGGATGGACCGTCGTGACGTGGCCTTCTTGTTCGAACAGCCACGGCACGCCGGCCTGCGCGATCGCGGCATGGTCCTTGAGATCTTCCAGCGTGCGTGGCACGGGATGAGAGTCGAGGTAGCGTGGGCTCGCGACGAGGCCTCCGCCCAACGACGCGATGCGGCGCGCGACCAAGCGCGAATCGCTGAGTCGACCGAGGCGGATTGCCGCATCGAAACCGTCGGCCACCAGGTCGACCATCCGGTCGCTGTACGACGCGTGGATCTCGAGCTCGGGATGCCGCGCCGCGAGCTCCGCGAGCACGGGCGAGAAATGCGTGGGGCCGAACGAAAGCGGCGCCGCGATGCGCAGGCGGCCGCGCACCGGTCCATCGGCCGCGACGATGTCGCGTGCGGCCTCGGCTTCCGCGGTGATGCGTATCCCGTGATCCCGGAAGTTTGCGCCGGCTTCGGTCAGTGCCGCGCCACGCGTGGTCCGCGTCAGCAATACCGCGCCGAGGTCCTTCTCCAGCCGGGCGATCTGCCGGCTGACGACGGACTTGCTGACGCCCAGCCGTTGCGCGGCGGCCGTGAGCGCCCCCGTGTTGGCAACGGCCAAAAAGGCCCGGATATCATTGATTTCCATTCTGGCGTTCCACTTTCAGCGACACCGAGTCGCGGTTCTGGCGGCTACTAATCCGACTTCCGGAACGCCACCATGCACTCACGCCCATACGAATTCAACAAGTAAGGAGTGCCCATGAAGTCCTTGTTGGTCATCAACAGCAGCGCCGCCCGCGAAGACTCTGTTTCTCGAGTGCTGGTTCAGGAGACGGTGGAGCGCCTGTTGGCCGAACATCCCGAGGCGACCGTGAAGAGCCGCGATCTCGGGCGCGACCCGGTGCCGCACCTTTCGGTCGATACGCTCGCCGGTGTGCGTGGTGTGCCCGCGAGCGACGCCGAGCGCAGGGCGCGCGTGTTGTCCGACGAGCTCATCGCCGAGTTGCGCGCCGCGGACACCATCGTGATCGGTGCGCCGATGTACAACTTCGGCGTTTCGACCACGCTGCGCGCCTGGTTCGACTACGTGCTGCGGGCCGGCGAAACCTTTTCCTATTCGGAGGCGGGCCCGAAAGGATTGCTGACCGGAAAGCGCGTCATCGTGATCGAGAGTCGGGGCGGTCTGTACAGCGAAGGCCCGGCGAGCGCGATCGATTTCCAGGAGCCGTACCTGCGGCACCTGCTCGGCTTCGTCGGGCTGACCGACGTCACCTTCGTGCGCGCCGAGAAGATCGGTTACGGCCCGGAGGCCCGCGCCGCGGCCATGGCGCAGGCGCGTCGCGAAATCTCGCAGCTCGCCATCGAGCCGCTGCCTCGCGCCGCCTAACAATCCCGCAACGGAATGGCCGGATCCGCAAGTTTCCGCGGATCCGGCCGCGCCCGTGCCGGGATCATCTTGCGCGCGGCCATCTGGTCCTTCGTATGGTTGACGGTTTCGACGGCGATCAGCTCGCCGTCCCTGAGATAACAGACGCTGAAGGCGCGTGTCGCCGGGTCGCCGCGCAGCACCGCGGTGTCGAAGCCGGCCGCCAGCCCGACAATGACCATCTTGAGGTCGTACTGATCCGACCAGAACCACGGCACCTTGTCGTGCGCGATAGTCAGTCCGAGCATGTTGAGCGCCGCGCTGGTTCCCTGCTCGAACGCGTTGTCGACCGATTCCAGCCGCACGCGCATTCCATAGTGCAGGCTCGGATGCCGTGTGCAGTCGCCCGCGGCCCAGATGTGCGGATCCGACGTGCGGCAATACTCGTCCACCAGGATGCCGTCGTCGCATTCGAGCCCTGCGTCCCGCGCGAGCGAATCCGCCGGCACCACCCCGATCGCCCCCAACACGAAGTCTTCCCGGATTTCGGTGCCAGGCACCGGAACCCGGTAAAAGCCGCGGCAGCGGATCTCGACGCCGTGGCGGGCGTGTTCGGCCTCGTAGAAGCGGGACACGGCCGGCGAGACGACGCGCGACATCACGCGGTCGGCGGCTTCGAACACGGTGACCTCGAGCCCGGCCTCGCGCAGGGTCGCGGCGGATTCGAGGCCGATGTAGCCGCCGCCGATGATGACGGCCCTTCGACCCGGCGCCATTTCCCTGCGCAGAAGCTCGACGTCCATCGCGGTGCGCAGGTAGAACGGCCGGACGGACTCCCATTCCTGGGGCAAGAGGCGCGGCCGGCTCCCGGTCGCGATCAGCAGGCGGTCGTACTCGACCGATGTGCCATCCGCGACTTCGACCCGGTGCCGCTCGCGATCGATGCGCACCGCGGAGAAGCCGAGTCTCAGGTCGACGCCGTGCGAGAGGTAATGGTCCGCGTGACGGATGAGCAGTCGATCGCGGTCGAGGGTGCCCGCCAGGTATTTCTTCGAAAGCGGTGGCCGCTGGTAGGGCAGCAGATCTTCGTCGCCAATCAACGTGATAGGCCCGGTGTGACCACGCCTGCGCAGCGTTTCGATGGCTTGCGAGGCAGCCTGCCCGGCGCCGACGATGACCACCCGCGGATTCATTGGCACGTTCATCCTATTCACACCGTATAGATAAGAGAGTCAACTTGCCGGGGGAGCTTCGCACCATTGTTGGGCGCATGGCGATTCGCCGCGCTAATTTGGTGCTCGCACAGACCCCAACAAAAGGCCCAAACGCTGAATTGCCGCTATGTTGGGCTTTCGGGATACTGGCACGGAAGCTGCACTGCGATTAGGGCTCGCCGATGTCGGCGTCGACTCCATCGAAAGACTGGCAATAAAGAATTGGGAGAAAAGAAATGAAATTGGTCACCGCCATCATCAAGCCTTTCAAGCTCGACGACGTCCGTGCGGCGCTGTCCGAGATAGGCGTTTCCGGAATGACGGTGACGGAGGTGAAGGGTTTCGGTCGCCAGCGCGGTCATACCGAGCTGTATCGTGGCGCCGAATACGTCGTCGACTTCGTCCCGAAGACCAAGATTGAAGTAGCCGTGCGCAGCGATCTCGTCGACCAGGTGGTCGAGGCGATCCTGAAGGCCGCCAAGACCGGCAAGGTCGGCGACGGCAAGATCTTCATCACCGATATCGATCGCGTGATCCGCATTCGTACCGGTGAGACCGACAATAGCGCTTTGTGACGGGCTCACGCCCGGGATTCAACGAGCGCCCGTTCACTTCCGAACGGGCGCTCTGCTAACTAGATAAACAAACGGGCTTCGTTCTCTGACAGGGGCGGGCGCTCGTACGTGAATTGAGTGACGGCTCCGTTCGCCGTCAACGAGAGGGGTGGAAAAATGCGTGCTTCTATCTACCGGGCGCCGGCGGCGCTCGGCTTGCTGCTATGCCCGTTGATTTCGTATGCGCAGGACGCCGCGCCCGCGGCCGACAAAGGCGACACCGCCTGGATCATCGCCGCGACCGCGCTGGTGCTGTTCATGACCCTGCCCGGACTCGCGCTGTTCTACGCGGGGCTCGTGCGGTCGAAGAACGTGCTCTCCATTCTCATGCAGTGCTTCGCCATCACCGGCGTCGCTTCGCTGCTGTGGATGACGGTCGGATATTCGCTGGTGTTCACCGACGGCGGCAGCGCGCAGGCATTCATCGGCGGCCTCGACAAGGCCTTCCTGCAGGGCGTCACCCGCGAATCGCTATCGGGGACGATTCCCGAGACCGTGTTCGTCATGTTCCAGATGACCTTCGCGGTCATCACGCCCGCGCTGGTGATCGGCGGGTTCGCCGAGCGCATGCGCTTCTCGGCGGTGCTGGGTTTCTCCGCGTTGTGGCTGCTGCTCGTCTACGTCCCGCTCGCGCATTGGGTCTGGGGCGGCGGCTGGCTGGCCCAGCTCGGCGTCATGGATTTCGCGGGTGGCATCGTCGTGCACGTGAGCGCCGGTGTGTCGGCGCTGGTTTGCGCGCTCGTCCTCGGCAAGCGCCGCGGATTCCCGCACACGGCGATGACGCCGCACAGCCTGCCGCTCACGGTGGCGGGCGCGGGCATGCTGTGGGTCGGCTGGTTCGGCTTCAACGCGGGAAGCGCGCTGGCCGCGAACGGCTCGGCCGGCATGGCGATGGTGACCACGCACATGGGTGCGTCGGCCGGTGCGCTCGCGTGGATGTTCATCGAATGGAAGAAGTACGGTAAGCCGTCGATGCTCGGCGTCGTCACCGGCATGGTGGCGGGCCTCGGAACGATCACGCCGGCGTCGGGTTTCGTAGGTCCCCTGGGCGCGGTCGCGATCGGCTTGTCCGCCGGAACGGTCTGCTTCTACGCGACGCAGTTCCTCAAGCGCAAGCTCGAGGTCGATGACTCGCTCGACGTGTCGCCGGTCCACGGCGTGGGCGGCGTGGTCGGCACACTGCTGACCGGCGTATTCGCGGCCGTGAGCCTCGGTGGCACGGGATTCCCGGTACAGGAGTCGATCGGTGCGCAGGTGGGGGTGCAGGCCGCCGGCATCGTGGTCGCCGCCGCGTGGTGTGTGCTGCTGACGTGGATCATCCTCAAGCTGATGGACGCCATGTTCGGACTGCGCGTGTCGGAAGAAAAGGAGACCGAGGGCCTCGATCTCGCGGAGCACGGCGAGCGCGGATACTCTGCGTAACCGTCCTCGCGCAAGGAGAGCCGCATGCCTCGTGCCATCCGTATTCACGAAACAGGTGGCCCGGAGGTCATGCGGCTCGAGGACGTCGAGGCCGTGCCGCCGGCCGAAGGTGAAGTGCAGGTGCGCCACACCGCGATCGGGATCAACTTCATCGACGTCTACGACCGCACGGGTCTCTATCCACAGCCGCTGCCCGGGGCTCTGGGCCGCGAAGGCGCGGGCGTCGTCACGGCGCTCGGGCGCAACGTTCGCGGCCTGAAAATCGGGCAACGCGTCGCCTACGTCACCTCGAAGCCGGGTAGTTATTGCGACGTACGCAACGTGCCCGCTTCGCGGGTCGTGAGGGTTCCCGCGGGAGTGAGCGACCAACAGGCGGCGGTGCTCATGCTCAAGGGCATGACGGCCTGCTATCTGCTGCGGCACACATACCGGGTGAAACGCGGCGATGCGATCGTCGTGCACGCGGCCGCGGGCGGCGTGGGGTCACTGCTCTCGCAATGGGGCCGCGCGCTCGGCGCCACCGTCATCGGCGTGGTCGGCAGCCCGGAGAAAGTGAAGCTCGCGAAGCAGAATGGCTGCAGACACGTGCTGGTGCGCGGCCGCGACGAAATCGCGGCTTCGGTGAAGAAGCTCACGAAGGGGCAGGGCGCGCACGTCGTCTACGACGCGGTCGGCAAGGACACGTTCTTCGAATCGCTGGATAGTCTGCGCAAGCGCGGCCTCATGGTGAGTTACGGCAGCTCGTCGGGCCCGGTCGAACCGATCGCGCCCACGGAACTCGTAAAGCGCGGTTCGCTGTTCCTCACACGACCGACGCTGTTCGACTACACGGCGGAGCGCGCGGATCTCGAGCGGATGGCGCGGGAAACGTTTGCCGCCGTGAAGAAGAAGTGGGTGAGGATCCGGATCAACCAGCGTTATCCGCTCGCCGAAGCGCAGCGCGCGCATCGCGAGCTCGAAGGGCGGAAGACGACCGGCGCATCGGTCCTCATTCCCTGACGCGCGCTACTCACTTCCCGCGCTTGAAGACGATGCGCGCCGTCTCGTCGAGGAGCTGATCCAGCGGTACTCGCGAGGCGTTGCCGGTCCACGCGATCGAGATCTTGCGCTCTGGAAAATGACACACGGCCGCCTCGAATGATTCGAAGCCGCCGCGGGCACAGAACGCGGAGACCTCGGCGATCGTTGCGGGCTCCATTCCAATTCCCGGATTACCGTCGTCGCCGCGCATCGAGGCGAGACTGTGCGCGGTCACCAACCTCTCCGCGAATAGCGCGTCCATGAAAATCACGAGATCCGCCGCGTTGGAAACGATGCCGCTGGCACCGCCGGTGACGGCCGGATCCGCGCCCGGGTCGGCGCGCCAGCCTTCGGGCGTCCAGTGATACGACGCCGCCTCCAACGTCCTCGCCGTGCCGGCACCCGCGAAGTAGGTTCGTGCGAGGCCGAGCTTTCCGGCGATCTGCCGTACGAGGATGTCGGCAAAAGGGCGCTCGGCCACCTTCTCCAGCATGCGACCGAGAAGTAGATAGTTCCGGTCGGCAGGCTCGTCATGGGATCGCAACATCTGGCGGTACTTGGTGTCGATCGCGCCGCGCTCGTCCGGGAAGAATTCCGCGAGCCGGTTGTCGAGCGTGATGGACCCACGCTCGGCGAACTGCAGCACGAGGACCGCGGTGAACAGACGACTGACCGGTCCGATCCGGTAGCGGGCACCGGAGTCCGTGGACTCGGGAATGCCATTCTCGATCTTGGAGAAACCCACCGGGCGGCGGTAACGCACGACGCCGCGCTCGGCGACCGCGAAACTGCCGTTGATCAGTCCCTCATTGTTCGAGAAATAGGTGTCGAGCTTCGCAGCCGGAGCCCAGTTCTGCGCTGGAGCGGCAGCCGAAAAACCCAGCGCGGCGACAAGTAACAACCGTTCGAGCAGGTACACGATTCGAGAATACTCGACGCCACGTCCGATGAGCTGCGCCAGCAATTTACTTCGGTCGATCGTCCTTGGGACGCTGCACCGCGGCATGCATCAGCAGCATGGCCGTGATCGGCGCGGTCGTGATCACGAACAGCGTGATCAGCACCTCGTGCACCACCGGCCGGCCGCCGCGCATCGAGGCGATCAGCATGGAGGCGATCAACACGCAGCCGATGCCGAGCGTGCTGCCCATCGAGGGGCCGTGCATTCGCTGGTAGAACTGCTTCAGCCGCACCAGGCCGAGCGAGCCGATCACCGTCAGCAATCCGCCGAGGATCAGCAACACGGAGGCGATCAGCATCGCCCAGTCGGGAATCTCGTGACCGTTCATGGCTCGATCGCCTCGCCGCGCAGCAGGAATTTCGACAGCGCGATGGAGCCCACGAATCCGAACAGGGCGATCAGCAGCGCGAGGTCGAAGTAGATGGTCGTTCCGGAGCGTATCCCGAGCACGAGCAGCGTCATCAGCCCGTTCACGTAGAAGGTGTCGAGCGCGAGCGCGCGGTCCTGCGCGCGCGGGCCGCGCAACAGGCGCACCGCGGCGAACGTCATCGCGAGCACGAAACACAGCTGCGCGAAGCCGATGGCGAAGTCCAGGATTTCGTTCATTCGAAGATCTCCATGAGCAGCTTTTCGTAGCGTTGCTTGATCGTGTCGATCCAGGCCGATTCGTCCCTGAGGTCGAGCACGTGCAGCGTGAGCGTATTGCCGTCCGGGGTCAGATTCGCCCACACCGTGCCCGGCGTGGAGGTGACGATGGCGGCGAGCACGGCGAGGCCGTGCGGATCGCGCATGTCCAGCGGAATGTCGACGAAGCCGGAATGGATTTCGCGTCCGCGCGTGAGTCCGAGCACGATGCGCGCGACCGCGTAGTTCGAACGCACGATGTCGACGAATACCCGGCCGATCAGACGCAACATGCTGCCGGGATGCCGCAGTCGCGGAATGAGCGGTCGCACGCTGCGGAAACCGAACGTCATCGTCATCGAGACGACGAGGCCGAGCAGCAACTGTCCGAACGTGATGCGATCGACCAGCAGCAGCCACATCGTCGTGAGGCCGGCGACCAGCAGCCAGGGACGGCGATCGGTCATGGCGACTCCGCGCGCTCGCCGAGCACGTTGCGGATGTAGACGTCGGGCGTCTCGAGCGCGTCGGCGGCCGAGTCCAGGTACGTCATCGCCGGGCCCGCGGCCACGGTCATCGCGATGCAGATGAGGATCAGGAACGCGACGGGCGCCGCTTCGCTGATCCACAGCCGCGGAGTCTGCCGTCCGGTCACGCTCCAGAACAATCGGACCCCGACGCGCGTGAGGGCAATCAGGCCGGCGAAGCCACCGCCGAGAAGCAACAGGATCAGCAGCCATTCGCGTCCGAACGAACCGTCGGAAGGCAGTGCATCGACGGCCGCGGCGACCAGGGAGAATTTCGCGATGAAACCGGCGAGCGGCGGCAGCCCGGTGAGCAGCAGCGCGCAACAGATGAACGCGAGTCCGAGGAATGCCATCGCGGCCGGGATGGCGACGCCGACTTCGTCGTCGGGCGAATACGGGTCGGGCGGCTCGCCCACCGCGAACGCGGTGTAGGTAGGCGGCGGCGTTGCCGCGGCTTCACCCTGGCGCGTCGGCGCTTCGCGCATGCGGTCGGCCATGCCGGTGAGCAGGAAGAAGGCGGCGGCGCCGAAGATCGATCCGACCATATAGAAGAGCGCGGGCGCGGTCATCGCGGGCACGCCCGATCCCACGGCCGCGAGAATCGTGCCCGACGACAGGATCACCGCGAACGCCACGAGCCGCGGCAGCTGCCGCGCCGCGAGCATGCCGACGATGCCGCACACCATCGTCGCGAGCGCGAGGTAGAACAGCCACACGCCGCCGAACGGGGTCGTCGCGTCCTCGAGCAGCGAGGAGGCACGCAGGATCGCGTACACGCCCACCTTGGTCGTGATCGCGAACATCGCGGCCACGGGCGCGCCCGCGGCCTGGTAGGCGCCTGGCAGCCAGAAGTTGAGCGGCCATGCCGCGGCCTTCACGAGGAAGGCGACGCCGAGGATGGCCGCGCCGGTTTCGGCGATCTCGTGGTCCTCGGGCGACATGCGTCCCCAGCCGACCGCGATGTCCGCCATGTTCAGCGTGCCCGATGCGCTGTAGATCATCGCGACGCCGATCAGGAACATGAACGCCGCCGTGAGGTTCACCGCGACGAAGTGCAGCGTCATCTTCGTGCGCTGCGGACCGCCGCCGTGCAGCAGCAATGCGTACGACGCGGCGAGCATGATCTCGAAGAACACGAACAGGTTTAACAGGTCGCCGGTCAGGAACGCGCCGTTGAGGCCGACGAGCAGGAACTGAACGAGCGAGTGATAGTGCACGCCCATCCGATCCCAGCGGCCGACCGAATACACGATCGCGGCGAGCGCCAGCGTCACGTTCGCGGTGACCATGAGCGCCGAGAGTCTATCTACCACGAGGACGATGCCGAAGGGCGCCTGCCAGCTGCCGATGGCGTAGACGCCCACGCCCTCCGACCAGACGTCGGGCACCGAGTCGGTGGTCAGCACCATCATGCTGATCCCGGCCGCGAGCTGCACCAGCGTTCCGGTGACCGTGAGCAGCAGGCGCGGCCAGCGGCGCGTTTCGGCGAACAGCAGCAGCAGCGCGCCCACCAGGAGCGGCACGACGATCGGCAGGACCGGCAGATGACGGACCCACGCGTTCACGAGTCGCGCTCCTGGCCGTCGACGTGATCCGTGCCGGTCATGCCGCGCGACGCGATGATGAGCACGAGGAACAAGGCGGTCGTGGCGAAGCCGATCACGATGGCGGTCAGCACCAGCGCCTGCGGTACGGGATCGGCGAAGCGCGTGAAGTCCTGGGTCGTCTCGGAAACGATGGGCGGCACGTCCACCTTGAGCCGGCCCATGGAGAAGATGAACAGGTTGACCGCGTACGACAGCAGCGACAGTCCGATGATCACCTGGAAGGTGCGCGGCCGCAGCAGCAGCCACACGCCCGAGGCCGTGAGCACGCCGATGGCAAGCGCGACGATGATCTCCATCAGCGCGCCTCCGTGGTTTCGAGCGGTCTCACCTGCGTCGTCGAGAATTCAACCGGGCGACGGTAGCTGCGCAGCGACTGGTGCGCGAGCGCGATGAGCATCAGCGTGGTCGCGCCCACCACGAGCAGATAGACGCCGAGGTCGAACAGCAGCGTGCTCGAGACGTGGATCTCGCCGATCAGCGGGACCTCCGCATGCCATTCGAGGCTGGTGAGGAAATTGTCGGACCGCAGCCACGCGGCCGCGCCGGCCGTCGCGGCGCAGATGAGACCGAGCGCGATCGAATACTGCGGATGAATGCGCATGCGCGACTCGATCCACAACGTGCCGCTCACCATGTACTGCACGATGAACGCCGTGGCCATCACGAGTCCGCCGACGAATCCGCCGCCCGGCGCATTGTGGCCGCGCAGCAGGAAGAACACCGAAATCACGCCCGCGACCGGCAACAACAGGCGCCCGAGCACCGCCGGCACACGCATGTAGCCGCTCGGGAGCGTATCGGTGAAATCCTGGCGCGGAACTTCCGGGTTCCCGTCGGACTGCTGCGCGCGCGGCAGCGCCATGCTCTCGGGCGCGGGGCGGAAGCGGCGCAGTAGTTTGTACACGGCGAGCGCGACGATGCAGACGACCGTGATCTCGCCGAACGTGTCGAAGCCGCGGAAATCGACCAGGATCACGTTCACCACGTTGCGGCCGCCGCCGTCGGGCAACGCATGTTCGAGGAAGAACTCCGAAATGCTCGAGCCGCGCTCGCGCGCCATGATGTAGAAGGAGCTGGCGGCGAGCCCCGCGCCGGAGACGATGGCGAGCGCGACGTCGCGCAGCCTGCGCGTGCGGGCACGCACGGTGCGACGCGCGACATCCTTCATCTCCACGCGCTTCGGCAGCCAGCGCAGGCCGAGAACAAGCAGCACCAGCGTCACGACCTCGACGCTCACCTGCGTGAGCGCGAGATCCGGCGCGGAAAACCAGGCGAACGTCAGCACGGTCACCAGACCCGCGCCGCCCGTCATGATCAGCGCCGCCAGGCGATGGAACTTCGCCTGCGCCGCCGCGCCGATGGCGCAGGCCGCGCCCACCGCCCACAGCAGCGCGAAGGTCGGATCCACGGTCGTCAGCTGGAACTCGCTCTGCAGCGGGGAGAACTGCCAGATGGTGAGCGCGGCAACGGCCACGGCGGCGAACACGATCCAGCCGAGCTGCGGCTGCAGCCGGCGCGTCGACATGGTGTTGAGCAGGCGGTCGGCGGTGCGCATCAGCACCACCATCGCGACGTCGAAGCCGCGCTTGCCGTCGAGCCGGGGTGCGAACGGCGCCGGCGCGAGGGCGCCGTCGCGGCGCTTGTACAGCAGTAGATAGAGCGCGACGCCGCCGACGAGCGCGACGATGCTCATGATCAGCGGCGCGGTGAATCCGTGCCATACCTTCAGGCTGTACTCCGGCACGTGTGTGCCGAGCATCGCGTGCGCCGCGGCGTCGAGAAACGGGCCGATGGTGCGAGCCGGAAAGATGCCGACCAGCACGCAGGCCGTGACCAGCAACGCGCTCGGCACGAGCATCCAGCGCGTCGGTTCGTGCGGCGCGCGCGGCAGGTTTTGCGCCAGCGGGCCGAAGAAGGTGCGATGCACGAGCCTGAGCGAATAGGCCACGCTGAAGACACCGGCGAGCGTCGCCATCGCGGGCAGCCCGATGCGCAGCCAGGGTTCGCGGCCGGCGAATATGGTTTCGGCGAAGAACATCTCCTTCGAGAGGAATCCGTTCAGCAGCGGCACGCCGGCCATCGCCGCGGCCGCGACTGCGGCAAGTGTCGCGGTGATCGGCATCACGCGCCCGAGACCGCTGAGTCGCGCGAGGTTGCGCGTGCCGGATTCGTGGTCGACGATGCCGGCCGCCATGAACAGCGACGCCTTGAACGTCGCGTGATTCATCATGTGGAACACCGCCGCGACCAGCGCGAGCGGACTGTTCATGCCTAACAAGAGAGTGATCAGGCCGAGGTGGCTGATCGTCGAATACGCGAGCACACCCTTGATGTCGCGCTGGAACAGCGCGACCGCGGCGCCGAGCAGCAGCGTCGCGAGGCCCGCGCCGCTGACCAGCGCGAACCACAGATCCGTCCCGGCGAGCGCCGGCCACATGCGCGCGAGCAGGAACACGCCGGCCTTCACCATGGTCGCCGAGTGCAGATACGCGGACACCGGCGTCGGCGCGGCCATCGCGTGCGGCAGCCAGAAATGGAACGGGAACTGCGCGCTCTTCGTGAATGCTCCGAGCAGCAGCAGGATCAGCATCACCGGGTACCAGGGATGCGCGCGCAGCAGGTCGCCCGACGCGAGCACCTCGTCGAGTTGATAGCTGCCCACCACGTGGCCGATCAGGAGTACCGCCGCGAGCAGGCACAGCCCGCCTGCCGCCGTCACCGTCAACGCCATCGTCGCGCCGCGCCGCGCATCGGCGCGGTGGTACCAGTACGCGATCAGCATGAACGACGTGAAGCTCGTGAGCTCCCAGAAGATCACGAGCTGCACGAGGTTGCCCGACAGCACGATGCCGAGCATCGCGCCCATGAACGCGAGCAGGAACGAGAAGAAGCGCGCGACCGGGTCGCCCGAGGACATGTAGTAGCGCGCATAAAACGCGACCAGCGTGCCGACGCCCGCGATGAGCATCGCGAACACCCATGCGAAGGCGTCCATGCGCAGGCTGAGCACGAGACCGTACTCCGGCAGCCAGGGCATGCTGGTCTCGACCACGCCCTGCCCGACGACATCGGGATAAAGCAGGATCACGAGCGTGCTGGAGGCGAGCGCGAACGCGCCCGCGAGCCATGCGGCGGTGTTGCGCGCATGACTCGGCAGGAACGAAGCGCAGATGCTGCCGACGAACGGCAGCAGCAGGACCAGGATCAGCATCATGTGATTCTAGACGCGAAAATTTGTCGAGCGCCGGCAATGATGGCCGCGATCGCGGGGTGTTTGACGGTGCGCTCCAGCGAGATGGCGAAAAATTGCGCCGTAACGGGGCGCGCCGTTCCCACCCGCTGAAAGCCGTACTCGCGGCGGAACTGCCGCTCCAGCACCAGCGGCACGGGCGCGAAGCCGTGACCCGCGCGCACGAACTCGCGCAGGAGCGCGTAATCCTCGAACTCCCCGACCAGGATGGGCCGCACTTCGTGTTGCTCGAGCCATTGATCGAGCGCGCGGCGAATCGCGGTGTCGTCCGTGGGCAGCAGCATCTGGACTCCATCGAGCGAGCCCGGGAATCCGCGCTTGAGGCTCGCGGCGATCGCCGGAGCCGCCATCCAGCAGACGCCGCTCGCGCCGAGGGGATGGTTGTATGCGCGCACGTTGAGCGTCGGCGTGACCGGCGCATCCGACAGCACCACGTCGAGCTCGTGGACCGCGAGCTTCGCCAGCAGATGTTCGAGCGTGCCTTCGCGGCACGACAGCCGCACGGGCTGCGCGAGACGCATCGCGGGCTCGAGCAGACGCTGCGCGACCTCCTTGGGCACCACGTCGTCGATTCCGACGGTGACCCGCAGCGGACGCTGGGAGGGACGATGCGCCAGCGCGTCGAGCATTTCGTGGCCGAGTCCGAAGATCTGATCAGCGAACGAATACACGATGCGCCCGGCTTCCGTCGGCACGAGCTTGCGGCCGGACTTCGCCAGCAGCTTCTCCCCGAGGCGCTCCTCGAGCGAACGGATCTGCGCGCTCACCGTGGGCACGGACAGCGCGAGCTCGTCGGCCGCGCGCGTCACGCTGCCGGTGCGCACCACCGACCAGAAGTAGAGCAGGTGCTGGTAATTGATCCTGCGGGAGATCGCCATGATTAGAGCAAAGCTAACGCATCGAGCGATTCTTTCAAATTGTCCGAATGAGGTATGCGGGCTACAAGAGCCCCATGAATACCTTGCTCGAAACCACACCCACGACCCGGCCGGCGATCGTCATCGCCGATCGCGACCTGCGCCGCCTGGATGGTCTGCTTGGCGCGGGCTCGGCGGCTCGCCGCGACGCGAGCCACCTGCAGGAACTGCGGGCGGAGCTCGACCGCGCGATCATCGTGTCGCCCGAGGAGATTCCGGCGGGCGTGATCACGATGGACAGCACCGTGATGGTGGAGGACCTCACGACCGGCATGCGCCGGCAGATCACGCTCGTCTACCCGACGGACGCGAACCCCGACCTCGGCCGGATTTCCGTATTGGCTCCGCTCGGCACGGCCTTGCTCGGCTTCCGCGAAGGCGACGAAGTCGAGTGGCGGATGCCCGGCGGCCTGCGGCACCTGCGTATCGAACGTGTATGGAGGCGGCATGAAGATACTGTGCGCCACTGACCTGCTACCGAAGACCGATCCGGCGATCGAACGCGCGCACCAGCTGCGCGCGGAACTCGGCGCCCGGCTCACGCTCATGCACGTCGTGATCCCGGGTACGACGCCGGACGGCACGCTCGAGCAGCGCCTGCTGAGCGCGAATTCGCGGCTCGCCGGGCGTGTCCGCCGGGCCACCGCGCCCGTCGAGCTCGTGGTCCGCTGTGGGCGTCCGGCCAAGATCGTCACGGAAACGGCGCGCTCGCGCCACGCGGACCTGGTCGTGATCGGCCCGCACGAGGTGGACCCGGTGGCCGATGCCATCAGGGGCACGCTCACCGAACACATCGTCGGCGATGCGCGCTGCCCCGTGTTGATCGTGCGCCGCCGGGCGCGCGAGGAGTATCGCAGCGTGATGCTCGCGCTCGACGGCTCGCCGTCGTCGCGCCACGTCATCGACACGGCGGAAGCGCTCGGCCTGTCGCGGCGCAGAGTAGATAGAAGGCTGACGGCCATCCACGCGCACGAGCCGCCCTACGAGGCGATGATGACCTCGGTGGGCGTGGGCGACGCGAACGTCGCGAAATACGCGGCCGCGACGCTGGCGCAGGCGGCGGAGGCGATGCGCGCCGAGCTGCGCGCGCGCAGCAATCACCCCGAGCGATATCGATTGTTGGTCGCGGAAGGACGTCCCGTGCCCGCTATCCGGCGCGCAATGGAAGAAGTGGAACCGGACCTGGTGATGCTCGGGACGCGCGGACTGGGCCGCTTCCGGCGAGCGATGCTCGGAAGCACGGCGAACGACATCCTGCGGTCGACGGACTGCGACGTATTGCTGGTGCCGGAAACCGCCGTGCGCGCCGCGCGACGCGCGCAGGCGCGCGGTGCGGGGCCGAGCCCGGACGACTTCGGGCCGGGCGCCGCCTAGCGAACGACGTGCAGCGGGCGGGCGCTGCGCCCGACCGCGAGCGCGCCCGATCGAACTACTTCGATGAGCTCGGTGCGCTCGCCGAGATCGCTCACGAACTTGCCGATCTCGGCCTCCGAGGCCGTGAGTTCGACCACGAAGCTGTCGGGCGAGGGCGCGAGCACGCGGCCGCCGGCCCGCACGACATAACCGCGGACCGAATCGATGAGCTGCGGCTCGACGCGCAGCTTGAGGACGACCAGCTCGCGCTCGATGTGTTCGCCGCGCGTGAGGTCTTCCACCGCGACGACGTCGATGAGCTTGTTGAGCTGGTTGACGATCTGCAGGATCACTCCGTCCGCGCCCTTGGTGACCAGTGTCACGCGCGATACCAGGGGATCATCCGTGGCCGCGACCGACAGCGACTCGATGTTGTAGCCGCGGGTCGAGAACAGCCCCGTGACGCGGGTGAGCGCCCCGGCCTCGTTCTGGAGGTGGATGGCGATGATATGACGCATGCTCTGGACGGCTTTCTGGGGTGCGGACATGTCGGCCAGAATAGCGGTTTGCCGCCGATCCATTCAATGCGGGCCGCCAAACTGCTAGGCTCCGGGCTTCTATGGCGAAACACCCCACAAAACCGACCAATATCCGGGACTTGAGCGCGGCGGCGCCCAGGACCGCGCCTTCAATCCGTCATCCGCTCGCGGGTCAGAAGATGACCGGCGCCGAGATGATCGTGCAGGTATTGGCGGACGAGGGTGTATCGACGATCTTCGGCTACTCGGGCGGCGCCATCCTGCCCACCTACGACGCCGTATTCCTCTACAACGAGGCGCGCAAGGCGAAGGGCGAGTCGCCGATTCCGCTCATCGTTCCCGCCAACGAGCAGGGCGCCGGGTTCATGGCCGCGGGTTATTCGCGCTCCAGCGGCCGCGTGGGCGTGTGCATCGTGACCTCGGGCCCCGGCGCGACCAACACCGTCACGCCGATCCGGGATTGCATGGCGGATTCCGTCCCGATCGTCGTCATCTGCGGGCAGGTGCCCACCGGCGCGATCGGCACCGACGCGTTCCAGGAAGCGCCCGTGCCTTCGATCATGGGCTCGGTCGCGAAACACATCTTCCTCGTCACCGACTCGGCGAAACTCGAAGCGACGGTGCGCACCGCGTTCGAGATCGCGCGCACGGGCCGTCCGGGTCCGGTCGTCATCGACATCCCGAAGGACGTGCAGAACTGGACGGGCGAGTTCCAGGGCTCGGGCACGCTGCCGATGCCCGGCTACCGCAAGCGCCTCGAGACTCTATCTACCGACATCATCGACGGCACCGAGGCCAACCATTTCTTCGAGATGCTGGGCGACTCGCAGCGGCCGCTGATCTACGCGGGCGGCGGCGTCATCGCGGGCGAGGCCGCGCAGGAACTGCGCGAGTTCGCCGAGGCGTTCGACATCCCCGTGGTCACGACGCTCATGGGCATCGGCGCGGTGGACACGACCAGTCCGCTGTCGATGCGCATGCTCGGCATGCACGGCGCGGCGTTCGCAAACTACGCGGTCGACGACTGCGATTTCCTGATCGCGATCGGCGCGCGTTTCGACGATCGCGTCGCGGGCATGCCCGCGAAGTTCGCGCCGAACGCGAAGTACATCGCGCACTTCGACATCGATCGCGCCGAGATCAACAAGGTCAAGCGCGTGCAATGGAGTCACGTGGGCATGTTGCCCGAGGCGCTGGGCACGCTCACCGCGCACGGCAAACGCGCCGGCTTCAAGCGCGACCGCTCGAAGTGGCTCGCGTACCTCGACGATCTGCGCAAGAAGTTCGCGATGAACTACGACCGCGAGAGCGAACTGATCCAGCCTTACTACGTGATCGAGGAAATCAACCGCATCACGAAGGGCGAAGCGATCATCTCGACCGGCGTCGGCCAGCACCAGATGTGGGCCGCGCAGTACTTCGATTTCCGCAACCCGCGCCTGTTTCTGACTTCGGGCTCGATGGGCACGATGGGCTTCGGCCTCCCCGCCGCGCTCGGCGCGCAGTTCGCGAACCCGGACAAACTGGTGATCGACATCGACGGCGACGCCTCGGTGCGCATGAACATCGGCGAGATGGAAACCGCGACCACCTACAACCTGCCGGTCAAGATCGTCGTGCTGAACAACAACGGCGACGGCATGGTCAAGCAGTGGCAGAAGCTGTTCTTCAAGGGCCGCCTGTCGGGGTCCGAGAAGTCGCTGCACACCAAGGATTTCATCAAGGCCGCGCAGGCCGATGGATTCAAGTACGCCGTGCGCCTCGACAAGAAGGCGGACGTGCCGGCCGTGATAGAGCAATTCCTCGCGTTCGAGGGTGCCGCGTTCCTCGAGGTGATGATCGATCCGGACGCGGGCGTGTATCCGATGGTCGGCCCCGGCCAGCCGTACGAGGCGATGATCACGGGCGACTGGATTCCGTCGCGCACGAAGGTGGACGTGAAGCCTCCGGGCGCCTCGGAGATGTTCTAGCTACCCTTCGCACGTTCCCCATGAAATACCTGCACACCATGGTGCGCGTCACCGAGGTCGATGCGTCGCTGAAGTTCTACTGCGACGCGCTCGGCCTCGAAGTGGTTTCGCGCAAGGACTTTCCGCAGGGCAAGTTCACGCTCATCTTCTTGGCAGCGCCCGGCGACAGCAGCGCCCAGGTCGAGCTCACCCACAACTGGGAGCCCGAGACGTACACGGGCGGCCGCAACTTCGGGCACCTGGCCTACGCGGTCGACGACATCTACGCGGCCTGTGAACGCCTGCAGAAACACGGCGTCACGATCAACCGGCCGCCGCGCGACGGCCGCATGGCGTTCGTGCGCTCGCCCGACGGCATCTCGATCGAACTACTGCAGAAGGACGGCTCGCTGCCGCCGCGCGAGCCGTGGGTGTCGATGCCCAACACCGGGAGCTGGTGAGCCCCACCGATTCCACGCGCCGGGAAGCCTTTCGCCAGGGACAGCGGGCCATCCTGCACTCGCTGCCCGGCGCCGCCGCGTGGGGGCTCGTCAGCGGCGTCGCGATGGTGAAGGGCGGGCTCGCCGTTCCCTGGGCCATCCTGATGTCGCTGCTCGTGTACGCCGGTTCCGCGCAGCTCGCGGCGCTCCCGCTCATCGTCGCGGGCGCGCCGCTCTGGGTCATCGTCGCCACCGGGCTCATCACCAACCTGCGGTTCGTCATCTACAGCGCGGCGCTGCGGCCTTACTTCGCGCACGAGAGCCGCGGCAAACGCGCCGCGCTCGGGTTCTTCATGACGGATTTCACGTTCACGCTCTTCATGCGGCACGCGATGGAGAACACGCTGCCCGTGCGGCATCGCGATGCGTGGTTCGGCGGCGTCTGCGCGAACAACTGGGTCACGTGGCAGGTGAGCGCGATCACCGGCATCGTGGCGGCCAGCTACGTTCCGACGGAATGGGGTCTCGAGTTCACGGGCACGCTCGCGTTGATCGCGCTCGTGGGTCCGTCACTCAAGGCGCGGCCCGCGCTCGTCGGTTTCATCGTGGCCGCGCTGGTCGCGCTGCTCGCCTACGGATTGCCGTTCAAGCTCGGACTGTTCTGCGGCGCGATCGCCGGCATCGTCGCCGCGACGCTCGCCGACAGCTGGCGCGAGCCCGGGCAGCCCGCGCTCGGGAAGACGGCGTGAACGACGCGGTTGCTGGTTTCGCGCTCGCGGTCGTCATCGTCGGACTCGCGCTCACGACGTTCGTCACGCGCACGTCGTTCCTGCTCGCGGGCTCGCGCCTCAAGCTCGGGCACAAGGTCGAGACGGCGCTGCGTTACGCGCCCGTGTGCACGCTCGCGGCCATCATCGTGCCCGACGTGCTGATTCACGGACCCGCGCACGACTACGATTTTTCCCCGTTCAGCCCGCGGCTCGTCGGCGCATTCGCGGCCGGCATCTGGCTGTGTTTCTCCCGGAACATCATCGGCTGCCTGCTCACGGGCATGGCGGGGTATTCGCTCGCGCGCCTGTTTCTGTAAAGACGGTTGAACCGAGTCCAGAATCTCCGGCACGCCTTGCTCTAACTACGCACGCGGCGTAGTGTCGGAGCGTCGACAACTACTACTACAATCACGACGAGGGGAGAGGCATGCAAAACATCGGTGGGCTCCTGGTGTTGCTGGGGGCGGGATCGTTCGTCCTTCATTTCATGAACATGGAATTCATGCTGGTCGGCTGGGTGGACAACTGGGGGACAGGCATCGGCAACGGCATCCGGATCGCGATGATCGTCGTCGGGGCGATCCTCTGGTTCGTCGGTCGTCAGCAGGCGGCGAAGTCGGAGTCTCCGCCGGCGTCATGAGCCGGCGCACCGCGCCGGCGTTGCCGCGCGCGGTGTTTCTCCCGCCGTCCCGCGATTCATCATGAATCGCCGATAGAGCAGCAGCTGCGAAAACCACACCACCGCGGCCGCGGCGAGATCGTGCGAGAGAAAGTGCGCGCCGCGGGCTTCCTGCCCGATCGAGAACACGACGCCGGCGAGCACCCCCGCCGCGAGCACCATTCGCGACCGCCGCCGCGAGCGGCCGCGCATTACGAAATATCCGCAAATCAGCGCGAAACCGGACGACGAATGCGCGCCCGGGAAGCATTTCGCACGCGGCAGCTCGTCCGGACGGTCGGCGAGCAGCGCGACGTAAGGCCGGTCGCCGCCGAACCCGTCCAGGCTCCAGGGACAATCGACGTTCGTGACGCTCTTGAGGCCACCGACCAGCGCCACCGACAACACGATGGCGCCGACCATGAAGCCCGCTTCCCGGCGCCAATGCCGCCAGCGGTCGAAAAACAACGAATGGATCCAGACGGCGAGGGCCATTGCCGCCACCAGGCGCACCAGCCAGCGTCCGCCCGTGTGGATGAGATCGTGCGCCCACCAGGCGCCGGCGCCCCCGCCCAGCCAGCGTTGCGACGTCGCATCGAAGAACCACGCGTGCGCCAGCATGCGATCCAGGTCGAACTCGAAGATGCAGACGAAGGCCAGCGCAAAGGCGAGCGCGGGCCACAGCGCATGCGTGCGCCAGAAAGCCGGCGCGGCTCGCATTGGAGTACCTTTCATCCAGTGCTTAGACGCAGGTTCCGGCGGAACCCCGGTGCGACGGGATCGGAATCGTGGCGACGTCTAAGGGCATGGACAGCGACGAGGTGAGCGAGTGTCGGATGAGCTGGATCTGGTCGACCGGATGCGCCGGGGCGAGCAACGCGCCTTCGAGCGGTTCTTCGACACGTATGCGGCGCGCCTGGCGGCGTTCGTCGCTCGCCGCAGTTCGCTCAACGCCGCCGGAATCGAGGACGTGGTGCAGATGACGATGATCAATGCCATGCGCGGCCTCGCGACGTTTCGCGGGGGCGCTTCGCTCTTCACCTGGTTGTGCCAGATCAGCCGCAATCATCTCGCAGATGCGCGGCGCAAGGCGGCGCGCCAGCCGGCGATGCAAAGTCTCGAGGAGCTCGCCGAGAAGCCCACGGCCACCGTCATCCAGCTCACGGATTTCCGGGATCCACTGGATGAATGCGCGGGCGAATCCGAAATTCACGCCGTGCGGCTCGCGATCAATCGCCTGCCGCCGCACTATGCGCGCATCCTCGAGCTGCGCTACGGTGACGAGCTCACGGTGCCCGAGATCGCGGCGACGCTCGGAATCTCGGAAAGCGCGGCCGAATCGCAGCTCGCGCGCGCGAAGCAGGCGTTTCGCGCCGACTGGGTTCAGCAGACCAAACTACCGAACACGCGGGAATCGTCATGAACGAAGACGAAGCCGAACGCGCATTGCGCGACAGCCTGCGGACCCCCGCGCTATCCGCCGAAGCGCTGCGACGAATTCGCAAGGCAACCGAAGCCGAATGGCGCGCCACCATCGCGCAGCGTCCCGCGCGGCACTGGTGGCCCGCGATCGCCGCGGCTGCGCTGGTGGGAATCGCCCTGGGCGCGGCCGGCGTCTCGCTCGAGCCGTGGAAGCAGTCGGGGCCGGCGGCGGGGCAGCTCGCGCGCGCACAGGCGCCCGGCGTCGAGCGCGTCCGCGGCTGGTGGCCGGACGAGGAATTGACCGATGGCGCGCAATTGCATGCGGGTGAGGACTTTGCGGTGCATGGCGCATCGCTGGTCTCACTACCCGCGGGTGGCAACCTGCGCATCGCGCCGGACTCGCGGATCGAGGTCGTCGCGGCGAACTCCATCCGGCTTTCCTCGGGAGAGATGTACGTCGACATCCCGCGCGGCGCGCAGACCGATGGCTTCACCGTAATCACGAATGCGGGGACGTTCCGCCACGTCGGCACGCAGTTCGCCCTGGCGGTGGAGGACGGCGGCACGCGCCTGCGCGTGCGCGAGGGGCGCGTCGAGTGGAGCGCGGCCGACGGCAACTCCACCGTCGACGCCGGCACCGAGGTGTTCATCGACCGGAACCACAGCGTGATGCGTCGCGAAATCGATCCCGCCGGCGCGGAGTGGTCCTGGATCGAAGCGCTCGCGCCGGCGATCGACATCGAGGATCAGCCGCTCGCGGCGTTCCTCGACTGGGTAGCGCGCGAAACCGGCCGGCAGGTCGTCGTCGCCGACGAGCTGACCCGTGCGCAGATCGCGGCCATCCGCACGCACGGCAATGTCCGGGGCCTTACTCCGATGCAGGCGCTCGAGGCGGTCATGTCCTCGACCACGCTGCAACTCGATGTGAGCGCCGATGCGATCCGCGTAAGCTTCGCGCGTGAGACTGCGCGACCGCCTGGTTAGAACCTGCACGATATTTTCACTGGTGTTTTCGGCGGCGCTGTGGGCCGCCGACGGCGCCGCGGCGCGCACCGTCGACGCGTTGTTGCGCGAACTCGAAGCGCAGGGCGTCGACGTGATCTACAGCTCCGATCTCGTCCCGGCGGGGCTTGCGGCGCCCGAAGGCCTGCAAGGAACGCCCTTGCAGCGCGCCCGGGCGGCGCTGGCGTCGCATGGCCTGGCACTGCGCGAGCTTGCACCCAATCGCTACGTCGTGGTTCGGCCCGACCCACCGCCGGCCGCTCCGTCACCCCCCGACGAGCCGCTGCAGGAGATCTCCGTGTATGCGAGCCGCTACGCGATCGCCGCGCGCGATGTCGGCGAGCCGCGCGAGATGTCCACGACCGACATCGAAATGGTGCCCGGCAGTCACGACGATGCGTTGCGCGCGCTGCGTTCGCTGCCCGGGCTCGCGACGAACATTTCGGGGCGGCCGTACATCCGTGGCTCGCTCAGCGAAGACGTGCTCGTGCGATACGACAACGTCACCCTGCTCGATCCCTTTCATCTCAAGAATTTCCAGAGCCTGATCAGCGCGATCGATCCGGCGACGATCGAGCGCGTCGAGGTGTTCAGCGGCGGCTTTCCCGTGCGTTATGGCACACGCTCCGGCGGCGTCATCGCGATCGACGCGCCGTCGCGCGTCGCGGGGTACGAGAATCGCGCCGCCGCCAGCCTGATATCGGCGGGCGTCTCGTCGACGGGGCGCAGCGAACGTTGGCCGGTCGAATGGACCGCCGCGATCCGGCGCAGCACGCTCGATCTGCTCGACCCGATCGAGGATGACTTCGGGCGACCGCAATTCAGCGATTCGCTCGGACGTCTGCGCTGGAACCGGGACGACGGCGCGTGGACGCTGGGCTGGCTGCTGCTCGACGATCGCATCGAACTCGGCAATCAGGGCGATGAGGAAATCGCCAATGCGACCTATCGCGACGAGTACCTGTGGCTCGCGCGCGATCTGGAATTCGGTCCATCGTTGCGGACCCGCGCCACGGCGGTGCTCACGAATTCGCACCGGCATCGCGACGGAATTCTCGACAACCCCGGTGTCGCGAGCGGCTCGCTCGCCGAAACCTCGGATTTCGAGCGCATCGAGTTCGACAACGTGTGGACGCTCGATCGCGGCCCGCGCGTCACCTACACGTTCGGCGGCGAGGCGGCCGTTTCGCACGCCGAGTACGACTACTCGCGCAACGCGCTCTACGATCCGGCCGTGGCGGTCGCGTTCGGCCGAGACGTCGCGAACGATCTGACTACTGCCTTGCGGCCGCGCGTCTTCACATACGCGCTGCACGCGGCCCGCCGCCAGAAATGGGAGCGTTTCGAAGCCGAGGTCGGCGTGCGGCTGGATGGACAGCACTACAACCTCGGCGGCGACCACACCCAATTCAGCCCGCGCCTGAACCTGCGCTACGACGCGAGCGACCGGCTGCGCCTGTACGCGTCGGCGGGCCGGTTCACACAGGCGCAACACGTGGAAGAGTGGCGCATCGAGGAGGCGCAACCCGCCGCCGATTCCGCCCAGGTCGCGGTGCACACCATCGTCGGACTCACTTACGAGACACCGGGAGCGACGCAGCTGGGGCTCGAGCTGTATACCAAACGCTGGACGACCACGGCGCCGTACTTCGACAGCCGCCTGGGTCCGCTATCGCTCCTGCCGGACCTGGGGCCGGACCGGATCCGCGTCGAACCGGCGAAGTCGGAAAGTTCGGGCCTCGAGTTCAGCGTCCGCAAACCGTTCACCGCGCGCGTCACGGGATGGACGACACTGAGCTGGTCGCGGGTCGCGGACGACATCGGCGACGGCGACGTGTTGCGCAGCTGGGACCAGCCATTGGCAGCCACGTTCGGGCTCGGGTGGCGCGGCTCGCGCGCCAGCATTTCCGCACTCGCGGGCTGGCATCGCGGGTGGCCACGGACGCCGCTCGGGGTCGTGTCGTCCCCTGGTGAGCCGGACGCGCTCCTGGTCGGCAACCGCAACGACGAGCGCTGGCGCGATTACTACACCTTCGACTTGCGCGGCAGCTGGACCTGGCCGCATTCCACGGGCGACTTCAAGATCGTGCTCGAGGCGACCAACGCGACGAATCTGGACAACGAATGTTGTTCCGCGATCTCCCGCGGAGCCGATGGTCGGCTCCAGGTCGACACCGATCACTGGCTGCCGGCCATCGTGAACATCGGCTTTTCCTATAGCTGGGGAAAATCGGACTAGCGACGCACCGGGAAGGCGCGACGGGTTCGGCGCGGCGGTGACGTCTCACCGCGCATGGTGGATCACCAGCAGACAGCGTCCGCGAAATTCGCAGCGATGATGCTCGGGATCGCCATGGCGGCCGCGGGCGCGATGCCCGCGGCTGCACGTGTGCTTCCCAGCTTCAATGCACGCGCGCCGCGGCACGAAGAATCGCGTCCTCCGGACGTGCCCTCCGATGCGGAGCTCGAACGGCTGGGCGCGCGCATCGGGGCGATTCATCTGAATGGCCGTCATCTCTTCGATCTCGAACACCAGGACGAGAACACGGCGCTCGCGCGCGCCGCGAACCGGCTGCACGTGCCGACGCGCGACTCCACGATCGAAACGCAACTGCTGTTCAAGAGCGGCGATCCGTACCGCCCCGAGGTGCTGGCCGAATCGGCGCGCATCCTGCGCGATACGCGCTACCTGCGCGAAGCACGCGTGCGGCCCGTCGCGTTTCACGACGGGGTCGTCGACGTCGAAGTCACGACGCAGGATGTGTGGACGTTCAATCCCGGCATCTCCTTCGGCCGACACGGCGGCAAGAACACCGCCGGCTTCGAGCTCGAGGACCTCAACTTCCTCGGGCTCGGCACGCAACTGGGCATCGGCCTCAGGTCGGGGGTCGATCGCGATTCGAAATTCATCCACTACCGCGACCGCCAGCTCGGCGAGTCCTGGTGGGACCTCGCGGCGGGATATTCGGACAATAGCGACGGCCGTCTCGCCGAGTTCTCTCTCGAGCGGCCGTTCTACGCGCTCGACGCCCGCTGGGCGGCCGGCGTCGCGTTCACCGACGACCAGCGGGTCGACTCGCGCTACGACCTCGGCGAGGTGGTCGATCGCTTCGAGACGCGGGAAAGAGTCTCGTCTATCTACTGGGGGAGGTCGCGCGGGCTGGTCGGAGACTGGGCGCGCCGCCTCACGTTCGGGCTCACCTATGCGCAGCACGAGTTCGGGCCGGTCGACGGCGTGGTTCCGCAACTGCTGCCGCCGGACCGGACTCTCGTGTATCCGTGGGTCGCGGCGGAATGGGTCGAGGACGATTTTCGCACCGCACGCAACCGCGACCAGATAGGGAAGGTCGAGGACTTCTCGCTCGGCTGGTACGCGCGTGCGCAGCTGGGCTTCGCCGGCAAGACGCTCGGCTCCGATCGCGACGCGTTCGTGTTCTCCGGCAAGTTGTCGAATGGCATGTCGTTCGGCGATCGCCAGACCCTCTTCCTGAGTCTCGATACACAGGGACGCGTCGAAGACGGCGGCATCGCGGATGGATTGCTGGGCGCCTCCGCCCGGTACTACTTCCGGCAGTCCCCGCGCCGCGTCCTGTATCTCGGCGCGTCGGCGGAAGCCGGGCAGAACCTCGACATCGATCACCAGCTCCTGCTCGGCGGCGACAATGGCCTGCGCGGCTATCCACTGCGTTACCAGGCCGGGAACGGGCGCTGGCTGATCACGGCGGAGCAGCGCTTCTTCACCGACTGGTATCCCTTCCAGCTCTTCAATGTCGGTGCCGCCGTATTCGCCGACGTCGGCGCGACGTTTGGCCGCGATCCGCTCGGCGCGCCGTCGCAAGGCGTGCTCAAGGACGTCGGCTTCGGTCTGCGCCTCGGCAACAACCGCTCGGCGCTCGGCAACGTTCTGCACATCGACGTCGCATTCCCGCTCGACGGGGACTCGTCCATCCGCAACGTCCAGTTCCTCATCGAGACAAAGAAGAGTTTCTGATGCTCAATTTCCTCGCGCGAAGCCGCCCGTCGGTACGGCCCGAACTACTCGTCCTGCTGGTTTCCGCCTGGATGGTCGCCACCGCCAACGGCGGGTGGTGGCAAGCCGTCGGCGCCGGAAGATCTTGGCTCGACCCGGCGAACTGGCTGTTTGCGGCCTGCTGTTTCCTGGCGCTGGCGGCGCTGCATTTCGCGTTGCTCGCGCCGCTCGCGAGTCGCTGGATCGCGAAACCTTCACTCGGCCTGCTGATCGTCGTCGCCGCGGGCGCGGCTTACTACATGCGCAACTTCGCCATCCTGCTCGACCCGCCGATGGTGCGAAACATCCTGCGCACCGACGCGCGCGAGGCGGGCGAGCTGGTGACGGCGGGAATGATTGCGTGGGTCATCGGGTGGTCCGCGATTCCGCTCGCATTCATCGGCTTCGTGAGAATCGAGCACCGGCCGCTGCTCCCGGCGCTCGCCGTGCGCGCCGCCAGCATCGTCATCGCGGTCGTCGTCGCGGTGCTGGCGGTGCTGCCGGTCTCGCGGGACATCACCTCGTTGATGCGCAACCAGCGCACGGCGCGGTATCTCATCACGCCCGCCAACCTGATCTACGGCCTCGCGGTGAACTCGGCGGACGACGTCGCGGCGCCGCACGGGCCGCGCGAGGCTCTCGGCGCGGACGCTCACCTGGTGCGCGTGGCGCTCGCGCACAGGCCAAGGGTCCTGGTGCTGGTCGTCGGGGAGACTGCCCGCGCCGCCAACTTCTCGCTGCTCGGCTATCCGCGCGAGACGAACCCCCGACTTGCGAAGCTCGAGCTCGCCGCGTTCGGCGACGTGAGCTCGTGCGGTACCTCCACCGAGGTTTCGGTGCCGTGCATGTTTTCCGCGCTCGGCCGCGAGCAATACGACGAACGCCGGATCCGCCATTCCGAAGGACTGCTCGACGTGCTGGTGCGCGCCGGTTACGCGGTGCAGTGGTTGGACAACCAGTCGGGATGCAAGGGCGTGTGCGAGGGAACCGGCATCGAATACGTCCGGATGTGCGGCGACGACCGCTGCCAGGACGGCGCGCTCGCCGCCCGGCTCGCGACCGAACTACCGCGAATCGAGCGCGACACCGTCATCGTGCTGCACATGATGGGCAATCATGGTCCCGCCTACTTCAAGCGGTATCCGCCGGAGTTCCGCCAGTTCCTGCCCGACTGCGCGACCGCGCAGTTGCGCGACTGCACACGGGCGGAGGTCGTCAACGCCTACGACAACGCCATCCTCTACACGGATCACGTGCTGGGTGAAATCGTCGAACAACTTTCGCTGGCGGCGGATCGGCTGGACGGCGCGATGTTGTACGTGTCCGACCATGGCGAATCGCTGGGAGAGCATGGCCTGTACCTCCACGGTTTGCCGTACGCGATCGCGCCCAGCCAGCAGACGCGGGTCCCGATGATCGTGTGGATTTCGAAGTCCATGCGCACCAGCGGCGACGTCGACATGACTTGCTTGCGCCGCAAGACTCATGCCGCGTTCTCGCACGACAACCTGTTCCACTCGGTTCTCGGGCTCATGAACGTCGACACGGCGGTGTACCGCGCCGAGCGTGACATTTTCGACGGCTGCCGAGGCGTGCCCGGTCGTGCCTATGCGCACGTGTTGCAGTAATGTTGGGCGATGGAAAAACCCAGCCTCAACCTCGTGCGTGCCGCGGACGTCGCCGATCATTTGCAGCAATTCTCACACCCGTGGAATCCGGACTCCGAGATGCGCGGCATGCAGCTCGCGCGCAGCGTCGGTCTCAAACGCACGGGCGTGAACCTGATCCACGTGCCGCCCGGCCGCGAATCGTACGTCTATCACTCGCATCGATATGAAGAGGAGTGGATCTACGTGCTTTCCGGTCGCGCCACGGCGGTTATCGACGACGCGGAGTACGAGGTCGGTCCCGGCGACTTCATGGGGTTCCCGACGCCGTCGGTCGCGCACCTGATGCGCAACACGGGCACCGAAGACCTCGTCTACCTGGCGGGCGGTGAGAGTCGCGAGTTCGACGTCGCCGAGTTTCCGAAGCTCGGCAAGCGGATGGTGCGCATGGGCAACCAGGTGGATATCTACGACGTGACCGACGCGAAGGCTTTCGGCCCGATCACGGGCTGACCAGCAGGAGGTGGAGCCCGTCCAAACCCGGAATGCGCGGCACCCACGGTTCGACGGACTCGCCGTTCATCGATGTCTCACCCGGATTGTTTCGCTTTCCACGCCGCGAGCACCGTCACCTCCTTGTCCGCGGCGATGCCGGACTTGAGCTTCCCGCGTTCCTCGGCCGGGCGGGTCAGATGCCAGGCGAGAGTGTCTTCCACCGTCTTCGCGATGGGCGTGATCGTCAGTCCCTTGGCGCGCGCCGCGGCGTTGCTGGTGCCGGCGAACGCGGCCTCGTCGCCCTTCGCGGGCAGCCACACCGGCATCTCGCTCCACGGCGCGACCTGCTGAGCCTCGAGGAAGTCGGCCGGTAGATAGACTGCGCGCGGCTCGTCGGCCGGCTTCGCGAGCTTCTTCGCCGCCGCGATCGACGCATCGGTGAGCTCGCCGAACTTGAACTTATTCGGATCGGAAACGAGGTTGTAGACGCCGGTGACGTCGTTCTCGACCGCGTTCAGCGTGAACGCCGCGAGGTCGCGCACGTCGATGACCTGGAACGGATCCTCGGGCGCGCCCGGTGCGATGAACTCGCCGCCGCGCGCGGCGCGCGCCGGCCAGTAGGTGAAGCGGTCGGTGTTGTCGTCGGGTCCGACGATGAGGCCCGGACGGATGACCGTCGTGCGGCCCGGCATCGCCTTCTCCGCCGCCTGCTCGCACAGCGCTTTCAGCGGGCCGTACGTTTCGCCGTCGACCTTCTCGATGGTTTCGTCGGCGAGCTTGCCCACCGGCGATTTCTCGTCGCGCGGCTCGCTGAAGGTCGGATACACCGAGACCGACGACACGAACACGTATTGCTTCACCTTCGGCGCGAGTAGTTCGGCCGACAGTCGCACGTGACGCGGCACGTAGCCGGAATTGTCGATGACCGCCTCCCATTCGCGGTCCTTCAGCCCGTCGATCTGGCCGTTGCGGTCGCCGAGGATTCGTTCGATCTCGGGGAAGCGGTCCGTCTTCGTCTTGCCGCGATTGAAGAATGTGACCGTGTGCCCGCGCGCGAGCGCGAGTTCCGTCATGTGCAGCCCGATGAAGCGCGTGCCGCCGAGAATGAGGATCTTCAGCGGCTTCTTCGCCTTCTTCGATTTCTTCGCGGCCCAGGCGGGCACGATGCCCGCGAGCGTGCCCGCGGCGGCCAATGTCAGCAGGGTGCGGCGTTTCATGATTGTGCTCCTCGTCAATACGGGCCTGGCGCGGCGTGGGTTGCGACCCAGTCGCGCACGGCCTGGTACCAGAACAGCGAGTTCTGCGGTTTCAGAACCCAATGATTTTCATCGGGGAAATACACGAGTTTCGACGGCACGCCGATCTTCTGCAGCGTGTTGAACAGTTCCAGGCTGTGATTCACCGGCACCCGCAGGTCCTGCTGACCGTGGATGATCAGCGTGGGCGTCTTGAAGTTGGCCGCCGCGGAGTGCGGCGAATACTTCTGGAATTCCTCGGGCCTCTCCCAGAAATTGAAGAAGCGCTCCTTGCCGCTGCCGTAGTCGGCGCCCTGCTGCGTGTACAGGTTGTAGACCGCCGCGTGAGCAACCAGCGCCTTGAACGGATGCGGGCGGCCCAACAACGTCGTCGCGAGGAATCCGCCATAGCTGCCGCCCGCGGCGACCATGCGCTCCGGATCGACGAAAGGCTGCGACTTCAGCCATTCCGCGGCCTTGATCGTGTCTTCGTAGGGCAGCGAGATCCAATCGGGATTGATCGAGTCCGCGAATTCCTGGCCGAAGCCGCTCGAGCCGTGGAAGTTGTGCCACGCGACGACGTATCCCCAGCCCGCGAACACTTCCGCGTTCCAGCGCCACTGCAGCGCATCGGTGATGCCGACGTGCGGCCCGCCGTGCATCAGCAGCATCACGGGATACTTCTTCGACCCGTCGAAGCCGGGTGGATAGACGACCCACATCTGGATGGGCTCGTTGCGCGCGCCGGCGTACGTCACGCTCTCGACCTTGGCGCGCGATACGGCCGCGAGCGCCGCATCGTTGAACGTGGACAGCTTGGTCACCGCCCCATTGCGGGCGATCGACACCAGCGTCGGCGGCTCGGTGAAACTCTGGCGGATTGCGACGAGGCCCCTGCCGTTCGCGGAAGGCGCGAGCGCGCCGTACGAAGACTCGCGCGTCACGGCTTGCGGCGCGCCGCCGCCCGCGCCGAAGCGATACACCCGACGCGTGCCGGCGTCGTCGATCGCTCCTAACAAGCTGCGCGAGCCCGATTCCCACGCGATGCCGGACACCGAGCGATCCCATTCCTCGGTGAGTCCCGCCGTCGTACCCGCGGCGCGGTCGAAGAGCATCAGTCGCCCGCGATCCGCGTAGAAACGCAGCACGCGTTGCTGGATGAAGGCGAGCTTCCTGCCATCGGGGCTGTAGCGCGGCGAGTCGTCGTCAGCCTTGTTCGCCTCGGTGATGTTGCGCGCGGGCTTGCATCCGCAGGAGGGCAACAGGATGACGTCGGTGTTCCGCTCCACGCCTGAGGTATCCACATCGGCGACGAACGCAACCTCGCGGCCGTCGGGCGAGATGTCGTACGAGGTCGCATCCACCTCCTGGCGCGCGAGACTGAATCCCGACATGCGCGTGATCGCGATCGGCTCGCCGCCTTCGAGCGCGATCGAGAAGAGCTGCGGCAGGCGATCGTCGAAGTAGTGATCGAAGTACGAGATCGGCGCCTTCGACCACACGCGCGCGGTCATTTTCGACGCCTCGCGTTCCTTCTTGCGCGCGGCCTGGTCTTCCCAGCGTACGAGGTCCGGCCAGACTTCGCTGACGAACGCGATTCGTTTGCCGTCCGGAAACCACTTGGGCACCGAAACACCGGTCGGGATGTCGGTGACGCGACGCGCTTCGCCGCCGTCGACCGCGATCACGTAGACCTGCGGCTCGGTGTCGTCGCCGCGCTTCGAGACGAACGCGATCCATTTTCCGTCGGGGCTCACCGTGGGCTGGGTGTCGTTGGCCTTGTCGCTCGTGAGCTGGCGCGGCGCGCCGCCGGCCACCGGGAAGAGCCACAGGTCGGTCAGGCCCCTGTTCTCGCCGACATCGAACGTGGTGACCGGGACTACGGCAGCGCTTCCGTCCGGCGCGATGGCCGGATCGCCGAGACGTTTGAGCGCCCACATCTTTTCGGCCGTCAGCGGAGATACGTTCGCGGGAGACTGACCGGCGGCGGAGAAAACGCAGCCCCACGCGGTGAGCGCAAGCAGCAATCGATGCATGTGAGACCCGATTTCGTTGAGCGCCTGCAAGAGCGCGAATGCGGCCATTCTGACGACGCGGCTTCGGCGGCGGCAAGCCGTACCGGATCGTTCCATCGAACTGTCCCTTCGCTTCGGCTCGCGCGGTTGCGAAAATCCCTCCCATGCAAAACGTCCCGTCTCGAAGAAACGCATTCGGCCAGCCGATCGGATTCGACATGCCGGACTGGAGGGCTCCACCCTTTCCGCCGCGCGAGATCATGTCCGGACGCTACTGTCGCCTCGAGCCGTTGGACGCGGAGCGGCACGCCCGCGAGCTGTACGAGGCGCAGGCGGAAGATCGCGACGGCCGGACGTGGACCTACCTGTTCCAGGGCCCTTACACGAACTTCGCGGAGTTCGAGTCCTGGTGCCGCGTCGCGCAGGCCTCCGGCGACAAGGTCTTCTTCGCGATAGTCGACCTGCTATCCGGAAAGGCACTGGGCTTCGCGAGTTACCTGCGCATCGAGCCCGCGCACGGCGCCCTGGAAATCGGACACATCTATTATTCGCCGCGCCTGGCGCGCACGCGCGCCGCGACCGAGGCGATGTACCTCTGCATGCGCAATGCGTTTGCGCTCGGATATCGGCGCTACGAATGGAAGTGCGACAGCGGCAACCTGCCGTCGCGTGCGGCGGCCGAGCGCCTCGGTTTCACCTACGAGGGATTGTCCCGGCGCGCGATCGTCAACAAGGGCCGCAATCGCGACACCACGTGGTTCGCGATCATCGACGAAGACTGGCGGGGCGGGCTCGAGGGCGCCTATCTACGCTGGCTCGACCCGGCGAATTTCGACGAGCGCGGCGCGCAGAAGCTGAAGCTGTCGGAGCTCACCGCGCCGTTCGTGCACGCGCGTTCCTGAGTTCTCACCCGGCGCAGAACGCGAGCATGTGGTTCGCGACGACTCCCGGCGCGTCGTCGAGGATCTTCTTGCCGTGGTCCGGCAGGTCGATCACGCGCGCGTTCGGATTCAGCTTGCCGACGCGCGCGCCGGCTTCCCAGAAATTGTCCTTCGGGCGCAGCACGAGCAGGGGCTGTTTCACGAGCGGCAGTCTTTCCTGCGCCTGCCATTCGATGACGGCGTTGCGCGCCCAGAGCGCGCCCTGCGTCATCCCCTCGGGCGGCGACAGATCGCGATACGACTGTCGTTCGGTTTCGTCCAGCACCGGTGCGCCGATCATGACGACGCGCCGCACGACTTTCGGCCGTGCGATCGCGAGCTCGGCCGCGATCGCGGCGCCCGAGTGCACACCTAACAAGTCGACCTGGCGGAAACGCATCGAGTCGATGAAATCTCCGATCGCTTCCGCGTAACCGCTGCCCGAGAGTTTCTTCGGCGGCGCGTCGGATTCACCGCAACCCGGTGTGTCCGGGCTGTAGACCGAGCGAGATTTGCCGAGCACCTTCGACAGCTCGAGGAAACTGCGCCCGGTGGCGCTGCTCGCGTGCAGGCAGACGAGCGTCGTTTGTTCATCGAAGCCGCCACCGGACGGAATGGCGTTGTGAACGTGGAGTTGGCCGTAACGGCATTCGAAGTATGCGCGGCGCAGCCGCGGGGGCGGGGTGTCCAGGTTCATGTGTGCCCAAAGATAACCCACTGCCGGCCGAAGGCACGTCCACGCATAAGGGTTCGTCCTACCCGCGTCTGTCGGCGGATGCCTACTCGATTCGGAATTCTGATGTGGCGTATTTGACAGAAACGTGAGTGCTCCATCGCAGAATCCGCCATGGGACAAAAGTCTGCGAGCGTCCTAAGGACGCGAGAGGCTAGAATTCCTTCATAAAAATGAATCCAGGGGAAGTCCGGCGATGCCACCGGTGAATCACGTCGCTTCTTCGGCGGAGACCGACTGCGAAGCCACGGCCGAGCTGCCGGTGCTCGACGTTGCCGCGTACGAAGCCGCCCTGGAAGACACGCTCACGCGCACCGACTCGATTCCCACGCTGCGTCCCGCGGAAGAAGCAGACACGTCGTTCAGCGGAACGCACGAGATGCCGACGCTGGCGAAGGTCGCGCCGCAAAGGGTTGCCCGCAAATCGGAGCCTCGCAAGAGTCCCGAGCCTGTCGCTGCCGCGCCCGTGGTTGCCGCGCCAGTCGTCGCGCCGCCCGTCCTCGAGGAGACCGTCAGCGAAACGTCTCTGCCGCAGCTCGAAGATCTGAGCCATGCGCTTGCGAGGGCGGAACGCCGGATCCAGGAACTCGACGAACGCGCGCGCATCGCCGATGCCGAGCGCGCGATGGCGATCGCCCGCGCGAATGCCGAAAGCGCGCAGCTGCGCGCGCAGCTCGCCGAGCGGCTCGAGTCCGAACAAAGCGCCCGCGCGCGTCACTCGGTGAACCGCGCGGACGAGCGCACTCTCGAAGACGAGTTGTTCGCGCGCACCGAGCAGTTGAAGCTGCTCGAGCGCGTGCTCGATGCGCAACGCCGGGCAGCGGACGAGCAGGGCGTCGAACTCGCCAATTCGCGCGCCCGCTGCGAGGCGCTCGAATGCGATCTCGCCCATGCGCGCGCCGGCATCGCGCGTCGCGATACCCAGATCGCGCTGCTCGAGGCCGACATGCGCGCCCGCCAGGAACAGGTCACGGCGCTCAACGCCCGGCTCGCCGATGCGCTGAGCGCGATCGATCCCGATGTGCCGCGAATGCGCGCGGACATGGCCGCGCTCGAGGAGCGCATGCGGGATCTCACGGCGCAACTGTCGCAGGCGACGGCGCGCATCTCCGAGCGCGACCAGGATCTCGAGGTCGCCGAAGAGAGCATCCGCAATCTCGAGATGGAACTGCGCGACAAGAGCGGAAAGCTTTCGGAAGTCACGGTCGCGGTCGAGGAATGGCGCGCGGTCATCGCGGAGAGCCAGCTTTCGATCCAGCAGCGCGACTCGCGTATCCAGCAATTGCAGTCCCAGCTGCAAGCGGGCCTCGAAATTCGCAAACCGGCCGCCGCCGATTCGGCCGCACATACGAGCGAGGAAATCGCGCTCGAAGGGCCGGCGCGGGTGTTAATCCGCACAGACGGCAACACCGAATTCGTCCATGTGCTGGGCCGCCGCACGCGCATCGGCCGCGGCGCGGACAACGAACTGGTGCTCGAGACCAAACACGTGAGCCGCTACCACGCGGTGCTGCTCGCCGGACCGGTCCATACCACGATCGAGGACCTGAACAGCACCAACGGCGTGTTCGTGAATGGCAAGCGGGTCACCCGCCAGGCGCTCAAGGACGGCGACCGGATAAACATCGGCCGGACGCAGTTCCGCTATACGGTTCGCGGCTAACTGCCGCCGTCCTGCTAAAGTAGCGGGCCTTCCGGCCTCGCTGATCGCCTCGCATGACCGATAACTACATCGAACGCATCCTCAAGGCGCGCGTCTACGACGTCGCGAACGAAACCCCGCTCGAAGCCGCGCCGCGCCTCTCGCGGCGCGTCGGCAATTCGGTGCTGTTCAAGCGCGAGGACCTGCAGCCGGTGTTCTCGTTCAAGCTGCGCGGCGCGTACAACAAGATCGCGCACCTGTCCGAGTCGGTCGCGAAGCGCGGCGTCATCTGCGCGTCCGCCGGCAATCACGCGCAGGGCGTGGCCCTCGCGGCGCGGCGCCGCGGCATCCCGGCCACCATCGTGATGCCGCTCACCACGCCTAACATCAAGGTCAGCGCCGTGCGCGACCTGGGGGGCGAGGTCGTGCTGCACGGCGACGACTACGACAGCGCCTACGAACACGCGCAGACCATCGTGCGCGAGCGCAATCTCGCCTTCGTTCACCCGTTCGACGATCCGGACGTGATCGCGGGACAGGGCACCATCGCGGTCGAGATCCTGCGCCAGGCCCGCGGCGACGTGGACGCGATCTTCGTGCCGGTGGGCGGCGGCGGATTGATCGCCGGCATCGCGCTCTATGCGAAGTACCTGAATCCGAAGATCAAGATCGTCGGCGTCGAGCCGGTCGACGCGGCGGCGATGTTCGAGAGCCTGCGCGCGAAGAAGCGCATCACGCTCGATCGCGTCGGGATCTTCGCGGACGGCGTCGCGGTGCGACGCGTCGGCGAGGAAACCTTCCGCCTGTGTCGCGAACATGTCGACGAGGTCGTGCTGGTCGACACCGACGAGATCTGCGCGGGCATACAGGACATCTTCGAGGACACGCGGTCGATCGTGGAGCCCGCCGGCGCGCTCGGCGTCGCCGGCATGAAGAAGTACTGCGCGCTGAACGACTGGCGCGACAAGCGGGTGGTCACGCTCAACAGCGGCGCCAACATGAACTTCGATCAGCTGCGTTACGTCGCGGAGAGGTCGGATGTGGGACAGGCGCGCGAAGCGTTGCTGGCCGTCGAGATTCCCGAGAAGCCGGGCAGCTTCCTGCACTTCTGCGAGGTGCTCGGCTCGCGCGCGGTGACGGAATTCAACTACCGCTTCGGCGCGAAGGAGCGCGCGCAGATCTTCGTCGGCTTCGGGCTCACCCGCGGCCGCGAGGAACGCGACGAGGTCATCTCGGCGCTCAAGACCGCGGGTTATGGCGTCACGGACATGACTGACAACGAGATCGCGAAGCTGCACGTGCGATACATGGTGGGCGGCCATGTGAACGGCAACGTCGCCAATGAGCGACTGTACCGGTTCGAATTTCCGGAGCGCAAAGGAGCGCTGCTGAAATTCCTGCAGTCGGTGGGTACGCGCTGGAACATCACGCTGTTCCATTACCGTAACCATGGTTCGGACTACGGCAGGGTGCTCGCCGGGATCGACGTGCCTCCGGCCGAGGCGGCCGACTTCGTCGACCACCTCAATGTATTGCATTACTCCTACAGCGAAGAGACTAACAATCCGGTGTACAGGATTTTTCTCGGCTCCTGATCGAAAGTCCGGGAACGCGGGCCGGACGTGCCGGTCTGTGTAGAATGCCGCCGACCGCAGTCATCAGGTCTCTGTTGGTGTTCGACGACAAACACCCGCTGTTCGGAACCTACAAGTTCGCCAAGCGCATCGTCATTGGAATCGTCGGTGGCACCGTCCTGCTCATCGGTGTCGCGATGATCGCCTTGCCCGGACCCGCATTCGTGGTGATTCCCGTGGGCCTCGGCATCCTCAGCATCGAGTTCGCGTGGGCACGCCACTGGCTCAAGAAGGTGAAGGCGAAGGCACAGGACGTCGCCGGCCTGGTCGTCAAGCGGACCAACAACTCTCCAAAGCCGTAGGGCCGCCGCGCGGCAGCGCGTCAATCGATCGGCAGATCGAACATCAGCGCGCGCACGAACCTCACCGGCGGCGAGCCGAACGACAGGACCTTGTCGTGGTACTCCTTCAGGTTGAACTCCGCGCCGGCGCGGCGCTCGGCCTCGGCGCGCAACTCGAAGTGCTCCTGCGCGCCGACGAAGTAGGT
>JAFAGC010000075.1 GCA_023423065.1 Pseudomonadota bacterium
CACGCCGGCCGAGAGCGCGCAACTGATCGGCGCGCTCGCGAAACGTTACGGCCTCGCGCTGGAACCCGCGGACTTCGCGCGCCTCGAGGCGCGCATGCCCACGCTGCTCACGCCAGGCGCCGCGGAGGCGCTCGTGGTCAAGGCCTACCGGCATTCGAAGACGCAGAACGTGCCCGGCGGCGCCGCGCTCGAGGCCAGCCTCGAGGGTTACCAGAACCCCGTGCCCGCCGATGTGCTCGATTTCCAGATGCGCATCGCGATCCGCGAGGCCACCGATCTCGGCTTCGTGCCGCCCGCGTTCCGCGCGATGGCCCAGGCGCGGTAAACCGATGTCCATGAAGGACAAGCCGTCCTATCTATCGAAGGCGTTCAACGCCCGGCCGTTCGGGATGCCGATCCCGCCCAACTGGTTCGGCCTCGCGACGTTCGGCTTTCTCGGCGCCTTCATCCATCCGGGCCTCTGGCTCATCGGCCTCGGGCTCGAGGGGATCTATCTCTGGGCGTTGTCGCAGAACGCGCGATTCCGGAAGGTCGTCGACGCCGAGGCCGGATTCACCGACAGCACGTCGCGATACGAGTCCCTGCTCGCGCACCTGGATTCGTCCGCGCAGTCGCGCCAGTACGAAATCGAGCGGGAGGCCGCCGAGATCGTCGCGCTGCTGCAGCGAGCGCCCGCCTCCGGCTCGCAGGTCGGCGACATCCGGCAGATGGCGTGGCTGCATCTCAAACTACTTGCGGCGCGCGCCTCGTTCATCGAGGTGATCGACGTCGCGGATCGCGAGCGCCGGAAACTCGACGAGGAGGAGGCCCGCGCCCGGAAGCGTCTCGCCTCCCCCGACACCGACGAAGAGCTGCGCCGCAGCCTCGAGCAGCAGCTCGCGGTCATCCAGTCGCGTTACGCGGCGCATCGCGACGCGAAGCGCCGCCTCGAGCTCGTCGATGCCGAACTCGGCCGGTTACGGCAGCAGGTGTCGCTGGTACGCGAGCAGGCGCTGCTCGCGACCGACGAGAACACGATGGCGCAGTCGCTCGACGCCGTGACCGCCTCGCTCAACGAGGCGAACCGCTGGCTCAAGGACCAGCGTGAGCTGTTCGCGGGCATCGACACGTTCACCGACGAGCCCCCGCCGGCGGATCTGCTGGCATCGCGGCGCGCAAGCACGGGCGCGGGCAAACGCGCGAAGAAGGAATTGGAGTGAGCTACACGTTCACCGGAGGACGACACATGCTTTCGAATCGTCAACGCGGCTCGGCCGTCGGCAACATCATCACGCTCGTGTTGTTGTTGGGACTCGTCGGCCTCGGGGCCTGGCTGTGGCTGGGCAAGAAAGGTGGAGACAGCGTCGTCGACACGGTGACCGCCGAAGGCACGCGCTCGACCGGATCGAGCGGCATCGCGGCGCCCGAAGGCGACGCGCCCGAGCCCATCGAACCCGTCACGGGCACGCCGACGCTCGAAGCCGCGAACACCTTCGTGCCGAAGGACAACACACTGCGCATCGACATCAGCGAATACGCGGGATACGGCGGCCTCATCGTCGCGAACGGCGGCCTCGAGGCGAACGAGAACTCGTTCTTCTTCAAGGAATACGGATTCAAGGTCGCGATCTCGATGAGCGAGAGCGAGACCTGGAGCCCGCTCAACAACGGCCGTCTCGCGGCGACGGCGACCACGGTGGACGCGCTGGCCGTGCTCGGCCGGCAATTCGATGCGATCGTGCCGATCCAGCTCGGGTTTTCGCGCGGTGCGGACATGGTGGTCGTGGATCGCGGCATCGCATCGGTGAATGCGCTCGCCGGGAAGACGCTCGCCGCTTCGCAGTTCAACGAGAGCGAATTCTTCATCCGTTATCTCGCGCAGGAGGCCGGCGTGCCGGTCACGGTGCTGCGCGACCTCGATTCGAAGCCGGCCCCGGGTAGTTTGGGCCTGGTGTTCTACGAAGACGCGTTCGTCGCCTGCGACGCATACCAGCACGAGCTCGCGTCCGGAACGAATCGCCTGAACGGCTGCGTGGGCTGGACACCGAAGACCGACGAGGTGGTCGAGGCGTCGAACGGCGCCGCGAAGGTGCTGGTGTCGAACCGCAACCTGCTCGTGATCGCCGACGTGCTCGCCGTGAACAAGGGCTTCGCGAAGGCGAATCCGAAGATGGTCCAGGGCCTCGTGCACGGCATCCTCGAAGGCAACCGCCGGCTGCGCGACAGCCCGGCCGAACATCTCGGCGTCGTGGCCAAGGCATTCAAGTGGACCGAGGACGAGACCCGCGACGAGCTCGCGCACGTGCACCTGTCGAACCTGCCGGAGAACCGCGCGTTCTTCGCGGGCACCATCGATTCGGCGGGATCCTTCGGCGGCATCTTCCAGTCGTCGGTGCTCTCGTACGGCTCGGTCATCAAGAACCCCACCGATCCGTCACGCTTCGTCGACACGAGTTTTCTCGACGCGCTCGCCAAGCGCGGCCTGTTCGCCGATCAGCAGATCTCGATCGCGCCGATCCGCACGGCGACGCAGGCTTCGCTCGAGGGCGATCCGCTGCTCAGCAAGGACATCCGCTTCTTCTTCGAGCCGAATTCGTCGGCCCTCGACCGCAACGCGCCGCAGAACCAGGAGTACCTGCAGACGATCAAGCGCTTCCTGCAGGTGAGCCCCGGCTCGACCGTGCTGCTGCGCGGCCACGTCGACAACGCGCGCGTCGACGAATTCAAGCAGCAAGGCGGAGACCAGCTCGTGCAGAGCATGGCGCTGAAGGCGATGGAGCTGTCGCGCCAGCGCGCGCTCGCGGTGAGCGCGGCGTTGATGGAGAAGTATCCCGACATCGACAAGACGCGCATCGAAGCCGTTGGACGCGGGTGGGAAGAACCGACCAGCGCCGACAGCGCGCAGAACCGCCGCGTAGAAGTTCAGTGGTTCACGATTGAATAATGGGGACATTCCCCTTTTCCTAGCAAAAGGGGACAGGCCTAAGTCTGTCCCCGCTCCCCTATCACGCGCTGGTAATTCGCGGGCACGGCCTCGAGGACCTGCACGCCCAGGAAGTTGGGCAGGTCGTCCGGCGGCCACGGGGGGTTCGGGCTGCCAGTCAGATCGCGAGGATGCGATTCGGGAGCCAGCACCACTTCGCGGCCGATCGGATAACTTTCGCAGGTGCCGCCGCCGAAGTATTCGATCGACTCGCGCACGTTCTTCCAGCCCTGCGCGCTGAGGCGGCCGCGGTTCCAGGGTTTGCGGTGTTCGAGGATCGCGTTGCTGCGCGCGACGTCGATCTCGACGAGAACGCCCGGCGATTCGCGCAGCATCCTCCGCGTATCCTCTATCCAGCCGGCGCGCGGCTCGGCCCACGTCACCTGGGCGATACGCCCGCGCCAATGCGTGATCCGCTCGGGCATCGCATCGGCGGTGCTGCGACACGCCGCGATCGTTCCTTCGATCACGCGTGACTTCACCGCGGGATCTGGCAGCGCAAACCACAGGACCCCCAGCCCGAACGAGACGCAGCAGGTAGTGAGGAAACGGGCACGGAAGCCGTCGGTGAACGGCAGGATGCGGAACAGGAAGCCAAGCGCGAGGCCCGCGATCAGACCGCCAGGACCCGTGATGAAGATGCCCAGCATAGGGCCCTGGTTCGCATCGGGATTGAGCAGAATCGGACCGAAGAACCCGGCCGCACCGCCCGTCGCACCCAAGGCAAGCGCCCAGAAACCCGGCGAACGAATCGATTCGCGCATGCGGGGATGCTCCCCCCGCCCGGGTCGGGCGGGCCGCTACGCAGGTCACGTTTTTGGAGGAACCCTGCCCCGCCTGGCCGTGCCGGGCGGCCAATGGCCTCGAAGAACAGGAAGCAGCCGCGGCATGTCGCGGCCGCACGCTGTAGTTTGGGGATCGACTGCCGGTCGGGAACGCGTATATCCCCGCATCCGCCGTGTGCCGGCCGGCTTGCCCGACATCGATGCGCGGGGGCCCCCCCGCGGCCGTGTCGGGGGGGGGG
>JAFAGC010000083.1 GCA_023423065.1 Pseudomonadota bacterium
GGCGGCGGCCGCGCGCACATCCCCGCGCGCGCGCCCGTTCACGCCATCGTGAATCTCGCCGGCGCGCCCGTGGTCGGCCCGCCGTGGACCGGCGCGCGGCGGCAGTTGCTCATCGACAGCCGGGTGAAACCCACGCGCGCCGTGCTCGAGTGGGCCGCGACTCGCACCGCTCCTCCGCGCGTGCTGGTGAGTGCGAGCGCGATCGGGTTCTACGGATCGGGCGGCGAAGACTGGCTCACCGAAGAGTCGTCACCGCGGGACGGCTTTCAGTCGCAGCTGTGTCTCGCGCGCGAGATCGCGGCGGACGCCGCCGAAACGCAGGGAATGCGCGCCGTGAACCTGCGCTTCGGTCTCGTGTTCGGCCGCGACGGCGGCATCTACCCGCGCTTCGAGCTGGCGGCGAAACTCGGTGGCGCGGCGGTTCTCGCCGATGGCAAACAATGGATGTCGTGGATCCACATCGACGACCTCACGGGCGTCATCGAACGCGCGCTCGACGATGAAGCGATGCGCGGCCCGGTCAACGCGGTATCGCCGGAGCCCGTGCGCCAGCGCGATTTCCAGCGAGCGCTGACGCGCGCCCTGCATCGTCCGCTGTGGCTGCGGGTGCCCGCCTGGCTGCTGCGCCTCGGGATGGGAGAAATGGCGGAACTGCTGATCAGCAGTCAGCGGGTGGCGCCGCGCCGCTTGCTCGATCGGGAATTCGAATTCCGATACCGGGCAATCGACGCGGCGCTGGCGGATCTCACACGCGCACGTTCTTGAACTGCCAGGGATCGGTCTTGTCGAGGTCTTCCGGAAAGAGTCGCTCGCGATCGTGCAGCGGCGTCCAGTCGGTGTACGCGCCGGTCACGGTGCCGAGATACGGCATCGCGATTTCCAGGTTGCGCTGGTAATCGATCTCGTCGGGCTCGACGAGGCCGGCGTTCGGATTCTCCATCGCCCAGATCATTCCCGACAGGCACGACACGGTGACCTGCAGGCTGGTCGCGTTGTTGTGCGGGGCCAGCTTGCGCGCCTCGTCGATCGAGAGCTGCGAGCCGAACCAGTACGCGTTCTTCTTGTGACCCGCGAGCAGCACGCCGAGCTCGTCGATGCCCTGCGTGATCTCGTCCATCAGGATGCGCTGGCGATCCTGCAGGTGCCAGTTGCGGCCCGCGAACTCGTGCACCGAGACCACGGCCGAATCGCACGGATGGTACGAGTAGTGCACCGTGGGCCGATACACCACTTCCGAGCTCTGGCGCACCGCCAGATAGTCGGCGATCGAGATCGACTCGCCGTGCGTGATCAGGAAGCCGTGGAAATGCCCGGCCTTCGGCGTCCACGTGCGCACGCGCGTCGCGGCGCCCGGCTGCATGAGGTAGATAGCCGCGCCGCAACCGAAATCGTAACGCTTGCCGTCGCGCGGGAAGTTCTTCTCGTGCGTGCCCCAGCCCAGCTCCGCGGGCTGCTGGCCTTCGCTCACGAAGCCGTCCACCGACCAGGTATTGACGAACTCGTTGACTTCCTTGGGCCGGCCCGCGAGCTGCGTGTCGCGCTCGGCGATGTGGATCGCCTTGATGCCGAGCTTGCGCGCGAGCTGGCCCCACTCGTCGCGCGACTTCGGCGAGCCCGCGTCGACGCCCGTGTCGCCGGCGATGTTGAGCAGCGCCTTCTTGACGAAGTGCGACACCAGGCCCGGATTCGCGCCATGCGTGATCACCGCGGTGGGCACGCGCGTGTTGTCCTTGCGCAGCGCCAGCGCTTCCTCGCGCAGCGCGTAGTTGGTGCGCTTGGCGTGCGGAATGGTCGCGTCCGTGTAGCCGCCCGGCCACGGCTCGATGCAGGTGTCGAGGTACATCGCGCCCTTCGACCAGCAGAACTTGATCAGCGCGATCGAGGAAACGTCGACCGACACGTTGAGCACGAAATCGCCACGGCCGATGTACGGGTCGAGTTCGCGACGATAGTTGTCGCGCGTCAGGGTGACCTTGACGACCTTGATGCCGTATTCCTCGGCCACTTTGCGGCCGCGATCGTCCGAGGTGATGATCGTGATGCGTTCCTTGGGGATGCCGATGTGGCGCAACACCAGGGGCAAGGTGCCCTGGCCGATGCTGCCGAATCCGATGAAGATGATCCGCCCCGGGAACTCAACGTGGATCTTGTCGTTTGCCATGATCTCTCCAGCCTGAAACAGGCCGAGAGGGTAGCAACCATGGTCCGGTGTTGCCACCGGCCAACGTCCTCAGGGTGTCGCGTTGCGCCAGTGCGGCGGATAAGTGCGCTCGTAGCCCGGCAGACTCTCGACGCGCTCGAGCCAGCGCGCGAGCCCGGGATAGTTCGCCTCGACGGGAAGAAACCGCGAGGAGAGTTCGCGAGCCTCGGGCCGCGCCAGCGCGCGCAGCAGCAACTTGATGCCGGGATAGATCACGTAGTCGGCGGCGCCGGGTTTGTCGCCGACGATCCAGTCGCCCTTGGCGAGCCGCATCTCGATGGTGCGCGCCTCGCCGGCGGCCCTCTGCATCGACCAGACGACCTCGTCCGACTTCGGATCGCCGCGCTTGAACAGCACCGCGCGCACGATGCGCATCACGTGTTCTTCGATGTAGGCCTGGAACTCGCAGCAGACGCGCATGATCACCGCGCCTTCTTCGGGCGAGTCGCCGAACAGGGGTTTATCCGGATACTTGCGGTCCAGGTAGTAGAGGATCGCGAGCGACTCGAACACCACGTAGTCGCCATCCTTGAGCGTCGGTACGCGGCCGCGCGGATTGAGCGCGAGCATGTGGGGCGACTTGTGTTCCTGCATGTCGAGCGACAGCAAGTGGCTGTCGTAGGGCAGGCCCTTGTGCTCGAGCGCGAGCAGAACCCGCCACGAGTAAGGACTTCCCGACCCCCACCAGACATCTATTGTCATCCGGTCGGATTGTAAGATGCGGCATGGGCCCCTTCACAACCCTCATCGACGCGGCGACGCTCGCCGACCAACTCGCGCGCGACGACCTCGTGCTGTTCGACTGCCGCGCGGAGCTCGGCAACGTGCACTGGGGCGAGGCGCAATTCGCCGCAGCACATCTTCCGGGCGCGCAGTTCCTGCATCTCGATCGCGACCTGTCCGGACCGATCACGCCGACCAGCGGCCGCCACCCGCTGCCCGATCCGCACGCGCTCGCGAAGCGACTCGGCGCGCTCGGCGCCGGGCCCGGTTGCCAGGTCGTCGCCTATGACCAGGGTCCCGGCGCCTACGCGGCGCGCCTGTGGTGGCTCATGCGCTGGATCGGATTTCGCGAAGTCGCCGTGCTCGATGGCGGCATCGCGGCGTGGCGCGCGGCTGGAGGGCCGCTCGAAACCGAAGTTCGCACGCCGCGCGCTCGCCAGCTCCCGGTTTCGCCCGACATGCGGGCCGTCGTGACGAGCGAGGAGTTGCTCGAGCTCGGCCGGCGTCCGGGCAACCTGCTCATCGATGCGCGCGGCGCCGAGCGATTCGCCGGAAAGAACGAGACGATCGATCCGGTGGCGGGCCATGTGCCCGGCGCCCGCAGCTATCCGTTCACGACCAACCTCGGCGAGGACGGACGTTTTCGGTCCGCGGACCAACTCCGGAAACGATTCGGCACCTTGCTCGGCGCGTTGCCCCCGTCCGCGGTGATCGCGATGTGCGGCTCGGGCGTCACCGCCTGCCACAACCTGCTCGCGCTGGAGCACGCGGGTCTCGGCGGCGGCCGACTCCATGCCGGATCGTGGAGCGAGTGGATTCGTGATCCCCGACGACCGATCGCGACCGGATCATTCTGACGTCGCGCGTTTTCCCACGTTTACTTGCAATCGCGTTTTGATATCGTGCGCCCCAACGTGGCAGCCGATCCCAATCAAGTCAGCCCCAATGGGCAGGAGCCGGCGCGGCGCGCCGATCGTTCCATCCCCTGGTCCGTCGAAGATTCCGCAGAGCTCTACCAGGTCAATGCCTGGGGCAAGGGTTACTTCTGCGTGAACGCGAAGGGTCATCTCGTCGTGCGGCCGGACATGAATCCCGCGCGCGAGATCGACCTGTTCGACGTCGTGCAGGGACTCAAGGAGCGCGAACTCACGACGCCGGTCGTCGTGCGGTTCTCCGACATCCTCGCGCACCGGCTCAAGCACCTGCACGACGCCTTCGCGCAGGCCATCGCCGAGAACGAATACCAGAACAGCTACACGGCCGTGTTCCCGATCAAGGTGAACCAGCAGCGCCTCGTCGTCGAAGAGGTGTACCGCTACGGCAAGCCGTTCAAGTTCGGCCTGGAGGTGGGCAGCAAGCCCGAGCTGCTGTCGGTGATGTCGATGACGGCGGACTCGCCCGAGCGGCTCATCGTCTGCAACGGCTTCAAGGACGACAGCTATCTCGAGGCGGTCATCATCGCGACCAAGCTCGGCCGCACGATCATCCCCGTCGTCGAGAATTTCACCGAGTTGCCCGCGATCCTGCGTATCGCCGAGAAGTACAACGTGCGTCCGAGGATCGGCGTGCGCGTGAAACTCGCGAGCGAGGGCTCGGGCCGTTGGCGCGAATCGGCCGGCGACAAGTCGAAGTTCGGCCTGTTCACCACCGAGATCCTCGAAGCCGTACGGATCCTGCGCGAGCGCAACATGCTCGACTGCCTGCAGCTCGTGCACTGCCATCCGGGCAGCCAGCTGCAGGACATCCGCCGCGTCAAGAACGCGATCAACGAGCTGGCGCACGTGTATGCCGAGCTCAAGCTGCTCGGCGCGGGCCTGCAGTACATCGACGTCGGCGGCGGGCTCGGCGTGGACTACGACGGCAGCGGCACCAACTTCTCCTCGTCGATGAACTACACGCTCAACGAATACGCCAACGACGTGGTGTACCGCATCGCGAGCGTGTGCAACGCGCGCAAGATCCCGCATCCGCGCATCGTCAGCGAGTCGGGCCGCGCGATCGCGGCCCATCACAGCGTGCTCATCTTCAACACGCTCGGCAGCCAGGCGCTCGACCAGTTCCGCGTCACCGGCAAGGAAGACCAGGAGAACGAGTCCCTGCCCCAGCCGGTGCAGGACCTGCTGGACGCCTATCGGTCGGTCACCGAGCGTCGCGTGGTCGAGTGTTACCACGACGCGCAGACGGCGCGCGACCAGGTGCTGCAGATGTTCAACCTCGGCCTGCTCTCGCTCGAGCACCGCGGGCTCGCGGAGCGCCTGTATTGGGCGACGTGCGCCAGGGTGCGCGATTACACGCGCAAGCTCGACGAGGTCCCCGAGGAGCTGGAAGAGCTGGAGTCGATCCTTTCGGACATCTACTTCTGCAACTTCTCGGTGTTCCAGTCGCTGCCGGACAGCTGGGCGATCGACCAGCTGTTCCCGATCATGCCCATCCACCGACTCGACGAGCGCCCGACCCGCAAGGGCGTGCTCGCCGACATCACCTGCGACTCGGACGGGAAGATAGATCGCTTCGTGAGCCAGCGGGACGTCAAGAAGACGCTCGAGCTGCACGCCATCACCGCGTCGGACGAGTACTACCTCGCGGCCTTCCTGGTTGGCGCATACCAGGAGACCCTCGGCGACCTGCACAACCTGTTCGGCGATACGCACGTGGTGCACATCCGCTTCCACGACGACGGCGGCTGGTGGATCGAGGAGGTCGTCGAGGGCGACACCGCGAACAAGGTGCTCGAATACATGGAATACGACGTCGCCGACCTGCATCCCGCCCTGGCCCGCGACTGCGAGCGCGCGGTGCGCGAGGGACGAATGACCGTGGCCGAGTCCCAGGCCATCAAGCGCTTCTACCAGGGCGAGCTCGACGGGTACGCCTATCTAGAGTGAGCCGGGGTTCCCGCGCCGGTTATTGACTAGTTGGCCCGCAAGTGAGCGCTAACAGGCGCACCGCACCAAGGGCGAAATTGGCTGAAAAAGCATGAATTTGCGGCTGACAACGCTGGTCACGACCGCGCGCGCCGTCCCGTTGTTTACAGCTTCTCGAAGCGGGGAGTAGCATCGGTCGCGTTCGGTGCTCCTAATGGTTTACACCGTTAGGCGCACGAACGCCGGTGCAGGCCGCGGTCCCAAGAGCTGCGAATTGATCAAACTAGCAACTAGCGTGTGTCTTGAAGCCTTGACCTGTTTTCATATTTCCGCGGTACATGCAGGAGACCGCCTCCTGCCGCTGTCCGCTTTTTGAGCGAGATGTCTGGGATGACGACGATCTACGTGGGCAACCTGCCCTTCTCGGCAACCGAGCAAGATATCAAGGTGCTGTTCGAGCGCCATGGCAAAGTCGACTCAGTGAAGCTGATCAACGACCGCGAAACGGGCAAGCCCCGTGGCTTCGGTTTCGTTGAGATGGGTTCGGGCGAGGCGCAAGCCGCGATCCAGGGACTCAACGGCTATCAGATGAACGGGCGTCCGCTGCGCGTCAACGAAGCGCAGGAACGTCCGCCGCGTCCGCGCCAGGGTGGTGGTGGTCCGTTCCGCCGCTGATCCGGGCTAACTAGCCGCAGATGTTCGAAGAGAACCCCGCCTCGCGCGGGGTTCTTTTTTTCGCGCGCGCCCGTTCGATGGAGCCATGAAGACGATTCCCGCCCGACCCCCGACCATCCGCGAGCTGTTGCGCGCCGAGCTTCAGCGGCGGCGCGCGATCAACCGGCGTTATTCACTGCGCGCCTTCGCCGAATGGCTCGATGTCGACCACTCGACGCTGTCGCAGTTCCTGCGTGGAGTGCGGCCCGCTCCCGAGGAGGCGCTGCGCGCCTGGGCGATGCGGCTGGGCATGGGGCGAGAAGAGGCCGAAATGCACGTCGCGTCCACGGCCTGTGATCCCGACGCCTTCGCGGCGCAGGCGCGACACGTGCACTGGTTGGGCGAAGCGGCCGCGATCGTGTCCAACCCGGCGCACTGGAAATTGCTCGATCTCGTCCGCGAACCGGAGTTCCGGCCCGACATGCGCTGGGCCGCGCGGCGCCTGGGTCTCGATGTCGACGATCTGAATGACGCGCTGTCGCGCCTGCTGCGCCTCGGCATGCTCGCTATCGGCGCCGATGGCGGCTGGCGCGATACCAGCGGTCTCGCGCTGCCTTCAGAAGGCGCCGTCAAGGAATGCGCGCTGGCGCGCGCTCGATCTCAGCTTCCCGCCTGACGCACGATCCCGAAGGACATGCCGTGCGGATCGAGCAGCACGGCCATTTCATCGCCCTCGGGTAGTTTGGTCGCGGGTATCAGGACCTTCGCGCCGAGCCGCGTGGCCTCGGCGATCGACGACGCGATGTCGGTCACGCTCACGAACAGCTGCACGAAGTTCGGCGCATGAGGCGGCGCCGGCCAGATCCCGCCCTGGATTCCCGAGCTCGAGCCCGTGTCGATCCGGCGGTACCCCATGGGATTGTTCGCATCCACTTTCCAGCCGAACAGGGTTCCATAGAACGCGGCCGTTTCGTCGGGTGACTTCGACAGGATCTGGAACTGCGTGACGGGATCGCTCATGCGGCGATCTTAGCCGCGGTCCGGCGCGATGTCCGGCGCAGACGGGCGCGTACGGATCGAAAGCGGGGCAAACCACTGCCCCGCGAGGAGCCGCTCGCTACCACATCTGCTTGATGCGCGAGGCGACGTCGATCGTGCCGGATTCGGCGGTGGCTTCCTGGAACTTCACTTCGACGTTCGCGCTCTGGAACACCTGTTCGTCGAAGCACTTGATCACCTTCTCGGTGAGGAAACGGCTGCGCGCCCCGTAGACGTGCCCGTCCGTGCTGCGCGGGCTCGTGATCTGGAACCGCAGCGGCACCACGCAGGTGAGTTCGTTGCGCGCGCGGGTCATCGCCACGTACAGCAGGCGCCGCTCTTCCTCGAGCAGTTCGGGCTTGCCGGTCGAGAACTCGTTGGGAAAGCTGCCGTCGACGACGTTGAGGACGTAGACGTGATCCCATTCCATGCCCTTGGCGGAATGGACGGTCGAGATCACGAGGTAGTCCTCGTCCATGAGCGGCTGTCCCGACAGGTCGCCGGAGGCGTGCGGCGGATCGAGCGTGAGCTCGGTGACGAACCGCTCGCGCGTCGGGTACTGCGACGAGAGCAATTCGAGCTGGTCGAGATCGCCGATGCGCGTGTGCACGTGTTCGTACATGCGCTCCATGTGCGGCTTGTACCACTCGCGGATCATGTTGATCTGGCCGCGCCACTCGCGCGCCGGCTCGCCGAGCGCCTTGAACAGCTCGCAGAACTTGATCCAGGGCACGCGCGTATCGGCCGGCGGCTCGAACTTGTCGAACGAGGCCCACTGGAAATTGTTCGCGACGAAATGGTCCAGCGCCTTCTTCGCGTTCGCCGGGCCCATGCCGGGCATGAACTGGAGCACGCGGAACGCCGCGGGCTGGTTGCGCGGGTTGTCCGCCCAGCGCAGCACGGCGAGCAGATCCTTGACGTGCGCCGCCTCCATGAACTTGAGGCCGCCGTATTTCACGAACGGGATCTTGCGCTTCGCGAGCTCGACCTCGAGCACGTCGCTGTGCGAACCGGTGCGGAACAACACGGCCTGCCGACGCAATGGAATGCCGGCCTCGCGCGACGCGAGCACGCGCGTGCAGATGAACTCCGCCTGCGTGGGCAGATCGTCCACGGTCACGAGCTTGGGCCGCGGGCCCTGGCCGCGCATCGACAGCAGGTGCTTGCGATGCTGGCGCGGCGCGTCGGCCATGAGCGCGTTCGCCGCGTCGAGCACGCTCTGGCTCGAGCGGTAATTCTGCGCCAGCGTGACGACCTCCGCCCGTGGGCGGAAGCGGTCCGGGAAGCCGAGGATGTTCTCGACCGCGGCGGCGCGGAAAGAGTAGATAGCCTGCGCGTCGTCGCCGACGACGGTCACGCCCTGGCCGTCGGGCTTGAGCGCGTGCAGGATGTCGCCCTGCAGCTTGTTGGTGTCCTGAAATTCGTCGACCAGCACGTGGTCGAAATTGGCGGCGACCGACTTCGCGATCTTTTCCTCGCTCATCATCGCGTGCCAGTAGAGCAGCAGGTCGTCGAAATCGAGCACGCTGAATTGCGTCTTGCGCTCGACGTAGCCGCGCAGCAGCTTGGCGATGTCTTCTTCCCAGTGCGCGCACCAGGAATACTGGGCCTCGAGAGTTTCCTTGAGCGACTTCTGCGTGTTGACGCGATACGAGTAGACGCCGAGGCAGGTGTCCTTGCGCGGGAAACGCTGGCCCTTGCCGGAATACCCCATCTCCGTGCGCACGGTGTCGAGCAGGTCGGCCGCGTCGGAACGATCCAGGACGCTGAAGGCGGGATCGAGGCCGACGTGTTTCGCGTAGTGGCGCAACAGCCGGTTGCCGATCGAATGGAACGTGCCGGCCCAGGTGAGTCGCTGCGACAGCTGCGAGGCCTTGCCGCCGAGCTTGTCGTCGAGCGCCTCGCGCAGGATCTCGTTCGTGCGACGCTTCATCTCGACCGCCGCACGGCGCGTGAACGTCAGCATGAGGATGCGCGCCGGATCCACGCCGCTCATCGCGAGATGCGCGACGCGATGCGCGAGCGTGTTGGTCTTGCCCGTGCCCGCGCCCGCGACGATCAGCAGCGGTCCCGCGCGAAAACCCTTCCCACCGGGAACGGGCGCGCCATAGGTGACCGCCCGCTTCTGCGGAGCGTTCAGGGATCCGAGTTTTTCAGCCGTGGACATCGATACAACAATATACGAAATGAACCCGAATACCGGCCCGGGCACACCGCGAGCCGTGACAGCCGTCACGTGCGGATGCACCGGAATGTGACGCTTTTTTGATCCGATCGGTCCCGGCGAGCAAGACACCGGGTGCCCGGATTATGAGCGCCGGTCCGCGCGCGCCACAAGCTCGCGCGTTCGTCCGGCGCAGACCTTACTACCAACCGCGGCCGGCAACGTGCATGCGGTTACACTCGCGCGATGTTGATCGAACAGAAGATGATCTACGAAGGCCGCGTGATACGCGTGAGCGTCGACACCGTCGACTTGCCGAACGGATTTCGCCTGCCGCTCGAGATCGTGCGTCATCCCGGCGGCGCCGCGGTGGTCGCGATCGACGCGCAGGAGCGCGTGTGCCTGCTGCGGCAGTATCGGCATGCGGCGGGCGGCTACATCCACGAACTGCCGGCCGGCAAGCTCGAACCCAACGAGCCTCCCGACGTCACCGCGCGCCGCGAGCTCGTGGAAGAAGCCTCGGTGAGCGCGGGCCGCTTCGAGTCGCTCGGCGAGTATTTCAGCTCCCCCGGCGTGTTCACCGAGGTCATCCATCTGTATCTCGCGACCGACCTGACGCCCGCCGCGGGCGCCCCGGAAACGGGCGAAGTGTTCGAGGTCGAATGGTGGCCGCTCGACCTCGCCGTGGCGCGCGCGCAGAGCGGGGAGCTGAAGGACGCGAAAACCATCATCGGGATCCTGCGAGCCGCAGCGCGCAAAAAAATTGCGTGAACCGGCTCACAGGCCGCAATTCGGCGTGTCCGGAATGTTCGCTATGTCAAAACACGGTTTTTTCGGCTCGTTCATACTGGGGCCGTGAAAGACGATGAATCCAATGAAAAACGCCCGCTTGCGACGAACCGGCGGCGCGCATCGCAGATCGTTCACGACGATCGGGGCAATGCGCGCGTCGAGTGGATCGACGCGGGTTATGCCGGGGAATTGCTCGAACGCGAACCGCTCAGCATCCAGTCCACGCCCGGGCGCGGGGAAGGCGCCAGGCTCAGCGTCGAACGCTCACGCGCCAACGGCTTCGATCCTTACGCGCGCGCGGGCTACGGCACCGCGCCGGAACCGAAGAAGACTCCGGTCAAGCGCGACCTGCGCAAGCTGGGTGAGTGGATCAAGATGAAGCGAGAGCTGGAAGCGCGACGTCAGCAGGACGACAGCGACGTCGAGTAGTCGCGGCCGCGGCGCGCGAACGTTTCACGCGAAGCGTTCGATGTGCGCGAGCTTGCGCGCGTTTCCCAGGCGATAGAACCGCCGCAACTCCGCGAGCAGCGAGTTGCTCTCGCCCCTGCGCGAACGCTCGAGGCGCGCGGCCACCTTGCGACAGAACCGCGCCGCGTATGCCGACGCCGTGCGATAGAGGCCGACGCGGCCGGCGGCCGCTTCCGGATCGACGCGCGCGCGGTCGAACAACACGCGATGCAGTTCCCGCGGGAATCGACCGCATTGCTGGCGCAACAGCCACGCCCCCAGCACGTACTTGTCGATCTCCGCCTGCAGCTCGAGCTCGAGCAGCGTCACCGGTTTGTCGTGACCCGCGTTCCAGGCGACGTACACGAAATGACTCACCCCTTCCGCCGCGGTCATGTAGTCGGCGAGATTCTCGTGCGTGAGCGCCGCGAACGGATCGCGGCGCTCGAGCCTTTCGAGGACCGCGGCATCGATGTACAGCGCGAGCGACACCGTGTCGCCGTCCTCCGCGACGAGCAGCTGCTCGTCGCTCACGCGATCGCTCATCGCGGCGAGGCGCGCGCGATCGGTCAGCAGGTATTCGGCGATGTCGGGTGTCGCCGGCAGATCGTAGATGTCGGCGAGCGCGTCCTGGAGCGCGGCGAGCGTACCGGAGCTCATCCGTCGCTCCGTCAGTGCGCGAGAGGCGTGCGCGCAGCCGGCACGGGTTCGAGTCCGAGCTTGCGCAGCAGCTTGCGCGAGCGTTCGCTGCCGGTCTTCATCCACAGCTCGTAGAGACGCAGCCGATCCTGTGCCGAATGCTGGCAGGAGCTTTCGCTGATCTCGTTGAGCGCATCGACCATCGGCACGAATTTCTCGGCGAGCTCCGCGAACACCTGGCGCATCGTGCGGCCGCGCGTCGCGGGACAGGTCTCGGCGAGCGTGCCGTAGGCCCGGCCGCCCATCGCGATGTGATAGTCGATGTCGACGAGCTTGCGTGCGAAGCCCGCCGCGAAAAATCCCGACAGGAACAGCGAGACGTCGCCGAGCCGTTGCAGGCCGCGCAGCCTCTGCTCCTGCGTCGGCGCTTCGAGCGCCTCGCCGAGCATCACCGCGAGGGGTTTCAATCGCGAGCGCGCGGATTGTCCAGGTGTTCGTTCGTAGAGCGCGTCGGTGTCGGCGAACAGCGTGAGCATGTTCACCACGTAGTGTTCGGTTTCGCCTTCCACCGCGACCTGCTGATGGGTGAGCGCGTCGTGCAACGCGTCGCGGAAGAACTCCTTCAGATTCGCAACCATCTGGATGGTCATCTCGCAAACCTCCGTCAATCCGCTATCGGCATCCGGTCGAGCACAGTTGAACGCGATGCGCGCGCACGTTCCGTGACGCAGCAGCCGTTATTGTCGACTCGTCGCGCATCCGCCGCTGGCAGCAGCCGACGGCGATTGCTGACCGCGGACGAGCGGCGTGGCCCCGTTCACACTGTCCCGGCAAACAACGTCACCAGGCCTGTGAGGTCGGTGATGACGGCGTCCGCCGCGGGCAAACCGGCGGGCCACTCCGCACGGGTTCGATTGACCCATACAGTTTGCATGCCAACTTCACGTGGACCTGCGACATCGGCGTGGGGTTCATCGCCAACGAACAGGATTTCCGCGGGTTTCAGCTTCAAGGACTCCGACAGGCGCGCATAACAGCGCGGATCCGGCTTGGCGCAACCGAGTGCAGCGGCGTTCAAATTGACTTCAAAATGGTGCGAAATTCCGATGGCCACGAGGTCGGCATTGCCGTTGGTCAGCGTCGCGAGACGGAATCTCGCGCGTAACTCCTCGAGCGCCGGAATCACCTCGAGGAACGGCTCGACCTCGTTGCGCGCGGCGTGCCAGGTGGCGAAGGCCTCGTGCGCGACGTCCCGGATATAGCCCACTTCCTCGGCCGCGCGCGCCAGCGCTTCGCGGCGCAGCCAGGTCAGATCGTGGGAACGATCGGGATTTTCGGCAAGCAGGGCCGCGCGCGCCTCCAGCATGCGCTGCGGCGGAAAACGCTCCGGGATCTTCGGGTACCGCAGCCCCAGCCATTCGTACAGAATGCGCTCCGCGCGCGCCAGCACGGGCTCGACCGCCCAGAGCGTGTTGTCGAGATCGAAACAGATGGCGCGCACCGCACGCGGATTCATGGCCTGCATGTTAACGAGGAGAACCGGGATGAGATCGATCTTGTTGTACACCGCGCTGGTGCTCGCGGGCGGACCCGGCATGCAAGCCGGCGCGCAGGATGCGTCGCGCGCCTTCACACCGACCGACCTCAACATGCTCGCGCGGGTCAGCGATCCGCAGGTCTCGCCCGACGGGCGGCTCGCGGTCTACGTGCTGCGCGAAACGGACAAGGAAGCGAATCGCGGCCGCACCGACCTGTGGCTCGTCGATCCGAACCGCGCCGACGCGAAACCGCGCCGCCTGACGCAACACTCCGCGACCGACAATCATCCGCGCTGGTCGGCCGACGGCACGTCCATCTATTTCCTGTCGTCGCGCGCCGGCTCCATGCAGGTGTGGCGACTGCCGCTCGCCGGCGGCGAAGCCGTGCAGATCACCGACTATCCACTCGACGTCGGGTCGTTCGCCGTATCGCCCGACGGGCAGCGCCTCGCGATCTCCATGGAGGTGTTCCCGGATTGCGTGCAGCTCGCCTGCACGCGCCAGCGCCTCGATGCGGCGGCGCCGAACCGCCCATCGGCGCGCACCTACGATTCGCTGTTCGTGCGGCACTGGGACACGTGGAAGAACGGCACGCGCTCGAACCTGTTCGTCGCGAGACTCGAACTCGACGGCCGCGCGGGTCATCCGATCAACCTGAGCCGCACGCTCGATGCCGACGTGCCCTCCAAGCCCTTCGGCGGCGCCGAGGAATACACGTTCAGCCCGGACGGGACGCGCCTCGTGTTCTCCGCGCGCGTCGCGGGCCGCGAAGAACCCTGGTCCACCAACTTCGATCTCTACGAGACGCCGGTCGATGGCTTGAAGGCGCCGCGCAACCTGACCGCCGACAACCCGGCGTGGGACACGCAGCCGAAGTTCCTGCGCAATGGCGCGCTCGCCTGGATCGCGATGAGCAGGCCCGGCTTCGAGGCGGACCGGTTCGGCATCCGCATCTCGCACGAAGGCAAGACCCGCGATCTCGCGCCGGGCTGGGATCGCTCGGTGCAACATCTCGACGTCGCGCGCGACGGACGCACGCTGCTCGCGACCGCGAGCGACGTCGGCCAGACGCGGCTCTTCGCGATCGATTCCGCGAGCGGCCGCGTGACGCCGGTCTCCGGCCCGGGCGCGGTGACCGAGTTCTCGCCCGGCCCGAAGGGCAACGTCGTGGTGTGGCACGATCTCGCGACACCGCCGGATCTCTACCTGCTCGAAGGCGGCCGCGCGGCGCCGCGCCGGATCACGTCGAGCAACGAATCGATCCTGTCCGCGCGCACGATGTCGCCGTTCGAACAGTTCGATTTCAAGGGATGGAACGACGAGACCGTCCACGCGTACGTCGTGAAGCCGTTCGGCTTCTCGGCGGATCGCAAATTCCCGATCGCGTTCGTCGTGCACGGCGGCCCGCAGGTGAGCCTGCAGAACCAGTGGAACTGGCGCTGGAACGCGCAGGCATTCGCCGCGCGCGGTTTCGCCGTCGTCATCATCGACTTCCACGGGTCGCCGGGATACGGCCAGGCGTTCACGGATTCGATCAGCCAGCACTGGGGCGACCGGCCCTTCGAGGATCTGCAGAAAGGCCTCGCGGCGGCACAACAGAAGTACCCGTGGCTCGACGGCAAGCGCGCGTGTTCGCTCGGCGCCTCGTACGGCGGCTACATGCAGAACTGGATCGCGGGCAAGTGGCCCGACGGCTTCCGCTGCATCGTCAATCACGCGGGCATCTTCGACACCCGCCTGATGTACTACACGACCGAGGAGTTGTGGTTCACCGAGTGGGAGAACGGCGGGCCGTACTTCAAGACGCCCGAGATCCACGAGCGTTTCAACCCGGCTAACTACGTCGGCGAGTGGCGCACGCCGATGCTCGTGATCCACGGCGAGCTCGATTTCCGCGTGCCCTATTCACAGGGACTCGCCACCTTCACGGCGTTGCAGCGGCGCGGCGTCGAGAGCCGCTTCGTGGTGTTCCCGGACGAGAATCACTGGGTCCTGAAGCCGGCCAACAGCATCTTCTGGTACGGCACGGTTCTCGACTGGATGGAGTCGCACACGCGCCAGTAACGCGGTTCGCGAGCGATCCGGATCGGCCGTTTCCGGTCGGCCGATCCGGGTCAGTTGACCTGCTCGTGCTGGACGCGCCGGTAGTCGGTCGGCGGACTGCCGCCGCACGAGTACGACACGGAATTCTTGTCCTCCGCGACCTTGATGTCGCAGGTGCCGGCTGCGCGCACGTCCTTGGGCAGCAACGCGCTGAACAGCTCGGGGTTCTCGCGCAGGTTGCGCCACTGGTTCTGCTGCACGAAGACGTACGCGAGCTGGATGATCCCTTTCTTGCCGATCTCGAGCGACAGGATGCGGCTCGAGGTTCCCGCGGCGGTGGTGCGTTCCACGTAGATCGTGTCCATGCCGATCATGCGCGAGTAGATCGGGACCATGACGAGTTCCTCGCCCGCATCGTTCCGGTATTCGCCGGTCGACGTCTGCATGAACTTCTGGATTTCGCGCTTGGTTTTTTCCTGCTGGTTGACGCAGGCGCCGAGAGTGAGCACCGCCAGCGCCGGCAGGCAGTATTTCGTCCAGGATCGCATTCGGTTCTCCCCGCTAGCGCTCATCCGTAATAGGCGCGCCACTCTGCCTGATAAGCGGTGCCCAGCGTGAGGAGTTTCTCCAGAAGTTCGGGGTAACTCACACCCGCGGCCTTCGCGGACTGCGCGAAGTCCTCTTCCGCGGCGAGGTTGGGGTTCGGATTCGCCTCGATCACGTAGATCTGGCCTTCCGTGTTCATGCGGTAATCGATGCGCGCGCAGCCCGACAATCCGAGGCTGCGATAGACGCGCCGCGACAACTTGTCGAGCCGCGCCACGACCGCGGGAGAAAGCTCCTTCGCCTCGTACGTGTCGATGCCGTGTTTCTTCTGGTACTTCTTGTCCCACTTCACGCGACGCGTCGCGATGCCGGCCGAGGTCTCGGCCAGCGAGCCGAACTTCATTTCCCACACGGGCAGCCGCGTGAGCCGGTCGTTGCCCATCACGCCGACGTACAACTCGCGGCCCTCGATGTACTCCTCGACCAGCGCGTCGGTCTGCACCTGGTCGTGCACGAACTCGATGCGCTGCTTGAGCTGCTGCTTGTCGGTGACGATCGAGGCCTGCGATATGCCGAGCGACGCGTCCTCGGTCGTCGATTTCACGAACAGCGGATACTTGATCTTGCGCGGCAGCCGCAGCTTGATGCCGCGGCGGAAGACGGCGAACTGCGGCGACGGAATGCGGTGATAGCTCAATAATTGTTTGGACAGCGGCTTGTCGCGCGCGAGCAGCAGGCCGCGCGGATTGCAGCCGGTGTACGGCTGGCGCAGCAGCTCGAGGAACGCGACCACGTGCTGGTCGTAGGTGACGATGCCGTCGAATTCCTCGAGCAGGTTGAAGACGATCTCGGGCTTCCACTCGCCGATGACGCTGCGCAGTTCCTCGACGCTGTCGGAGATCCCGAGACAGCGCACCTCGTGGCCCGATTTCTTCAACGTCGAAACGACGTCGTACTCGGTGCGCCATTCTTCGATGTCTTTGGCGCTGTGACCTTCGAGACTGTCGGGAGGGACCAGCGTGGAATGCATCACGACCAGCGTGCGCAGTCGCTTCATAAGGAGAGTCGCGGACTTTCACCCTGCGCGTACAGGCGCGTGAGGTACACGAGCATCCAGCGAGTGTGTTTGAGCGCGTCACGGCGGCTGCCGCGCACCCACAGGTGCAGCTTCTCGGCGCGCTCGAGGATCATGCGCAGGATCTGCTCGACGCTGTAACGCTCGGCGTCGAGCTCGCGCATCGCCGAGCTCACCAGCGCGGTCGAATGCGCGCGCAGGAACGTGCTCGCGCGGCGCGCGTGCGCGTTGGGCCGCTCGCTCGCGAACATGCGCTCGAGCAGGTGATCCGTGACCGTGCGGCGGTAGATGCTGTAGCGCTTGAGCTTGCGGCGGTAGTGATCGGCGAGCGTGCGCTTGTTGTCGCCCAGCGGCTCGACGACGGCGCGGTTGCGCACCGGCGCGTTCGAGTCGCGCACCTTCGACAGCAGATCATCGACGAATTCGAGCTTGTGGAACGCCGGCCACTGCGCGTACGTCCGCCGCCACGAGGAGTTCGGCTTGAGCCACACGGCGAAGGTCTCCGCGAAGTCCTCGCAGGGATGCGACTGCGCATACCACTCGCCGAGGTGCTGCACGTAACGCCGGCTGCCGGGCCGCGCGCGGTAGGTATCCGGATAAGGCAACGACGCCGGCCCGAAGACCTGGCGCCAGCTCTTGCGGCGCCGCAGGCGGTACGCGGTGTCGATGGCGTGGCCGGCCTCGTGACGCAGGATGCGCATCGCGCTCTCGGCGCTGCCGCCTTCGACGGTGCGCATCATGCGGCGCTCGAGCCGCTCGAGCCGCGGGTGCGCGAGGTAGAACGGCACGGCGATGCCCGGCACGCCGTCGGGAGAAAACCACTCCTCGGAGAGCCACACGTGCGGACGGAACTTGATCTGGCGCTTGTCGAGTTCGCGGTACAGACGCCGCACGCGACGCGCCAGCGGCGTGCGTTCGATCTTCAGTTTCAGATCGCAGAAACGCATGCCGAGCAGTTGCTCGTCTGTCATGCGAGTCCAGGAGCGCGCAGCCCGCCGGACGCGGGGAGTACGCGTTGACGTCATGACCGCAACTTTAAGCGAGTCGCGCGCCACGCGGAACGGGTCCGCGGCCTCCGGAATTCACGATCCGAGCGTCACGAGGGCATGGGCGAGGAGCCGGTCGGCGCTGTCGATGACCACCTCTTGCCTCATCAGGCTGTTACGCCAGATTCCGGGAATCGCGCTCACGCCGAGGCTCGCCCCGGCGAGTTGCCCGTAGACCGCGGCCACCACGTCGCAGTCGCGCCCGAGGTTCGCGGCCAGCAGGGCCCCGTCCCGGAAATTCGCGCCGCGGCTGAACGCCCAGAGCGCGGCCTCGAGCGCACTGGCCGCGTTTCCGCCACCCGTGATCTCCTGCTCGCCCCGCCGGTGGTAGGAACCCTCGTAGATGCCCATCACTTCGGGGCGTGTTCCCGTGGTGGCCCACAGCTCGCGCGGTGGCCGCAGGATCGCGGCCTTGTCCTTGCCCGTCAGCGCCTGGTGGAGCATCGCCGCCAGCAGCCGCACGCAATCGAGCACCACCGGCGACTGCGCGGTGATGCGCGCCGCGTCGATCGCGCGCGCAACGGCCTCGGCGGGCTGCGCGAGGTGGTACATCACGACGGGCGCGACGCGCGAGAGCGGGTCCTTGTCGAGGGACTGGGGATCGTGCGACCCCGCGAACGGTTTCCCCTTGTATTGCGCGGCGGCCAGCGCCCGGGCCACGTTGGCCGAGATGCCCACGCATTGTCCGGTCGCGCTGCCATGTCCCTCGCGCTGCCAGCGCGAGAACCGCGCCACCAGGTCGTGGGCGTCGAAGCCGCGCTCGAGCAGGCCCTCGGCCGTCAGCAGCGCGAGCGCCGTGTCGTCGGTCCAGGCGCCGCGCGGCAGATCGAAGGGCCCGCCGCCGAGGATGTCGCCCACGGGCGCGAAAGTCCCCGGCTTGCGGAACTGCGTGTTCGCGGCGAGCGCGTCGCCGACCGCCAGCCCGACCAACGCTCCCTGGTATCGCTCGCGCAGGCTGCGCGCCGCGTCGAGCACGTCGGGAGCCTGGATGGCATCGTGGCTGTTCGCGGCCCAGTCGCGAATGAAGTCGATCTGCTCCGCCGTCTCCGGCACTTCGGGCCAGGTGTCCGAGCGGTCGCTGCCCCGCCACAATTCGTTGAGCTCCGCGATCGCGGCATCGCCATCGAGGCCTCGCGCGACCAGGTGGCACGCGATCACCGTGCCGGTGCGGCCGATGCCGGCGCGACAGTGGACGTAGACGCGCCGGCCTTCCGCGAGCGCCGCGTCGAGCTCGGCCAGGATCTCGCCCATCTGCGCCGCCTGGCGCGGCACGCCGTGATCGGGGATCGGCCTGCGTGCGTAACGCACGTGCCCGGGTAGATAGAGCTGGTAGGGCGGCAGCTCGCCCGGCTCGGTCAGGTCGATGAACGCATCGAAGCCGGCGTCGAGCAATGCGCCGAGCCGCCGCTCGACGTCCTGCGGCCGCTTGCCTCCGGGATAACGGCCGGCGAGCAGCCGGCCCTCGATCACCCAATACGCCTCGTCGACCGGCTTGATGATGGGTTTATCGTCGTTCGGCATCGAGTCGCGAGAAATCGAAGCTCCGGGGATCGGCCAGGTGCTCGGGTGAAACGTTGCGCAGCGCGGAGAAGATGGACTCGGTGCGGCCGGGGTACTGCTTCTCCCATTCCGCCAGCATCCGCTTGACCTCCTTGCGCTGCGCGTTGTCCTGCGATCCGCACAGCTTGCAGGGAATGATGGGGAACTGCCGCGCGCGTGCGTAACGTTCGATCTGCGATTCCGCGACGTACGCGAGCGGACGGATGACGATGTGTCTGCCGTCCTCCGACAGCAGCTTCGGAGCCATGGCCTTGAGGCGGCCACCGAAGAACATGTTGAGGAACAGCGTCTCGACGATGTCGTCGCGGTGGTGCCCGAGAGCGATCTTGGTGATGCCGTTCTCGGACGCCCAGCGGTACAACGCGCCGCGCCGCAGGCGCGAGCACAGGCCGCACATCGTCTTGCCTTCCGGGATGACGCGCTTGACCACGCTGTACGTGTCCTGCTCGATGACGTGGAACGGCACGCCGAGGCCGCGCAGGTAGTTTGGCAGCACCTCTTCGGGAAAGTCCGGCTGCTTCTGGTCGAGATTCACCGCGACGAGATCGAAGTCGATCGGTGCGCTTCTCTTCAGCGACATCAGTATGTCGAGCAGGGTGTACGAGTCCTTGCCGCCCGACAGGCACACCATGACCCGGTCGCCCTCGGCGATCATCCCGTAGTCCTCGATGGCCTTGCCGACCAGTCCGCGCAGGTGCGCGCCCAGCTTCTTCGCGGTCTGCGAAGGCCAGGCGGGATCGAGCGCGGGGATGGAATCGGGGGACGCGTTCATGCGTGCGGGATTCTAAGGAAGCGGCCGGCGCACGTGCAGCTGCCATGCGACCGCGAGCACCGCGAAGGAAGCCAGGACGTGTTTGATGCTGTGTCCGCTCAGGGTCCCACCCAGCAAGTCGTAAACCCGCGCATCGAGGGCCTCGAAGACCTTCGCGAGGAAGTACCACACCGCCGCCCAGGCGAGCAGCCCGCCATGCGTGTAACGCCTGGCCGGAAATGCGGCTATCAGCAGCACGATCACCGCGATGGACCAGAACTGGAAGGCCGCGTAGGGGATCACGTTGCCCGCCCCCGCCCGCTCGGTCATCGCCCAGTAGACGACGGTGACGACACCGATCAGCTGCATGGGCCACAGGATGCGCAGGCCGATCCGGAGATCGACGCGTTCGACGACCGCGGCCGCGACCAGCCCGCTGAATCCCAGTGTCATCGGCAGGCGATCCCAGACGAGGCGCGGATTGTCGGGGGCCAGATGGTAGTAAGACGAGCCGATGCAGGTGATCGCGGCCCCTACGAAAAACACCATGTACGGCAGCTTCTCGCGCGCATCCCGGAATTGCCCGCCGCCACGCCAGATCAGCACGAGGCCGAGGCCGCCCGCGACGAGGAACGGCAGGTTGGATCCGACGTTGAGGAAGTTCGCGACGCTCCACAGCGTCCGGCCGTCGGCGAAGGAGTGATAGGCCATCGGCTGCGGCATCGCCGGCGCGACCAGCGCGCCGATCGCGAACACGGCGGTGAGCCCGACGAGCGCGTACCCGCGCCAGTCGCCGAACAGCCCCCTGGCCTCCACGGTCATGCCGCGGCGCTGCCGAGAACCGTTTCGGGCTCGAGGTACTTGGATTCGAGGTAACGCAGCGCCGCGGCCGCTGACAGCGGCTTGCCCGTGGCCTGCTTGATGAGGGCCTGCGCGCTCACGCTCGCGCCGCGACTGTGGACGTGCTCGCGCAGCCAGCCGATCAGCCCCGCGAACTCGCCACGCGCGATCTGCGCATCGAGCTCCGGCACCGCCGCCCGCATCGCGTCCTGGAACTGCGCCGCGATCACCGCGCCCAGCGCGTAGGACGGGAAGTAACCGAAGGATCCGACGGCCCAGTGCACGTCCTGAAGCACGCCCTCCAGGTCCGACTGCGGCTTCACGCCGAGGCGCATCTCCATGCTCGAATTCCAGGCGTCGCGCAGGTTGCGCACCGCGAGCTGGCCGGACAGGAGCTGGTTCTCGAGCTCGTAACGGAGCTGGATGTGCAGCGTGTAGGTGAGCTCGTCCGCGTCGACGCGGATGGGCCCGCGCTTCACGCGGGTGAGGTGCGCGTAGAGGTTTTCCTCCGACCACTCGGGGCCGGAGACGCCGAAGTGCTTCTCGAGCAGGGGCTTGAGATAGGTCACGAACGGCCGGCTGCGGCTCACGATCATTTCCATGAGCAGCGACTGGCTCTCTTCGAGCGCCATGCCGCGGTCGCGCCCGACCGGCTGGTCCGCGAATTCGGCCGGCAGCCCGACGTCGTACATCGCGTGGCCGGTTTCGTGGATGGCGCCGAGCAGGCCCGAGAACGGGTCCGCGGGATCGAAGCGGGTCGTGACCCGCACGTCTCCCGGCACGCCTTCGGTGAACGGGTGTTCGCTCTCGTCGAGGCGGCCGCGATCGAAGGGGAAGCCGATCGCCTTCATGATCTCGACGGCCAGTGCGCGCTGCTTCGAGGCGCCGAACTTGCCCGTGATCGGCAGCACCGGCCGCGACTCCTGCCGCGCGAGTACCTCGCGGATCATGCTGGGCAGACGTCGCCCGAGCCCCTTGAAGATCGCATCGATCTCGGCGGCGGTGAGACCCGGGCTGAACTCGTCGACCAGCGCATCGTAGGGAGACAGGTTGCGGGCCTGCGCCAGGAGCTGCGCCTTGTCGCGCACCAGGTTCACGACCTCCTCGAGGTGCGGGGCGAAGTCCTCGAACTTGCCGGTCTCGCGCGCCTGCAGCCACTTCGCCTCGGCCTTGGAGGCGGCCCTGGCGAGACGCGAGATCAGCGCCACCGGGGTCGCGATCGCGAAGTCGCGCTGCCGCCGCATCTCGTGGAGGTTCGCGATCTGCCAGTCGCGCAGGCTCGCCGTGTTGGCCTGGGCCCGGTCGAGCAGTCGCGAGATCCTCGGCGCGGTCACGAGTGCGTGGTATTCGGTTTCGAGTGTCGCGAGTTGCTCGCCGCGTACATCGGCGCTGCCTTTCGGCATCAACACGGCGGCGTCCCAGCGCAGCACGGCCATCGCGCCTCGAAGGGCGTGCAGGCGTTTCCATTCCTGCTCGAGCTGCTTGTAAGGGGACTGGGCCATGAGGACACGCGTGAACGGGGATTCGTCGGAGGCAAAGTTTACCAGCGACCCTCCCGGAAGCCGCCCCGGATCGACTTTTACGTCATTTGAATCAATGAGTTGAGACGCCCGCGAACGGTTGACAGCGCGCCTGCCGCTTGGGCACCTTTATGTCAAAAGGATGGGGCCTTTGCGCGCACGTGCCGGCGAGATGCCGGCAAGTTCGCGTCAATTCGCTTCCTGACTCGCCCGTGCCCCCGTTGGCGCCGCGCCACGAGGCTCGCGTTTGCCCAGCAATCCATCGATGAGGCGCGACATGTACTCCGGCGAGCGGGTATTGCGGGCGATCAGCAGGTACAGCGACGGCACGACGTACAAGGTCATGCCGAGCGAGACGAGGGTGCCGAAGAACACGGTGGCGCCGATCGACTCGCGGCTCTCCGCGCCCGCGCCGTGCGCCAGCATGAGCGGCACGGCGCCGAAGGCCGTGCACAGGCTGGTCATGAGCACTGGACGCAGGCGCGTGGCGGACGACTGGATGACCGCTTCGACGAACTCCACGCCACGGTCGCGCAGCTGGTTCGCGAACTCGACGATCAGGATGCCGTTCTTGCAGGCGATGCCGATCAGCATGATGCAGCCGATCTGGCTGAAGATGTTGATGGTCGAGTTGAACAGGAACAGGCCGACGAGCGCGCCCGTGAGCGCGAGCGGCACGGTCACGAGAATGACGATCGGGTGGATGAAGCTCTCGAACTGCGCCGCGAGCACCAGGTACACGACCAGCAGCGCGAAGGCGAAGGTGATCCACAGCTGGTCGCCCGACTTCTTCAACTGGTAGGTCTCGCCGTTGAAGATGATCTGCGCGGCCGGGGCCTCCTCACGGATTACCTGCTCCATGTACGCGACGGCCTCGCCCAGCGTGTATCCGGGCGCGAGCGAGCCGGCGAGCTCGATGGCGCGCATGCGGTCGGTGCGCCGCAACTCCGTCGGTCCGGCCCGTTCCTCGATGCGCACCAGCGCCGAGAGGGGTATCAGGTCCTCGCTCTTGTCCGAGCGCACGTAGAGATTGTCGAGGTCGCCGACCGAGGCACGCTGCTCGGTGCGCGCCTGCAACAACACGTCGTACTCCTCGCCCGCCCGCTCGAAGGTCGTGACGATGCGCGATCCCAGCATGGTTTCGAGCGTGCGGCCCACGGTCTGCAGCGAAACGCCGAGGTCGGCCGCCTTGTTGCGGTCGATCTGCACGATGACGCGCGGCTGGCGTTCGAGGTAGTCGGATTCGAGATTGAGGATGCGCGGATTCTCGACCGCGACGCGCTGCATGATCTTGTCGCGCCACTTCACGATTTCCTCGTAATCGCCGCCGCCGAGCGCGATGGCCAGCGGACGCGTGCTGTTGCGCGTGAGCGGCGAGCCGCCCTGGTTGACGTTCACGCGCGCGCCGGAAATGTCCTGCGTACGCCGGCGCAGCCGCTCGACGATGTCGGCGGCGCTTTCCTCGCGCACGTCCCAGAGATTCAACGGCATGAAAACGATGCCCGTATTCGAATCCGCGTTGCGGCCGAAGCCGCCGCTGCGCGCGTTCACGCGCCGGGCATTGCCGCGCTCCACCTCGTCCATCGCGACGGCCTCGACCTGGCGCAGCTGCCGATCGAGGTAATGAATGCTCGAGCCTTCGGGCGCGGTGATGAAGATGCGCACGAACGCGCGGTCTTCGATCGGCGCGAGCTCGCTCGGGATGCGCAGTCCCGAGAATGGCCAGCCGACGACCAGCAGCATGAGCAGCAGGCCGAACAGGCCCATCGCGCCACCGACGATGTACAGCGGGCCGCGGCCGGCGAGCGCCCGGCGCAGCGCGGCGGCGTACTTGTCGTCGAGATCGTGGAACACGCGGTCGACGCCGCCCGCCATGCGCGACTTGGGCATGCCGTTCGCGAACAGCCTGGCCGTCATCATGGGCGTGAGGCTCAGCGCCACGAAGGCCGAGAACCCGACGGCCGCGGCGACGGTCACGCCGAATTCACCGAACAGCCGGCCGGTATCGCCGGTCATGAAGGACACGGGCACGAACACGGCCATGAGCACGAGCGTCGTCGCGATCACGGCGAAACCGATCTCGCGAGCGCCGTTGATCGACGCGAGCGCCGCCGGCTCGCCGCCCTCGATGCGCCGCACGATGTTCTCGAGCACCACGATCGCGTCGTCGACCACGAGACCGATCGCGAGCACCGCGCCCAGCATCGTGAGCGTGTTGATCGAATAGTCGAGCATCAGCATGACGATGCCCGCGGCCACGATGGAGACCGGGATCGTGACGGCGGGAATCAGCGTGGCGCGGAACGTGCCGAGGAACAGGAAGATGACGATCAGCACCAGGATCAGCGTCTCGGACAGCGCGAACACCACGTTCTTGAGCGACGCCGCGATGTACACGCCGTTGTCGATGTTGATCTCGGCCGTCATGTCGGGCGGGAGCGTGGGCTGGATCTCCGCGAGCCGTTCCTTCACGAGTCGGGATGTCAGCAGCACGTTGGCCTTCGACTGCGGGATGATGGCCATCGACAGACCCACCGCGCCGTTCGAGCGCGCGATGCTGCGGTCGTCGTCGGAGGCCAGGCGCACTTCCGCGACTTCGCCCAGGCGCACGAGGTAGCCATCGGGTCCGCGGCCGACGACGAGATTCTGGAAATCCTGCTCGGTCCTGAGGTTCGTATCGGTGCGCAGCGAGAACTCGCGCTCCTGCGATTCGAGTCGCCCGGCGGGTAGTTCGACGTTCTCGCGCAGCAGCGCCGACTCGACGTCCGCGACGGTGAGCTGGCGCGCGGCGAGATTCTCGCGCGACAGCCACACGCGCATCGAGTAGCGGCGTGCGCCGTTCAAACGCACGCTGGCCACGCCGTCGAGCGTCGCGAACTGGTCGACGAGATAACGTTCCATGTAGTCCGTTATCTCGAGCATGTTGCGCTGGGTGCTCGCGACGTTGATCCAGACGATCGCGTCGGCGCCGCTATCCACCTTGGTGATCTGCGACGGATCGGCCTCGAGCGGCAGGCGCTGCGCGACGCGCGACAGGCGCTCGCGCACGTCGTTGGCCGCGCTGTCGAGATCCCGCTCGAGCGTGAACTCGACGTTGATGGTCGAACGTTCGTCGCGGCTCGAGGAATTGAGGCGCTCCACGCCCTCGATGCCGGAGATCTCGTTCTCGATGATCTGCGTGATGCGCGACTCGACCACGTCCGAGGACGCGCCGCGATAACGCGTCTCGACGTTGACCACCGGCCGGTCGACGTCTGGGAACTCGCGCAGCGACAGGCGCGAGACCGCGCCCACGCCGAGGATGAACAGCAGCAGCGACATCACCGTGGCGAACACGGGACGACGCACCGACAGTTCGGAGATCATCATTGACGGATGCTCGACGGTTGCGTGCTCGCCTCATGCGAGGCGGCGTCGAGTTGTTCCGTCGGCCGGTCGCTGGTGCGCTGCGCGACACGCACGGTCGCGCCGTCGCGCACCTTCTGCGTGCCTTCGACGATCACCTGCTCGCCGGCATTCAATCCGCCGACGATCTCGACGCTGCCGGGACGGCGCGAGCCGATGCGCACTTCGCGGCGCTCGACCTTGTCGTCGTTGACCACGAATACGTACTGACGCTCGGCCTCGGGCGAGAGCGCTTCCTCGGGAATGACCAGCGCGTCGCGCTCGTCGTTGGCGAGGACGACGTTGAGGAACATGCCGGGCCGCAGCGCGCCATCGTCGTTGGCGAGCAGCGCGCGAACCGTCACCGAGCGCGTGGCCATGTCGACGCGCGAATCGATGCTCGCGACCTTGCCGGTGAACGTGCGCCCCGGGAACGCGGGCGCGGAGGCGCGCACCGCGAGCCCCTCGCGCAGCGCGGCGACGAAATTCTCGGGCACGGCGAAGTCGAGCTTGATCACGCTCGTGTCGTCGAGCGTCGTGATGACCGAACCCGGGCTGATCAAACTACCGACGCTCACGCGGCGCAGGCCGACGCGCCCGGAAAACGGCGCGCGGATCACGGTGTCCTCGAGCCGCGCGTTGGCCGCGGCGAGGCGCGCGCGATCGGCATTGAGCTTCGCTTCGAGCTGATCGAACTGCGCCTTCGACAACACCTGCGTGTTGAGCAACTCGCGGCTGCGGTTGTACTGCGCCTGGCTGTCGGTGAGCGCGGCCTCGGCTTCGGCGACATCCGCGCGCACCTGCGCGTCGTCGAGCTGCACCAGCACCTGTCCGCGCTTCACGCGTTCGCCGTCGCGGAACATCACGGCGGAAACGATGTTCGAGGTCTTAGAAGTGACGTCGACGGATTCGTTGGCGCGCGCGTTGCCGAGCGCCTCGAGCTTCTGCGACACGCGTTCGGAACGCACCGGCGCGGTCGACACGAAAGTGGGCGCGGCGTTACGCGGACCCGCGGCCGGACCGGACGCAGTGCCCGCGGTCGGCCGATGCTGCGTGGCGTAGATCGCCCATCCGGCGCAAACGACGGCTACGGCAATGCTGATCGGGGTAGCGAGGCTGCGCTTGTCTGACATCGTGTCGTCGGCTTCCGGATTCGTTAACGGTGGCGAGTATGGCACCGCTAACAGGCCGACACATAAGGATAATCAAAACGTTATGACTACCCGACGCGCCTTTCTTCCCAGCGGCGAATCATCTGTTTGCGGGCGGTTCCCCAACGGTAACCGCCGAGCTGTCCACCCGCGCGCAGAACGCGATGGCAGGGAATCACCCAAGCAATCGGATTCGCGCCCACCGCGTTTCCCACGGCACGCGCGCTGTCCGGACAACCGAGCTTCCTCGCCAAGGCGCTGTATGTGACCGTCGAACCGGGATCCAGTTCGAGCAGTGCTCGCCAGACCTGCACCTGGAAGTTTGTCCCGCACACCGCCAGCGGCAGCGTTGCGGGTTTGTTACCCCAGATGGCGGATACCCGCTCCACCGCGCGGTTTTCGTCGCGGACGAATTCCGCCCGCGGCCACAAGACGCGCAACTCTTCGAGTTCCGTGTGCTCGCGGCCATCGATGAACGAAAGGCGCGTGAGGCCGCGCGCCGTCTCCGCGAGAAACGCCGCACCGAACGGCGTGTTCGCCACGCCGTAGCGGAACTCCACGCCCGCGCCGCGCGCGCGGATCTCGCCGGGTGTCATCGCCTCGAGCGTGACTGTCAGATCGTGCAACCGTCCGCCGCCGGAAAGTCCTACGGCGTGCGCCGCGTCGAGCACCGAGGCCTCGCTGTTCAACGCGCGGCCGGCGGCGCGGCTCGTCACCTCGGCGAGGTATTGCCTGGGAGTCAGGCCGGTCCAGCGGCGAAAGAGACGATTGAAATGAAAATCCGACAGACCGACGTGCCGCGCGATGTCGGCGAGCCGCGGCTGGCGCTCGAATTCGCGCTCGATGAATTCGATCGCGCGAGTCATGCGCGCGAACTCCCGGCTGTCGATGAAGGCTTCGGCTGTCGTGTCCATGGGCCGCATTGTGCGCAGGAGCCGAGTCCGTTTCGACCCGATTCTTGCGTCAGCCGTCGGACCCCGAGAGCCCGAAGGCGCGGATCAGGAGCTTCGGCACCTCGGGAGTGCTCAGGCCGCCTTCTCCCGCGATGTCGAGGATGACGAGGTCCTGTTGCGGGGCCACCCACAGCGCACTGCCGTCCGCGTCTGCGGCGCGCAGGAACTGCGCACCGCCGAACTCGATGCGCGTCAGCTGCATGCCGACCCGCGGGTCGACGCGCGACGGCGCCGACATCGTCGCCGCCCAGCCTTCGGGCAGCACTCGCACATCGCCGACCGTGCCGTCGTTCGCGAGCAGGCTCGCGATGCGCAGCATGTCGCGCGGCGCGGCGAGCCAGCAGCAGTGAGCGGCCGGCATGCCCGCGCGCCGGTCGAGTTGCAGGCGCGCGATGCCCGCTCCCGCGGGACGCCAGACGCGCTCGTCGAGAAACTGTTCGTAGGGAATTCCGGTGGCGCGTTCGACGATGACGGCGATGAGCTGCGCGTTGACCGGCGATACGTTGTGGAATCCGCCGGGCTCGTGGTCGAGCCTGAAACCGAGCGCGGTGGATTCGAGGTCGTTGCCCAGGATCAGCCGCACGCCGCGGCTGGTCGCGAAGCGCAGCAGGCGCGCGGGATCTTTCCAGGCGGATTCGTCGAGCAGGGCGCGCGCATCCTCGCCGCCCGACTCCAGTCCGCTGGTGTCTTCGAGCAGCTGGCGCAGGGTGATCCTGCCGCGAGCTTGTCCCTCCCACTCGCGCAGGTAGCGCTCGACCGGAGTGTCGAGCGAATCGACGCGGCCTTCGCCGAGCGCCACGCCGGCGGCCATCGCGGCGAGCGGACGCGCGAAGAGCCCCGCGGGCATCGGCGTCGAGCCATCGTCCACGCCGAAATACCGCTCGACCTGGATACGGCCCCGGTGCATCACGAGCAATGCGCGCGAGCCCGCGTTGCGCGCGAGCTTCACGGCCTCTTCGACGACACGGCTGTCGACCGCGGCATCCAGTACCGGCTGTTCGCCCGCCTCGCGCCCGGCGACGCCGATCTCGGCCGCGGGTAGGTAGATGCCGGGCCGCGGCGGCCAATCGAACGCGCGCCCCCAGAACGGCAGGTCGGCGGTGAAGACGCCGATGGCCAGGGACGCCAGCACGAGCGCGAAGGCCGTCAGGAATGTGAGTAAGCGACGCATGGAATTTCGAGACCCGGTGCAATGCTACCAGTCGTGCCCGGCGGCTAGAATGCCGGTCCCGTGAAACTATCGATCTGCGCCATCGCTTCCGAGGTCGTGCCGCTCGCCAAGAGCGGCGGACTGGCCGACGTCGCCTATGCCCTCACGCGGCAGTTGAGCGCGCTCGGGCACGATGTGCGCCTTTTCATGCCGTTCTACGCGCAGGTGAAACGCACCGGCCTCGAGGTGGCGCGCGTCGAGTCGCTGCAGGGGCTGAGGATCGTCACCGGCCGGCACGAATACCGCGTCGACGTCTGGCGCGCGCGGCTGCCCGCCTCCGCCACGCCCGTTTACCTGATCGAGTCCGACGCGCTGTATGCGCGCCCGACGCTCTACACCAGCGATCCGGACGAACATCGCCGCTTCCTGGTGCTCACGCGCGCCGCGCTCGAGTGCTGCCGGCGCATGAATTTCCAGCCGCACATCGTGCACTCGCATGACTGGCACACGGCGTTCGCGCCGCTGTGGCTGCGCTCGAACTACCGGCACGATCCGCTGTTCGCCGGCACCAGGTCGGTGATGACCATCCACAACATCGGCTACCAGGGCGCATTCCCGGCGGCCGACGCCGCCGATCTCGATCTCGGCCAGGATGCCTATCTACTGCACCAGGACGACCTGAAGGCCGGGACGATCAACGCGCTCAAACACGGCATCCTGCACGCCGACGCCGTGACCACCGTGAGCCCCACCTATGCGCGCGAGATCACCACGCCGCGGTACGGCATGGGAATGGAAGCGGCATTGGCGGCGCGCGGCAGCGCGGTGCACGGCATCCTCAACGGAGTCGACTACGACGAGTGGGATCCGCGCATCGACCGTCACCTGCCGATCCATTTCGGGCCGCGCGACGTGGCGCGCAAGGCGGAACTCAAGCGCAATTTCCTGCTGCGGCAGAACCTGAAGCCCACCAGCGGACGCGTGCCGCTGTTCGGGATCGTGAGCCGCCTCGCCGTGCAGAAGGGATTCGACCTGCTGACCGACACGCTGCCGAAGCTGCTGCAGACGCACGACGTGCGGCTCGCGGTGGTGGGCACGGGCGAACCGCGATACGAGAAGTTCTTCGCGGGCCTCGCGGAACAGTACAAGGGCCGCGCGTGGTTCTTCGGCGGCTACGACGACTCGCTCGCGCACTGGATAGAAGGCGCGAGCGACGTCTTCCTGATGCCCTCGCAATACGAGCCCTGCGGCCTGAACCAGATGTATTCGCTGCGCTACGGCACGATCCCGATCGTGCGGCGTACGGGCGGCCTCGCGGATTCCGTCACGCACTTCGATCCGGCGACCGGCCAGGGCACGGGCATCGTATTCAATGACTTCGACTCGGGCGCGATGAACTGGGCGCTCGAAACCGCGATGACGTGGTACGCCGACCCGGCGCTGTGGGAAAAGATCGTGCAGAACGCGATGCGCTGCGATTTCTCGTGGGCCACGCAGACCAACGAGTACCTGAAACTCTTCGCCGAACTACTTCAGCTTGACGCTGCCGCGCTCGTCGAAGGGGATGCGGCGCAGAAAGCCGCTCGCTAACGACACGTCGCCCACGAGGCGGTACTCGAGCGTGTCCTCACCCTTCTTGCGCGACAGGAACTTCGACAGCGCCCCCGCGAGATTCGCTCTCACCTGGACGTCGAACTCCGCCTCGCCCAGCGCCGGCACCGTGAAAGGTGTGTTCGACTCGCCCTGGGCGAGCTGCGCCTGGTCGACCTCGATGCGGTAGGTGATGCCCTTGATGGGCAGCGCGCGATCGTTCGGGTTCTGGACCTTCATGCGCACCAGCAGGCGCTGCTCGAACAGGTCGGCGCTCTGCAGCTTCATCGAGACCACCGAGAGATCCGGCGCCTGCAGGTTGGCGACGGACGCGCAGCCGGCGCACAGCGCGAGAGCCAGCGCGGCGCACGCGAGCCGCCAGTGTCGGAAGCGATCAGGCATGGGCGGCGGCCAGCATGTCCGGCGTCACGAGAACCACGCCCTTCTCGGTCACGAGGAAACGCCTGGCGTCCTCCTCGCGATCGAACCCGATGCGCGTGCCCGGCGCGAGATCGCAATTCGAGTCGATGATGGCGTTGCGGACCTGGCAGTCCTGGCCGATGTGAACGTGGGGCAGGATCACCGAGCGCTCGACCAGTGAGCGCTCCTCGACGCGCACGCCGGAGAACAGCAGCGACTCGCGCACCGTGGCGCCCGAGATGATCACGCCGCCCGAGACCAGCGAGTTGATCGCGATGCCGCGGCGGCCGTCCTCGTCGAGCACGAACTTCGCCGGCGGCGTCTGGGCCTGGTAGGTCCAGATGGGCCAGTCCTCGTCGTAGATGTTGAGCTCGGGATTGACCCAGACGAGCTCGAGGTTGGCCTCGTAGAAGGCGTCGATTGTTCCAACATCGCGCCAATAAGACTGCGCACGAGTCTTAACGTCCCGAAAAGGATAGGCAAAGACCTGAAGCTTCTCGATGGCGTCGGGCACGATGTTCTTGCCGAAATCGTGCTTGGAGTTCTCGTTCGCGGCGTCCTCGATGAGCAGTCTCTCGAGCAGATCCGGGTTGAACACGTAGATGCCCATCGACGCCAGTGCGGCATCGGGACGGCCCGGCATGTGATCGGGAGTCGGCGACTTCTCGACGAAACGCGTGACGCGATTCCACTCGGTGACCGTGAGCACGCCGAACTCCTTCGCGTCGGCGATCGGCACTTCGACCACGCCCACGGTGATGTCGGCGCCCTTCTCCACGTGGTAGGCGATCATCGGACCGTAGTCCATCTTGTAGATGTGATCGCCGGCGAGCACCAGCACGTGTTTCGGTCGATGCGCGTGCAGCACGTCGATGTTCTGGTAGACCGCGTCCGCGGTGCCGCGATACCAGTGGCTGCCCGTCTTCTGTTGCGCCGGAATGACCTCGACGAACTCGCCGAACTCGCCGCGCATGTAGCCCCAGCCGCGATGGATGTGCTGGATCAGCGACTGCGCCTTGTACTGCGTGAGCACCGTGATCTGGCGGATGCCCGAGTTCACGCAGTTCGACAACACGAAATCGATGATGCGGAACTTGCCGCCGAACGGCGTCGCCGGTTTCGCGCGATGTTCGGTGAGACCCTTGAGACGCTCGCCGCGCCCGCCGGCCATGATCACCGCGAGAGTGCCGCTCGTGAGACGGCTGACATAACGACCGGAAGTTGCGCGAGCTGGACGTTTGGCCATTGGATCCTCGTTTTTTTGAAGTATAGGTCGCGTGCTACCGTAGACGCATGTCTCATCGCGCATGTGTCGCGGCATGCGCCGCACTCCTGCTGGCCGGCATACCCGCGTGGCCGGCGGATCCACCTACAACGAAGTCGGGCTGCTTCGCGGCGGGCAATGGCTACCTGCGCGCGCGCCTGCGCGGCGAGATCAACCTGGACCTGGACTGGAAGGACGCGGACATGTCGTGCGAAGGGGGGCCTCGTCCCTCGGGCAATGGCCTGCGCGTGAGCATCGGCGGACCCCTGCGCGGCGACGGCCGGCGCATCCGCATGGTGTTCGGCATCGCGGGCCTCGGCGAGGGCGCCAGCGGCGAATCGTTGCGCACCAACGTCACCATCCTTTTCGAAGGCGAAAAGCGGATGTTCGCGACGCAGGGCGACGACAAGTGCACCGCGGACTCCGTCACCCAGCAGCGCGTCGAGACCCTGGGCCCCGGCCGCGCGGTCTATCGCGTCGTCGCCCGCGGATTCTGCGTGGGGCCCGCCACGAATCTCGACCGCAGCGAGCGCATCGTGCTGCAGCGTTTCGATTTTGCAGGCCGCGTCGAATTCGGAGACGATGACCGCGGCAACTCGAAGCTCCCCAATGACAAGACCACCGTCAAGACACAGGTACCGACCCGGCTCTGAGTTCGCGCGCCTCGCCGCGCTGCTGCTCCTGGGGTTGTTCGCCCCCGGGGCCGGTCTCGCGCAGGTCGCGCCGCTCGAGGACCTCGCGAATTTTCCGAGCGACAAGCTCGAGATCCTGGATGGCAAGAAGGTGCGCCACGTCTTCCAGGTCTGGCTCGCCGACAGTCCGCAACGCCAGGCGCAGGGATTGATGTTCGTGCGCTCCCTGCCCGAGATGCGGGGCATGCTGTTCGTGCACGCCGAGCCACGCGCGATCGCCATGTGGATGAAGAACACCTACATTCCGCTCGACATGGTGTTCATCGGTCCCGACGGGAAGATCCTGCAGATAGTCGAGCAAACCACTCCACATTCGCTCGAGACCATCCGCAGCAAGGAGCCGGCGGTCGCCGTGCTCGAAATCGCCGGGGGAGAGGCCAAGCGCCTCGGGATTCACGCCGGACAGGCCGTGCACCATCCCGCGCTGACCCATCGTTGACCGGATCATCATCCGGATTTCGGGGCCCGCGGGGCTCGGCTATGATCGGCGCACTCGCCAGAACAAGAATCACGGAGTGCGCCATGAAGAAGATCGGCAGCCTGATGTTGTTGGCCGCGTGCTCGGCGGGGCTCGTGGCCGGGAAGTCCTTCGCCGGAGCCGCGGACGACAGCTGGTACATCGCCCCACAGGTGAATGCGCTGTGGCTGGATGACGCCCGCGAGGCGGATGACGACCTCGGCGTGACGCTGGCCTTCGGCCGCACGCTCTCCCCCAACTGGGATCTCGAACTGCTGATGTACGGATCCGAACACCAGCGCGCGGGCGACGACTCGCTCACGTTGTGGGGATTCGGCCTGCAGGCCAAGCGCGTGTTCTACCGCGAAGGCCGCGTGAATCCCTTCGTCAGCCTGGGCCTCGGTCGCACGACCGCGGACGTCGAGTCCGGCGGCAGCGACCACGACCTGAGCGCGCTATACGGAGTCGGCATACTCGTGGATCTCGGCGCGCCTCGCGATGACGGCAGCGCGATGCAGCTGCGCGCCGATCTCGGCGCCCGCCGTGGCCTGTCGAGCAGCTCGGATCCCGTCCAGGATCCGGTCGACTACGTGGCCGGCATCGGCTTCCAGTATTCGTGGGGCGGCACGGTGACGCGCCAGCCGGTGGACTCCGACGGCGATGGCGTGACCGACGAGCTCGACAAGTGCCCGGGCACGCCGCCGGGCACCCCGGTCGACTCCAGCGGATGTCCGCTGCCGCAGGACGACGATGGCGACGGTGTGCTCAACGGGCAGGACAAGTGCCCCGGCACGCCCGCGGGCGCGAAGGTCGACGCCACCGGCTGCGAGATCAACAACGACCTCGACGGCGACGGTGTGCTCAACGAGCAGGATCGGTGCCCGGATACGCCCAAGGGCGACCGCGTCGACTCGACGGGTTGCACGCTGAAAGCGGAAATCCGGCTGGAGGGTGTCGTGTTCGAAACGGGCAAGGCGACACTGCTGCCGGACAGCATCCCGACGCTCGAAAGCGCGGTGGCGACGCTCAAGCGTTACCCCGACCTGCGCATCGAAGTCGCGGGCCACACGGACAGCCGCGGCGCCGAAGCCTACAACCAGGACCTGTCGGAGCGCCGCGCGAACGCCGTGGCTACCTACCTGCGCGACGCGGGAGTCACGAACTCCGTCAGCGCACGCGGCTATGGCGAGAGCCAGCCGTTCGCGAGCAACGACACCGACGAAGGCCGGCAGCAGAACCGGCGCGTGGTGCTGCGCGTGCTGGACTGATGATCGTCTGATGCCGATCGCCGACGCGGACAGTGGGTTCCGCGTCGGCCTTTCGGCGCAGGACTCCCCGGCTCAATCCACTTCGTAACCGAAGCGCACGGCCCACCGGTCGAGCGCAGGCCGCACCTGCGTGAGTTGCTCGCGATAACGGCGCCATTCGCCCACGCCGCCGGCATTCAGTCCTCGCGAGAGCTGCGCGCCGCTCGCCGTCGCCACGCCGCGTGCGCGCGCGGATGCGGCGAATTCGCGCATCCGATCGCTCCGGCCGATCTTCAGGAAATCGCAGATGGCGCCGACCTCGTGCTCGAAATGCCCGATCAACCGCTCGAGCCGGACGACGTGCGCCGACAAGCGCAGTTCCGCGATGAGATCGTGCGTGATCTGCATGACGCAGTCGTAGAGCGCCGCGGCGGAATCGAGCGTCAGGAACTCGTAGTACGGCGCGCTCATGCGGAAACGCCGCCGGAAGCAACTCAGCACCACGTCGCGTGGATCGCGAATGGCGAGCAGGATGCGCGCCCCCGGAAACAGCCGCGCGATCAGCGGTAGTTTGAGGCCGTTGAGCGGATGCTTGTCGACGAAGAGCCTGCCGTCGACGGTCACGCCGGCCTCCGCGACGCGCCGCCAGTACAGGCGGCGCCAGGGATCGAGCTGCGATTCGGAAGCCAGGCCCAGGCGCGACAGGTCGGCGGGACTCCTCATGAACTCGGAGACGGAATCCCGCAGGTTCTCGCGCTCCTCGAGCGTGACCACGGAGGGATGCGCACCCAGCACCTGTTCGAGCAGCGTGGTGCCGGAGCGGGGAAAACCGATCAGGAACGCGTGGCGAACCGTGTCCGGAACCTCGGGCGGCAGGACCGGCAACAAGTCTCTAGCGGGATGTCGACGGAACCACTGCTGCAACGCTCGAGCGTACGCGAGCGTGCCCGGTCCCGCGGCGAAGACCGGCGCATAGTGCGCGCGACGCATCTCGTTGGACTCGCGATACGCGGCGAACGCCTCCGACGGGCGGTCCTGGCGGTCGAGCGCGTCGCCCAGCACGCCCAGCGCGAGCGATCGCTCCACCTCGGTCAATCGCGGGTCGCTCGCCAGGGCGCGCATGCGCGACTCCGCGTCCGGCGCGCGGCCCAGCGCGATATCGGCCTCGCCGACCAGCATCGCGGCCGCGGGGTAGTTAGGCTCCGACGCCAGCACCCGCAACGCCCGCTCGCGCGCCTGCACGAACTCGCCGCGGCGCCCGAGCAGCGAGGCCAGCCCCGCCTCCGCCATGAGGTTGGCGCCATCGAGGGCGAGCGCGTGGCGGTAGTTGGCCTCGGCGGCTGGCAGCTCACCCAGGGCTTCGAGCGCCTGGCCCAGCGCCGTGAATCCGGGGGCGAACCCTGGCGTCACGCGGGTTACGCGCTCGAAGTCGTCGCGCGCGGCGGCGAATTTCTCGCGGCGCATCAGGCACAGGCCGCGCGCCTGGCGCGCGCCCGGATCGTCAGGGAAATGCCTGAGAGCCTCGTCGAGCACTTCGACCGCCTCGTCGATGCCGCCGGACGCCTCGAGCTGCATTGCGATGACACCGTACGCGAACGGATGCCGCAGGCCTTCGTCGAGCGCGCGGCGCGCCGCCGCGCTTGCCGATGCCAGGTCTCCCTGGGTCACCAGACGGCGAAGGCCCCTCAATGTGTCTTCATCCGACATCGCCAAGGCACCTTTTGGAGACAGCGCGGAATGCGCTGCAGGCGTAGTTTGGTAGCGGTCGTGGTGCGTAAACGACACCACGTGCTGCAGGCGCGCAATGAGACCAAGGACGCGTCTCCACCACCCAGCCTGATCACGAGGAGGCATCGAATGACTCCCGATACTGAACTCTCCCGCGCCATCCGCCGAGCGATTTTCGCGAGCGCACTCGCGACGACCGGCGTCGGCACGGCGCTCGCCCAGGAAACTCCGGCACAACCATCTGGCGGCGAAACCGCGGAACCCGTGGAGACCGTGGTCGTCACGGGCTCGCGCATCGTTTCGCCGAATCTCGCCAGCATCAGTCCGGTCACCGCGCTCACGTCGGAGGAAATCGTCCGTACCGGACGCAGCACGATCGAAGACGTCATCAACGAGCTGCCGCAGATCTTCGCCGCGCAGGGCGCGAACGTGTCGAACGACTCCGACGGCACGGCCACCGTGAACCTGCGCGGCCTCGGTTCGAACCGCACGCTGGTGCTGATCAACGGACGGCGCCTGGGTCCGGGCGATCCGGGCAGCACCACGTTCGCGTCGGACATCAACATGGTTCCGACCATGCTGGTCGAGCGCGTCGAACTACTCACGGGCGGCGCGTCCTCGGTCTACGGCGCGGACGCGGTCGGCGGCGTCGTCAACTTCATCATCGATCGCAAGTTCGAGGGAGTGAAGTTCACCGCCGGCTACAGCTTCTACAATCACAAGAACGACGACGAGATCTCGCGCGCGCTCAACGAAGCGGAAGGCTTCGAGGTGCCGACCGGCACTTCGAACACGGGCTACGACCTGAATTTCTCCTTCGCGCTGGGCTCGAACTTCGCGGACGACCGCGGCAACGCCACGTTCTACGCGACCTATCGCGACACCGATCCCGTGCTGCAGAGCAAGTACGACTACAGCGCCTGCTCGTTCAATTCCGGCGACGAATTCTCCTGCGGCGGGTCGGGCACGGCCTTCCCCGCGCGCTTCAGGCCGTTCGCGCCGGGAGCCGCGAGCACCACCGGTAGTTGGACCCTCGATGCGGCCGGCGCCTTCGCGGAGGGCACGCCGCCGGCGTACAACTTCGGTCCGCTCAACTACTTCCAGCGTCCGAACGAGCGCTACACGGCGGGCACGTTCCTCAATTTCCAGTTCAACGAGAACGCGGAGGCCTATGCCGAGTTCATGTTCCTGAAAGACCGCTCGCTCTCGCAGATCGCGCCGTCCGGCCTGTTCACGCTCGACGCGACGGTGCACTGCTCGAATCCGTTGTGGACTCCGGAGCAGTTCACCGCCTTCTGCGGGCAATTCGGACTCACGCCGGATGACACGACGCGGATCCGCTTCAATCGCCGCAACGTCGAGGGCGGCGGCCGCCAGCAGGACCTGAATCACCAGACCTATCGCGGCGGCATCGGCGTGAAAGGCGCGATCAACGATGCGTGGCAGTACGACACCTCGCTGTTCCAGGGCACCGCGCGAATCTCCGATACCTACCTGAACGACTTCTCGATTGCGCGCTCCGGGCGCGCGCTCGACGTCGTTGACGTCGGCGGCGTGCCGACCTGCCAATCGGTGGTCGACGGCACCGATCCGACTTGCGTGCCGTACAACATCTGGTCCGCGAACTCGGTCACGCCGGAGGCTCTCAACTACGTGCAGATCCCGCTGGTCGCCGTCGGCGAAGTGACCGAGCGCGTCGTGCAGGCGAACTTCACGGGCGACCTCGGCCAGTACGGATGGAAGATCGGTTCGGCCGAAGAAGGCGTGATGGTCAACATCGGCGCGGAGTACCGCGAGGTGGAGAGCGACTTCCAGCCCGACGGCAACTACATCTCCGGCGACGGCGCCGGCCAGGGCGGCGCCACGCTGCCGCTCTCGGGCAGCTACCGCGTGAAGGAGGTTTTCCTCGAGACGCGAATTCCGATCCTGAGCAGCCTGTCGGCCGAGGCGGGATACCGCTACTCCGACTACTCGGGCGGACTGGACACGAGCACGGACACATACAAGTTGGGCCTCGAATGGTCGCCCGTCGACGCGGTGCGACTGCGCGGCAGCTTCCAGCACGCGGTGCGCGTACCGAACATCTATGAGCTGTTCGGCACGCAGCAGGTGGGTCTGAACGGCACGGTGGATCCCTGCGCGGGCGCGGCGCCGATCCTGACGGCCGACCAATGCGCGAACACGGGCCTGTCACCCGCGTTGTTCGGTGCGATCGAAGCCAACCCGGCCGCGCAGTACAACGGCTTCATCGGCGGCAACCCGGAGTTGCTGCCGGAAGAGGCCGATACCCTGTCCTTCGGTATCGAATTCCATCCGGACTTCGCGCCGGGTCTGCGCATCAATCTCGACTGGTATTCGATCGAGATCGACGACGCGATCCAGAATCCGAACCAGGACTTCACGCTGCTGCAATGCGCGCTCACCGGCGCCGCCGAACTGTGCAGCAAGGTGCAGCGCGATGCCGGCGGGTCGCTGTTCGAGACGCCCAACGGGTTCGTGGTCGACACGCTGCAGAACATCGGCGGCATCAAGACGGCGGGTTACGACGTCGACGCGAGTTATAGCTTCGACGTCGGCGAAGCCGGGCGGATGCGTATCGGTTTGATCGGCACGTACCTCGACAAGTACGAGGTGACTCCGCAGACCGGGATCACCTACGACTGCGTCGGGCTGTACGGCGGCATCTGCACGTCGGGCACCCCGAACGGCGCGCCCGTGGCCGAGTGGCGCCACAAGCTGGATGCGACGTGGAACACGCCCTGGAGCGGCTTCGACATCACGATTGCCTGGCGCTACTACGGCGAGGCCAAGCGGGATCTCGAGGATTCGCAGGAAGCGCTGGCGTTCCTGGGCACGGCGACGGGCGCATTCCCGACCGATGCGGTGCTGGGCTCGCGCAGCTGGATCGATCTGTCGGCGGCCATCCAGTTCATGGACCGGTACACGCTGCGCGTGGGCGCGAACAACCTGCTCGACAAGGATCCGCCGCTCAACGGCTCGAGCACCTGCCCGACGGGTCCGTGCAACGGCAACACCTGGCCGCAGGCCTACGACTCGCTCGGACGACAGCTGTTCCTTACGGTCAACGCCGAGTTCTGAGCGTGAAGAAGATGGACGGCGGGCTGGCCGGGCCCGCCGTTCTGCCTCCCTTCATTTTCTGGCCGTTCATTTTCGGACCGCGAGAAGTTAGCCTCGGCGCATGGCGGACATCGTCCCCTTCTTCGCGACCCCGTTCGCGTTCGCGCGCCTGCCGGACGCGGCCTCGCTGAATCGCGAGCTCGGCGCGTTGTTCATCGCGCGCGCGGCGGAAGGCGCCGCGCAAGCCAATCCCCGGCCGATCACGCAGCGCAATGCCGCCACGTTTGAGAGCCGTTTCGACCTGTTCCGCGATCCGGCCGAGCCCGCGGTGAGGAAACTCAAGGAATTCTGCTTCGGGGAGATGCTGCGCGCGGTCTGCGAGCTGAATTCCTACGACGCCGCGATGCGCTCGAGGCTGCTGGTCTACAACGACGCGTGGTTCCACGTCACCCGGCGCGGCGGGTTCTTCGGGTTGCACAACCATCCGAATGCGTCGTGGTCCGGTGTGTATTGCGTCGATCCCGGGCGATCGGACGCGGATCACAAGGATAGCGGCGCGCTGTGTTTCGTGAATCCCGTGCTGCAGTCGTCCATGCACCTGGATGCCGGCAATGCGCGGTTCTCGGGCGCCTTTGCGGGTGGCGTGCGCATTCTGCGCCTCGAGGCCGGCCAGCTCGTGTTGTTTCCGTCCTGGGTGCTGCACGACGTGAAGCCGTACGAAGGCGACGGCGAACGCATCACGGTGGCGTTCAATTGCTGGTTCGGGTTCAAGGAACCCGGGACCGGGCCGGCGCCTAACTAATGCGTTTGACCTTGGCCGTTCTGCCGCTCGGCACGCTGATTTGGAACGATCCGAGCGCGGCACGGGTGATCTCGACCTCGTCGCCGATCCTGAGCAGCAGCGCGCCACCGCTCAACTGGCGCCAGGTCTGGCCGTTGTCGAGCGTGATCAGCTCTCCGCCGCCGGAGGATTTGATGGCGGCAACCTTGCCGCGGATCGATTTGAGTTCCTGCGTGGCGCCGTCCGATGCGGCCGGTGGCGTCCTAGCAACGAGTCCGAAACTGGACTCCGTCGAGGCGATCGCACCGTCGGCGCTCAGGATGGCGGCTATGCCACGGTCGTAGCAGGCCAGCCGCTCGGTGTTGCGTTCGATGCTCGCGCAAGCCCGCAGTTCGGCGGGAATCTTCTGGTGCGGCGGCTCACCCGACCGGACGACTCCACAGCAGATCACCCACAAGCCCAGCAGCGTTCTCATGACCGGGTCCCTCGATCGAAATGCGCGCGCGTCCGGCACGCACCAGGGAAAAGTCGAAGGTGAATTGTATGCCCGGGCGGGACTATTCTCGCCGCATGAGAACCGGACATCGATTGCTCGTTCTCCTGCCCCTGCTCGTCTTCTCCGCGACGGCATTGGCGCAGAAACCCGACGGCGGTCTCAACGGCTGGACTCGCGATGAGATGCGTCGCGAGAGTCCGATCCCGCACATCCAGGTGGTTCCCGCGACGGTCGTGAAGCTGGCGGTCCGGACAAACGGCTGGTGGATGGTGACGCTCGACAACGGCCAGGTCTGGTCGCAGGTCGAGAATCGCCCGACTGCCATGGTCGCCGTCGGCGACGACGTCACGTTGCGCCACTCGCGCGCCGGCTCCTACATCCTGACGACGACCAAGGGCATCGAGACTCGCGTGAGGCGCGAACGCTAGCTGGCCCCCTCGCGACGGTCAGTCGCGGGGCATGCACCTGACCAGGCAGGATTTGCCGGATCGGTGCCTGGCACCCTCCCGGTAAAAAAAAAGGG
>JAFAGC010000097.1 GCA_023423065.1 Pseudomonadota bacterium
CGCGGCGGCCCCCGCCGTCGCGCGGCGCAACAGGAACGCCTTGCGTGATGGAGGCTCGCTCAAGGCGTGTGCCTCAGCCGTACAACGTGCCCGCGTTGATCACCGGCTGCGCCTCGGTTTCCGCGCAGAGCACGACGAGCAGGTTGGACACCATCGACGCGCGGCGCTCGGCATCGAGTTCGACCACGCCGCGCTCGGTGAGTCCCTGCAATGCCATTTCGACCATGCTCACCGCGCCGAGCACGATCTGCTTGCGCGCGCCGATGATGGCCTCGGCCTGCTGGCGGCGCAGCATCGCACCCGCGATTTCCGGCGCGTAGGCGAGGTGAGTGAGGCGCGCGTCCTCGACGAAGAGTCCCGCCTTCTCGAACCGGTCCTGCAGCTCCTTCTTGAGCTTGCCCACGATCGCGTCGCCGCCGGCGCGCAGCGTGAGCGCGTCGTCAGAGTCCTCGTGATGATCGTAGGAGAACTCGTTCGCGAGGTGACGCACCGCGGCCTCGGCCTGGATCGGCACGTAGGCCTCGAAGTCGTCGATGTCGAGCACCGCGCGCGCGGTGTCGCGCACGCGCCAGACGACCGCGGCCGCGATCTCGATCGGGTTGCCGCGCTTGTCGTTCACCTTGAGTTTCTCGCTGTTGAAGTTGCGCAGGCGCAGGCTGACCTTTTTCTTGGCCATGAAGGGGTTCGCCCAGCGCAGCCCGGTCGAGTAGTCCGTACCCCGGTAGTCGCCGAACAGCAGCATCAGCGCCGACTGGTTCGGCTGCAGGATGTAGATGCCCTTGACGATGAAGACGAATGCCAGGAGCAGCGGTATCGCGATCTGCGGCACGCGCCCGATGATGAAAAAGATGAATCCAGCCAGCGCGAGCAAGGCGAGAACCAGAGCGAGGTAGCCGCTCGTGCTCTTGAAGTCGACTTCCTGCGTTCCACCCGGCGTAGTCATTTCACTCTCCCGATCGCGGGTCGACATGACCCGTTGTTTGTCGTTGGGTTGATACTAGAGTGATATCACTTTGCAAGCAAGCCCCCCGTGAACAGAAGAGGGACGTTGCACGGTACAATCGCCCCCGGTTGGGCCTGTAGCACAGCGGTTAGTGCAGGGGACTCATCTATATAGGTGCCTGCGCAGGGAAACCTGCGCAGTGGACGGGATGAATTCAGGGAAACCTTCGTCGTGCCGGGCACGACATGGCAATCCTGAGCCAAGCCGGAGCTGCAGCTCCGGAAGGTGCAGAGACTACCTGGGGGCTTCGAGTGCCCTTGATGACAGGCTAGAGCGTCCCGCACCCTACCGGGTAGTTAGCTACCCGCGGGTGAAGAGATAGTCCGCGCGGAACGGAAACGTTCCGGTCAACGTGAATCCCTTGGTCCTTGGTTCGAATCCAAGCAGGCCCACCAATTCACCTGGTTCGCGTTCCTGCGAACGTCACCTCGATCCCATCCGCAACGACGGAATTCCTTCGAAAGGAGTTGACCCCGGATTCGGCAAGTAGTTGGATGCCGGTCCGGATGCTTTGGGAACGAGGGGATCGAAGAATGTTGCGATCGTTGCTTTTCGTCGTTGGTATCGCCGTGAGCCTCCCGTCGCACGCGCAGCTGGCGGCCCCGGTCAAGAATGGCGACACGACCATCACCGTCACCGGCACCCGCGAAGGGAAAGTCCAGATGAGCGACTGGCGCATGGCGGAAACCCCGCATGTCGTCGTGTTCAGCCAGAACGACGAGGATGAATTGCGCGCGACCGCGCACAATCTCGAGAAGCTTCATTTCCTGCTCTCGGCCTTGTTTGGCCGGGTGGACACGCCGGACGACACGATCAAGATCGCCGTCACGATGATCGGGCATGCCGGGGAGTTCGAGCAGCTTCGCCTGACGGACTTGCGCTGGCAGTACGGCCCGTTTCCGCAGAAGTTCGCGAAGACTGTCTACTACGATCCGCGCGAAGAAGGATCGGTGATCGCAACCACCCAGGACGGCGTGAACCTGGTCCTTCGCCCGTCGATCGGCCGTCCGACCAGTCGCAATTGCGACGGTGGCGCCGACGGCCCTGAAGTGCTTCGGCCGGTTTTCGTCAGCCAAAGGGTGAGCGCCAGTGGACAGCTCACGGTGGATCCGAACCAGATCCTCGCGCAGCTCCCCATCAACGAGCTTGCCTTCTGCCAGTCGGCCGAATCCCGCCTCTACGCGAGCTTCGCCCAGAACTACCTGATGACCTATTTCCCCGCCGCTTACCCGCGCTGGTTCCTGCAGGGTTTCGGCGAGCTGTTCGCGACGATGAGAGCCGGCGACAACTTCGTGGAATACGGCCAGCGTCCGCCGGGCTTCTTCCAGGTCATGGAGCATTACCGGAACATCGCTTATCCGATCACCGACATCCTGAACGGTCGTTATCTTTCCGGGAGCGGTCGAGCCTGGACGCCCTATCACGCCTGGCGGCTGGTCCATCTTCTGTATTTCTCGGACGAGTGGAAGCCGCGGTTGCAGAATTACCTGGGCGCCATCGCGCGCGGCGAAGACCTGCAAAGCGCCGCGAACGCCTTCGGCGATCCGGCCGAGCTCAAGAAGGCCGTGACCGCTTACAAGGGACGCAAGTTGCAGTACGAGCGGATCGACTTCCCGGCCGATCGCGCGCCGGAACCGTTCGTCCGCCGCATGACCCGGGCGGAGGCCGGCCTGATCCGCGGCCGGCTCGAGCTCGGGGCACGGATCGAGTTGCCTGCCGAAGATGCGGATGACCGCGCGCGCGCGGCGGCACTCGAGCGGCGCGCGAAGTGGCTCGAACGGCTTCGCGGCAATGCGCGTCAATACCCCGACCTGATCGAACACCAGCTGCTGTTGGCCGAGGCCGAGTGCCGCGCCGGCAATCCGCAGGAATGCTTCGAGGCCGCCGAACGGGCGATTGCGCAAACGCAAAGGGAAAAGTCGGCGGAGATGTGGAAAGGCACGGCGCTGGTGTGGAAAGGCACGGCACTCGCGCAGCTCGCCGCGCGCGCCCCAGCGGACGAGCGGCAGCGCCCGTTCAAGGAAGCGAGAAGTTACATCGTGCAGGCGAACCGACTGGAGCTGGAAGGCATCCTTCCGCTCATCGCCTACTACAACAGCTTCGCCGTTGCCGGCGAGGAAGCGCCGGACATGGCCGTCGAGGGAATGGCCAAGATCGTTGCTTCTTCGCCCGCCGCGCCCAGTCCGCGGCTGAAGCTCGGTGAGGAATTCATCAGGCGCGATTTCGAGGATGCCGCGCGCGAAACGCTTCTGCCCGTCGCCAACGGGCCGTTCAAATCACCCGAACAGCCGGCCGCCGCCGCGCTGCTTCCGAAGGCGAGGACGACCGCGCCCGGGGGCTGACGCTCGCACTACTTGCCGGTGGCGGCGGGCTTCCGTTGCTCGAACAGCAGCACGCGAGGATGCGGGCCGGGTTCGCTCTTCGCGTCCGGGAACAATCCGGTTCCCTCGTACTTGTTCTGTCCGCCCAGGCTCGCGAACATGAGATCCATGCGCATCGCGCCGGCGACGATGTCGGGCGCGCCGTCGCCGTTCACGTCGGCGATCTGCAGCGTGGTGAGTCCCGCTGGCCGGTCGCTGATCGGGTGCGGGGTGAGCGCTGACGGCCGTCGTTCTCGAACCAGACCAGCGCGTGGTGTCCGGGCTCGTTCCAGTACGTCACCCAACTACTCGCCACGACGTCGATGTCGCCATCGCCGTCCAGGTCGGCCGCCTCGGCGTCCGAAGCGCCGTAGAACCTGCCGATGTCTTGGTAACGAAACGTGCCCTTGCCGTCGTTCTCCACCCATTGCACACCGTGATAGGGCTTGGGATCGGTGTGCAGATCGAATGCATCGCCGTTGGTGAACAGGATGTCGACGTCGCCGTCGCGATCCAGATCGACGACGTTCATGCTCGTGGAGCCGAACATCGGATGCGGCGCGCGCAGCAGGATGCGTGTCTCGAATTTCCCGTCGCCCGAACCCATGAACGCGACGAGCATTTCATGTTCCTGCGCGACCAGGCTCACGAGATCCAGCTTGCCGTCGGCATTGATATCGGCGGGCGTGACGTTCAGCGCGCCGCTCAGTTGCAGTAGCGTATGCCGCTCGTATTTGCCCGCGCCCGCGTTTTCGAGCCAAAAGACGGAGCCACGGTCCGCGCCGCCGAATTCCGCCACCGCGATGTCGAGATCGCCGTCGCCGTCCAGGTCGAGCGCGCGCGCGTCGCTCACGCGGTGCAGCTTCTCCTGCAGGATTTCCTTCGCGAATTTCCCGGTCTCGTCCTGGCGCAGCAGGACTATCTTCCCGGCCAGTGCGCCGACGGGCGGCATCAGGCCGAGATCCGCGACCAGGATGTCGAGGTCCCCATCCGTGTCGAAGTCGATCGTCTGCGTGCGAATCGGGATGTCGATGGGAGCCAGCGTGGTCTCGCGCCAGGACGGGCCGGTGCGCGCGAGCAGTGAAAGTTGCTTCTGCGCGCCGTCGCTGACCAGGAATTGCGGGCGTGCTTCGCGCGCGATTGTGACCGCGGCAACGTTGAGAATCATCGGCAGTGCGGCGGGCGCGCCGACATCGCGGCGCACGAATTCGATGGCCGGGTGGCTGCGTTCCAGGATGGGCAGCCGCGGCAGCCTCTCCGGGCTGCTGCCGTAATACAGCGCCGAGATGTCGCGCACGACGTCCGGCGGAATCACCTCTTTCCCGGCGCGCTGTCGCGCGATCTCCGCCATCGTATTGATGAGCTTGGGCCACGTTTCGCGCGGCATGACGTCGGGCCGCGGCGCGGGATGACATGAACCGCAATGCTGCTCGACCAGCGGAACGATTTCTTCGACCGTCCGGCGCGGTGTTTCGGCGAACGCGTTCGGGTAGTTCAGTCCGAGGCACAGGACGAACGTTGCGCACAGGGACCGGACACGGGCGGAATGTGAGCTCACGGTGCGCGCAGTGTAATGCGCGCCGCACCTAGGACCATGGTCCCACGCAAGTTTCGCGACAACTCTGTCTAAGTACGACGTATCCAGTCTTGCGAGGAGCCAGCCATGTTGGTGTCGCCACCAAATCCGTACCGCGCATTTCGCGCGGCCGCGCTGGCTGTATCGCTGCTGGCTCTCGGATGCGCCACGTCGGCGCCGCCGGTGCAGTCGATGAAGGATCCGAACGCCAATTTCAGCGAGTTCGCCACGTTCGCGTGGCAAGGCCAGGGCGCCGCGGGTGCGCAGCCCGTTTCCATTCTCGACAACGACATTCGCGAGGCGATCGCGAACGAGCTGCAACAGAAAGGTTACGCCGAGGCGAAGGCGGGCGCCGATGCCGACCTGGTACTGCACTTCGAAACCGCCGCCGCGGACACGACCCGGTCGAACCCGGTGCGCGTCGGCGTCGGGATGGGGAGTATCGGCGCGCGCGGCGGCGCGAGCGTCGGCGTCAGCAGCCCGTCGTCGACGAACGTGCGCGAGGGCACGCTTATCCTGCGCGCGGTCGACCCGGCGCGAAACTCCGAAGTCTGGAATGGGCAGGTGTCGCGCCAGCTCGGGCGGGGCGGTCCACCGGACCCGGCGCTGATCGAGAGCGCGGTGAGCGACCTGCTGAGGGAATTCCCCGCGCGTTCGTACGCGCCGAAGTAGCCGCCGCGTCGCGCAGCGGGACCCGATCCCTGCGGGCCGTCGGACACTTCGTCGGATCGGGAACGCATCGACCGCACGCCGGCGTGCGCATCGGCCGAAGGCCGGCTCCCACGGATCACCGTTCCGTTGATCGATACCACCGCTCTCGCGGTCATGATCTGCTGGGACCGTCATCGTTTACGGGAGTACACCGTGGAAACCCACAGCTTCGACGAACCTGTTCCTCCCGAGCCGGGAGGAGCGGAGAAACTCAGGCAACGCGCATCCGACCTCGGCCGCAAGGCCGCGGCCGCCGTCGACGACAAGCGGGGCGCGGTCGCGAGCGGCATCGAATCCGCGGCGTCGACCCTGCGCGAGAAGACCGATACCACGAGCGGCAAGGTAGCTAGAGCGGCCCGTTCCACCGCCGATGCGCTGGAAACGACGGCCGACTACGTGCGCGAGCAGGACGTGCGGGGAATGCTCTCGGACGTCGGTCGCGGCGTGAAGAGACATCCGGGCGCGGCGCTGCTCACGGCCGCGGCCGTCGGCTTTCTGCTGGCGCGCGCACTGTCACGGCGCTGAGCGCGGAGGCCGCCATGAACAACGAACGCTCCATATCCGCCGTGCTGCACGACATCGTCGGGAACGTGCAGTACATCGTCAGATCCGAGATCCGTCTCGCGAAAACCGAGGCCACCGAGGAACTCGGCAAGGCGCGCTCCGCCGGCGTGATGCTCGCGGTGGGCGCGTTCCTGCTGCTGCTCAGCGCGATCTTCCTGCTGTTGTCGGCCGTTCATGCCCTGAGCCTCGTCATGGAGGAATGGGCCGCGGCGCTGACCGTCGGCGCCGTCGTGGGCGTGATCGCGGCATTCTGCTGCGGCGCCGGGATGAGGCGGTTCAGGAGCGTACGCGCCGTGCCGAAGACCACCACCACCATCAAGGAAAACGTGGAATGGGCCAGACATCCGACCAGATAACCCGCGAGATCCATCAGACCCGCGCGAAGCTCAAGTCGAATCTGCGGGAGCTGGAGACTCGCGTGAAGACCGCGACGGACTGGCGAGTTCAATTTCACAGGCACCCGGTCGCGATGGTGGCCGCCGCGCTGGTCGGCGGCGCGTTGTTGTCAGCGCTCGTCCGGCGGCATTGAGCAGGGACCCGGCGCCGCTCGAGCGCATCGCGAAGAACTTTCGCACGCCAGTCCATCGCGTCGGCATCCGCGACGCCTTTGTCGGGACGATGACGCTTCACGCGTGCGAGCGCGGTGCGGGCGCTGTGGGACGAGTCTTACGCCCGTCTAGTTAGTCAGGGAGGTATATTGGGCCGCGCGCACCGGGGCGGGCGCGCTCATGAAGCCTCCGGGAAAAACGAATGAAGACTCCTTCCGCCCCGCGTCGTCGAGCGTCCGGCCTGCGTGCCCTGGCGGCAATGGTTTTTCCGCCGGCATGCAGCAGCGGCCTCGCGATCGCCGCGTTGTTCTTCCTCGGCTCGCTCACGCCGGGTCTCGTTCCGCGCTCGGCGACGGCGCAGGCCTTGTTGTCCGGCGCCTGCCTGGCGGTTGGATACGGGTTCGGCGTGATGCTGCGCGGGTTGTGGACATACCTCGAACTGCCGGTGCCCCGTGCAGTAAAGGACGGTCGGGCGCGAAAGGCCGCGCTGGTGATGAGCGCCATCATCTTCCTGTTCGCGCTGTGGCGCGGCCAGGCCTGGAACGACGTCATCGGCAGGCTCATGCATCTGCCGCCGGCCGGTGCATCGCGGCCACTGGTCGTCGGAACGGGAGCGCTGCTGGTCGCGCTGCTGTTGCTGACTCTCGGCCGTGGCGCGGCGCGCCTCGTACGCTGGGCAACCGCGGTCGCGGCGCGGCACCTGCCGCGGCGGGTCGCCACGGTGCTGGGCAGCGTCGTTGCGGGGCTGCTGCTGATCGGCCTGGTCAACGGCGTGATCGTCCGCACCGTGCTCAACGGGCTCGACAGTTCGTACCGCGCGGCGGACGAGCTGATTCCGCCCGACAAGGTCGCGCCGAGCGAACCCGAGCGTCCCGGCAGTCCGCAGTCGCTGGTCGCGTGGAACGAGCTCGGCAACATGGGCCGACGCTTCGTTGCCGGAACGCCCACGGCGGAAGCGCTCCGCGAACTCGCCGGCCCGACCGCGAAAACGCCGCTGCGCGTGTACGCGGGACTCCCGGCCGCGGGTTCGCCCGAGGAACGCGCGCGCCTCGCACTCGCGGAGCTCAAACGGGTCGGCGGCTTTTCGCGCGCCGCGCTGCTGATCATCACGCCGACCGGCACGGGCTGGGTGGACCCGGCCGCGATCGATTCGATCGAGTACCTGTATCGGGGGGACATCGCCAGCGTCGCGGTGCAGTACTCCTATCTATCGAGTCCGCTGACGCTGCTCGTCGATCCCGAGACCGGCGCGGTGACGGCGCGCGCGCTGTTCCGCGAGGTCTACGGCCATTGGCGCACGCTGCCGCCCGACCGGCGCCCGAAGCTCTATCTACACGGCCTGAGCCTGGGTGCGTTCAACTCCGAGCGTTCCTTCGACATGTTCGAGCTGCTCGGCGATCCGGTGGACGGCGCTTTGTGGAGCGGGCCGCCGTTCGCGTCCACGCACTGGCGCGCGGTGACCGATGCGCGTAATCCCGGCACGCCGATCTGGCGCCCGCAATTCCGGGATGGCGCGTTCGTGCGCTTCATGAACCAGCACGGCCCGGGCACGCCGCACGGCACGCCGTGGGGACCGATGCGTATCGTGTACCTGCAGTATGCGAGCGACGCGATCACCTTCTTCGATCCGCGCGGCTTTTTGCGCAAGCCCGCGTGGCTCCAGGAGCCGCGCGGACCCGACGTCTCCGCGCACATGCGCTGGATCCCGGTGGTGACGATGATCCAGACCGGGCTCGACATGCCCCTGTCGATGGACGCGCCGATGGGCTTCGGCCACGTCTATTCGCCCGCGCACTACATCGCCGCGTGGCTCGAGGTCACGGGCATCGATGACTGGGAGCCCGACGATGTCGCGCGATTGCAGCGGGCCCTCGATCAGCGGCAGTTGCAGCGCGCCGAAGAGCCGGGCGGAGGATGAAGGCGTGAGCGTGGTCCTACACCCTTTGCGGCGTGACGTAATGGGTATCGCACCGCATGATGCGCCTGCATGTGCATGTGCATGTGCAGGGGCAAGGGAGTGCGCCGTTGGATCGTCACCTCGCAGACTGGACCTCGATCGTCGGGGCGCCGCATACGCCCGAGGCGATAGCGGAGCGGCTCAAGCTCGCGCTCGACGCCGGCGAGCTCGGCGACTGGAGCTGGGATGCGCGCTCCGACGTCGTGACGCTCAGCCGCCGCTCGGCGGACACGTTCGGCGTTCCGCACGAGCCGATCACGTGGGCCGCGTTGCGCGACCTGCTGCATCCGGACGATCGCGAGCGCGCGCGCCACGCGGTCGATGAAGCCATCGCCAACCGGGCGCAATACGACATCGAATATCGCGTGAATCGCCCCGACGGCGAGATGTGCTGGATCGCCGCGCGCGGCGCCGTCCACGCGAGCCGTGACGAAGTCATCGGCATGGTCGGCGTGGTCCATGACATCACCGAGCGCAAGTTCGCTGAATCCGCGCTGCGCGAGGAAACGCGCGCGCTCGAAACGCTGAACCGCACGGCCATCTCGCTTTCGTCCACGCTCGACATCGAATCGCTGCTGCAGACCGTCACGGACGCGGCCACGAAGGTGTGTGGCGCGCAGTTCGGCGCGTTCTTCTACAACACGCACGATGAAAACGGCGACGCGTATCAGCTCTACACGCTGTCCGGCGCGCCGCGCGCGGCGTTCGACAAGTTCGGCCATCCGCGCACGACGCCGATCTTCGCGCCCACGTTCAACGGCGAGGGCATCATCCGCCTCGACGACGTGCTCGCGGATCCTCGCTACGGCAACTGGCCTCCGCATCACGGCATGCCGCAGGGCCATCTGCCGGTGAGGAGTTATCTGGCGGTGCCGGTGCGCTCCCGGAGCAACGAAGTTTTCGGTGGGCTGTTCTTCGGTCACCCGGAGGTCGGCGTCTTCACGAGCCGCTCGGAAAGACTGGTCGCGGGCATGGCGGCGCAGGCGGCCGCGGCGATCGACAACGCGCGCCTGTACGAGAGCATGCGCAGGGCCGCGGAGAACGAGAAGCTGGCGCGCTCGCAGGCCGAACAGGCCAGCAAGCAGAAAGACGAATTCCTGGCGACGCTCTCGCACGAACTGCGCACGCCGCTCAACGCGATCCTCGGCTGGGCGCAGGTCCTGCGCCGCAATTCGGGCAACCTCGAGCAGATCCACAAGCAGGGCATCGAGATCATCGAGCGCAACACGCGCCTCCAGACGCAGCTCATCGAAGACCTGCTCGACATGAGCCGCATCACGAGCGGCAAGATGCAGCTCGACGTGCAGACGATCATGCCGACGACGTTCGTCCAGGCCGCCATCGACACCGTGCAGCCGGCCGCGGACGCGAAAGGCATACGGCTGATCCGCATCCTCGATCACTCGGCTGGACCGGTCTCGGGCGACCCGGGCCGGTTGCAGCAGGTGCTGTGGAACCTGCTCTCCAACGCGATCAAGTTCACGCCGAAGGAAGGCCGCGTGAGTGTGGTACTCGAGCGCGTGAACTCGCACATCGAGATCTCGGTTGCGGACAGTGGCATCGGCATCAAGCCCGAGTTCCAGTCGCACGTGTTCGACCGCTTCCAGCAGGGCGACGCGTCGATCGCGCGCAAACACGGCGGCCTCGGCCTTGGCCTGTCCATCGTGAAGAATCTCGTCGAACTGCACGGCGGCTCCGTGCAAGTGCACAGCCCGGGCGAGAACCAGGGCTCGACTTTCAGCGTGCACCTGCCGCTCGCCGTCGTGCGTTCCGCGGCGCAGACGGCGGAGCGCGTGCATCCGGCTACCGCACCGCCGCCGCTCACGAACTTCGCGATGCCGGATCTTTCCGGCCTGCGCGTGCTGGTGGTCGAGGACGAGCCCGACGCGCGCGCGCTCATCGACCACGTGTTGAGCGATTGCGGCGCGTCGGTGCTCGCGGCCGCCCGCGCGACCGAAGCGTTGGCCACGCTCGAGACGGAGTCGGTCGACGTGATCGTCAGCGACATCGGCCTGCCCGAGGTCGACGGCTACGTGTTCCTGCGGCAGGCTCGTTCGCTGTTGCAGAAGCAGGAACGGCGCATCCCGGCGATCGCGCTCACCGCCTTCGCGCGTTCGGAGGACCGGACCCGTGCGCTGCATGCGGGTTTCCTGGTTCACGTCGCGAAGCCCGTCGAGCCGACCGAATTGGCCGCCACCGTGGCGAGCGTGGCCGGGCGATCGATGGGCGCCTAGTTAGTCGGGATCCGTCGCCGCTCGCGGTGTCGGCGTCGCGCTGACGGACGATTCCTCGGCGCATACCGTGTCGGGGAGCGTTGTTTCTCCGGCCGTCACGGACGCATGCTCGCCGGATGCGCGCGATCCGCTTCGTCGGGCCCGGAAAATCCGCCGAGCTGGCCGAGGTCCCCCGGCCATCGCCCGGTCCGGGCGAGGTGCTCGTGAAGATCGCCGGTGCGGGCGTGTGTCATTCCGACCTGCACATCCTCGAGCAGGACATGGGCTTCAAGGCGCCGTTCACGCTCGGACACGAGAACGCCGGCCACATCGCCGCGCTCGGCCAGGGCGTCACGCAATGGAAGGAGGGCGACGCGGTGCTCGTCTATGGGCCGTGGGGCTGTGGGCGCTGCCGCACTTGCCAGACTTCGGCTGAAAACTACTGCGAGAACCATGCGTCCATCCCGACGTATGGCGGTGGTCTCGGATCGGATGGTGGCATGGCGGAGTTCATGCTCGTGCCGTCCGCGCGCCTGTTGCTGCCGCTCGGGAAGCTGGACCCGGTGGCCGCGGCGCCGCTGTCCGATGCCGCGCTGACTCCGTATCACGCGATCAAGTCGTCGATGCCGTGGCTGACCACGGATGCCTCCGTACTCGTGATCGGCGTCGGGGGACTCGGGCACATGGCGGTGCAGATCCTGCGCGCGACCTGCGCCTCGCGCCTCATCGCGGCGGACATCGACGATGCCAAGCTCGAGCTCGCGCGCAAACACGGTGCGATGCACACGATCAACACGCGTGCCGCGGACGAGGCCGCGGAGTCGATCGCGGCGCTGGTCGGCGCGCGCGGCGTGACCGTCGTGCTCGACTTCGTCGGCGCGCAGGCGACCGTCGATCTGGCCGTGCGAGTAGTCGGGCGCAACAGCCGCATCTCGGTGGTCGGCCTCGCGGGTGGCGTCGTGCATTACGCGGCCAACAATCCGCCTTACGGGTGCGAAGTGAGCGTCCCGTACTGGGGATCGCGCGTCGAGATGATGGAGGTCATCGCGCTCGCGCAGGCCAACCGGATCCATGCGGAGGTCGAGACTTTCCCCCTCGACCAGGCGGTGCAGGTCTACCAGAAGCTGCACGACGGGAAGATCCGCGGGCGAGCCGTGCTGCAGCCGTGAGCTTGCGACGATGAAAGCGCCGCCACGAGGTCGCGGTTTCATCGTCTCCGTACTGCTGTTGGTGATCGCCTCCACCGCGGTCGCCGATACCGCGGGGTTCGCCTTCCGCATCGACGAGGGGCGCAATCTCAACAGCTTCCTGCGTTCGGGACCGGTGGCCGCGCACCTGCTGCTGCGCTCGGGCAACGAACCGCGCATTCTCGTGGCGTTTCCGGCGGGCAACAGTGGCGTGGGGTTGTGGTTTCAAACTACCGAGTCCTCGACCGACTGGAAGCTCGCCACGCCGCCGCGGCCGGTCACGCGGCTCGACGGCAGGAAACGTCCGTTACACGGCATCGAGTTCGAGATCGAGACACCGGCGCCGGAATTGCGCGTGCGCGGCGCGGTGTTGTCGTCGGTGCGCGTGCTGCGCGATTACGAACTGCAGGAGAAGGCTCCCCCGGAAGTGCGGGTCGCGCCGGAGACGACGAAGGAAACGATCGAATGGGCGCGCGACCGGCTGGACGGCGCGCCGGGATACCGGCTTGCGTTCGAATCGCTCGACGGCTCGCGCGTGTCGGCGGAAAAATTCACGGCCCCGCCGGGGAAACGCCTGCGCCTGCGAGTGCAGGCCCTGACCGGCGAAACGCCGCTGCGGCAGCTCGACCCTCTTCTGACGCCGTCCGCGGGTACCGACCCGCGCGCGCGCGACGTGCTGGCCTTCCTGAGTTACCGCGAGAAATTCCTTGCCGGTTCGTGGCGCTTCAACACGTATTTCGGCCGCGACACGCTGATCTCGGCCCTGCTGCTCGCTCCGGTGCTGGAGCCGCCGGCGATCGAGGGCGCGATCACGTCGGTGCTCGACCGCCTCGCGCCGAACGGCGAAGTCGCGCACGAGGAGGACATCGGCGAGTTCGCCGTGCTGCGCAACGTGCGCGAAGGACGCGGACGCGTCGCGACGCCCATCTACGACTACGGCATGGTCGACGACGACTTCCTGCTGGCGCCGCTCGCCGCGCGCTGGTTGCTCGACGACGCGCGCGGCCGCGGGCGAGCGCGCGAATTCCTCGCGCGCAAGGGGACCGGTGACGAAACGAGTGGGGCCGCGCTCGCTCGCAACCTCGCCTGGGTCGTTGGACGCGCGAGCGCGTTCGCCGACGATCCACGCGTCGGCAATCTCGTCGACATCAAGCGCGGGCGCATGACGGGCAACTGGCGCGACAGCGAGCAGGGGCTGGGCGGCGGGCGATACGCCTACGACGTGAATGCCGCGCTGGTCCCCGCCGCGCTCGCTGCGGCGGCGCGACTTTCCGCCAGTGGTCTGCTCGATCCGTTCATCGATGCCGAGACGCGCAAGACTTTTTCGCGCGCGGCGATCATCGCGGAGGCCTGGACGAATCGCGCTCCCGGATTCTTCAAGGTCACGGTCCCCGCGGCGCGTGCGCGCGCCGACATCGCCGCATACGCACGTGAGGTCGGAGTAGATAGCGAGCCCGCATTGCAGGCGCTGGGCGACCAGCCGTGGACCTTCAATGCCCTGTCGCTCGACGCCCTCGGCGCGCCCATCCCCATCCTGCACTCCGACGAGGGGTTCCGGTTGCTGTTGACCGACCCGCCCGCCGAGGACATCGCGGTCTGCCTCGACGCGATCATGCGCAGGTATCCGGCCGGGCTCGTGACGGATGCGGGCCTCCTGGTGGCGAACCCGGCGCTGGCGAGCCCGGGATTGCGCGGCGAGTTCAGCCGCTACGCCTACCACGGCGCGGTAGTCTGGTCCTGGCAGCAGGCATTACTCGCGGCCGCGCTCGAGCGCCAGGTGAGGAGAACCGATCTGCAAGAGCCGGTGCGGGCGCGACTGCGTTCCGCGCGCGCCGAACTATGGGGCGTGATCGAACGCTCCAACGCGCTGCGCACGTCGGAGCTGTGGAGCTGGTCGTATGCCGGGGGGAAATTCCGCATCGAACCGTTCGGCCGGCCCGGCGCGGACGTGGACGAATCCAACGCCGCGCAACTCTGGAGCACCGTCTACCTGGGCCTGACGCCGTTCAAAAGCGGTACATCACCTGGAAGTTCAGTTCCCGTCCCTCGAGCGGGCGCGCGAGCAAGACGCCGCCGGTCCCGGCCGCCGCGCCGAAGATGCGCGAGTTGCTTTCGGTTATGCCGAGTTCGTCGGACAGGTTCGTGCCGCGAATCGAGAACTCCCAGTTCTCCGCGAAAGTCGCCTTGATCCCCGCGTCCCAGGTCTCGTAGGTGCCCAACTGCTGCAGGCCGGACTGGTCCTGCGTGCGGTCGCCGATGTGGGTGTAGGTGACGTAGGCCTCGAACTCGCCGTTGCCGAACGGCATGCGGTAGCTGGGCGTCAGCATGTAACGCAGCTTGGGCTGGCGCTGCAGCTGCTCGCCCTCGATGGGTGCGCAGCCGTCGCCGGTGACCACGTTCGTGAACGGGAAGCAGGCATCGAAGTCGGTGTATTCGCCGTCCAGCCAGTTGGCGACGACCTCGAAGCGGAAGTTCTCGCCCGGCGTCAGCGCGCCGATGAAGTTCACGCCTTTCGACTCGGAGCCGTAGAAGAGCCGCTGGCCGGTCGGTGCGCCCGCCGCGGTGGTTTGCTGGTAGGCAAGGCCGGTGAAGTCGCGGTAGTAGGCGCTGATGTCCGCGTAGAGCAGGTCGTTCTGGAACTTGAAGCCGACCTCGTAGTTGTCGACCTCCTGCAGGGGGTCCGTATTGCCGGTCGTGCTGCCGCGGATGCCGTTGTCGAAGTCGAGGAAGTGGCCGCCGCGATTGATGCGCGCATAGGCGGACATGTTGTCGGTGAAGCTGAAGTTGGCGCCGACGGTCCACGAGATGAAATCCTCGTCGTAGTCGGTGACCGCGAACGTGCCGTTGCACACCGGAACCGCGTTGTTGTAGATCGTCAGCGGGTTGCCGTCGAGATCCACGTTCGTGAGATTGCAGACGTTGTTCCGCGCGTCCTGGTTTTCCCACCGCACGGACGCGTCGAGCAGCCAGCGGTCGATCCGCCACGAATCGGATAGATAGACGGCGGTGTTGAACGCGCGGCCGTGCTGCGCGATGTTGAAGCCGCCGTTGTCGAGGAATCCCTGCTCGTCGGTGCGCAGGAACGTCTGGCCGCCGCTCACGTAGCTCACCGTGATCGGCCGCGCATTCGGCTCGTTGGTCATCATCATCTGGTTGCCGAGCGCCCACTCGTCGTCCATCTCGTAGTACGCGAGGTAGACGCCCATGGTCAGCGTGTTTCCGTCGAAGATCTCCTTGCTCAGGCGGAAGTCGTTGTTGAAGTTGCGCAGTTCCTTGTGGATGAACCACCAGCCCTGGTGGATCACGTCCTGGTCGAGCGGCACCGCCCCACCGCCGACGAAGTTGGCGGTCGCCGAGCCCGCGGGCAGGGCGAGTCCGCCGAGATCGGTGGGCAACGTGTAGAGCTCGTCGAACAGCAATGCGGGATTGCTGCCCGAGAACAGCGCGTTCGTGTCGACGTCGCCGTCGTTGGCGAGGAACTTGTTGGTCAGCGACCAGCCGTTCGCGAGTTCCTGGTCGTAGTTCATGCCGAGGAACCACATCTGCGCGCCGCGCCCGTTGGCGAGGTCGGCGTTCGTGCCGCCGTTCGGATAGCCGTCGAGGCGCACGTGCCGGATGGCCTCACTGTAGTAAGTTCCCGTGAGCGGATCGAATCCGGGGTAGGCGCTGAACTGGTCGGTGCCGCGCTGGATCAGCGGAATCGGCGTGATGAACTGATTCTTCTCATCGAGGTAACGTGCGTAGACGAGGAACTGTCCGCCGTCGAGCTCGCGTTTCAGCGTCGCCGTGAACTGTCCGCCTTCGTCGGCGGTGTATTCCGGATTGCGCACGCCATCGGACTGCCGGAAGAATCCGCCGACGCTGCCGAACCAGTCTCCGCCGACCGGAAAGCCGTAGAAGCCGTCCACGCGCCACAGGTTCTGGTCGCCATAGGTGAGACCCAGACTACCTTCCGGCGTGTCGGTGCCGGTGCGCAGCAGGAAGTTGGCGGTTGCGCCCATCTGTCCGCCCGCGAACACCACCGACGGGCCGCCCTGCAGGATCTCGACCGACTTCACGGTCTCGTCGAGCCGGATGATCGTCGAGGTTTCGAAGAACGACAGCGTGGGCATGCCGTACAACGGAGAACCCATGAGCAGCGTCGTGAAGTAGGGTGCGTCGCCGCCGCCCGGAAAACCCGCGATCTCGATGTTCGCGCCGGTCTGGCCGCCCGTCGACTCCGGCCACATGCCGGGAGAAATCTTGAGCAGGTCCGCCGTGCTCTTGGGATTCGCTCGACGGATCTGTTCCTGGTTCGCCGTCACGATGTTGAAGCTCGCCTCGAGCTTGCGCACGCCGCTCGCCGCCGCGGTGCCGGTGACGACGATGGTCTCGAGACCGCTTTCGTCGCGCGTCGGCTGGGAAGTGTCCTGTTGCTCTTGCTGCGCGACCGCGGTCGAACCGGCAACCGCGGCCGCGATGCCGGCGACCGTCTCGAGGACTCGGGCGCGGACCTTGCCGCGCGTTCGGCGCTGTTGCGCCCCGTACAAAACTTGCGTGCTCATGGATCCCTCCGTGGAGTTCGCAATCGCTGACGGGAAGTGCGTGAGTCTGGCGCAACAAGAAAGCTTTAGCTGTATCAATGACCCGCGACTTCCGGTCAGCCATTGGCTACCCGCGGGGCATTTCGCGGAAAAGTTGGTAGGGTACGTTGCGCCGGGTATACGCAGGAGGCCGAATGCTGCCGATCATCCGACGAGTTCGCGCACCGCTTTTCCTCGCGGTCGCCACGCTCGCGCTGCTCTGCAACGCGGCGCTGGCGCGCGATGTCGCGCCGCGGCCGCCTTCGCAGGTATTCGGTGAGTTGTTCCATCGCGTCCAGATGGAGCGGCTGTTCCCGGACAGCAAGACTTTCGCGGACGCGATCCCCAGGTCCGCGCCCGCGGAAATCCTGCGGCGCTACGAGGCGAGCAAGGACCGGAAGGATTTCTCGCTCGCCGATTTCGTGGCCGCGAACTTCACGATGCCCGCGGCCGCGGCCAGCGAGTTCCGCACCGCGCCGCAAGAAGAAGTGCGCGCCCATGTAGACAGGCTGTGGCCGGAGCTCACGCGGATGCCCCAGGAAACACAGGGCCACGATTCGCTGCTGCCGCTCGCGACGCGTTTCGTCGTTCCGGGCGGCCGATATCGCGAGCTCTACTACTGGGATTCCTATTTCACGATGGTGGGGCTGCAGGTGAGCGGCCGCGACGATCTCGTCTCCGACATGGTCGAGAACTTCGCGGACCTGATCGACCGGTTCGGGCACATCCCGAACGGCACGAGGACTTACTACCTGAGCCGTTCCCAGCCGCCGTTCTTCGCGGCGATGGTCGAGCTGCAGGCGGAACGGGCCGGGATGCGCGCATTGCTTCGGCGGTTGCCGCAGCTCGAGCGCGAGTACGCGTTCTGGATGGAAGGCGGCGAGAGCCTTGCGCCCGGCGGCGCGCATCGGCGCGTCGTGAGGTTGACCGATGGAACGCTGCTGAATCGTTACTGGGACGATCTCGCCATTCCGCGCGACGAGGCGTATCTCGAGGACGTCGAAACCGCCCGCCAGAGTGGCCGGCCCGCGACGCAGGTGTATCGCGATCTGCGCGCCGCGGCGGAGAGCGGCTGGGATTTCGGCTCGCGCTGGCTCGCGGATGGGAAGACGCTCGCATCGATTCGAACCACCGAAATCGTGCCGGTCGACCTGAACAGCCTGCTGTACCGGCTCGAGATCGTGATCGCGCGCGGCTGCAAGGCCGCGGCGCGCCCGGACTGCGTGAAGGACATGACCGCGAAGGCGCAACAGCGCCGCCGCGCCGTGCTGCGGCTGATGTGGGACGAAGAGCTCGGCGCGTTCGTCGACTACGAATGGCGCACCGGAAAACGATTGAAGCAGCTCACGGCCGCCGCGGCCTATCCGCTCTACTTCGAACTCGCCGACAAGAGGCAGTCGGCGCGGGTCGCCAAGGCTGTCCGCGACACGCTGCTGATGCCGCACGGACTCGGGACGACGACCGAGAGGACCGGGCAGCAATGGGACCTGCCGAACGGCTGGGCGCCGCTGCACTGGATCGCGATCGAAGGCCTGCGCCGGAACGGCGAGGCGGAGCTTGCGGAGACGCTCGCCGCGCGCTGGGTGGCGGAGAACGTCCGGCTCTACTGCAACACCGGCAAGCTGGTCGAGAAGTACGACGTGGTCGAGGCGGGCGCCGGGGCAGGCGGAGAATACCCGGTGCAGGACGGCTTCGGCTGGACGAACGCGGTGCTGGTCAAACTACTGGCGATCTACCCGAAGCTCGGCGAGAAGCGCTACGAATTCACGGGCGCCGACTGCGGCGCGAGTCCGCGCTGAAGGAGGTTCACATGGGGCGCATGCGGCGGAAGTTCGTATCGTTGCCACTGTTGTTCCTGGGGCTCGGGTTCCCGGCGTTCGGCGCCTCGCCCGTGGACAGCGGACGCATCTCCTTTCTCGAGCAGGAGGTGCGCAACCTGCAGCGGCAGATCCTGGTGTTGAATCGCCAGGTCGACGAGTTGCGCATGCGGCCGGACCGCATCGCGCCCGCGGAAAAGCCGGCCGGCGGGCGCGTCATCGAGGATTCTTCGCAGTGGCTCGACGCCGCGAAGTGGAGGCAGCTCCGCAACGGCATGAGCGAGCTCGAAGTGATCGGCATGCTGGGGCCGCCGACCTCGATGCGCGAGGAGAACGGAGCGCGGGTTCTTTACTACGCGCTCGAGATCGGCGCGTCGGGATACCTGGGCGGCAGCGTGACGATGCGCGATCGCACGGTGGTCGAGGTGCGTCAGCCGACGCTGCAGTGAGGCACGCTCACGATCCGGCCCCGCTGACGCCGGCTCATGATTGCCGGTTCGTGTCCGCTCACAGATGAGCGATGAACCACTGGCGTACTTCCTGGCGCATCTCCGGCGTCTCGACGTGCCCCACGTCGTAACGCAGCAGCTTCCAGTTGCCCGGTTTGCCGGCCGCCGCATACGCCGCCTGCATGTCCCTGTCTATCTTCTCGAGTCCCGCGAGCGGCGTGAGCGCGTCGAGATTCCCGTCGAGTGAGAGATGCGCGCGCGGCGCGACGAGCGCGTTCATCTCCGAAGCCGTGAAGTGATTGAGCAGGTCGGGCACGTAGTAGTAGATGCCGTGACCCTTGAGTCCGCCGACCTCGACAAGTGTGTGCCAGTCGGTGAGGCAGCAGATGTCGACCACGACCTTCACGCGCGGATCGAGCGCGCCCAGCCACTGCGCGCTCGAGCTGCCCATCGACATGCCGACGGTGCCGATGCGCTTCGTGTCGACATCGGTACGGGAAACCAGGTAGTCCACGGCCTTGATCGAGTCGTAGACCATCATTCCCCAGAGCACGCGGCCCTTCCAGAGCATTTCCTTGAAGAAATCGAGCTCGGTGCGCTTGGCGCGCTCGCCGAAAATCCATGCGTCGAAACACAAGGCGTTGTAGCCGAGCGAGGTCAGGAATTCGGCGTACGGGGGCTTGCCCAGGTATTCGCGGCCCTCGACGAACTCCGTCTTGCCGATCTGGTATCCGCCGCCGTGTGAATGATTGAACAGCACCGTCGGCAGTCTGCCCCTGGCACCCTTGGGTTTCGCGAAATACGCGGGTGCGAGTTCCTCGCCGTTCAGGTCGAGGATCAGCTTTTCCAACGTGTAGGCGCCACGGTCCTCACTCGATACGAGCTGTGCGCTCACCTTGCGGTCGCGCGGTGGCAGCCGGCCGAGCAAACCGTAGAGTTGTTCGCGCCTGCCGGGGGAGTCACCGCCCGTCGCCGGCGCGGATTCCGAAGGAGTGGAGGACAACGCCGCGGCGGGCAATAACCCCGCGGCCGATTTCAGCAGTGCTCTGCGTTTCATGTTCCGCAACATACTGCAGGGACTCGCCGGGTCCAATGGCTCGTCGCCGTGAATGGCGGGCACCCGCGCAGAACATGCGGATCTCGAGGCGTCCTCCGGGCGGTTCGCCAAAGTCTGCGAACGGGAACGGCGCTCCGCGCCTAACCAGGCGGGAAGGAGGCGCTGGCAGCCGAGGCGGGCGGCGTCTCGGGCGCGGCCTGCCAGGGGAGTTCCGCGCGCGAGCACCGGCGTGCAACGGAATCGAGAAAAGTCTCGAGCGCGAGCGGATCGACAGGCTTGGTCATGTGCCGATCGAAACCGGCTTCCGCGGAGCGGCGCTGATCGTGCTCGCGTCCCCAGCCGGTCACCGCGACCAGCACCAGCTTGCGGCCCAGCGGATGCGAGCGCAGCGCGCGCGCGACTTCGTAGCCGTTCATCTGCGGCATCGCGATGTCGAGCAATACGGCATCCGGCCGGAACGTCTCCACGAGTTCGAGCGCCTGGAGGCCGTTGTTCGCGACCCGGACTTCGTGGCCGAGGATTCTCATCAGCCGAGACATCGCCGTCGCGACGTCCTGGTTGTCGTCGACCATGAGCACGCGGCAGCCGGTGGACGGCACCGAATCGTCGACGGGTTGATTCGGCGCGCGCGCGACCTCGCCCGTCTTCGCAACCGGCAGCCAGACGCAGAACTCGCTGCCGTGGCCGGGCCCCTCGCTGAACGCCTTGATCCTGCCGTCGTGTTTCGCGACCAGCGTGCGCGCCAGCGCGAGACCGATGCCGAGGCCCTTGTATCCGGATTCGAGCGAGCGATCGAGCTGGCCGAACATCTCGAACACCGACTCGAGTTTCTCCGCGGGAATGCCGATGCCGCCGTCCTTGACGCTGATGCGCAGCTCTTCGCACTCGCGCTGGACCGTGATCTCGACGCGCCCGCCGGGCGGCGAATACTTCACCGCATTGTTCAACAGGTTGGTGAGCACCTGCACGAGCCGGGCCGGATCGGCATCGAGCAGTATCGGCTCGGCGGGCAGGCGCGTGAACAACGCATGCCGGGCCTCGTCTATCAGCGGGCGGACCTGTTCGAGCGCCATGCGCACGATCGTGCCGATCTCGACGCGGGTCTTCTCGAGCGGCAGGCCGCGCCGCGTGATGTCGGCGACGTCGAGCAAGTCGTCGACCATGCGGGTGAGCTGGCGCAGCTGGCGTTCGACGATCGAGCAGTGTTCGGCCACCGCCGTCGAGTCCGTGTGCGACTTGCGGATGACCGCCACGCCCGCGCGCACCGCGGCCAGCGGATTGCGCAGCTCATGCGCGAGCGTCGCGAGGAATTCGTCCTTGCGACGATCCGCTTCGCGCGCGGTCTCGGCCATGCGCTTGAGTTCCGTGATGTCGGCGCATACACCGACGATCCGCGCCGGCTGCCCGTTCTCGTCGACCATGAGGCGCCCGCGCGAGGCGAGCCAGCGCACGGCACCGTCGGTCCGCAACATCCGGAATTCCACTTCGTGATCGGCGTCGCGCGAAGGACTGCAATTGCGCAGCAGGTCGGCGAATCTTTCCACGTCGAGCGGGTGCACCAGCTTCAGCACCGTCTCGACGCTGCCGTCGAAAGAGCCGGGCTCGAGGCCGTGCATGCGCTCGAGTTCCTCCGACCAGAACGAACGGCCGTTGACGAGATCGTACTCCCACGTGCCCATCTGGCCCGCGGCCAGCGCGACGTGCAGGCGGCTTTCACTCTGCTCGGCGTGACGCCGCAGATCGCGCTCGGAGGCGAGCTGTTCCCTGAGCGCGACGGCGAGCCGGTGATGCTCGATGGACATCACGACGTAGTCGGCGATCAGTTCCGCGGTCGCGATCTCCGCGCTCGAGAACCTGTGCGGTTCGCGGTAATAGAGCACGAACTTGCCGTGTAGTTTGGCGCCGAACTGCAGCGGCACGAATGCGAGCGCGCGGATCTCCTCGCGTTCGAGCGTCGCGGCGAGCGATTCGAGCGACGGATCCTTCCGGACATCGCCGATGAGCAGTGGCCGGGCGTTGATGTCGTCGGGCGTCCACGGCGAGTGTCCGTCGACCGCCTGTCGATACGCCTCGCTGAGGCCGGCCCACGCGACGAAGCGCATCGTGCCCGCGGAGTCGAACAACAGGATCGACGCCCGGTCGACTCCGAGCTGGAACTTGACTCCCTGCAACGCCGCCTCGTAGACCGCGTCGAGCGAACCGGCATTGGCCGCATGGCCCATGAGATCGCGCAACAGCATTCGGGAAGTCTTCATCCCGTCCATTGTAAAGGCCAGTAAGGGCCGATAGTCACTCGGGAATTCAACCCACAGCGAAGTTGGACTGAGACCAAAGTCCAATGTGCTGCATTGCGGCTATTTGAGAAGGGCAAGGGCGGCGGAACCGGAATTGTTTGCCGGCATCGGCGCGCGGCCTATCTATTCTCGGCGTCATTCGTGTTCGGTTTCGGCGACACCCTGCGGGGTGCCGGAAGCGGGGAGCGGCCATTCGACTCGCGCACCGTCGACGCCGGGTTCGTCATCGTCACCTAACAATCTTGCGGATCGCGCGGCACCGCTGCACATGCCGGTAGGACGATGCTGAAACGCGATCCGCAACAAGGCTTCGGCGACAGTCGCATCGGTCCCGCGACCGCGCTTCCGACACGCCGTACTCCGGCTCGCAATTACTGCCCGCGAAAATGTAACGCTTGCGGTCCACGCCGCCGCGCGCACGCGTGCGGCGCCACGCACGGCGCGAACGACTCGATCCGGCATGGCACGCCGCTTGCTCTCTTCAACGGACCGAAGTGCAGGCACTCAAGAGAGGAGAAATACATGGCGAACAGGCAACAGGAGTATCGAGGTCCTGAGGACCGGCAGCGACGCTCGTCCAACGAACGTTACTGGGAGAACGGCGACGACGAACGGCAGTGGGGCAGTGAGAGGGAGCGCGAACGCGAACGCGGATACGGTCGGTACTCCGGATCGGAGGAATACGACGAGGGCCGCGTGCAATTCGGCCGCCGCCGCGACACGAACGAAGAAAGCGGCTCGACGGGACGGACGGCCGGCTACGGCGGATACGGCGATTTCGGGCAAGGCGATTACGACCGCCCGGGTCGCCAGCCCAACACCGGCCAGGGACGTTACGGACAGACCGGGTACGGGCAGGGTCGATACGACACGGGGTCCGGCGGCGGCAACTACGGGCGGCCTAACTACAGTCGGGGTCAACCTAACTACGGCGCCGACAGCGACTACGGTTACGGACGCGGCGGCCGTCGCGAAGGCGGCCGCGGCGACAGCGAGGAGGGTCGTTTTGGTTATGGCGGCTCGGGGCTGCGAGGCTCGGGGGCAGGTTATGGCAGCGGCCAGTGGTATGAGCCGTACGGCGAAGGACAGCAGTACGGCAGCGAACGATGGGGCGGCGAATACGGCCGTCAATTCGGTCGTGGCCAATATGGCGGCGGCCAGCAATACGGCTCAGGCCAGTCGGGCTCCGGGCAATACAGGTCCGGGCAATACGGCGCCGGACAGTACGGCGGCTCCCGTTATGGACTCGGCGAAGGCCCTCACCGCGGCAAGGGGCCGAAGGGTTATCAACGCAGCGACGAACGCATCAAGGAAATGATCTGCGAGCGGCTGCGCGAAGATCCCGACATCGACGCGAGCGAAGTCACCGTGACGGTCCAGGTCGGCAAGGTCACGCTCGAAGGCACGGTGGATCGCCGCGACACCAAGAACGCGATCGAGGACGTGGCCGAGCAGTTGGGCGTGAGCGAGGTGCAGAACAACCTGCGCATCCAGCGCGCCGGGCAGCAGGGCCTGGAGCAATCGGGAAGACCTTCGATGAGCGCATCGTCGAAGTCGACGCTCGGCTCCGAAGACGTCGAGACATCGAAGCAGAAGCGCAACTAGCCGGCGATTGGTAGGCGCGAGAAAGACCGGCGCGGTTTCCCGCGCCGGTCGCTTTGCCAGGTAGCTAGCTGGAAGGAACCGGGACTCAGCGGCGCCGTGCGCGCGTGCCCATCGACTCGCCGCGCTGCCGTGCGCCCGGTGACGGCATTTCGCCCTGGGCTTCCAGCTCTTCCTTGCGCGCCGCGAGCTGCTCGCCGAGTTCGTCGAGATCCATGTCGGAATCGCGCGCTTCGGAGAACATGCCGCCGGGCTTTTCCTCTTCCTTGACATGATGCTTGATCATCTCCGAGAGGACGGTGACCTTCGCATCGTAGTAATCGTCGTCCGGTCCCGAGGCCTCGATCTCGGCGATGAGGCGCTTCGCACCCTCGTGTTCGACCTCCGCCTCGTGGTGGATCTCCTTGTCCTCCGTGGCTTCGAGGAACGCCGGATAGAAGATCTCCTCCTCGATCATCGTGTGTATCTTGAGGGCGTTGCAGATCTTCCCCGCGAGCTCGAGCTTGCGGTCGTCGTTGCGTGCTTTCTCGAACTGTTCGAACCATTCCTCGACCTGGCGATGGTCCGCCTTGAGCAGGGCGATCGCGTCGCTGCCGCGCTGGCTCTCGCGCTGCGCTCGTGTCGTCGGTTTTGATCGTGCCATGTGACCCTCCGGTGTATGAGGCCTGGCATGCTCGTCCTTCGCGAAGTTGCCCGAAAGAATCCGACTCTTGCTCCTCGCGTCAGGCATCTCTCACACCCGATGAGAGCCATTCACAACTACGGCGTGACGATCGATGCCGATACGCTGCGCGCCATGGAACAGCGAAACCCCGACCAGACGGACGAGCAGATCGGCGCGGAAGGCACCGAGGCACCCGGCGAGCCGCGCCGCAGCGGCGAGCCGCGGCCGCGTGACGTACAGGAGCGGCTCGACGCAGCCCTTGCGTGCACCTTTCCAGCCAGCGACCCGATCAGCTGCGTGTTCGCGGAGGGCCGCAGTCGCCGGCACCACTAAAGTGAAGTGATCAGTGCCGGTGAAACGTGTGCACGCCGTGCCGCGCCCGGGTGCCAGCATCGGTGATGCACGGAGATCCGCGTCGGCAGTCGAGCTACCGGAGTGATGGGGTCGCGAGGCGCCGGGTGCACCGACAACACCACGGCGCCTGCGCCTGCGGGCGCGTGTAGGATGCGCACGATCCGGGGAGTCTCACGATGCGCGCAACAAGAACTGGACTGGAGATGAATGTCGCACGGGCAGTGGTGCTCGCTACCATGGCCGCGCTCATGGCGTGCTCGCGCAACACCGAAACGGCGCAGCCCGTGCTCGACGCCGCGGCCGCGGCCAGGGAAATCGCGGCGCAACTCGAGAAGGACTGTGCGGCGCTCACCGGCGCGCAGATCGCGAACGTCACGATCAAGTCCGCGGCGCCTCACGATTCCGGCGCGACCGGACCCGGGGCCTGCCGCGTCGAAGGCGTGATCGACGGGTCGATCGGCTTCGAGCTGCTGCTGCCTCACCAGTGGAACGGAAAATTCCTGATGGGCGGCGGCGGTGGCTACATGGGCAACCTCGCCAACCTGGCGCAGATGCCGGAAATGACGATGGGCCGCCCCGCGCTCGAGCGCGGCTACGCGACCGCGAGCACGGATTCCGGTCACCAGGGAAACTTCGCGGAAGCCGGATGGGCGCTCGGCAATCCACGGGCGCGCGAGAACTTCGCCCATCGCGCGGTGCATCGGACCGCGGAAGTCTCCAAGCAGATCATCGCGACTTACTACCCGAAGAAACTCGCGGGCGCGTACTTCTTCGGCTGCTCGCGCGGCGGCGGGCATGGACTGATGCTCGCGCAGCGTTACCCGCAGGATTTCGACGGCATCGTCGCCGGCGCGCCGGCCTTCGACTGGACCGGCATGATGGTCGAGTTCCTGCAGAACCAGCAGGCGGTCTTTCCGGATCCGGCGGCCGTGAAGTCGCCGGTGATCACCGCCGAAAACCGCAAACTACTCGCGGACGCGCTCCTCGAGAGCTGCGATGCGCAGGACGGCGCCACCGACGGGATAATCGGGAATCCGCGCGAGTGCAAGTTCGACCCGGGCACGCTGTCGCGTTGCTCGGAGACGCAAATCACAGGCTGCGTCACGCGACGGCAGCTCGCCGCGATCCGGGCCGTGTACGCGGATGCCCTGATCGGTGAAGAACGCATCTATCCCGGTCCGCCGTTCGGTGGCGAGAACGATGCGGGCGGATGGGACGTGTGGATGACATCCCCCGCGACGGGCCCGCTGCAGCCGGGCCTGCCGAACCTGCATTTCGCGTTCGGCCTGCAGTTCGCGCGCAACTTCGTGTTCGAGGATCCGAACTGGACATACGTCGGTTACGACTTCGCGGACTGGCCCGGGCGCACCGCGGAACTGGCCAAACTACTCAACGCCACCGACCCGGACCTGCGCAAGTTCCGAGATCGCGGCGGAAAGCTGATCCTGTGGCACGGATGGTCGGACTCGGCGCTGCCCGCGACGCGCACGGTCGAGTATTACGAGGCGGCGGCGAAAGTGGATCCCGGCCTCGATTCATACGCGCGGTTGTTCATGATGCCCGGCGTCGGACATTGCGGCGGAGGGCCGGGGCCCGACCGCGCCGACTGGATCGGAGTGCTCGAACAGTGGGTGGAGAAACGCACGGCGCCCGACGAGGTGACTGCGCGTCGGCTCGATTCGGCGGGCGCGACACTCGCCGAAGGGCGGCTATGCGCGTGGCCGCGGCGCGCGCAATTGCTGAGCGACGGCGACGCGAAAAGCGTGAGCGGCTGGCACTGCGCGGAGTGAGCGGCTACATCTGCTCGCGACCGCGAGCGATTGATTCGTTGTTATGCTCGCGCGCCATGTCGCGCGTGAAAATCCTGTTGCTCGCCGGGATCGTCGGCCTTTCATCCGTTACGCCGCCGGCGCTGTCGCAGGGTGCGGATGGCTGGATTACGCATCCGGACGCGGATGCCACACCGGTCGTGCTGCATTTCCGGCGCGAGGTCGAGCTTCAAAAGAAGCCGAAGAGCCTGCCGGTGCAGGTCACCGCGGACAACCGCTTCGTGCTCTACGTGAACGGCGCGCGCGTCGCGAGCGGCCCGACGACGGGCACGGTCGCGAGCTGGCGCTATTCGACGCTGGAGCTCGCGCCATACCTGCGGCGGGGCCCCAACGTCATCGCGGCCGTCGTCTGGAATTTCGGCGACGCCGCGCCCATGGCGCAGCAGATCGTCGCCACCGGTTTCCGGCTCATGGGCGAGGGTGTCGGCACCGAGGCGCCGGGCTGGCGGGTCGCGATCGACGAAGGGCACACGGCGACGAAAGGCAGCGCGCAGATCCCGTGGCAGTACTACGTCGCGAGCGCGCCCGAAACGATCGATGCGGCCCGGGCGGACTGGAACTGGGCGGGCCTCGTGGAGCCCGAGCCGCACTTTCTCGTCGCGCAGACACACGCCAACTGGCGCGATGCCGAGCCCGCGCCGGCCGCCGCCGCGCGCACGCTGGTGGCCGACAAACTACCTCAGCAGACGTTCTCGCCGGTCGCGCCCGGTGTCGTGGTCCGAAGCAATCTCGCCGGCGCGCACCAGTTCCCCGCGAAGCCGGTGACGATCCCGGCGCAATCCCGCGCCAAACTACTCATCGCGCGCGACGCGATGATCTCGGCCTATCCGGAGCTCGACGTCGCGGGTGGGGAGGGCGCGCAGATCAGGATGCTGTATGCCGAGGCGCTGTACGACGCGCAGCGGCGGAAGGGCGACCGAGCCGAGATCGGCGATCGAACGCCGCTCGGCATCCACGACACGTTCATCGCCGATGGCACGGCGCGCACGTTCGCGCCGCTGTGGTGGCGCACCTGGCGTTATCTCGAGATCGAGGTGACCACGGCGCAGGAGCCGCTCACGCTCCTCGCGCTGCGCGTCAACGAAACCGGCTACCCGTTCGCGCAGGTGGCGCGTTTCTCGAGCAGCGATCCCGGACTCGATCGCATCTGGAACATCGGCTGGCGCACGTTGCGCGTCGACGCGCACGACACGTTCATGGACAGCTCGTTCTGGGAGCAGCTCCAGTACACGGGCGATACGCGCCTCGAGATGCTGATCACTTACGCGGTGTCCGGCGACGCGCGGCTCGCGGAGCAGGCGATCGACACGTTCGCGGAGTCGAGCGCCGACGGCGGTCTCGTGCATGGGCGGTATCCGTCGCGCGAGCCGAACATCATCGCGACGTTCTCTTTCGCGTGGGTGGGCATGCTGCACGACTGGGCGCTCGAGCAACCCGACGTGAGTGTGGTCAAACGCCACCTGCCGCGCATGCGCGAGGTGCTCGCCTGGTTCGAGCCGCTGCGCAGGCCGCACGGATTGTTAGGCAAGAATCCGCAGTGGAACTTCATCGATTGGGCCGGTCAGGCCTGGGACGACCGCGACCGTTTCCCATCGTGGGGCAGCGACGATGGCAGTTGCCTCACGACCGCGATGTGGGTGGGCGCGCTGCGGCAGGGCGCGGCGCTCGAGGCCGCCTACGGCGAGCCGGCGCGCGCGGCCGATATGAACGCCAATGCGGCTCGCGCCCGCGCGGCGATCCGCGAGCGTTGCTGGGATGCGGAGCGGCGACTCTTCGCCGACGACGGCGATCGCAAGGTGTTCAGCCAGCACATGAACGTGTTCGCCGTGCTGTATGACATCGCGACGAAGGAAGAAGCGCCGGGGATCCTCGCGCGTATCACCGTGCCGGGGCGCGGCATCGACGCGCCCGAAGGCATGTATGGGTCTACCTACTACTTCGCGTGGTACCTGGTGCGCGCCTTCGAACACGCGGGGCAGGCGGAGAAGTACCACGAGTTGCTCTCGACCTGGCGAGCCTTGCTCGAGCTCAACTACACCACCTGGCCGGAGTCTCGTGGCCAGACGCGCTCCGACACGCACGCGTGGAGCGCACACCCCACCGCGGACTTGTTAGGCATCGTCGCTGGGATCCGGCCTGGCGCGCCGGGTTACTCGCGGCTGCGCGTCGCGCCGCATCTCGGGAACCTGACCTCGCTCGATGCCACGGCCGCCACGCCGCACGGTCCGGTGAGCGTGAACTACCGCGTGAAGGGCGACAGATTCATCGCCGTGATCGACCGGCCGGCCGCGTTGCCGGGCGAGTTCGTCTGGCGTGGCCAGAGTCACGCGCTCGCGAAGAAGCGCACGCGCCTCGAATTGCCGCTTCGCTGACTGAACGAGCGATCAGGGCCCGAGCGCCGCGGCCAGCACGGCGCCCGCCACGCACCACGCCATCACGATCAGCACCGAGGCGCGCGTCCACGACAACAGCGCGAATCCCACCAGCGCGATGGCGGCGTCGGTTACGCCCGTCACTGCGCTCTTCCAGAGCGGATCGTAGAGCGCCGCGGCGAGCAACCCGACCACGGCCGCGTTCACGCCCGCGATCGCGCGTGGCGCGCGCGGATGCCGTGCGAGCCAGTGCCATCCCGGCAGCGCCGCCGCGACCAGCAGCAGTCCGGGCAACATGATCGCGAGGACGCTGACGATCGCGCCGGTGACGGCGTCGATCCCTTCCATGCGTGCGCCGAGAAACGCCGCGAGCGAGAACATCGGTCCCGGCACGGCCTGCGCCGCGCCGTATCCGGCCACGAAGTCCGCCTGCGAAACCCAGCCCGGCTCGACCACCGCGTCGTGCAGCAGCGGCAGTACGACGTGGCCGCCGCCGAACACCAGGGCGCCGGCGCGGTAGAACGCGGCCGCGACCGCGGCCAGTGACTCGTTCGCCGCCGGCACGAATGTCAGCGCGAGCAATGCCGCGAACAGGACTGACAAGACCACCCCGGTGCGGTGCGAGTACCGGAGTTCGAAGCCCGCGGCCGGCGCGGGTTCCACATGTCGGCAGACGAGAAGCCCCAACAACGCGCCGCCGCCGATCGCGATCAGCTGGAGCACGGCGCCACCCGCGAAAATCAGCAGGAGGGCCGCGGCGACCGCGATGAGCCGGCGCGGCAGATCCGGCGCGAGTCTCGCGGCCATCGCCGTGAGGCCCTGCGCGACCACGGCGATCGCGAGCAGCTTGAGACCGTGGATCGCGCCGAGCGCGAGTGGCTGTCCGAGCCTGGGCAGCGCCGCGGCGAACGCCAGCAGCAGCAATACCGAAGGCAACGTGAAGGCCACGAACGCGGCGAACGCGCCGCTCCACCCCGCGCGCAGCATTCCGAGCGCGAAACTCGCCTGGCTGCTTCCCGGGCCCGGCAGGAACTGGCACAACGCCACGAGCTGCGCATATCGCGCCGCGTCGATCCACCCGCGCCGTTCGACGATCTCGCGCTGAAAATATCCGAGATGCGCGATCGGGCCGCCGAAGGACGTGAGGCCGAGCTTGAGGAACACGGCAAGAACTTCGAGCGCGGAGCCTGGCCTCATGCCGCGAGGTTACCCCACGCGCACTACAAGAGCGGCAAAACGAAAGCGAAGGACGCGCCCAACAGGAAGGAGACGAGCGAAGTTCCAAACAGCCACGCGCTGATGCTCCGCAGCCGCATGCAGGCGCGCGCGGCGTCAGGCTCGACCGGGCAGGGGAGCCGTCGCGAGTGCCACAACATAGCCCCACCGAACGCAAGCAGCAGGCCCGCGACGCCGAAGACGATCGACTTGTTCTCGGATAGCCAGACGAGCTGTGGAAACGCGGAGACCAGCCCGACGAGGGCCGCGCCGGCGCCCAACGACACCAGCACGGCCGGAAGCACGCAGCACACCAGTGTGGCTCCGCTCGCGAGCAAACTACCGAACGCGATCCCGACGTTGCGTCTGAGCGGATCCATCACGGCTTCGCCAGGCCCGCACGGATCTCCGCCATGGGCCTGCCGGGTCGCGTGATGCCCTTGACGTCATAACCCGAGTCCGTGAGCGCCTTCGTGAGATCAGCGTCCGAGATGTCCTGTCCTTCGCGGGTCTCGACCGCCACGAGCTGCTTCTCGAGGCTGACGATCACGTCGGTCGTCGCTGGAATCTTCCGCAGCGTCTTTTCGATGCCCTGTGCGCAGAACCCGCAAACCAGACCATAAACCTTCATCTCCACGGTGCCCGCCACGGCATTCATGCCGATCGCGAACGAGAGGATTACGAACAACTTGTTCATGATGTGCTCCATGAGCTCAGAAATTGACCATCGCCATGGCCTGCAACTTGCCGTCCGTCGTGACACCGGCTTCGATCCATGCGCCACGCTTGAACAGTCGCAGCAATGCCGCCCATTCGGTGCCGTCGTATATGCCTCCCGAATAGCGGCGTCCCTGGATCACGAACCAGGTGGCCAACGTGTCGAAGTCGTGCTCGTAGGGCGCGATTCCGATCTGCAAAGTGTCGATGCGATGCGTAAAAGCCGAGGCGTGGTGCAGGTCGGTCTTCAGTGATGCATAGACGCGCCGCGTCTCGTAATCGAATTGCGCGCCCGCGTTCCACGCGAAGTGGTGGGCATTGGTCTCGCTCACGTACGCCTGGCCCGCACCGCCCCAGACGAAGACGTTCGCCTGCGCCGACTCGAGATTCCAGCGCTTCACGAGGTAGTTGACCCGCGTATACGCGATCTCGCGTCGCCGTCCGTCCAACTCACTCGTGAGTTCGAGGTATCCGCCGCCGGCCGACAGGTAATACTTCGGCGCGTAGAACACCTGTGCTTCGGTCATCGTGCCCGCGCCGTACTCCGCCATGACGGTGGTGCCGTGCGCGAACGCGATCGGCTTCGCATGCGCCATCCAAGGCGCCATGGCGAACGCAGCTGCGCTCGCCGAAAGAATTCGAGTGATCATGAAATTCTCCGAACACGTGGCAATACACTCCGGGTGATCGACCCGTCGTGACTTCGAGGCCCGGTCAGAGAATCGGTGGAGGCTTCAGCGGAGGATCGGCGAGATCGCCATTCGAGATGACCTCGAAATCGGCGAAGGCATCGACGCGTCCGGCGACGATCGGAAAATCGAGATCCAGTGGCGTCGCGGTCGCACCAGCGCATCCCGCGAGGCAGCCGGCGGCGGAATCGATGCCGTCGGGACAACAGGGGCATTGACCCTCGTCCGCGGGCGCCATCACGCCGTGGCAGGGCATCTCATCGCCGGCGCCTGCGGGAACCGCAGTCGCGAACACGGGCGTCGACACCAACTGCATCAACGCGATCATATATACGAGCGGCCGGAAAAGGCGGCGGACCATGTCGCCGAACATAGACCCATCGCTCCTCGGCCGCCAGTGATTGATCGCTGCCGCGTCAATCGGCGGCCTGCATCACGCGATTCGCTTTTCCCGCGACCTGCGAGAGGGGATTTCCGTGGGCTTCCGCTCCGGAAGCTGCACGAGCAGCAGCTCGAGACCGTCCGCGAACTGTTCGAGCTCGCGGCTCGGCAGGCTGCACACCGCGCGCTGCAGCGTGAACACCGCGCGGCCCGCGGTCGCCTGCAGGATCGCCTTGCCCGCGGCGGTGATGTGGATCTGGATCGCGCGCTGATCGGCGTCGCTGCGGCGCCGCTCGATCCAGCCGCGCGCGGCGAGGTTCTTCAGCAGTTGGCTCACCGCGGGGCGCTGCATGCCGAGCTGCGCCGCGAGTCTCGACGCCGGCAATCCCGGTTCGTTGCCGATGCAGACGAGAGCGCGGTGCAGCGTGATCGGCGCGCCGGTCATCTGTTCGAGCTCGCGATACAACGCGCGCATGCGATCGACCAGCGCGCGCGCCGCGAGCAGCGCGCGGCTCTCGAGTGCGGCACGTTCCGCGGCTTCGGGTGAGGCTCGTTTTTTCACGGGTGCCTAGCGTATCAGGCCGTGACGACCCGCGCGCTTATGCAAAGTCAATGGTTCATGTCTAGCAATGATTGCGTACAATGAATCAATGACCTCGCCGCCTTTGCCCGCAGCCGCCCGCTGCTGCCTGTTCCTGGATATCGACGGAACCCTGCTCGACTTCGCTGCGACGCCTGACGGCGTGCGGGTCGACGAACCGCTGCGCGCGCTGCTGCGGCAGCTCGACCGCTTGTGCGACGGCGCCGTCGCGTTCGTGAGCGGGCGGTCGATCACCGACATCGACGAGCTTTTCGAGCCGCTGTATCTCGCGGCGGCGGGCGTACACGGCTGCGAGCGGCGCGACGCCGACGGCAAGTGGATGCGGCCCGCGTTCCGCGGCGATGGCCTGCGGGACTTCCTCGATCGCATCCGCGGGCAACTCGCCTCGCTCGATGGCGTTCTCGTGGAAGACAAGGGATGCGCGGCGGCGCTGCACTACCGGCGCGCGCCACATCTCGAAGCGCCGCTGCGCGCGTTGCTGCTCAGGTTCGTCGCCACGTTGCCGTCCAATTTCGAGTTGTTCGAAGGCGACCACGTCTTCGAGATCAAGCCGGCGACCTACACGAAGGCCACGGCCATCGAAGCGTTCATGCAGGAGGCGCCTTTCGCGGGACGTTTCCCGATCTTCATCGGCGACGACTCGACGGACCAGGACGGTTTCGCCGCGATCCGCCGCTACAAGGGTCTCGCAATCGGAGTGGGAAATCGCGTCGCCGCCGACTGGCGCCTGCCGGATCCCGCCGCGGTGCGCCGCTGGCTCGAATCCTTCCTGCTGAGAAGGTCTTCGTGAGCAGGCTGGTCGCGGTCTCGAATCGGGTTTCGGTCCCGAAGCGCGGCGCGTCGCCCGGCGGGCTCGTCGTCGGACTGCTCGCGGCGATGCAGAGCCGCGGTGGACTGTGGTTCGGCTGGAGCGGCGAGACGACCAACCTCATCACGCCGCCGACCCTCGAACGCCGCGGCAACGTCGAATACGTGACCACGAACATGGACGAGGCCGAATACAAGGCCTCGTACCTCGGTTTCTCGAACTCGGTGCTCTGGCCGCTGTTCCACAGCTTCATCAACGACTTCCGATACTCCGACCTGCAGTACGAGGCCTACCACCGCGCCAACTACCGCTTCGCCAACGAACTCGCGGGACTGCTCACACCCGACGACGTCATCTGGGTGCACGACTATCACCTCATTCCGCTCGCGCAGAAGCTGCGCGACGCGGGCATGCGCCAGCCCGTCGGCTTCTTCCTGCACATCCCGTTTCCCGCGACCGAAATCCTGCGTGTGTTGCCGGTGTTCGCCGAGCTGCTGCGCGACCTGTTGGCGTACGACCTCATCGGCTTCCAGACGCGCACCGACCACGATGCGTTCCGCTCCGCGGTGAAACAAGTGTGGCCCGAGTCGGAGGTCACCGATTCGGCGATCTCGCTGAACGGACGCCGCGTGCTGACGCTCGTCTGCCCCATCGGCGTCGACGTCGATGCGATCCAGGCGCTGGCCGCGGAGGCCGTCCAGCAGGAGGAGTGCCGCAGGATGGTCGCCGGGTTGTTGGGCCGGCGGCTCATGGTGGGCGTAGACCGGCTCGACTACAGCAAGGGGCTGGTGCAGCGCTTCCGTGCGTACGAACGCTTCCTGGAAGCGCATCCCGAGAATCACAATCGCGTCACGTTCATGCAGATCGCGCCGCTGTCGCGCACCGACGTGCGCGCGTACTCGGAGATCCGGCGGGAGCTCGAGCAGGTGACGGGCCGCGCGAACGGGCGTTTCGGCGAGCCGGACTGGACGCCGATCCGTTATCTCAACCGCAACTTCCCGCGCGACACGCTCATGGGATTCCTGCGTTGCGCGCTCATCGGCATCGTCACGCCGGTGCGCGACGGCATGAACCTCGTCGCGAAGGAATTCGTCGCCGCGCAGGACCCGGCCGATCCGGGCGTTCTCGTGTTGTCGAACTTCGCGGGAGCGGCGCACGAGCTCGGCAGCGCCGTGCTCGTGAATCCCTACGACATGCGCGGCGTGGCGCATGCCATCCAGCAGGCGCTCACGATGCCGCTCGAGGAGCGGCGCGAGCGCCACCAGTCGATGCTGGCGGCGCTGCGCGCCAACAGCATGAACCGCTGGCACGGACGTTTCGTCGGCGCGCTCGACGACCTGCGCGGCAGCCTCGCCGCCGCCTAGCTAGTCGAGCTTGATGTCCGTGACGTAATACTTCGGCAGTTCGTTCTCGCCGTTCTGCAGCCAGAAGCCGTCGATCGGCTGGTCCTCGACGCCGAGCGTCACGAGCGGGATTTCGACCTTGGTCCAGCCGGTGTTCTTGAACTTGACCGGCCGGCCTTCGCCGATGACCTTGCCGTCGGTCAGGGCGAACAGCCGCACCTCGGCATCGGGCACCGATGCCTGGATCAGGAACGAAATCTTCTTGTAGTCGGAGCCGGTGAACGGCGCGTGATGCAGGTACAGCGCCTGCCACGGAGCGGACTCGACCTTGATCGGCCGGCGCGGACTTCCGCCGAGCTCGATGCTGAGCTCGGTCTTCGCCCAGCTCCAGTTTTCCCAGCCGTTCTGGAGCACCGTGTCGTAGACGATCATTTCGCCGACATCGGCTTTCTTGTCGTCCGCGGAAATCGTCGGACCGCCGAGCGCCAGCATCGCGCCCGTGACGAACGCGACGTACAGACTCTTCTTGTTCATCTCTCCCCCCGAGCAGCAATAAACAAAACAAAAGAAAGAAAGGCCGAGACTGGCATGGCGCCCGTCCCGGCCGCAAGACTCCTCGATCGGCGGGGTTATCTGCCCCAGAGTCTGTTCAGCAAATTTGTCTTCCGCTGGTCGAACGGCCGCCATTCGCCCCAGCCCGATTCGTTGCTGATCGGGTCATAGGCGTGGCCGTACCAGCCGGCGGTGTCGCCGGATTCCGGATTGATGGACCAGTAGCAGCCCTCGATGCCTTTCTCGACCATGTAATCGACGAAGGCGTCCTGCCATTGCCCGTCCACACCCGGCGTGATGTGGCTCCAGCGGTTGCGGTCGCGGATGCTCGCCTGCCCGAGCGGCCAATCCAGGTTGCCGCCGAACTCACCCACGACGATCGCGTAGTTCTGCTGCTTGAGGTAGCCGAAGTGCTCCTCCCAGCCCTGCCGCAGCAGCGTCGGGTTGATCACGATGTTGCAGTCGGCATCGCCGGCCGCGTCGCCTTCGAGCCCGGTGCATTGCGTCTGCGCGGGATCCATGAACATCCGCTGCACGAACACCGACGGACCGTAGGTGTGCGGCGAGAACACGAGCTGCGACTTTGGAACGTCGATCGGGTTCGTGCCGGCCTCGAACAGGTTCTCGCCCCAGTTGGGGTTGGAGAAATCGACGCCGTGCGGCTGCGGCGACACCGTCGACGGCGTGCCGTCCTGCGTGCCCGCGTTCGTGCCGATGCCCTGCACGAAGAGCAACAGGTTCGGATTCACCGAGTTGATCGCGGCGTACGCCTGTTCGGTCAGCGACTTCCACTCCGCCCAGGTGTAATCGTGCGGCTCGTTGAAGATGTCGATGCCGATGATGTTGTCCACGCCGAGCGCGGGGCCGAGGCCCGCGAGCGTGCGCAGATTGTCGAGCCACATCGTGGTGTCGTACGGATGCGAGGTGGTCACCGAGGGCGGATTGAGGGTCGCCGCGCACGAGTAGTTCTCGCGCTTGAAGTCGTAGTTGTCGCGGTCCGCATCGGACCACGGCGGCCGCGCATCGAAGCGGCCCGCGCGCCAGCCGATGTAGTTGGAGCACGAATGCACGTCGAGCATGACCTCGATGTTGGCCGCGTCGGCCGCGCGGATCATCGTCTCGAGCGCGAGCCGCGAATTGGCGATGCGCACCGACGAATGATTCTTGAGCACGGTGCCCGTGCCCTGCGGATCGTTCGGATTCAGCGTCTGCGGGACGAGCGGCAGGCGGATCACGTTGATGCCCATGCCGGAGATCTCCTGCATGGTCTGCGCGATCGTCCGGCCGGTGCCCTGGCCGCCGTTGGCCCAGGACGTGTTGCCGATGTACTGCTCCATCGCGGCGCCGCTCGGGTTCACCGGGTCGTTCGAGGGTTCATGCCGTCCCTCGAGGCCGAACCAGGATCCGCAGCGCACCGGGAACAACTCGCCGTTCTTCGTGATGCGTCCCTGCGAGTTCACGCGGAACAGCGCGTTGGTCCCGGTGGTGCGGCTGACTACCATGGAGCCCGCGGTGTAACCGGAGGACGTGCCGGTGAACGTCGAACTGGCGGCCGTCGTGCCGGCCGCCGCGGTGAACGTCACGCTGACGCCGGTGTTCCAGTTGGTGCCGTTGAGCTGCACGCTGGCGGGCGAATGCGATATCGCGGTGCTGCCGGTGCGGGCGATCGCGACCGTGACCGTGCCGGCGGGCGCGGCGCTCAGCCGCACCGACGACGTGCCGCTCTGGCCGCCCGCGATCGACAACGTCGACGGCGTGAAGCCGATCGAGGGCGTCTGCGCCGTGCCGATCGAGAACGACACCGTCGCGACGGCGCTCAGTTGCGGATTGCCGTTGTCGAACGCGGTCGCCGACGCGGTGTGCGCGCCGGGCCCGAGGCCGGTCGCCGCGAACGAATACGGCGAACTCGTGTCGGTGGCGACCAGGGTTCCATCGACGCGGAACTCGACTCGTTGCACGCCGCCCGTATCGGTCGCGGTGGCCGCGAGGTTCACGCTGGTCGTGCCCGCCGGGAACTGCTGGTTGCTGGTCGGCGAGGTCATCGTCACGGTCGGCGGCGTGTTGGTGGGCGGCGCGCCGCACACCGTGCCGTTCAACGTGAACGCGGCGGGCGGGTTGTTGGCGCCGCTGAAGGTGCCGTTGAAACCGACGGTGAAGCTTTGTCCGCTCGGAATGGCCTGGTTCCATGCGGCGTTGGACGAAATCGTCAGCGTCGAACTGTTCGCGGGCTGCGAGAAAGCCACGGGCCAGCCGTTCTGCAGGCGCTGCCCGTTCGGGAAATTGAACGTGAGCGTCCAGCCATTCGTGATGGACGGACCGTTGTTGGTGATGACGAGGTTGGCGCCGAAGCCATTGCCTCCGACCCACGTGGGCCATGTGTAAGTGACGGTGCAGCTGGGTGACTGCGCGAGCGCATCCGGCGCGTGGCTGAATGCCAGGACCAGGGCCGCGCAGCACCACAGCAGGTTCTTCGATGAACGGGCCATGATGCGTTCTCCTCCTGAAAACGACGATGTCGACGTCCCGGCGAAGTTGTTAGACGGGACTTCCCTGTCAGCGGCCAATAAATGACGCGCGCGTCACGCGCTGTCCATAAGTGATTCCCGATAAGGAGAAACCCTGTCTGTCCGGTTGTCTCGCCGGCTGTCCGTGTTCACTGCGTCAATGAACGACGCCCGCGCGGATTCGACTAGTTAGTGGCGGGAGGAGGGGCCGATCGGGCCGCGTCGAGCGCGTTGCGCAGCAGCCGGGCCCAGAGTTCGAAGGACTGCGCGCCTTCGTTCACGTTCCCGGCCTGGCTCATCACGCGCAGGTCGCCGGTCTGGCGGCCCATGCTGTGATCGAGCGCGCGCGCCAGCAACGCGCCGCTCTGCGAATCGTGCAGCTCGGCGCGCAGCGTCATGTCGCTCGCCGAAACGTTGAAGGTGCGTTCCGCGTCCGAGCTCGGCGACGTGGGAGACGTGACCGTCAGTTCCAGTATGGATGCATTGACGCGCAACACGTCGGGCCCGGGCGCGTCGACCACGGGATACCCGCCCTTGTCCTCGAGTTCGCTCGCGAAGACCGCGCGAAAACCGTCTGCCGCGCGCTGGCGGATCCGTGCGATGTCGGCCGCGGTCACGCCGGGCTGCGTCTGCCAGCCGCCGCGGAACGTGACCTCGACGTCGTCGATCAGGACCTTGCGGTATTTCTCGAGCGACGTGCCGGGCATGACGAACAACACGTCGACCTGCGGGCGCGTCACGCGCACGAGGCCGTCATCGGATTTTTCCTGCTTCGGGACGACCTGCGTACAGGCGGCGAGGCTTGCCGCGACCATGGCCGCGATACATCCCGTCATCCGCGATCGGACGCCCATTTCAGGACTTCGACTTCGAGCGCGGCGTGTAGTCGTACTTCTGCCCGGCGAGCGACGCTTCGTACATCGCGCCGCCTTTCACGATCGTGAAGACCGCCATGCCCTTGTGATACTTGCCCACCGTCTTCGCATCCTTCTTGCCGCCGGACATGCCTGCCGACTTGCCGGCGGTGCCGGCCTCGGCGCCCGCGGAGGCGGTGATGGCCACGGCGTTCACGCCGGCGCCGAACTCGAAGTTGCCGCTCGTGAATTCATCGAAGGCGCGCTTGTCCTGAAAGAACACGATCTGGCTGTAGGCCTGGCCGCCGGCCTGAAATCCCACGCTCAACTTGGAAACCTTCGCGTCGCCGACGTACTCGCCCTGCTCGTACACCTGGCCCTTGCCGTGAGCGCCGCCCACGACGAAGCCCGCCTTGCCGACGGTCGGAAAGACCGCGTAGCCGTAGCTGTTGTCGAAGAATTCCGCGCTCTGGCCCGAGTTCTTGAAGAGCTCGACGGTGTCGGCGTAGGGATCTCCCGCGGTGGCGGGGCCGGCGAGGGCGAGTGTCGCGACGAGCAACAGGGTTGCGCTTCTCATGATCCGCTCCTTGGCGTCGAAAAGACGCGCGCTGGCCGCAGGATAGGAACGGCGGTGCGAAAGCGGCCATGGCACCTTGGTCTCACGTCGGCTTCCTGAAATACTCCGCGCCCGGCAATCACTGGAGCCCGGCCGATGCCTCGCACGAATCTCCTGGTCCTGGCGCTCGCGCTCGGCGTGGGCATCGCCGCGCCGGCCTGCGCCGAAGAATGGCGCGACCTGTTCAACGGCAGGGATCTCGCCGGCTGGACGCCCAAGATCAACAAGCATCCGCTCGGCGAGAACTACGCCGATACGTTCCGCGTGGAAGATGGCGTCATCAAGGTCAGTTACGACAAGTACGCGAAATTCGAGGACCGGTTCGGGCACCTGTACACGAACCTGCCGTATTCACGCTACATCCTGCGGCTCGAGTACCGGTTCACGGGCAAGGCGATCGAGGACGCGCCGCACTGGGCCAAGCTCAACAGCGGGGTCATGGTGCATTCGCAATCGCCGCTGAGCCTCAGGCTCGACCAGGGATTTCCGGTCAGCATGGAGTTCCAGTTCCTCGCCGCCGGCGCGACGGCCGGGACGCAGACCGGGAACGCGGTGTCGCCCGGCACGCACCTCGAGCGGGGCGGCAAACTCGTCACCGATCACATCATCGATGCGAAGTCGACGCTGTCGCCGCTCGATCAATGGGTGAAGGCCGAGATCGAAGTGCGCGGCAACGAGGAGATCATCCAGCGGATCGATGGCGTGGAAGTGATGCGCTACCAGCGGCCGCAGCTCGATCCCGCGGACCCGGATGCGGCGCGGCTGCTCGCGGCAGGCGCGCCGCTGCAATTGTCGTTCGGCCACATCGCGCTGCAGGCGGAGAGCCAGCCCATCTGGTTCCGCAACATCCGGATCAAGTCGCTGGAAGACCGGCCGTGACGCAAGCCGCATGGCAGCGGGAGCTGGCCCGTGCGATCACCAGGCCGGAGGAATTGATCGCCGAGCTCGGCCTCGACGTCGAACTACTCGCGCCCGCGCGCGCGGCGGCGGCGAAGTTCGCGCTGCGAGTCCCGCGCGGCTACGTCGCCCGCATGCGCCGCGGCGACATCGACGATCCGCTGCTGCGCCAGGTGCTGCCGGTCGCGAACGAGACGGTCGAAACCGAGGGGTTCATTCCGGATCCGCTGCACGAGGCCGCGGCCGTGCGCGCGCCGAACCTGCTGCGGAAATACAGCGGGCGCGCGCTGCTCATCACGACGCAGGCCTGCGCGATTCATTGCCGCTACTGTTTCCGGCGCGAGTTTCCCTACGCGGAACAGGTCGCCGAGCAGGCGGCGGACGAAACGGCGGGGCGCTGGGGCGCCGCGCTCGCGGCCATCGCCGCGGATGCCGGCATCGAGGAAGTGATCCTGAGCGGCGGCGACCCGCTGTCGCTGAACGATGCGCGCCTCGCGTTCCTCACGAATTCCCTGTGCGCGATCCCCCACGTGCGCCGCATTCGCGTGCACACGCGTCAGCCTGTCGTGCTGCCGTCGCGTGTCGACGACGGACTCGTCGAGTGGCTGCGTGGCATCAAACTACCCACCGTCGTGGTCATCCACGCGAATCATCCGAACGAGATCGACGCCGAGGTGCGCGCCGCCTGCCTCAGGCTGCGGGGCGCCGGCGTGACGGTGCTCAACCAGTCGGTGCTGCTCGCGGGCGTCAACGACGACGTCGATACGCTGAAGCGCCTGTCGGCCGCGCTCGTGGAGGCGGGCGTTTTGCCTTATTACCTGCACCTGCCGGACCGGGTTCGAGGCACCGCGCATTTCGACGTCGAAGAGCGCCGGGCCCAGGAGCTGATCCGCCAGCTGGGAAACCAGGTTTCGGGCTACCTGGTGCCCCGGCTGGTGCGCGAAGTGCCGGGCGCGCCGGCCAAGATGCCGAGTTACCCCGCCGCCTGAAGCCCGGCGCCGGGGTACGGCGCGTTTCCGGGGTATTCTGGGCGGGACCCGTTCCGACGACCCATTCCAAGAACTCATTCCAAGGAAAGGGGCTTTCCCTCCGTCCAACGACTGGGAGACGGCGACACACACCGGATGGACGTACAGGCACTCATTCGCAGGGCTCAGGGCGGGGACTCGGAATCCTTCGCCGAGCTCGTGGATCTGCACTACGACACTATCTACCGCTTCGCATGGAAGTGGTGTGGCCACGAGGCGAACGCGCAGGACATCGCGCAGCTCGCCTGCATCAAGCTCGCCGCCAGCCTGGGACAGTTTCGCTTCGAGTCGGCTTTCACGAGCTGGCTCTACCGTCTCGTGATCAATTGCGCGCAGGACTGGCAACGCGGCCAGAGGCGCCACGATCACGACGACATCGGCGAAGGGGAAAACGTGACGACGTCCTCGCCGGCCGAAGACCGCATCTATCTATTGCAGGTCCTCGAGCAGCTGGAGGACATCGGTGAAGGAATGAAGGAAACGGCCTTGCTGGTGCACTCGGAGGGGATGAGTCATGCGGAGGCGGGCGCCGTGCTCGGCGTCTCGGAGTCCACGATCTCGTGGCGGCTGCACACCATCCGCAGGCACCTGCGACAGCGCGAAACGCAGAGCGTCACCCTATGAATCAACGTTTCAAAGCCGTGCTCGAACAGCCCGCGCCGCCGCCGGATCCGCAGGCTCGCCTGCGTGCGCGGCGCGCCGCGCTCGAGGAGTTCGCACGGGTGCATTCGCAGCCGCAGGCACAGGCTGGTGAGGCCGAAGTCGCCGCGCAGCCCCTCAAGACGCGCAGGTGGATGAGCCAGTCGCGCAACTTCGCGATGGCCGCGGGTTTTGGTGTCGCGGTCATCGGGCTTGCGATCACCTGGCCCATGCTGAACCGCAACGCCGATCTGCTGGAGCCGAGGATCGCGGAGGATGTGTTCGAAGCGCCGGCGGAAACGCCAATCGTGGAGTCCGGCGAGATGCCTGCGGGAGCCGCGGGTCCGGCGACCGTAGGCGAGCCGCCCGCGGAGGCTGCGCCCCCGCCGCAAGCGCGGGCGTCGACGCCGGTCGAGGCTTCGCGGGACCTGGCACTGGCTCCCACCGTAATCGCCACACCCCGCGAGGCGGCGCCGCAACCCGATACGGAACGGCGCGCGCCCACGCCCGCGGAATTGCGGGCGGCGGCAATCGGGGAGCACATCTCCGAAGAGCGTCTCGCGAAGATCGAGTTCGACGCGGAATCCGAGAAGGCCGCGCCCGCGACCGCGGTGACCGCGGACGCGCTCACCGCCGAAGACATCGGCACGTTCCCCGACGCGAACGTAGCGGAGTCGCTGCAGCGTGTGCCCGGCGTCCGGATCGGACGCACGCGCTCGCCGCTCGTGAAGAAGGAAGACACTTCGAGGGAACTGAGCGAAGTCGTGGTGACTGGCGCGCGCCGGGCTGCGCGCACGTCGCCTAACAGGAGTCCCGCACCGTCTCCGGCTCCTCCTCCGCCACGCGGGGAGTCGGAGCGCGTCCGCATGATCACCGTGCCGACCTCCATTCCCGACGAGGAACCCGGCCGCGACCGCTTCGAGAGTTTCGAATCGAACGCGGTGAAGCAGGTCTCCGAGGCGCCCGTGTCCACGTTCTCGGCGGACGTCGACACCGCCTCGTACGGCTTCGTGCGCAAGCAGCTCAACCTGGGCCTGCTGCCGCAGAAGGACGCGGTGCGAGTCGAGGAGATGATCAACTACTTCGACTACTCGTGGCCCGCGGCCGCGTCGCGCGACGAGCCGTTCCGTCCGACGGTGGTCGTGAGCGATTCGCCGTGGGGCGAGGGGCGCAAGCTGATCCACATCGGCATCAAGGGATACGAGCTGCCCGATCGTCAGCGTCCGGATGCGAACCTCGTGCTGTTGATCGACGTCAGCGGCTCGATGAACGCGCCCGACAAACTACCGCTCGTGAAGGACTCGATGCGGCTCTTGGTCGACAACCTGAAGCCGGACGACACGGTGGGCATCGTGGTGTACGCGGGCGCCGCGGGCCTGGTGCTGCCACCGACCCGGGTGAGCGAGAAGGAAAAAATCCTCGAGGCGATCGCGCGGCTCACGCCGGGCGGCTCGACGGCCGGCGCGGAGGGCATCCGCCTTGCGTACGATCTCGCCGAGCGGTCGTTCCGCGAGAACGGTGTGAACCGCATCCTGCTGGCCACCGACGGCGACTTCAACGTCGGCATCGACAGCACGAGCGAGCTCAAGGGATACGTCGAACGGAAGCGCGATCGGGGCGTGTTCCTGTCCGTGCTGGGATACGGCCAGGGCAATTACCGCGACGAGCTCGCGCAGGCGCTGGCGCAGAACGGCAACGGCGTCGCTGCCTACATCGACACGCTCAACGAAGCTCACAAGGTGCTGGTGCAGCAGGCGGGCTCGTCGCTGTTCACGATCGCGAAGGACGTGAAGCTGCAGGTGGAATTCAATCCGGCGACGGTCGCGGAGTACCGGCTGATCGGTTACGAGACCCGCGCGCTGAAGCGCGAGGACTTCAACAACGACGCGGTTGACGCGGGCGACGTCGGCGCCGGACACACGGTGACGGCCATCTACGAGATCACGCCGGTGGAGTCCGACGCGCGCGCCGTGGAAGAGCTGCGTTACGCGCCTTCGACGAAATCCGCGGGAGAGAAGAACAAGGCGAACGAATATGGATTCCTGAAGATCCGCTACAAACTACCCGACGGGCGCAAATCGCGTCTCATCGAGCGGCCGATCCTGGTCGACACCGGCAAGGTGCCCGAGTCGATCGCGCGCGACGTCGCGTTCTCGACCGCGGTGGCGGGATTCGGCCAGCTGCTGCGCGGCGGCGAGCACACCGGCACGCTGACCTACGACGACGTCGCGCGCCAGGCACTCGCGGCGCGCGGCGAGGATCCCTTCGGTTATCGCAACGAGTTCGTCCAGCTCGTCCGCAAGGCCCAGGGCGCCAAGGGCATGTGAGCGGGGGGCGTGGGCGCGGCCGTTCCCGTACATCGACGGCCGCGCCCGCGTTTTGCCGGATTTCGGTGCCAGGCA
>JAFAGC010000108.1 GCA_023423065.1 Pseudomonadota bacterium
TTCGCCTCGGCCGCCTTGCGCGCGTCGAAGTGCTCCTGCGCGCCGACGAAGTAGGTGGGTAGTTGGGCTGACGTGAGTTGCGCGCGGGTCCACTTGCCGGCGGCTTCGCGCTCTTCCTGGAAACCCGTTTCGGTCATGAGTTTCATCGCTTCGTCGCGCGAAATGCCGTCGACGTGCACTGCCTGATCCAGCAAGGCGTTCACGACCACGCGCAGGTACCACTTGAGCTGGATGAGATGCATGAGCGGCTCATCCGCGAGATAGCCCTGTTCGATCATGAGCTTCTCGGCATACACCGCCCAGCCTTCCACGAACGGTCCCGAGGAATGCACGGCACGCAGCGGCGAGGGATAACGATTCGAATGCGCGAGTTGCAGATAGTGTCCCGGCATCGCCTCGTGGATGGTCAGGTCGCGAATGGACAGCGAGTTGTACTCGCGCAGGAAGGAATCCGTCTGCGCGCGCGTCCACTGCTCCGGGATCGGCGAGACCGCGTAGAAAGTCTTCTGGCCCTTCGACTCGAGCGGGCCGGGCGAATCGCAATAGGCAAGCGCCACGCCCTGCTGGAACTCGGGCATCGGGATGATCTCGAGCGGCTCGTCCGGCAGGGAAACCAGGTCCTTCGCGCGCACGAACCCGGTCGTTTCGACCAGCGCGGCGCGCGCGGCATCGAGCACTCCTTCGCGCGTGGGTCGCTTCGCATACGCGAGCTCGAGCGCGGCCTCGATCGCGCGCTGCTGCTGCTTCTCGCCGGGATGCTCGGGCGTGGGCGGCGCACCGCGTTTTCCTTTGAGGACGTCGCGAGCGATCGCATACATCGCGGCGCGGGTCCGCGCCAGTTCGGATTCGGCGCGCCGCCGGATTTCCGTGCGCGACAGCGGCGAGAACAATGCGAACCCGAGCTTGCGATCGTAGAGTTCGGCGCCCAGTCGATAATCGCCCTGCGCTTCGGGCAGCAACTTCTTCTCGAGCCAGATCTGGTGTTGCGACAGCGCGGTGCGCGCCCTCGCAATGCTGGCGCGGATCGCTTCCTGCCGATCTTCCGGCAGGCTCGCGAGCTGTTTCGGAATTTCGTCGTCGAGCATCGAGATGAGTCCGGCGTTCTGCCGGATCGCGGTTTCCGCGTGAATCTTCGGGACGCGCGCGGGCTCCAGCACGTCGCGTTCCTGCGCGAGCAGGCGTGACATCTCGTCGAGGCGCGCGGCGATGTTGCCCAGCCGCTCCGGCAGCGGCGCGAAGTCGCGCGCCAGCAGCGCGTACAGCGAATCGCCCGCGATGCTGGTGTAGATCAGCGGATTCCAGCGCCACTGGGCGAGCGTGCGGACACTCCAGCGTTGGTACTCGAGCGCGTGACGCAGGAGCAGCAGGTCGACCTGGTTGGACCGCGACAGGCGGGATGCATCGATCGGCTCGAGCGCCGATAGATAGGTGTCCGCGAACGCGGCCTGCGCCTCCCAGCCTTCCGCGCTCACGTCATCGAGCCGGCCGTCGAACCGGTGATCGCCCAGGCCCGTGGCGCGGACCGGCGAAAGTTCGGGGAATTCCCGCAGGTAACGCTTCGCGATCGTTTCGAACTGCTCGTCTGGCGCAGGCGGCGGGGGAGAAGCCGGGGCGGGTGGAGGCGGCGCGGGGGCATTCGCCGCGCAGGCGCACAGCAAGCTCGCGGTGAATCCAGCCAAGAAACCTGCCCTCATCGCATCGCCCTCACGACTTTCCTGACGAAGTGCCCTGCCGGGCACGAAGTTACCAGCTAAAGTGCGCACACCCCAACTACCCGGCACCCCTTGAGCATCAAGTCCCGTTCGCCTGCGCTGCAGGCGTTGAGCCACCCCGACTTCGCGCGCTACGCGTTCGGGCGTCTCGCCGGCACCCTCGCCTGGCAGATGATCAACGTGGTCGCAGGGTTCCAGGTCTGGAAGATCACGCGCGATCCGCTCGATCTCGGCCTCATCGGCCTCGCGCAGTTCCTGCCGTTCCTGGCGCTCGTGCTGCCGGGCGGCCAGCTGGCCGACCGGTTCGACCGGCGCGTCATCATCGCGTGCGCGTACACCGCCGAGCTCACGGGCGCGGCGATCCTGCTGTGGTTCACGCTGTCCGGCAGCCGCAACGTCGCGATCGTGTTCGGCGCGATGGTGTTGTTAGGCGTGGCACGCGCGTTCTGGGCGCCGGCGGGGCAGGCGATGACGCCCAACCTCGTCCCGAAGGAGCAACTGCCGGGTGCCGTGTCGGTCAACGCGGTGTTGTTCCAGACGGGCGTGATCGTCGGACCCTCGATCGGCGGTGTGCTCGCGATCTTCGGTTATCACGTCGTCTACGGCATCGCGTGTGTATTGCTGACCTTCACCGTGCTCATGGTCGCGAACGTGCGCCCCGTGTGGCCGCAGGGTAAGGCCACCCAGTGGCGCTGGCACAGCGTGCTCGACGGCTTCCGGTTCGTCGTGGGCAAGAAGCCGTTGTTAGGCGCGATCTCGCTCGATCTCTTCGCGGTGCTGTTCGGCGGCGCCACTGCATTGTTGCCCGTGTTCGCCACCGATGTGCTGCACGTCGACAGCGCGGGCCTGGGAGTCCTGCGCGCGGCGCCCGGCGTCGGCGCCGCGATCGTCGCGCTCGGCCTCGGGCTGCGTCCGATCACGCGGCATGCGGGGCGCTGGATGTTCGGCGGCGTCGCGGCCTTCGGCATCGCGACCATCGTGTTCGGCCTCTCGACCAACTTCTGGCTCTCGCTCGCGGTGCTCGCCGTGCTGGGCGCGGGAGACATGGTCAGCGTGTTCGTGCGCCAGTTGCTCGTGCAGCTCGAGACGCCCGATGCGATCCGCGGTCGCGTGAGCGCGGTTAACTCGATGTTCATCGGCGCGTCCAACGAGCTCGGCGAATTCGAGTCGGGCCTGACCGCGAAATGGTTCGGTACCGTGCGCGCCGTTGTGATCGGCGGCTGCGCGACGCTCATCGTCGTGGGCTCCTACATGAAGATCTTCCCCGAGCTCAGGAAGCTCGACCGCTTCCCGGAGCCGAAGCACTGAAGACGGTGCCTGGCACGGAAAATCCGGGAGAAGGTCCAAAGGAGCGGCGTCGTGGCCGCGTCATACAGGTCGCATGCACACCGGGGACTGGATTTACTCGCGACCTGTACGGAAATACAGTCCATCCATGGCAGGCCCCATCAAAGGCCGCGGGGCGTTGTCCCAGCCTCCCGGCCGATTCGACAAGCTGACCCAGGTACTCGAGCACGACGGATGGCACGAGGAAGAGCCGCCGAGCAAGCTCGAGACCATCGTCATGCCCGAGCCGGCCCGATCGATCATCAGCCGCAACGACTCGCCCGACATTGGCTTCAGCCAATCGATCAATCCGTACAGGGGATGCGAACACGGATGCATCTACTGCCTGGGGGGCGACACGCCGATCCTCATGGCGAACGGAAGGCACAAGCCCATTGCCGACCTGAAGGTGGGCGACGAAATCTACGGAACGGAACGAGTCGGTTTCTATCGGCGCTACGTGAAGACCCGCGTGCTCGCGCACTGGTGCGTCATCAAGCCCGCATACCGGATCACCCTGGAAGACGGCACGACCCTGACCGCCGGTCCGGATCACCGCTTCCTCACGGAACGCGGGTGGAAGTTCGTAACGGGGACCGAATGCGGCCGAGCTCGGCGTCCGCATCTGACGATCAACAACAAGTTGATGGGGACGGGTCGCTTTGCCGCGCCACCGGAACAGGGACCGGATTACCAGCGCGGCTATCTATGCGGAATGATTCGCGGCGCAGGTCTGCTGAAGTCTTTCGATCGCAGCGGAAAGACGCGTGTCAGCGAAATAGTCCAGCAATTCCGTCTCGCACCGTGCGACTCGGAAGCGCTCGACCGCACGCAAGGTTACTTGCTGGAAAGCCGCATCGGGACCCGAGGTCTTCAGTTCGCGGCGGGCGGCAACGGAACGCAATCCATGCAGGCCATTCGCTCGCATGCCCGTGCAAACGTGGAGGAGATTTGCCGACTGATTGATTGGCCGGAGCTTCCGTCGCGCGGCTGGCACGCGGGTTTCCTCGCTGGAATTTTCGATGCCGAAGGGAGTTTCAGCCAGGCCGTACTCCGTATTCCGAATACCGATCCGCAAATCATCGAGTGGATCTGCCGCGGGCTGAACGTTTTCGATTTTCGATTCGTCGTGGAACACGTCGATCGCGTAACTACGAAGCCGATGGACATCATCAGGCTGACCGGCGGCCTGGCCGAACACCTCCGGTTCTTCCACACGGTGGATCCCGCCGTCACGCGAAAACGCAATTTTGCCGGTCAAGCCGTGAAATCCACGGCGGCGCTTGCGGTTACGAAAATCGAACCGCTCGGCTCGGCCATGCGTCTCTACGACATCACGACCGGGACCGAGGATTTCATCGCCGATGGCGTCATCAGTCACAACTGCTACGCGCGGCCCAGCCACTCATACATAGGACTTTCCCCGGGCCTCGACTTCGAAACCAAACTTTTCTACAAATTGGACGCGGCGCGCCTGCTAGAAAAGGAGTTTTCGGCTCCGCGATACCAATGTTCGACGATCATGCTCGGCGCGAATACGGATCCGTATCAGCCGCTCGAAAAAACCCAGCGAGTCACGCGTTCCCTCCTCGAAGTACTGCTGAAGTACCGGCATCCCGTCGCGATCACGACGAAAGGCGCATTGATCGCGCGCGACGTGGACCTTCTCTCGGCGCTCGCTCGCGACAATCTGGTGAGCGTGATGTTCAGCATTCCCACACTGGACGACGACATGAAGCGCATCCTCGAGCCGCGCGCATCGTCCGCGGCCGCGAAGCTCAAGGCGATGCGTGTGCTCGCCGATGCCGGCGTTCCGGTCGGTGTGCTCGTCGCGCCGATCATCCCGGTGCTCACGGAACACGAAATCGAAGCCGTGCTCGAAGCCTCGCGCGAGGCCGGCGCGTCGCAGGCCGGATACACCCTGTTGCGCCTGCCCTGGGAAGTGAAGGATCTTTTCCGGGAGTGGCTCGCCGAGCATTTCCCCGACCGCGCCGCGCACGTGATGTCGCAGGTTCGGGGCATGCGCGGCGGGCGAGACAACGACCCCTCCTTCGGGACGCGCATGCACGCGATGGGACCCGTGGCCAATCTCATTCGCCAGCGTTTCCGGTTAGCGTGCCGAAGGCTGGGATTTCCGGCGGAAAGAGACCATGAACTCACGACAGAACTGTTTCGGCGCCCGGGCGAGCCTCACCCGCAGCTCGATCTCATTTGACTTCTCGAGGCTGGGAACCGGCCCCAGGGCGCGCGGTCACAAAGTCACTGTGCTGCGACGTGGCATACTTGCCGTGCCCACAGACATCCCACACCTAGAACTGGGAGCAAGTCGATGAAGAACGCGATCCGCATGACGACCGCATGTGTGGGTGTTCTTTTGGCCACTGGCTGCATGCAGGCCCGCATCGAGGAATCCCGCGAGCTCGCCACCCCGATCGCCAAGGGCGAACGCGTGGTCATACTGGCCAAGCCGCAGATCGAAGGCTCGGGCGCCGAAGACGATTTCATGGATTGCGTCGGTGAGGGTCTCGGCGACGGCCGGAACGGTCTTGCCGTGCACGACAACAACGAGTTCGTCGACAAGATGTTTCCGTGGTTCGAGCCGTCCACGGCCCCGGGCAAACCCGAGGCCATGAGTTCGTTGCTCTCACGCCCCGGTGTTGCCGAAAAGATCACCGAAAGCGGCGTGCGTTATGTTGTCTGGCTCGACGGCAGCACCCGCAAGACCGATGGCGGCGGCAGCCTGGCCTGCGGAGCCGCCCCCGGCGGCGCGGGGTGTATCGGTTTCGGATGGTGGCAGAAGGAATCGGACTACGAGGCCACCATTTGGGATTTGAAACAGGCCAAGTCGGCGGGTAGCGTGGGAACGAACGTTACCGGCACCTCGGCCATCGTCGGCGCAATCGTGCCCTTGCCGTTCATCGCGCGCGTACAGGCGACGGCGTGCAACCGCATGTCCAACCAGTTGCGCAGCTTTTTCACGGGAACCGACGGTTCGACCGCGGGGACCCAATAGACGAACCTTCAAGGAGGTCGCATGCGCACCCAACATCTTTTGAGCGCTGCCATCGCGGCCGCGATACTCATTGCCGGCTGCGCCTCCAACAGCGGCGGCGGACCGTCGATGCCCAGCCCGCCGAGCGGCGGTGGCGGCATGCCGGGCGGCGGCGGAATGCCCGGCTCGCCGGGCGGCAGCAGTGGCGGCTCGCCGGGCGGCAGCGGCGGCGGCGGCAGTGGCATGCCCGGCGGCAGCTCGGGAATGCCCGGTGGAATGCCTGGCGGTAGTTCGGGAATGCCCGGCGGAATGCCCGGTGGCATGCCGGGTGGGATGCCCGGAGGTACGCCCGGATCACCCGGATCGCCTGGCGGAATGCCGGGTGGAATGCCGGGCGGAGACAGCGGCTCGAGCGGCACGTCCGGCACGGCCGGCACTGAAGGGCCCGGCGGCAGCGCGGGCGGCGGCGGAGCTTCGACGTCGGAAGAGCGTCGTCGGGCGGCCGACAAGAGCCTCGACGATTCGCTGGGCGACTTCGACAAGACGCTCAAGAAAGAACAGGAACGCGTCGCGAAAGAACGCGATGCGCGCGGCGGCAGCGCCGAAGGTGAAGGCGAGAGCGGTGACTCCTCCGGCTCCGGCGATGGCAGCGGCTCCGACGGCGGCGGCTCCGCGTCGGGCGAGATGACCGCCCGCAATGGCGACCTGAAGTCGGAAGGCAGCGCGAGCGGCGAACAGTCCTCGGGCGAGGCCGGCGGGTCGGACAGCGGCGGCAAGTCCGCCGGCGGCAGCGGCGCCGGTCACCAGAAACAGGTGCACGGCAGCGACGACGACATCGTCGCGCGGCGCCTGCGCAAGGCGGCCGAGGAGGAGACCGACCCCGAACTCAAGGAGCGTCTCTGGAAGGAATACAACGATTACAAGAAGTCCACGAGCTGACGTAGTCGAGAGATGAGCACGAGGCTGACATGAAGACCAAACTACTTGCCGGGACGCTGCTGGCGCTGTCGTTCGTACTGGCCGGTTGCGTCACCTCGGAAACGAAGCCGATCCCGAAGATCGCGGCCAAGCAGGCCACCGTCCACATCCCCGAAGCCGAGCTGCTCGATGTCGGCATCCGCGTGTTCGACCCGGGCATCCCGAAGAACATCGAGGACGACGTCGAAGCCCTCGCGAAGAAGCGGATCTATCCCGATCTGCGCAAGGCCGAGGCGCGTTACATCCCCACCCTGCTGCGCGAGACGCTCGAGGCGACCGCGCAATGGGGCGCGGTGCGCGTGATCCCGGATACCGCCGAGTTCGTCGACGTCATCGTCACCGGCCAGCTCGTCGATTCGAACGGCGGCTTCCTGTCGCTCGACGTCTCCGCCACGGACGCTGCCGGCCGCGTGTGGATCAAGGACAAGCGTTACCAGAGCCTCGTCGATCTCGGCGCGTACAAGACCACCGCATCGATGAAGGCGCGCGATCCCTTCCAGAACGTGTACTCCGAGATCGCGAACGACCTGGTCGCTGCGCGCGACAAGCTCACATCCGTCGAGCGCGAGAACATCCGGCGCATCGCGAGCCTGAGATTCGCCGAGGATCTCGCACCCGATGCGATGGCCGGCATGACCGCCAAGGACAAGAACGGCGTCATGCAGGTCGTGCGCATGCCGGCCGAAGGCGATCCGACGCTCAATCGCATCGAGAAGATCCGCGAGCGCGACACGGCGGTCGTGGATACCGTCAACGACTACTACGCGAGCTTCCAGGATTCGATGGAAGAGTCGTATGGCAGCTGGCGCCAGACGAGCTTCACCGAGCTCGAGAAGGAAATGCGCGCACGCTCGAGCGCGCGCACGCGCACGATCCTCGGCGCGGCGGCGCTCATCGCCAGCATCTTCGCGCCCAATTCCTGCAGCAGCTACGACAGCTGCCGCATCAACAACGCGGCGCGCAACGCCGGCACGATGGGTGGCATCGCCGCGGTGCTCTCGGGCATCCGTAAATACGCCGACGCCCGCGTGCACGCGGACGCCCTGAAGGAGCTGACGAACAGCTTCCAGGCCGAAGTCGCGCCGCAGGTGGTGGAGGTCGAAGGCCATACGCTGCGTCTCACGGGCACGGCCGAAGACCAGTACCGGGAATGGCGCAAGCTGCTCAAGCAGCTCTACGAAGAGGAAACCGGCTCTGCGGCGGCGCCGCCGCCGGCGCCCGTGGCGAATCCGGCCGCCACGACCACCGGGGCCGGCGCCACGCCGCCCGCCGGCTGAATTGAATAGTTAGTCTGCCGAACGTGACAAACCAGAACCAGGCCGGCACGAAGCTGTGCGGCCGCTTCGTGCTCATCGAGAAACTCGGCGCCGGCGGGTACGGCGAGGTCTGGCGTGCGCGCGACGAAATCCGCGAGGCGGACGTCGCGCTCAAGGTCCTGTACTCGCAGTTCGCGAACTCCGAACCCGCGTGGCAGGTGTTCCAGCGTGAATTCACGCTGACGGCGCGCCTCAATCACCCGGGCGTGCTGCGCGTGTACGAACCCGTGCGCGGACCGGATGCCACGGTGCTGCCGATGGTCCTGGCCACCGGCGGCGACCTGCGGCAACTGCGCGGCGCGTCGTATACACGCATCCTGCCGCTGCTCATCGACATCGCCGCGGCGCTCGAACACGCGCATGCGCGGCGCATCGTGCACCGCGATCTCAAGCCTTCGAACGTGCTGCTCGACGGCGCGGGCCGGCCGCTGCTCGCGGACTTCGGCGCGGGCGCTTCCGAAGGCGACGACAGTTCGGGTCCGCCCGGCTCGCCGTTCTCCGCGAGTCCGCAACAACTCGCGGGCGAACCCGCGCGGCCCGCCGACGACATCTACGGCCTCGGCGCGCTCGCGTACGAACTGCTGTCCGGCTATCCACCGTTCTATCCGGCCTTCGATGCGCGCAAGATCGCGACCGAACTGGTGCCGCGGCTGAAAGCGGTGAAGCCGATTCCTCCGCGCCTCGAGATGCTGATCGCGTGGATGCTCGCGAAGCAGGCGCGCGAGCGTCCGCCGACGATGCGGCACATCGCCGACGAGATGAACGCGGTGCTGCAGGACACACTCGGCTTCGACGGCGCGCCGGCCGACACGGAACCGGAGCTTCCGGATCCGACCCTCGGCCCCGCGGCCGACGACCGCACGCCCGCCGTGTCGGTCGACGACGAGCAACCGATCATCGCGCCGGTACGCGAGCTCGACGAGATCGACCCGTCGCTGCTGCCGCAGATCGACGAGGTGCGCGTCGAGCAGGAGCGCCGGCAACGCACGCGTGCACGGCGCCGCAACTGGGCGATCGCGGCGGTGCTGGCGGTCGCCTCGGCCGGCGTCGCGGTCTTCCTGCCGCGGGTCGCGAGCGAGCAGAAGATAGACATCACCTCGCTCAAGCTGCCGACCGGGCCTTCCGCGAGCCAGCAGGCCGCCGAGAAGCGCATCGAGGAACTGAACACGCAGCACACGGAGCTCGACAAGCGCGCCGCCGAGCTCGATGAGCGCGCCGCCGCGCAATGGAGCGGCCCGGAGTTCGCGGCCGCGCGCAAGACCATCGACGACGCGCGCGCGTTGCTCGATCGACGCGACTACGACGCGGTCGCGACTTCGCTCGCGAAACTCGACAAGACACTCACCGAAATCGAATCGCGCGTGCCGGCTGCGCTCAACGCGCAGCTCTCGGAAGGCAATCGCGCGTTGTCCGCCGATGAATTCGAGAACGCGCGCCAGGCCTTCGAGACGGCGCTCAGGATCGATCCGGGCAATGCCGACGCCAAGCAGGGTCTCGAAAGAGTCGCGAGCGCGAGTGGCGTCGTCCCGACGCTCGCGGATGCCGAGAACGCAGAGCTGGCCAAGGACTACTCCAAGGCGCAAGAACTGTTCGCCGACGTCCTCGAGCGCAATCCCGGGAATGCCACGGCCACCGAAGGGCTCGCGCGCGTGAAGCGTACCGTGGCCGATGACGAATTCAATGCCGCCTTCGGCGCCGGCCTCGCCGCGCTCAACGCGGGGCGGCTGTCCGAGGCCCGTACGCAGCTCGACCAGGCGCAGAAGCTGCGCCCCGGCAGTCCGGAGGTCGCCGCCGCGTTGACGCGGCTCGCCGATACCGGCTCGGGCCGCAGCCTCGCCGAGCTCGAGCAGCGCGCCGCTCGGCTGGCTGCCGAGGAACGCTGGACGGAAGCGCTCGCGATCTACGATGAAGCCCTGGCGCGCGATCCCACGCTGCAGTTCGCGCTGAACGGCCGTGAGGCGGTGGCGCCGCGCGCCGAGCTCGGCCGGCGCCTGCAGGTGTTGATCGACAAGCCCGAGCGGCTCGCGGAGGAAAGCGTGCGCGTCGAGGCGGAGCGCCTGATCCAGCGCGCCCAGGCCCTGCCGACCAAGGGTCCCGTCATCCGTTCGCAGGTCGCGCGGCTGGAACTCCTGCTGCCCACGTTCAATCAACCCGTGGTGCTTGCGCTCGAATCCGACAACATGACCGAGGTGGCGATCCAGCGCGTCGGGTTCTTCGGCGCATTCGAGAAGCGCCAGGTCGAACTCAAGCCCGGCAAGTACACCGTCACCGGCAAACGCAGCGGCTTTCGCGACGTTCGCCGCGAAATCACCGTCGCGCCGGGGCAGGGCGGACAGATCGTCGACATCCGCTGCCTCGAGCCGATCTAGCAAGCCGCACGCATGGAACCCTCACTCTCACTGGATCCGAACATCACCCTGCGCAGCACGCAGGGTGAGGCGCGCTTCGGCGCGCGCGTCGCGATCGATCCGGCGAGCGGAGAGATGCATGCCGACCTCGGGGAATCCCCGGTCCTGCCCGACGCGCCGCCGGCATCGCTGCGGGCCGTGTCCGGTCGCTGGCTGCTCGATGCGGCGCCCGAGGCGCGCATCGGCGTCAACGGCGTCGCGGTCGGCGGGGCGCGCATCATCGTCGCGGGCGACGTGGTCACGATCGCGGGCTCGCAGCTGCTGGTCGAGGAGGCGACTCCCCTCTCGCTCGCGCTGCGGCGCTTCGAGCTCGAAGGCACGGAGACGTTGCCGCCCGTGGGCGACAGCGTGCAGACCCTCGTGCCGCTCGGTGAAGACGTGGCCATCGACATGGGCGAGGTGCCCGAGATCGACGGCGCCGCGCGGCCGCGCGCGCGGCGCGAGCCGCTCGGCGTGTGGCACTACGTCGCCGGCGGCGTGGGCCTGCTGCTCGTCGGCATCCTCGCGTTCTTCCTGATGCTCGAGACGGTCACGATCGACTTGAAGCCCGCGGACGCGCGCGTCAGCGCCGTCGACACGTTCTCGTGGCAATCGGCCTCGAGCGTGTTCGTGTTCCCGGGCGAACACCGGTTGCGCGCGAGCCGCGAAGGTTTCGCGCCGGCCGAGGTGGGCGTGACCGTGGAGCGCGGCACGCCGACGCACACGCTGATGCACCTGGTCAAACTACCCGGCAAGCTCGTGGTCGACACCGGCGGCGTGAAGGCGCGCATCTCCGCCGACGGCGCGCCGGTCGGCGAGGTGCCCGGCACCGTCGATGTCCCGGCCGGCGAGCGCACGATCACGATCAAGGCGCCGCGGTATCTCGAACACGTGCAGCGCGTGGTGATCGCCGGCGGCGGCGAGAAGCAGGATCTCGAGGTCGCGATGAAGCCGAACTTCGGCGTCGTGGACGTCTCCTCGGTGCCCGCTGGCGCGACGATCGAAGTCGACGGCAAGCCCGCGGGCGTGACGCCCGCGAAGGTCGAAATGGATGCGGGCATGCGTCGCGTGCAGATTTCCGCGCCCGGGCTGCGCCCGTGGGTGTCGAGCGTCGCGGTCACCGCGGGCAAGGCCTCTTCGATCGGCCCCGTCGAGCTCGGCGCGGCCGACGCGCGTGTCACGGTGCGCTCGGTGCCGTCGGGCGCGCAGGTCACGACCGGCGGAATCTTCCGCGGCGTGACGCCCGTGACGATCGAGCTGTCGCCCGGCGTCACGCACCAGGTGACGATCGCGCGCGCGGGATACTCGCCGTGGACTCGCGAGGTATTCGCGGAGCCCGACAAGGAATCCACGCTCGATGCGCGGCTGTCCGCGCTGCTCGTCGAAGTCCGTATCCAGGGCCAACCCGCCGATGCCGAGGTGTTCCTGAACGGCGAGTCGCGCGGCAAGGCGCCGGTCACCGTGGCGCTGCCGGCCAGTCGCCACAAACTCGAAGTGCGCCGCCAGGGTTACGACCCGTACTCGGCCGATCTCGTGCTCGCGCCCGGCATCGGCCGCACGATCAGCTACAAGCTCGTCGATCCGAAGGACGTGGTCGGCAACTCGCCGGCGCGCATCACGACCAAGTCGGGGGTCCGCCTCATCATCGTTCCGGGTGGCGAGTTCACCGCGGGCACCGATCGGCGCGAACAGGGACGGCGGCCGAACGAGGGCAGTCACAAGGTCACGCTGCTGCGGCCGTTCTACATGGGCGAGCGCGAAGTGACGAACGCGCAGTTCCGCCAGTTCCGGCCGACTCACAACTCCGGTTCCATCGGCAGTCACTCGCTCGACCTCGACAAGCAGGCCGTCACGCGCGTGACCTGGGACGACGCCGCGGAATTCTGCAACTGGCTGTCGGCGCAGGAAGGCCTGCCGCCTGCCTACCAGCCACGCGATGGCGGCGGATTCCAGCTCATCGTGCCGGTCAGCAATGGTTACCGCCTGCCCACCGAGGCGGAGTGGGAATTCGTGGCGCGCGCGGCCAGCACCAACAAGCCGCTCAAGTATCCATGGGGCAAGGATCTGCCGGTCGTGTCCGGCACCGCGAACATCGGCGGTGGCGAGGCGATGGAATTGCTCGGTCCCGTCGTGCTCTCGGAGCACACGGACGAGTTCCCGACCGTGGCGGCGCCCGCGCTGTTCGCGCCGAACGCGCTCGGCTTCTACGATTTCGCCGGCAACGTCGCCGAGTGGGTCAACGATCGGTACCTGTCCTACGTGCCGTCGACCCACCTGACGGATCCGCTCGGCCCCGACGACGGCAAGTTCCACACGATTCGCGGTTCGAGCTGGCGAACCACCGCCGCGACAGAGCTGCGTTTTCCCTGGCGAGAAAGCGCGAACGGAGCCACCGACTACATCGGCTTCCGCGTCGCGCGTTACGTGGCGCCCAACGCGCCGCAGTAGGTAGACACGATGATTCGAAACCTCCTGTTCAGCCTGTTCGCGATCACGCTGGCGACCATCGCCGCGATGGCCGCGACGACGTTCGTGATCAACACGCCGGTGCGCACCGGTCCGCCGATCGCCCTGGGCACCGCGGCGAGCGACGATCCGCAGGCGTCGTCGTCGGCGCCCTCCGCGAGTCTTGCGCAGTCGAACGAGCAGGGCACCTCCGCGCCCGAACCCGCGCAACAGGGCGCGACACCCGACAAGTCCGCGCCGCCCGCCGAGGGCACCGCAACGCCGGAAGGCGAGGAAGAAGCGGACAAGGATCCCTACGAAGGCCTCTCGACCGAGGAACTGCCGCCGGACCTGCAGTACAGCGCGGACTCGAGCGTGAGTTTCCCCACCAACATCTAGCTACCGAACATGTACGGACTGCACTTCGACCACCACATGCTGGCCATCGCGCGCGATGGAGAGCTCGTCGCGCACGAGCCGCTGGCGGTCGAGACCGGCGTGCGCGAGCCGCGCTTCGGGCGCGCGGCGCTCGCCGCGGCGCGTGGCCGTCCGGACGAAGTCTCGCTCGGCCACTGGCGCGAGCTCGGCCGCGACGAGAATGCCGCGCGCCACGTCGCCGTCGAGGTGCTCGCGCACCTGCGCGCACTCGGCGTGAGCGACCGCATCGATGCGGTCGTCGCCGTGCCCGCCGGACTCGATGCGTCCGCGCTCTCGAGCCTGCGCGGCGCGCTCAGCGCCGCCGGCGTCGACGCGCGCGATTTCATCGACGCGGCGACACTCACTTCGGCTGCCGTGGCGGATCGCAGCCAGTACGTGGTGCTCCAGGCCGGCTGGCGTTCGGCGACCGCGACGCGCGTGGTGGGCGGCCCCGAGTGTTCGTTCGAGGAATCCTTCAAGAGCGAGCGGGCCAACCTGCTCGACGTCTACGACCAGTGGCTGCAGACCGTGGCCGCGATCATGGTCAAGAACACGCGTTTCGATCCGCTGCTGTCGCTCGATGTCGAGCAGCGGCTGTTCGCGGATCTGCCGGCGTTCGTCGCGCAGGCCGCCGTGCACGGCAAGGTCGAGGCGGCGGTCGAAGCCGACGGATCGAGATTCGCGGTGGACGTCGAAGCGCAGCAATTCGCCGACGCGGCCGTGGCGTTCTTCCGCGAGCTCGCGCGCCTGGCGCGTTCCTCGCGCATCGCGGGACAGAGCGCGGCGCTGATACTGCCGGACGAGGCGCGGCGCTGGCCGGGCTTCCTCGCGCGGCTGCTCGAGTCCGAGCAGGAAGGCCTCGTGATCGTGCCGCCCGGCCTCGTCGCGGTGGCCGCCTCGCTGCAGGCGGCCGACCCGAATGCGGGGCCGCGCCTGCGGCGCCAGGTCGCGCGCATCGCGGATCACCGGCTCTCCGGCGACGTCGAATACCTCGCGCCGCCGACCCCATCGGCGGGACGCGCGCTGCCCGTCACGCACATCCTGTTCGGCGGCGACTCGCGGCGCTTCCCGGATCTCGGCCTCGTCATCGGCACCGAGGACATCGACAACGAGCCGCGCATCGTTCTGCCGCGCGCCGCGGCCGGCGTGTCGCGCCGGCATTGTTCGCTGCGGCGTGAAGGCGAACGCACCGTGCTGATCGATCACAGTCGTCACGGCACCTGGGTCAATGGCGCGCGCGTGCGCGAACGGACCACGGTGCGCCCCGGCGATCGCGTGCGTGTCGGCACGCCCGGCGTCGAGTTCACGTTGATTTCCGCCGCGGCCTTCGCGCCGCCGGCAGCGGCCGGGGAGGGCGGATGAGAAAGAAGCGCCGCGCCTTCGAGGTCTTCACGCTGTCGTTCCTGGACTGCATCTGCTGCGGATTCGGCGCGGTGGTGTTGTTCTACACGATCGTGCAGGCGCAGGCCGGCGCGCAGGAGATCCTGCGCATCGATCAGCTCACCGGCGAGGTGCGCAAACTCGAGGAAGAAGTGAAGGAGGGTACGAAGAACCTCGTGCTCCTGCGCAACACGCTCGAGAAGACCGACGAGGACGCCGCGGAGGCGAAGGCGCGCGCGCTGCGCGTCGCGGCCGAGCTCAAGCAGCGGCGCGAGGAAATCCCGACCCTGGACGTCGACAGCGTCGCGCGCCGCGAGCACATCAACAAGCTCATGGCCGACATCAAGTCGCTCCAGGAGGGCATCAAGCGCCTCGAGGGCGGCGCGCTCGACAAGGGTCCCGCGGGCTCACGCGTGAAGGCTTTCCGCGGACGCGGCGACCGGCGCTACATCAGCTCGCTCAAGATGAAGGGCAAGCGCATCATGGTGTTGCTCGACACCTCGGCCAGCATGATGGACGAGGACGTCGCGAAGATCCTGCGCCTGCGCAACCAGCCCGAGGCCATGCGCCGTTCGGCGCTCAAGTGGCGCCGCGCGCTCGACATGGTCGAGTGGCTCAGCGCGCAGCTTCCCGACAACAGCGAATTCCAGGTGTACGGTTTCAACACGAAGGCGAAGGCGGTGCTGGCCGACACGCAGGGCAAGTGGCTCTCGTCGAGCGATCCGCGCGTCATCAACAACGTGCTCACGGCCGCGCGCCAGATCACGCCCTCGGACGGCACCAGCCTCGTGAACGCGTTCCTGGCGCTCCGCACCATCCAGCCTCAGCCCGACCAGATCGTCCTGATCACCGACGGCCTGCCGACGCAGGGGTCGGTGCCGCCGTCGCGCAAGTTCATCAAGGCCTCCGATCGCGAGAAGCTCTTCAACGACGCGATGAAGACGATGACGCGCGATCTGCCGATCGACGTCGTGCTGCTGCCGATGAAGGGCGACCTGCCCGCGGCGAACGCCTACTGGCAGCTCGCGCGGCGCACGGGCGGTTCCTACGTCGTTCCCTCGCGCGACTGGCCGTAGTCAGGAGAAACCGATGGCCCTGGGCAAGCGCCGCGAATTCGAAGTCTTCACGCTGTCGTTCCTCGACTGCATCTGCTGCGGCTTCGGCGCGATCATCCTGCTGCTGGTGCTGACCGACGTCGGCCAGCCCATCGTGATCGAACGCAGCGAGAAAGACCTCAAGGGCCAGATCGACGCCCTGCAGCGCCAGCTCTTCGAGCTGCGCGGCGAGACCGAAATCCTCAACCGCGAACTGCAGGGCCGCGTCAAGGTGCGCGACGACGCGCAGGCGCGGGCCGCCGCCATGGCAGTCGATCTCAACAAGATCCGCGGCGAGTTCAAGGCGAGCAAGGGCGAGTCGACGGTCACCAACATCGTCGAGACCGAACTCGTGGCCGCGCACCAGACGCTCACCGCCGAGATGCAACGCCTGCTCAGGAACGCGCCCAAGAAGATAGACACCGTCATGCAGGTCGGCGGCATCCCGGTGGACAGCGAATACATCATCTTCGTGATCGACACGTCGGGCAGCATGCAGGCCGACAACTGGGAGAACGCCCAGGTCGTCATGAAGGAGATCCTCGACATCTATCCCACCGTCAAGGGGATGCAGATCCTCGACGACGAGGGCAAGCCGATGTTCCCGAGCACGCGCGGCCAGTGGCTGCAGGACACACCCTCGCAACGCGCGCGCATCCTCTCGACGATGGTGAACTGGAAGCCGTTCAGCAATTCCAGCCCGGTGGAGGGCATTGGCGCGGCCGTGCAGTACTGGTGGGCCGCCGACAAGAAGATCAGCGTGTATGTCATCGGCGACGATTACACCGGCGCCTCGAACGAAGCCGCGCTGGCGGCGGTGCGCAAATACAACCCGCTCGACCGGCAGGGCCGCCGGCGCATCCGCATCCATGCCATCGGCATGCCCGCGGGCGCGAGTTCACCGCCGTTTATTAACGCCCGCTTTGCTGCTTTAATGCGTGCCATGTGCGACGAGAACGAAGGTACCTTCGTCGGTCTCACCATCGGCGGTCCGAGTTGCGCGATCAAGATCGACGTGCTCGGCCAGCCCCGTTGTGTCGGTTAGTCAGCCACCTCGCGCCAAGAGCCAGGTTCCAACAATGCATCCGCGCCGCCACCTCTTGCTAACTACTTCACTGGCGGCGTGCGCGATGCTGTTCGCCGGTTGCATGAAGGTCGCCGTCAGGCCGGAGGGCGAACTGCCGAAAGCGCTGGTCGTCCCCGCGCCCTCGAAGGTCGGCGTCGTCGTCTCGAACGAGATGGCCAACTACACGCACAAGGAATCGCGCGCGAGCGTCGACTACGAGGCCGAGCTCGGCCCCGCGCACAAGCACATGGTGCAGCAGGTGTTCGAGCAGGCGTTCACCGAAGCGCAGATGTTCGACAGCGTCGACGAGGCGCGCCTCGCGCCCGGCCTGAACGCGATCTTCGAGCCGCGCATCGAGCAGTTCTCGTTCGCAATGGCCAAGGAGACCGGCGGCGTGTACTGCGCGGTCACCATCCGCTACCAGATCCTGATCTACGCGCCCGGCGGCGAACACATCGATACGCTGACGCTCACCGGTTACGGCAGCGGTCCCGCGCCGCAGATCGGTAACGGCGAGGAAGAACTCAGCATGGCGGGCTACGCGGCGATGCGCGATGCGGCCGCCAAGTTCCTGACGCAGTTCAACTCGCTGGAAGTGGCGAAGCCCCTGCTCGCGTCGCAGGCGCTCAAGCCCAAGGTCGCGCCGGCGGCGGGATCGCCGGAAGCGGCGGCCGCGGCGGCCGAGATCACGATCGAAGCGGTGCCGATCAACGATCCGCCGGTCGTGCAGTCGCCGAAGTCGTCCGAGCCGGTGCCTACTCCGGTTTCGATTCCGTCCCCGACTCCGGCTCCTGAGCCGGAGGAGTCTCCGCCTCCTTCTCCTGAGCAGGCTTCTCCGCAGCTTCCGGCGCAGGCTGCGACTGCGCCCTGACCATCACGCGCTCGTTGAACACCACGTTCGGCGTGGAAACCGCGGCGCCGTTCTCGATGCGCGGCGCGTAACGCGACCGCTTCATCGAGTTGATCGAATTTCGCACGATCGAATCCGGCACGTCGGTGGTCGGCGAGGTGACCTCGTCGACGCGCCCGTCGCGATCCACCGTGAAGTGCAGTTCCACGACTTTCACCACCGATTCGGCGGGATCGAGCTGCGAGCGATCGACGCTGCTGACCGACGGCCGATAGGCGAGCACGCGCGGAGCTTCCAGGTACTTGGTGTCGCCGGCCGCCGAGAACGCCTCCCACGCGGCGCCATAGGTCTCGTACGCGCGGCGTGTCACGTTCGTCACGAGATACCAGTCCGCGAGATCCGATAACACCTCGCCGCGCAGCTTCTGGTCGACCGGCGAGTTGGCATCGATGATGGCGAGCGCGGTCGTCAGGGAACTCTCGCCGCGCTTCTGGGGCGTGCCTTCCGGGATCACGGCGGCGCCGGAGCCCCCGGAGTTGAACGTCGAGCCGGCGTCGGCTCCCTCGACTCCGTAGAAAAGCTCCAGCCGGTACGCGCGTGCGATACCGCGCAGCGGCGCGACCCGCCGCAGATCGTCCGGCGGCGCATGGCGCGTGAGGATGCTCAGCGAGCGGTCGTAGGCGTTGCGCTCGCTCGTGAAACGCCGATCGAACTCGTACCAGCGCGCGAGCTTGTCCAGCCGGTCGAGCAGCTTGATCGAGTTGCGCCCGTAAGCGGCTTCCTCGACGCGCAGCGCATACATCGCTTCCTTTTCGGCCTCGAGGTAACGCCCGGTGGACAGATAGGCGTCGATCAGCGGGTCGATGAACTCCACCTGCCCGATGTTGTAGAGGCCGTCGTTATTGCGCGAAAGGTCGGCCGCCCGCTTCAGCGCGACGACCGCGGACTCCGGATCGTTGGCGCCGAGGAAGGAGATGCCGAGGCCGTGGAGCGGGCGGATCTGCTGCTTGTCGTTGAGGGTCGACTTCGCCTGCAGGATGCGCAGCGACCGCTGGTAGTTCTCGATGGCGGCCGGGTAGTTGCCCAGCTTGTAGTGGACGGTGGCGAGGTTCGTGAGCGGGGTGGACAGCGGCAGTTCGTCCGGACCGTACTGCTCCTCGGTGAGCTGCACCAGGCGTTCGGCCAGGGGCTGTGCCTCGGTGTAGTGGCGCGAGTCGAACTGCGCCCGGAAATCCTTGTAGACCGCGATGCGCTCGGCATCGGAAACGGCGAAGGCCGGCCCTATCAAGCCGGCGGCCAAGGCGGCCGCGAGCCACCCGATTTTCTTGCGTGGCGTCATGAGAACCGACTCTACCGCTTTTCAAACTCCAGTGGAGTGGGACGCAGGGCGCGTTGCCTTCCTACAGAACGCCGCCGTGGATCTGCGATATTTCCCGGCCACCAGGAGGCCGAATGTCCAGACAGATCGGGTACGTCGTAGGCAGTCTTCGCACTGAATCCTTCAACCGCAAGCTCGCCCAGGCGCTCATCAGGCTCGCGCCCGCGGACTGGCACTTCAAGGAACTCAAGATCGGCGATCTGCCCCTCTACAACCAGGACGACGACGGCAACCAGGCGCCCGAAGTGCAACGCTTCAAGGCCGAGATCCGCTCCGTGGATGCGGTCATGTTCGTGACACCCGAGTACAACCGTTCGGTTCCGGGTGTGCTCAAGAATGCGCTCGATCACGCCTCGCGCCCTTACGGCCAGAGCGCATGGGCCGGCAAACCGGCCGGCATCGTCGGCTGCTCGCCCGGCGCGATCAGCACGGCGGTCGCGCAACTGCACCTGCGGACCATACTCGCCTATCTCGACATGCCGACACTGGGACAGCCGGAGGCTTACATCTACGTCAAGAACGGGTTCTTCGACGAGGCCGGCAACATCGCGGACCCGGAATCACGCAAGTTCCTGCATGGGTGGATGGACAAGTACGTGGCATGGGTGAAGCGCCTCACTAGCTGATCCCCGGTCGAATGGGCATAGTGTCCGCCCATGTCCATGTTGTTAGTCCTCGACCTGATCGGCGTCTTCATCTTCGCGCTGGCCGGCGGGCTGGCCGGCGTCCGCAAGGGCCTCGACATGTTCGGCGTCATGGTGCTCGCCGTCGCGACCGCGCTGTCCGGCGGCATCCTGCGCGACCTGCTGATCGGCGCGGTACCGCCGGCGTCGTTCCAGGACTGGCGATACGTCGGCTCGGCGCTGCTCGCCGGCTTCGTCACCTTCGCCTGGCATCCGCTGATCGAGCGCCTGCGCAATCCGGTGCGCGTGTTCGACGCGGCCGGTCTCGGGTTGTTCGCCGTCGCCGGCACTCAGCGCGCGCTGGAGTTCGGCCTGTCTCCCATGATGAGCGCGCTGCTCGGAATGTTGACCGGCATCGGCGGCGGCGTGGTCCGCGATCTGCTGCTCACGCGCGTGCCGGAAGTGCTGATCGGCGAGATCTATGCGCTGGCCGCGCTCGCCGCCGCGGTGATCGTGGTGGTCGGCGACTGGCTGCAATGGCCGCCCGCGCCGACCGGGATCGCGGCCGCGATCCTGTGTTTCGTGCTGCGCATCCTCGCGCTGTACTACAACTGGCACATGCCGCGGGCGGGCGGCGCCGGAGCTCCGCGCGACCGGTGAGCGGGGCGGGTGAGCGCGGATTCTTGTTAAGCTCGCGCGCGTGAGCACGACACCCAGGATCGCTTTGCTGGCCGGCGCCACCGGCCTGGTCGGCGGACATCTCCTCGAATACCTGCTGGACGCCCCTGACTACTCGCGCGTGTACGCGCTGACGCGCCGGCCGCTCGGCAGGGAGCATCCGAAGCTCGCCAACCGCATCGTGGTCTTTCCGCGCATGGCCGAACAACTGCAGGGCCTCACGGTGCAGGACGCGTTCTGCTGCATCGGCACGACGATCAGGGAGGCCGGCTCGCAGGAGGCATTCCGCGCCGTCGACGTCGAAGCCGTGTTGCAGTTCGCGCGTGCCGCGCGCGCGGCGCAGGCCACGCGGTTCGCGGTCGTGTCCGCGGCGCGGGCGGATCCGGGCTCGAAGAATTTCTACTTGCGCACCAAGAGCGAGATGGAAGATGCGGTGGCGCGGCTCGGCTTCGCCTCGGTCGACATCCTGCAGCCGAGCCTGTTGTTGGGCGAGCGCAAGTCCGGACGTTTCCTCGAAGACCTCGCCAAACTATTCGCACCGCTCTACGCCCCGCTGCTCACCGGCAAACTCGAAGTCCTGCGGCCCATTCCCGCGCAGACCGTGGCCCGTGCCATGTTAGGAGTGGCCCGTTCCGGACGGCGTGGCGTCCAGCGCTACACGTACGGTGCACTGCGCCAGCTTGCCGAGGCGCGGCCGCTGCAGCCCATTCCGGTGCAAAACGAGCAAAAGGCCTCCCGTTGATCCGGATGGCCCCGCAACCGTGACGCGGCGCGCATTTGCGCGCAGCCGCATTCCGTAAAGTCCCCCGTGTTGCGCCGGCCCCGATGACGTGGCCCGGACGCAACCCACGTTCGGGAAACGATGAGTTCCAATCCGTACAGCTCGGTCCTGCGCAGCGGACTCACCCGGCGACTGTGGGTGATCATTTCGCTTGCCATGCTCATTCCGGTGGGCATCGCGCTGCTGTCGCGATGGCTCGACGCCGAGGAGCGCCGCGCCAACCTGCAGAACCTCGAGCTGGTCGCGCTGTCGCGCGAGAAGGCCTCGACCCTGCTGTTCGATTCGCAGGCGATGCCCAAGGATTTCACCAGCGGGCTCGACGGCCGCTATCTCGTGGTCCTCGATGGAGCGGGGCGGACCCGCTTCAGCAGCGCCCCCGTGCCGGATGAACTCGTGCAGCTCTTCAGCCGCCGTGTGCCGCATGCGGTCGATGCGACGAGTGGCGCGACCATCCTCGCCTGGTACGCCGCGGGCCGCGAATGGCGCGGGGCGATGACCCACGTCGCCGCGCGCGATCCCGCGGATCCCGCTTCGGCGAGCATCGTCATCGTATTCGGTCCGGAGGCGGCATTCGGCACCACGCTCGCCGAGATGGCGCCGACGACGGTCGGCCTGCTCGTGCTCACCATCGTGCTCGGCTTCGCCGTGGCCGCGATCATCGGCGAACGCTACATGCCGTCGCTGCGCGCGTTGCAGCGCGGACTCGCGCGCCTGCGCGAGCGGCGCTTCGAAACGCTGCCGCGGTTCTCGATCGACGAGTTCGCGCCGCTCGAACGCGAGTTCAACCAGACATCGTTGTCCCTGCAGCGCGACTGGCGCGCGTTCGAAATGCTCGGCGAAGTCGACCGCGCACTGCTGGCCGCGAGCGAAATCGAACGCGCCCTCGACGTCGTGTTGCCGAAATTCCGCGACCTCACGCGCAGCCAATGCGTGGGCGTCATCCTGTTGGACCCCACCGCGCACGCGCACGGTCGCCTGTTCATGGCCGCGCTCGGCGCCGAGGAACAGCCGGTGCAACGCGTGACGTTCGATCCCGCCATGCTCGCCACGGTGCGCGAGGCGTCCGAAGGCCTCACCATCGCGCGCGTGGAGGAGAGCCGGCACTCGTTCCTGACCTCGATGCGCGATGCGGGCGCCGAATTCTTCTGGGCCTGGCCGGTGGTCGACGACGACCGCCTGAGCTCGCTGCTCGTCGTCGGTTATCACGCCGAGCCGGTGAGGGATGCCGCCGCGGCCGCGTATGGCGCGGCCTTCGCCGAGCGCCTGCGCGCGGTGCTCTCGAACAGCGCGCGCGACGAAAGGCTGTATCGCCAGGCGCATTACGATCCGCTCACCCAACTACCGAACCGCGCGCTGTTCCGCGACCGCCTGTCGCAGGAGCTCGCGGCGGCCTCGACGGGCCTCACGCGCGGCGCGCTCATGTACGTCGACCTCGATCACTTCAAGCGCGTCAACGACACGCTCGGGCACAGCGCGGGCGACCAGCTCCTGTCGATCGTCGCGCACCGGCTCAAGGCCTGCACGAAGGAGGGCGACACCGTCGCGCGACTCGGCGGCGACGAGTTCACCGTGCTGCTCCGGAACGTCGGCGATTGCGACACCGTGCGGCAGATCGCGGATCGCGTGATCCGATCGCTCGCCCTGCCCGCGAATCTCGGCGGCCGCGACTACCAGATGCGTGCGAGCGTCGGCGTGACCCTGTTTCCCGACGACGGCGTGGATCTCGAAGACGTGATCCGGCAGGCGGACCTCGCGATGTACCGCGCGAAGGCGCAGGGCCGCGGCCGCGCCGTGTTCTTCGAGCGCGAGATGGCGCAGCGCCGGCCGAGCTTCACGGATTCGGGATTACATCGCGCCTTGCGCCGCCGCGAGTTCGCGCTGTTCTACCAGCCGCAATTCTCGCTGGCCGACAACCGGCTGTGCGGTGTCGAGGCGCTGCTGCGCTGGCAGACGCGTTACGACGGCATCAAACTACCCGGCGAGTTCATTCCGGCCGCGGAGCATTCCGGACTCATCACCGACATCGGCGGTTTCGTGCTGGACACCGCGTGCGCGCAATACGCCGAGTGGGTCGCCGCGGGCATCGCGCCGCGCAATTTCTCCGTCAACGTCTCGGTGCAGCAGCTCAAGGACACGGGATTCGTGCGGCTCGTGCAGGCCGCGCTCGATCGGCATCACATCCAGCCGGGCTGCCTCGAGCTCGAGCTGGTCGAATCCGTGCTCGCCGACGCGGAGGTCGACGAACCGCTGCGCGCGCTCGCCGCGCTCGGCGTCAAGCTCGCGCTCGACGACTTCGGCACCGGGTATTCGTCGCTGAACTATCTGCGCCGATACCCGGTGCATACCGTCAAGCTCGACCGCAGCTTCCTCGACGAAGTGCCGCAGAACGAATCCGCGGGTGCGCTGGTAGAGTCCGTCATCACGATGGCGCACACCCTCGGAAAACGCGTGACGGCCGAAGGCGTTGAATCGGGCGGGCAACTCGAGTTCCTGCGCTCGCGGGGCTGCGAAGCCGCGCAGGGCTTTTACCTCGCGCGACCGATGTCGGCCGCGGCGCTCACCGAGATCCTCGAGTCGCGCGGCCCAGGCTCGGAAATCGGCGATGCCCGCGCCGCGAGCTGAAGGCGGGGTCTGGCGCGGGGTCCGGCTCCATTTTCGTCTTCGAAAAGGGTGCCTGACCCCATTCCTGCTACCGCTGCTCCTGATCACCAGCTGCGCATCCGCGCCGGAGCCGCAGACCTCGCAGCCACCCATTCACGTTCCCGTAACCGCTCCGGCCATTCCACCGGTCCCGGAATGGAATGGCAGGATGGACTCGCGCGAGCTCGGAAAAATGCTCGCGGATTACGCGCTCACGATGCGGGGCATTCCCTATCGCTACGGCGGCGCGACGACCGCGGGCTTCGACTGCAGCGGTCTCGTCTTCTTCACGCATCGCCGCTTCGGCCTCAACGTGCCGCGCACCTCGCGCGCGCAGGCGGATCAGGCCGAACCCGTGAAGCGCCGCAAACTCGAGCGGGGCGATCTCGTGTTCTTCCGGATCGCCAGCCGCCACGTGAATCACGTCGGCATCTACATCGGCGACGACCGGTTCGTGCATGCGCCCGGGAACGGGAAGCCCGTGACGATCAACTCACTCGAGGACGAGTACTACGACAAGCGGTTCGAGTCGGCGGGCCGTTTCTGGGGCCGCGAGGCGGACTAGCACGGATATATGTCGAATGAGCGCAATGCGGAAAATAAATCGGTCTCCGAACTGCGACAGGGTGCTCAGTTCGCTCGTTGACCGTATATGACTGCGTTCGCACACTCCGTCAGCGAGTGAAAAAAGATCGCGTTCGGGAAGGAGCGCGGTCTCCATGGATCCCGGGGAAAAGTAGCGCAAATGAGTGCCAAAGCAGATTTTGTCGTCAGCAACCTGACGCGGCCCACCGGCGGTGCCGTGACGGGCGGTTTTGTAATCAATCTGACTTCGTCGACGACGCCGATGGCGTTGTCGCAACCGAAGGATCCGACGCTCGCCCAGTACACGTTTTTCGTGAGCCGCCGTCGCGAAGACGGCCGCGAGCGCTTCCGACTGCACATGGGGTATTTCGAGACCCTGCAGGCCGCGGAAGAAATGCTGAACATCGTTCGCGAGGTTTATCCGCAGGCCTGGGCCGGCGAAGCGCCCGGCAAGAAACTGCGCGCGAATGCCCCGACGGGCGCGCCCTCCGCGCCGGCGCCAACGCCGGCCGCACCGCCTCGGGCTGCCGCACCTGCTGCACCGCCTCGCGCGGCCGCGCCT
>JAFAGC010000094.1 GCA_023423065.1 Pseudomonadota bacterium
CAACAAGACGGCGGTGACGAAGCCGGTGACGATCGCGGAGACGGCGGTTCGAGGCGGAGCTGGCTCGGGCTTCGTTGCAGAATAGACGCTCCTGGGACTCATGGTGACTCCACCCCTCCGAAATCGCTGGTCAACCATTTTTCGAGACAAATCCCGTCGGCGAGGCCGCGATACATACGCCGGTGAATGGTCAGCTCGTGATATCCGTGTTCGGCGTAGAAATTGCGCGCGGCGTCGTTGTCGCGGCGGCATTCCACGCGGATGCGGCGCATGCCGAGTTCGCGCCCCACTCCTTCGAGCAGCGACAACATCGCGCTGCCCAAGCCCCGGCGGCGATACTCGGGCCGCACGGCGAACAGCAGCAGGTGCGCGTCGTCGTGTGGATAGGACATGATGCCGAAGCCGACGATGGCGCCCGCCTCGCGCGCGACGACGACGTTCGTTTCCCGCGACGCGATCGAGAAGGCCACGCGCGCCTCGGTCCAGGTCCACGGCAGACCCTGCTCGATGTAATCGCGCGACATCGCCGCGATCTCGGCCGCGTCGGCCTGCGAGGCAAGTCGGATGTCGAGATGGCCGATCACGGCGACAGGATACGCCCTCCCGAGGAGTCCTTGTCGTGCACGGATAAGTGGGTTTGAATGCAGAACCACCATCCGCACGGGCCCGCCAAAGATGCCGATTTCACGTCGCCGTTTCACGTCCCTGGCCGCCGCCTTCACGGCGATGACCATTCGCTCTGGCGCTGTTCGTGCCGCGGCTCGCGAGTCGGGATTGAAAGACGCGTTCAAGGGCGACTTCCTGATAGGCACCGCGATCAATCGACGCGCGCTGGAGGGCGACGATCCCACACAACGTAATTTGATCGCCCGCGAGTTCAATTCGATCACCGCGGAAAACAGCATGAAATGGATGGAGATCCATCCTGAGGAAGGTCGCTGGAACTGGGCGCCGGCAGACCAGTTCGTGGATTTCGGCACCGAACATGGCATGCGTATCGTCGGGCACACGCTCGTGTGGCACTCGCAGATGCCGCGATCCGTTTTCCTCGATGAGAGTGGAAATCCCCTTTCCAGGGAGCGCCTGGCAGCACGAATGGAGAACCACATCGCCACGGTCGTCGGGCGATATCGCAACCGGATCGGCATCTGGGACGTCGTCAACGAAGCGATCGACGAGGATGAGAAAGGCTGGCGCCAGACGCAGTGGTTCAAGATCCTCGGCCCCACCTACATGGAAAGAGCCTTTCAGCTCGCACATGACGCCGATCCGAAGGCGCATCTCATCTATAACGACTACAACGAGCACAACCCCGGCCGACGCGCCTTCCTGGTGGAGCGGATTCGCGATTACAAGCGACGCGGCATCCCCATTCACGGCGTCGGATTTCAAGGTCACATCGGCCTCGACTATCCGGATCTGCGCGAATACGAGGCAAGCATCGAAGCGATCGCCGCGCAAGGTTTGAAGGTGCACGTGACCGAGCTGGAAGTCGATGTGTTGCCGCGGCCATCGGCGTTCACCGGCGCCGAGATCTCCGCCGTCGAGAAATACGCCGAAAAACTCAATCCCTATGTCGACGGATTGCCGAAAGAAGTGGAGCAGGAACAGATCGACCGCTACAAGCGATTCTTCGAACTACTGCTCAAGCATCGCGACAAGATCGAGCGGGTCACCTTCTGGGGCATGCACGACGGCGAGTCGTGGAAAAACAATTTCCCGGTTCGCGGCCGGACCAACTACCCGCTGCTGTTCGATCGGAAGCTGAACAAGAAGCCCGTTTATGATGCCGTCGCCGCGCTGGGTCGCCGCTGATCCCGATCGCGTGGCGCGATCGGGATTGCCGGCCGCCGAGGAACCACTCTCCGATTCGCGGGATCACTCCCACTCGATCGTGGCCGGCGGCTTCCCCGAGATGTCGTACACCACGCGCGAGATGCCCTTCACCTCGTTCACGATGCGGCGCGAGCAAACGTCGAGGAAGTCGTAAGGCAGCCGCGCCCAGTGCGCGGTCATGAAGTCGATGGTTTCGACGGCGCGCAGGCTGACCACGTAGTCGTAGCGGCGGCCGTCGCCCATCACGCCCACCGAGCGCACGGGCAGGAAGACCGCGAACGCCTGGCTGGTCTTGTCGTACAGATCGTGCCGGCGCAGCTCTTCGATGAAGATGTGATCCGCCTGGCGCAGCAGGTCGGCGTAGTCCTTGCGCACCTCGCCGAGGATGCGCACGCCGAGACCGGGGCCCGGGAACGGATGGCGATAGACCATCTCGCGCGGCAGTCCGAGCTCGACCCCGAGCCTGCGAACTTCGTCCTTGAAGAGCTCGCGCAGCGGCTCGACGAGTTTCATGCGCATGTTCGCGGGCAGACCGCCCACGTTGTGGTGCGACTTGATGACGTGCGCCTTCCCGGTCTTGGAGCCGGCGGATTCGATCACGTCCGGGTAGATAGTCCCCTGGGCGAGGAAGTCGACGCCGGCGAGCTTCTGCGCTTCCTCGTCGAACACCTTCACGAATTCGCTGCCGATGATCTTGCGCTTGCGCTCCGGGTCGCTCTCGCCGCGCAGCGCGTCGAGGAAGCGCTGCTCCGCGTCGACGCGGATGACCTTCACGCCGAGGTTCTCGGCGAAGATCTTCATCACGGCGTCGCCCTCGTTGAGGCGCAGCAGGCCGTGATCGACGAACACGCAGACGAGCTGGTCGCCGATGGCCTTGTGCAGCAGCGCCGCGACCACCGAAGAATCGACGCCGCCGGAAAGACCGAGCAGCACCTTGCCCTTGCCCACCTGCGCGCGCACGCGCGCGATGGCGTCATCGATGATGTTGCCGACGCTCCACAGCGCCTCGCACCCGGAGATCTCGCGCACGAAGCGCTCCAGCAGCACCTTGCCCTGCAGCGTGTGCGTGACCTCGGGATGGAACTGCACGGCGTAAAACCGGCGCGACTCGTCGGCCATCGCGGCCAGCGGCGCGTTCGCGCTGCGGGCGATGGCGGAGAATCCGGGCGGCAACGCATCGACCTTGTCGCCGTGGCTCATCCACACGTCGAGCACGCCGCGGCCCTCGCCGTCCTTGCGGTCGAACACACCATCGAACAGCTTGTTGGGCGAGATGCTCGTGACCTCGGCGTAGCCGAACTCGCGATGCGTGGAGTTGACCACGCGTCCGCCGAGCTGCTGCGCCATGGTCTGCATGCCGTAGCAGATGCCGAGCACCGGGACGCCGAGTTCGAACACCGCCTGCGGCGCGCGCGGCGGTTCCTTGTCGGTGACGGATTCGGGACCGCCGGAAAGGATGATGCCCTTCGGCTTCCACTTGCGCACGTCGTCGGAGGTGACGTCCCAGGGAAGGATCTCGCAGTACACGCCGAGCTCGCGTACGCGGCGTGCGATGAGCTGGGTGTACTGGGCGCCGAAGTCGAGGATCAGGACGCGCGAGGAGTGGATGTCGGCTTGGGGTGTCGCAATTTCGGCGGCGCTGTTCATTTTTGCCTCAAAATTTTTTGGCGTGACGCGCCACGCCAGCCGGACACGCCCTTCCCGGGTTTTCAGGAAACCCGGTAGTTAGGCGCTTCCTTGGTGATCTGGACGTCGTGCACGTGGCTTTCGCGCATGCCGGCGCCGGTGACGCGCACGAACTTCGGCCGCGAGCGCATCTCGGACACGTTCTTGCTGCCCGTGTAGCCCATCGCGGCGCGCAGGCCGCCGGCGAGCTGGTGCAGGATCGAAACGACGCTGCCCTTGTACGGCACGCGCCCTTCGACGCCTTCCGGCACGAGCTTCTCGAGCTCGGACGCGGTGTCCTGGAAATAGCGGTCGGCCGAGCCGTGGCGCTCGCTCATGGCGCCGAGCGAACCCATTCCGCGGTAAGCCTTGTACGAAGCACCCTGGTAGAGCTCGACGTCGCCCGGGGATTCCTCGGTGCCGGCGAACAGGCCGCCGATCATCACGCAGTCGGCGCCGGCCACGATCGCCTTGGCGATGTCGCCGCTGAAACGGATGCCGCCGTCGGCGATCACGGGCACGCGGTTTTCCACCGCGCCCGAGACGTTCGACACCGCGGAGATCTGCGGCACGCCCACACCCGCGACGATGCGCGTGGTGCAGATCGAGCCCGGGCCGATGCCCACCTTGATGCCGTCGACGCCGGCTTTCATCAGATCGCGCGCGGCGTCGGCGGTCGCGACGTTTCCGCCGATGACCTGCAGGTCGTTCCACTGCGACTTGATGCGCTTGATCGTGTCGAGCACGCCCTTCGAGTGGCCGTGCGCGGTATCCACCACGACGACGTCGACGCCCGCCTCGCGCAGCGCGGCGACGCGCTCGATCGTGTCGGCGGCGGTTCCGACCGCCGCGCCGACGCGCAGGCGACCGGTGGGATCCTTGCACGCGCGCGGGAATTCCTTGGCTTTCTGGAAATCCTTCACGGTGATCATGCCGCGCAGCTCCTGGTCTCCGCTCACGACCAGCACCTTCTCGATGCGGTGCTTGTGCAGCAGCAGGAGGACTTCGTCCTTGGGCGCGTTTTCGCGCACGGTGACGAGTCGTTCCTTCGGCGTCATGACCGAGGACACGGGCGCGTCGAGTTTTTCCTCGAAGCGCAGGTCGCGGTGCGTGACGATGCCGACGACCTTGCTGCCCTGGACCACGGGCACGCCGGAGATGCCCTTCGATCTAGTTAGGTCGAGCACCTGGCGGATGGTCATGTCGGGCGCGACCGTGATCGGGTCGCGGATCACACCGCTCTCGAACTTCTTGACGCGCGCCACTTCGGCCGCCTGGCCGGCGATCGTCATGCTCTTGTGGATGATGCCGATGCCGCCTTCCTGCGCCATCGTGATGGCGAGGCGCGCCTCGGTGACGGTGTCCATGGCGGCGGACACGAGTGGGAGATTCAGCTTTATTTCGCGAGTCAGGCGAGTGCCGAGGTCGACTTCGCGCGGGAGGATTTCCGAGTAAGCCGGTACTAAAAGAACGTCGTCGAAGGTCAACGCTTCTTCGAGAATTCGCATGGAGTGTTCGGGGGGTAGCGAACGATGCGGGATTGTACGCAGGTGTTTTCCGTTTCACCACCCCCAGCGCGACAGCGCGGCCTCGATCGCGGCGCGCTGCAGGCGTTGGCCTTCCGGGTGATAGAACCCGAAAAAATGGCTTGCGCCTTCTACGCTTACCAGCTCGATCTCGTTACCGAGCCCACGGCTACGGTCGGCAAATCGCGTCATGTCTTCGTACGAGCAGTACTCGTCACCCACCGCATGCACGGACAGGACGGGCGGCAAGCCGGCGCGCAGCTGCGCGTAGGGAGAGTATTCGGCCGGGTCCCCACGCCCCGCCGTCGCCTTCCTGAAATATCCGTCCTCCGATTTCGACAGCGGATCCGCGCAGGCGCCGCTCACGATCGCCGCGGCCGGTCCGTGGAACTCCGGCGCCGGGCCGCCGCGTTCGTCCGGAGTCGCGGCTCCGCGCGTGACCAACAACAACGCGACCGATGCACCGGATGAAAACCCCGCCACGCCGATGCGATTCGGATCGACACCCAGCTGTACCGCGTGATCCCGCACGTAGCGGTATGCCGCGACTGCATCGCCGGTCTGGTCGGAATCGCGGTCGAAACGATTGCCCGTCGTGAGCTCCACCGAAACGACCACGACGCCCAGCTCGTGCAGCACCTGCGCCGTCACGGGCGAATGCCACCACGTTCCTTCCGTCGCCGAGCCGCCGTGCAGCCACAACATGACCGGCCGCGGTTGCGCGCGCGGTCGTTGCGGCTCGCGGACGTTCAGGAAGAGCGTGACACCGCCCACCTCGCGGTAGGGGAAACTTCGAACGCCGGCGAGATGGGACCGGTCGGCATCGAGCGCCGCGCGGATGCGCGCCAGGTCGGCATCGGGAGGTCGGCGCGCGAGCCACGTGCCGATGGCCTCGTCGACTCCTCGCGCCCCGTCATCGTCGATGTGTTTCGCGATGATGCCGGTCGCGGCCTGCATCCATGTCGCCCGATCCTCGACTACCTCGTCGAGAACACGCAGTTTGGCTCGCAGCCACCGCGCGTCGCCGCGTCCGAGATCGGCATCGCTCGCAAGGCGCTCGCGCGCGAGCGCATGCACCCTTGCATCGACGAATTCCCGTGCTTCACGCAGCTTCCACGCGCGGGCATCGATGCGTGGCAACGACGCCACGATACCCGGCAATTCCGGATCCGGCTCGATCGCGACCGCATCCGTTTCACGCCAGTGAAAGAACGGATACATCACGCGCCCCTGCGCGTAGCGGAACGACACCCGCGTTCTCGCTTCGGCCTTTCCTTCCGCGCCTGCCTCGGCGTTCGCGAGTTGCCCGATGGCGAGATCGCGCGCGCGTCTCCATTGACGCGCGAATTCCACGCGAGGGAGCTTGGCCAACGCGAGCATGCCCGGCGGATCGAGCGATGCCGAGGCCATCGCGGCCGCGACCGGATCCGGGCGTTCGGCCGGGCGGTCCTGCGCCGCCGCTCCGAGCACGAACAGCAGCGGAATCAGGGCAATCAAGTTCTTCATCCGACCTCCCTCGACATACAATTCACCGCGTGAGTTTTTCCTTCGATCCACCCGCCGCGCGCCCGGCCACGCCCGTCAACCGGGACGTGTACACGGTCTCCCGCCTCAACAAGGAGGTGCGGATGCTGCTGGAATCGGGCATGCCCATGTTATGGCTGGAAGCGGAATTGTCTAACTTCGCCGCGCCGGCGTCCGGCCACTGGTACTTCTCGCTCAAGGACGCAAACGCGCAGGTGCGTTGTGCCATGTGGCGCCAGCGGAACTCGATCCTTCGCTTCCGTCCGAAGGAGGGCATGCACGTCCTCGCCCGCGCACGCGTCGGGTTGTACGAGCCGCGCGGCGAATACCAGCTCATCGTCGAACATCTCGAGGAAGTCGGCGAAGGCGCGCTCAAACGCGAATTCGAAAAGCTCAAGGCCAAACTATCCGCCGAAGGATTGTTCGCGGTCGAACGCAAGCGCCCGCTGCCCGCGGTCCCGCGCCGCATCGGCGTCGTGACCTCGCCCACCGGCGCGGCGATCCACGACATCCTGAGAGTCCTGCGCGCGCGGTTTCCCGTCGCGGGCGTCATCGTCTATCCGACCGCGGTCCAGGGAGCGGCCGCCGTGCCCGAGATCGTGCGCGCGATCGAGACCGCATCGCGGCGCACCGAGGTCGACGTGCTCCTCGTCGCGCGCGGCGGTGGATCGCTCGAGGACCTGTGGTGCTTCAATGACGAGCGGGTCGCGCGTGCAATCTCGAACTGCCGCATTCCTACCGTCTCGGGGGTGGGCCACGAAGTCGACGTGACCATCGCTGACTTCGTCGCCGACGTGCGCGCGCCGACGCCATCCGCCGCGGCGCTCGCGGCGGCGCCCGACAAATCCACCTGGCTCGAAACCCTCGCGCTGGTCGAAACCCGTTTCCGGGGCGCGATCAACCGCTTCCTGCGCACGCAGCAGACGTCGCTGGCCACGCTGGCGCAGCGCCTGCAAACCTCGCATCCCGGCGCGCGCCTGGCGCAACACACGCAGCGACTCGACGATCTCGAGCAGCGCATGCGCCTCGCGCTGCAGGCGCGCGTGCTCGCCAACCGTCAGCGGCTCGAGGCCGCGAGCGTGCGGCTGTGGCGCGAGAACCCGCGCCACCGGCTCGAGGCGATCTGCGCCCACGCGGCCGCACTCGGAAAGCGCCTCGACGCGGCGGTCACGGAATTGGTCGGCAGGCTCGATCGACGGCTCACGCTCGCCGCGCGCACGCTCGACGCGGTGAGCCCGCTCGCGACGCTCGGCCGCGGCTTCGCCGTCGTGACGCGCACGAGCGATGGCGCGCTGCTGCGCGACGCCGAGTCGGCGCCGCCCGGAACGGAAATCGAAGCGCGGCTCGCGCGCGGACGGCTGCGCGCGCGCGTGACGGACACGAGAAAGGATGGCGATGACTAACTACTTGCGCATGGCCCTGATACTGGCAATCGCACCGCTGCTTGCCCGAGCGGAGAACCTGGTTCTTCCGCGCGCGTCGGCGGTGCCCGGCGGCGTCGTGAACCTGACGCTGCCCGGCGCGCCGGATGAAAGACCCGTCGTCACCTATGACGAAAAGCCCGTCATGGTGCTGTGGAAGTCCTCGGGCTGGGTCGCCGTGGTCGGCATCAACCTCGACACCGAGCCCGGCGAGAAGTCGGTCGACGTGCAACAACCCGGCAAGGATCCGCGCAAGGTCGCTTTCCAGGTGCTGCCAAAGGCCTACCGGACGCAGGAGCTCAAGGTCGCGCCCGGCCAGGTGAACCTGTCGCCCGAGAACGAGCAACGCGTCGCGCGCGAGCAGGAAAAGATGCGCACGGCGATGGCGGCGTTCACTCCGGACGCGCCTCCGACTCTGCGGCTCGCGCAACCCGTGGCCGGTCCGCGCTCGAGCTCGTTCGGTCTGCGGCGTGTGTTCAATGGCGAATCCCGTCGACCGCATGGCGGCATGGACATCGCCGCGCCCACGGGCACGCCCATCAAGGCGCCGCTCGCGGGCCGCGTCGTCGACGTCGGCAGCTACTTCTTCAACGGCAACAACGTGATCGTCGATCACGGGCAGGGACTGATGACGATGTACTGCCACCTGTCGAAGATCGGCGTGGAGGTCGGGCAGGAATTGAAGACCGGAGATCTGATCGGCCAGGTCGGTGCGACCGGACGCGTCACGGGTCCGCACCTGCACTGGGGCGTCATGCTTAATGGCAACTCCGTGGATCCCGCGTTGTTCCTCGCACCCGTGCCCGTCAAGAAAGCCGAACCGAAAGAAACCGGCGCCGGCAAACCCCCGCCGCCAAACCCGCGGGCTGATCTTCAGGGCGCGCCCGGCTTCGCGCGCATGCGAAACACGAAGTCGTTGTCGGCTCCCCCGCACCTTTACATTCACTACGCGCCGCCTCCCACAACTTGCGACGTGCTCTTCTGGCTTGTCCGGGCCGCTTCCGCCTTCACAGTGCCGAGAGATGATCATCTGGACCATTGGCCATTCGAGCCGAACGCTGGATGAGTTTCTCGCCTTGCTCTCGCAGCATGAAATTCAAGCCATCGCGGATGTGCGCCGCTTTCCAGGCTCACGCAGGCAGCCCTGGTTCGGGCGCGATGCGTTGGGCAACGCGCTGTCGGGACTCGGCATGACGTACCGCTGGATCTCCGCGCTCGGCGGACGGCGCCGGCCGAAGCCGGACTCGGTGAACACCGCCTGGCGCAACAGCTCGTTTCGCGGTTACGCGGATCATCTCGAGTCCGCGGAGTTCGCCGGAGGGCTCGACGAACTACTCGATCTTGCTGCCGGCCTGCGGACGAGCCTGATGTGCGCCGAGGTCCTGTGGTGGCGCTGCCACCGCGCGCTCATCGCGGACGTGTTGACGGTACGCGATGTGAAGGTCGTGCACATCGTCGATGCGAAACACGCGCAGCGACATCGACTCTCGCCCGCCGGGCACATCGTCGACGGACGGCTGAGCTACACGCTTTCCGAGGCCGGCTGACCGCGTGAATCATCCAGTGCGTTCGCCAGGAAATCGATCAGCCGCCGGGTTTTCAAGGGCAGGTGCTTGCGGCTCGGGTAGATAGCGTAGATCCCGACGTCGATGGAGCGATACGCGGGCATGATCTCGACCAGTTCTCCGCGACGCAGATCGTCGCCGACGAGGAAGTCCGGCTGCAGGATGATTCCATGATGCGCGAGCGCCGCACGCCGGCACGTGTCGCCATTATTGGTGTGGATGCGGGGCGCGATCCGCACTTCCACCTCGCCTTCCGGTCCGCTGAATTGCCACGTGTCGCGAGTGGACCAGTACGTGTATGAGATTACGGAGTGCTGCGCCAGCTCGCGCGGATGAGCGGGCCGGCCGCGCCGATCGAGGTAGTTCGGCGACGCGCACAGGACCATGCGCGTGGAGGCGAGCTTGCGCGTCACCAGGGTCGAGTCGGGAATGCGCGTGATGCGGATGGCGAGGTCGTAGCCTTCATCCACGAGGTCCACTACGCGATCGCTCAACGTGATGTCGAGCGAGACCTCCGGGTTGGCGTCCGCGAACGGACCCCACAGCGGCGCGAGATGCAAGGTTCCGTAGGTCAACGGCGCATTGATGCGGATGACGCCACGAGCTTCGCCCGTGCGCAGTGTCAGTTCCGCCTCCGCTTCGTCGATCGACTCGAGCAGTTCTTTCGCGCGCTCGAAGAACATCCGGCCCTCTTCCGTGAGCGACAGTCTTCGCGTGGTGCGCTGAAGCAGCCTCACCCCAAGCCGTTTTTCCAGCTCGCCCACGTGGCGCGACACCGCCGCCTTGGAAAGCCCCGTGGCTGTAGCCGCACCAACGAAACTCCCCGCGTCCACCACGGCGACGAAGCTGCTCATTTCCTGGATCTTGCTCATGGATTGTCTCGATAACAGAGACTATGTGTCTCGTCATGAGCTGTTTATCACTACTTTGCGCACGAATAAAGTACGGCTCATCCAACAAGCACGAAGGAGCGACACATGAACATCACGATTCTCGGCGCCGGCAACATGGGCGCCGCATTCGCCAGGCAATTCACTCGCGCCGGCCACACGGTGCGTGTGACCTCACGCAGTGGCGAGCGGTCGGCGGCCGTCGCCGCCGCGAATCGCGCCATCGCCGCGCCGCCGGCCGAAGCGCTCGGCGATTCGAGCGTCGTCATCGTCGCGACGCCTTACCCCGACGCCGTCGAGGCCCTGAAATCGCTTGGCACGCTCGATGGAAAAGTGATCGTCGACGCCACCAATCCACTCAGCGCGGACTTCATGAGCCTCACGATCGGCCACACCACATCTGCCGCCGAAGAGATCGCGAAAGCCTTTCCCGGGGCCGAAGTGGTGAAGGCGTTCAACACGGTGTTTGCGCAGGTGATCGCAGACAAACCCGCGTTTCAGTTCGGACAGACCGCGCCCGTGTTCTTCGCGAGCGATAGCGAACGCGCCAAGCAGACCGCGAAGACCCTGATCCAGAGCATCGGCTTCAACGCCGTGGATGCGGGTCCGCTGCGGAATGCCCGTTATCTCGAGCCGCTCGCCGGCCTGAACATCTATCTCGGCTACGGCGCCGGCCTCGGCACCGGGATCGCGCCCGCCTGGATTCGCAAGGCGGCGTGATTGGATGGAGTTTTCGCCATTCTTTCGTTCATGATGCCCGCGCAACCGCGCGGGCATCGACGTATGCAAAGGAGGATTTCCATGAACCTGCAACAGGCAATGAAGAATCCGAATGTCGCGTTCGCCTCACCGGAAGTGCTCGAGGCCTCGACGGAGTTCACGCCGGTTCAGAAGCGCGCCATCCTGACGCAGTGGAAGGACCAGCTCGAGAAGCTCCTCATGGCCGACGAGGAAAGCATGCTGCGGGCCGACGCAAAATCCGGCGCGAATGCCGAATGCCTGAGGCGCGTGACCGACATCCTGTCGCGCCTGCCACGGTAACGAGGGAAATCCGGCTCGTCGCGCGCCGCGCGCGACGGCCTCTCTACTTCTTCTTCGCCGGGCGCTTGGCTCGATCCTTGCGGATGCGCCGATCGCGCCGTTCCTTCTGCGCGGTCTTGAGGCCGCGCTTTTCCTTCGGCTTGTCCTTGAGAAACGGATTGACGTCGCTGCGGAATTCCACCGACACCGGCGTCGCGAACAGGTCGAACCGCTCGCGGAACACGTTCGCGAGATACCGCTTGTACGACTCGGGCACGTGCGCGGCCTGGCTGCCGTGCACGACGATTCGCGGCGGATTTCGCCCACCCTGGTGCGCGTAGCGCAGCCGGATGCGGCGGCCGCGCACGATGGGCGGCTGGTGCTGCGTCATCGCGGCCTCCATCGCCTTCGTGAGCGCGGGCGTCGGCATCTTGCGCATCGCCGCCTCGTAAGCGCGGATCATCGAGGCCGTGAGGTCGCCCACGCCCGTGCCATGGCGCGCGCTGACGAAATGCACCGGTGCGAACGGGATGAAATCGATCTTGAGCGTGAGCAGGCGGCGGATCTCCTCGCGCTGCTCCATCGGGATGTTGTCCCACTTGTTGACCGCGAGGATCAGCGCGCGGCCGCGACTGAGCGCGAGGCCCAGCACGCTCGCGTCCTGTTCGCCGATCGAATCCTGCGCGTCGACCACCATGACGACGACGTGCGCCTCGGCGATGGCCTGCAGCGTCTTCGAGACGGACAGCTGCTCGATCTCGTCGTCGATCTTCGCGCGGCGCCGTACGCCGGCCGTGTCGATCAGCGTGAACTCGCGGCCATCGCGCTCGAACGGCACGAGGATGCTGTCGCGCGTCGTGCCCGCGATGTCGCTGGTGATCACGCGCTCCTCGCCGATGAGGCGATTGATCAGCGTAGACTTGCCGACGTTCGGCCGCCCGATGATCGCGATGCGGATGCGGCCGTCTTCCGACTCTTCGTCTTCGGGCGGCGCGGGCGGAAAACCCTCGAGCACGAGGTCCATGAGCTGCTCGCACCCGTATCCGTGCGTGGCCGCGATCGCGTGCGGCTCGCCCAGGCCGAGCGAATGGAAATCGGCCGCCGCGATCGCCGCCTCCAGGCCTTCGGCCTTGTTGACGGCGAGATACACGGGCTTGCCGGACTTGCGCAACTCGCGCGCGAAGAACTGGTCCTGCGGAGTGAGTCCGGCGCGTGCGTCGGCGACGAACACCAGGCGGTCGGCTTCCTTGATCGCGTGTTCGGTCTGGATGCGCATGAGCGCATCCATGCCACTGGGATTCTCGACCAACCCACCCGTGTCGATGCACACGTACTGGACCGGCCCCAGCTTCCCGTAACCGTACTGGCGGTCGCGCGTGACGCCCGGGACGTCCGCGACGATCGCGTCGCGCGTCTGCGTCAGCGTGTTGAACAGCGTGGACTTGCCGACATTCGGCCGCCCGACGATGGCGAGAGTGAAGCTCATTTACCTAAATGCATGTAGGCGGCCGTCGCGGCCTGTGACGTAAAGGGTGCCGCCCGAGACGACAGGCGCGGTGGCCGCGCCGCCGGGGATCTCG
>JAFAGC010000105.1 GCA_023423065.1 Pseudomonadota bacterium
TGCGGCGCCCTTTCCCCCCCCCCCCCTCTCTTTATGGGGGGGGGGGGGGCCGCGCCGCCGAAGTCGGCCGTGCCGCTCGCCACGAAGCGCAGGCACACGCGGTACCCGGGCAGGTCGCGCCGCCGGTGCGTGACGGGCAGGTCGGCATAGGCGGCATCGACAGCGGCCGCAAGCGCCGCCGTCTCGCACTCGAATTCGATGCGCGCGCCGAGCACGAGATGGCGCCGCCGCCATTTCAGCCGCCGCCGCTCGACGAAGGGATCGACGCGGCTCACGCGCATTCGATGTTCTCGCTCGTGAAACGCCCGTCGCCCAGGTGGAAGATCCGGTCGCAGCCGACGAGCGCGCTGCGCCGGTGCGCGATGATCACGAGCGTCACCGGGCCTGCCATATCGTGCAAGGCGCTCGTGATCTCGCGCTCGGCCGCGACGTCGAGCGACGCCGTCGCCTCGTCCATCACGAGCAGCGAGGCACGCCGATACAAAGCACGCGCGATGCCGAGCCGCTGGCGCTGGCCGCCCGAGAGTTGCACCCCCCGCTCGCCGAGCTGCGCGTGATAGCCATGATCGAGAGTCGCGACGAATTCATCCAGGCGGGCGATGCGCGTCGCCACCTCGAGCCGCGCGTGATCCACGTTTTCAGGAGCGATTCCCAGCGCGATGTTTTCCACCACGGTGCCGTCGATGAGCGCCACGTGCTGCGGCACATAGGCGGCCATCGCCTGCCACGCCGCGCGATTACGCCCGCCGGTGTCGATGCCATCGGCGAGGATGCGGCCGCCGGTGGGCGCAAGCAGACCGAGCAGCAGGTCGGCGAACGAGGACTTGCCCGAGCCGTTCGACCCCGTCACCCCGATCGCCTCACCCGCGCGGATGCGCAGATTCAGATGCTCGAAGAGGACCGGTGCCTCCGGACCGTAACGAAAGCTGACGTTCTCGAAAACGATGTCGCGAGCGGGCGCGTGAAGCGGGGGCGCAGCGGCCGCGACTTCGGCTGCACGCTCCTCCTCCACGCTCTGCAACACCCTGAACAGGACGTCGCGATGCGCGCGCACCGTGACGAGGCACGCGAATATCTGCTGCAGGCTCGGTAACAGCCGGTAGGCCGAGAACGCAAGGAACGTGAGCTGGGGCAGCCACGGCTCACCTCCCTGGACATGGAATGCGAGCGCGGCGGCGACGAGCGCGAAGGCCGCGATACATTCGAGGAGATATTTCGGGCGCAGGCCGATGGCGTGTGTATGCATCGACGATCGCGATACCCGTGCGGTGGCGTCACCGAACTGACGCTGGAATGGCGCATCCAGCCGCATGATCAGCAGTTCCTTGATGGCCGCGAAAGCCTGCCTCACGACCGTGGCGCGGCGCGCCGACGCACGCGTGAGTTCGAGGCTGTTCAGCTGCAGTTGCCTGCGCGACCGCGCGAAGATGAGCGCGTAGGCCGAACCGAAGACGAGCAGCGTCAGGAACGAGACCCATGGATTCATGAAGATCAGCGATGCCGTGATCAACAGCACCACGCCCGTGGCCGAGATGGCCTGGAAACCCACGTTCGCCAGCGCTGCGATGCGGTCCGACTCGTGCAGCACGTCGTTGCCGAGACGCCCGCCATCGTGACGCGTGTGAAACAGGTAGTCGCTGCGCAAGTACACGCCGAAGAGCCGCACGCGGATGGCGTCGGCCGCCCGCAGCGCGAATGCATGCATGCTGCGCGCACCGAAGTAGTTGATGACATTGGCGACGACGAGCGTGAACACGAAGGCCACGCCCGCGAGGCCGAGAAACGATCGCTCGTCGGCGATGCCGAGCGTGTCGCGAACGTCGCGCAGCCAGCGCGTCGTGGGCGTCGCCTCGGAGGAGGACAGCAGGTGGAAGAACGGCAGGACGGAAACGATCCCCGCGACGGTCGTGAACGCCATGACGAGCGCCAGGCCGAGAAGCGCCACGCAGCGGCGCCGCAATAGCGGCGGCAGCAATGTCCAGAATGCGCGCACCGTCTTCATGATTCCCGCACCGTTACCTCGAGAATGGTCACCGTCTCGTTGACGTGATGGCGTCGCGCCGCGATGGCCAGAGTGAATCCCCGCCGCGCGAGCTCGTCGACGAACACGGGACAGGCGTCACCCCACGACGACAGCAGCAGCAAGGCCGACCCGCCCGGTTGCAGATGCTCGCCCAGCTCGGCCGCGAACTTTTCCGCCACGCCGGCTCCACGCCATGCCGCGTCGCGTGGATCGCGCGGTTCGCCTAGCAGGAACGGCGGATTGAAGAGCACCAGGTCGAAACGCTGACCCTGCACGGGCGCGAACAGGTTTCCATGACGTGCATCGATGTTGTCCTGCAATCCGTTCACGAACGCGTTCGCCTCGAGGCAGCGGACGGCGGCCGGATTGATGTCAACCGCCGTGACTCTCCGGGAACGGCGCGCGGCCACGAGCGCACAGATGCCCGAGCCCGAACCAAGATCGAGAACGCGCGTGTCCGGTTCGATGGCCCGCGAATCGATGTAGTCCGCGAAGAACACCCCGGTGCGCAGCAGGCGCGGATTCGACACCGTCGGAATGACCACGAGATGAAGGTCGCGCCAGCGTTCGAAGCGCCAGTCGTCGTAGCGGTGATGGCCGCGCAAGCGGGCCCAGCGATGCAGCAGGCGCCCGACGAGCGAACCGACCGGACGGCGCCGGCCGGTTTCGAGCAACTCGCTCGCGAGAGCGCTCGGGGATCCCGTCATCGCCGAAGTCATGCGGCCCGGCGTGCTTCGAGCACGTAATGATCGCCGAGGCCGGCGCCGCGTGCCCGCTCGAACAAGACGCGCTCAAGGCGCGACAGCCACGCACGCATGCGCGGCGCCCGTTCGAGCCAGCCCGCGGCGTAACTCGGCGGCAATACGACACCGAGCGGCCGCGCCACGCCCACGACGAAGTACGGCTCGAGGAGGCGCGCGCACCTGCCCGGCGTGGGATAGTGGATAGTCAGGCCGCGCCATTCGCTGCCGGTGCGACGAAGCCTGCGAAACGCGCGGCGTGCGTCACCTCGCGCCAGGTACCAGCCCATTTCCCAGGGGACGAAGCGGCCCATGATCACCCAGACGAGCGGCGCACCCGGCACGAGCCGCGGCGCCAATCCGCCGGCGAGCGCAGCGAGGTCCGCCGCGCAATTCATCGCGCCGAAGTTCGAATACACGCCGTCGAATAGTTCGGAGCCGAGCGCCGCCGACAACGATTCCATGGACACGACTTGAAAGCGGATGCGATCCGCGACTCCGGCCGCTTCCGCCTTGCGGCGCGCGGTGTCGATCATCCGGGGTGAGGCATCGGTCGCCAATACGCGGTGACCCGACTTCGCCAGGTGGATCGCGTCTTCGCCCGTGCCACAGCCTAGCTCCAGCAAGGACGATCCGGGCGCGAAGCAGGCGGCAAACCTTTCCCAGACCATGGGCCGCAACACACGGCCGAGCGCCGAGGCGCTGAACTCCGCGTCGTAGCCTGCGGCCATCGCATCGAAGGCAGACGAATGCGAGCGCGGGGATTCAGCCATTTCGTCTCGCTCCCCTCGGACGACAAGTCGTCGCACCCGGGAAAGAGTTGAAAGTACTATCCACCTCGGCAGCGCGCTCGCGCGGCACCAGGAATCGCGTAGTGGACATCAGTGTAGTCATCCCGACCAGGAACCGCCCCGAACGCGTTCGCAACGCGCTCGCGGCGTTGGCCCGACAAACTACTCCGCCCGCCGAAGTCATCGTCGTGGATGCGAGCGATGAAGGCATACACGACCTGAAATCATTGGCGAACGAATTCCCGGCGCTGCGATTGGCGTTGCTGACGTCGACACCCTCGGTGTGTATCCAGAGAAACAAGGGGATCGAAGCCGCGAAGAGCGACTGGATATTCCTGTGCGACGACGACATCGAATTGCCCGAGGATCATTTCGAGCGCCTGGCCGACCATGTTGCGAATCACCCCGGTTGCAACGCCGTGGCGGGCAGATTGCGACAACTGGAGGACGGAGCCTGGGTCGATCAATATCCGCCCCGGCGAATCTCCGCCGCGCTCCATCTGTTCGTTTTCCAGCTCTCGGTCTGGGGACCGATCGATGGAGTGAAGACGAATCGAATGACACGACCTCTCCTCGCCCGGATGAATGAGTGGTATCGCAAGAGAGGTAACCGAGAGAGCCTTGCGGGATGGCCTCTCATCACGCAATGGCGACGTCCTTGCTTCACCACCCGGTTCTACTCTCTTGGCGCAGACCTCATACGAAGGCAATTTCTCCTTTCATCGCCGTACGATCCGGTACTCGACCCTGGCGGCATCGGCGACAACTATGGCGTGGCATTGGGAATCCCCGATGGCATCGACGTCATAGACAGCACCTACGCCCTGCATCACCGCGAGCGGCACAACCGGGTCGATCACAAGACCGCCTACTATCGCCGCATACTCGCGCTGCATTACTTCGTCAGCACACGTTTCCCGAATCCCAAGTTCACGACGCTCTGGCTGTGCTGGTCGATCATCGGGATGTCGTTGGCGCAACTCCTCCGGCTGAATCTGCCCATGCTGAGACTCAGCACGAAGGCGCTCTTCAAGATCGTCTCGGGACGAAATCCCTATGTCATCGCGAAGAACGAGGGAAAGATCGTCGTCTCTCCTCACTAGTTGGTCGCAACGACCGTTCATCGAACTATCACCACGGCCACCGATCGCGCCTCGCACGCCCGGCCACCGGAGCGTTGGCGGGAGCTCATGCCGGAAGGCCATGTTGACCCTCCGCGCGGGACCCGAGCGGTGTCGGCGATTGGACTGTCGCTAAAAGAAGCCATGCAGCTGCAGGAAAGCCTGTTTCCTGTTCTGCAGATCGTTCTGGGGAATGCCGTCATACACGCGTACTCCCGCGCGCAACTGCACGAACTGGATGGGCGACCACTCATACAGCAGCGTGGCGCGCGTCTGCTCGTCCTCGTCGACGTCATCGTCGGGTTCGAACCACTCGAAGGCGAGCTTGAGGTTGTGGCCCTGGGCCACCTTCCAGTCGGCTTCGACGATCGAGGCCATGAGCTGGCGGCCGTCGATGCCGATGCTGTCGTCGTCGATGTAATCGATTTCGCCCAGCCAGGTCACCGGCCCGGTGCGCACGGCGCCGAACAAGCCCGCGCCGACGCGATCCCCGGCGTCCGTGTTGTTGAACAGTCCGCTCACGCCGACGCGCCACACCGACTGCACGAACTCCGTCCGCGCGATGACCTGCTTGCCTTCGTCGACTTCGGGTCCGCCGCCGGTGCCATTGCTGAACGCCACCTGCGTGCTCCACATCCCCTTCTCGAATCCGAACTCGACGCCTTCATCCGGCGCCTGCATGTTGATGCCGGAGAGCTGGCGAACGAACGTGTTGTCGTCCTCGAAGCGGTAGCCGAACGGCAGGTACATGCGGCCGGCCTTCACGTAGAACTCGTTCTCCGTGAACCAGTAGCGCACGTTCGCTTCGAGGTTGGTCGCGTTGCCGGGCGCGAAGCGCTGATCGACATAGATGGACAGGCGGTTCGGGATCACGCCGAAATCGAAGTACGCGCGCGCTTCCTCGACCGCGAAGTCGTTGGTGCTGCCCTGGTTGGGGACGTCCGAGTAGTTCCAGTTGGCGCGCGCGTTGCCGCCGACCGACAGGAACTTCATCACCTGGCCCGTCCAGAGGTCTTCTTCCGCGCCGATGCGCTTTGCCGCCATCTGCGTCTGCGCGAACGTGTTGCCGAACACGCTGCGCATGCCGCCACCGGTCGGATTGACGTGGCATTGCGCGCACTTGAGCCCCATCTGCGCGGCGAGATACGGCTCGGCCTGCGCGGCCCCTGCGAACGTGAACAATACGAGCGCGAACAACCCGAACGCGGAGCCACGCGGGGTGGACGAAATGCGATTCATCGATCGGCTCCTGCGTTGACGTCGAACGGAATGAGTGTGTCGCCTCCCGCGGCGCCGTCGCGGTCGCCGTCGAGCCGGTGGCCCGCGTTGTCGGCGAGCGGCGCGGGCCCTTCTCCGCGGACCGCGAGTTGATAGCTGCCGGCGGCCAGCGGCTGCACGGTAGTCAGCTCGACCACGTTGGGCCTTCCGGCCGGGACCGAGAACTTCGCGATCGCGACGGGCCGATCGAGCGCGTCGCGCAGCTCGAAGCTGTTGGCGTTCACGCGCGATGCGTCGATCTCACTACTGAAGACGACCAGGAGGCGGTCCGTACCCGCGAGCGCTTGCTCCGCGGGCGCGGGCACGCTGCTCGTGACGACGAGGATGTCGGCGGGCGCGTTCGCCTGCGGCGCGCCGGCCGCGATCCACGCGCGCATCAGGTCGATCTGCGCCTGCGAGAGGAACGGTGGACCGTTCGCCGGCATGCGCGCTCCGACCGCGGCATTGCCCTGTATTTTCTGTACGAGGTAACTCTGATCGGGATTGCCGGGATTCACGCGCAGCAGCGACGGAACCTCGGCGCTCGCGACGTTCACGAGCAACGCGTAGCTGTTGCCCTCATCGAGCCGCAGGCCCTGCGGCGCGTTCGCGCCCGAATGACACGTCGTACATATCGGAGTGAATATCGTGTTCTGTATTTCCTGGAAGTCGTCGTTCGGTCCCGGCAACCCGATCGGCCGGCCACCGGCATCGAGTCCTTCGCCATTGCCGGCACAGCCGGCCAGCAACAGCACCAGTGCCGCGGTCAAAAAGCTCTTGCGGCACAAATGGTTGGGGAACGCTTGAATCATGTGGGGACATCCCTGTACGTGGGGGTGGCGCAAGCGTTGAGTAACGCGTCGCCCGATTCCGGTTCCATGGAATCGCATGTCAGCCCGGCAGGTATCATCGGGAAAGCAATGGCGCGTCCAGCAGATGAGCCGCGACTCTTGAGCTAGACTCGCTCGCCGTTGCGAATACTCGAATGTGAAACCCAGAGAGGACCCGAAGCCATGCAGAACGCGCGCCGCAGATTCCTAGCCCAGACCGCCGCCCTCGCCGCCACCCCGTGGATAGCGGGCGTTTCCAGCGGACAGGCACCGGCGCGCAAGCTCGGAGTGGCGTTGTGCGGACTCGGCAGCCTTGCGACCAACCAGATCGCTCCCGCACTGCAAAAGACCGCAAATTGCCGGCTCGCCGGAATCATCACCGGGTCGCCCACGAAGGCCGCCGAATGGCAGAAGAAATACAACCTGCAGTCGAAGAGCGTCTACAGCTACGACAACATGCACCAGATCGCGAAGAACAAGGACATCGACATCGTCTATGTCGTGACGCCGAATTCGCTGCATCTGCGCGACGCGCTCGTGGCCGCCGCCGCCGGCAAACACGTGTTCTGCGAGAAGCCGATGGAGATCTCGGTCGAACGCTGCCAGCAGATGATCGATGCCTGCAACAAGGCGGGCGTGATGCTCGGCGTCGGCTATCGCTGTCAGTTCGAGCCCAATCACCTCGAGTGCGTGCGACTCGCGCGCGAGAAGGTGCTCGGCGAGCTCAAGATCATCGACGCCAACTTCGGCTTCGCGGCGGGCGATCCGAAGCAGTGGCGCCTGCGGCGCGACCTCGCCGGCGGCGGTGCGCTCATGGATGTCGGCATCTACTGCCTGCAAACCACCATGATGCTCACGGGTGAGGAGCCGATCTGGATCAGCGCGGCCGAGGTCAAGACGGACCCGGTGAAGTTCGCCGAAGTCGACGAGACGATCATCTGGCAGTCCAAGTTCCCGAGCGGCGTGGTCGCCAATTGCGCGACCACTTACAACGCAAACGGCTTCCAGAATTTCCGCGCGGCCTGCACACGCGGCTGGTTCGGGCTCGACCCGGCTTACTACTACGGCGGCAACCGCGGCCGTCGCAGCGACAACACCGAGATCAACATGGGGCCGTCCGACCAGTTCGCACTCGAGCTCGACCACTTCGCCGACTGCATCATCAACAAACGCCCCACGAAGGTGCCCGGCGAAATGGGACTCAGGGATGTGAAGTACCTGACGGCCATTTACGAGTCGATCAAGAAGGGCCACCCCATCTCGCTGGCGTAATAGTCAGACACTCCACCCTCTTTTCCAACGCAACACACTCACGGACGCCGCCGCTTCGGCGGCGTGAAGAGTGGCCGTCAGGCCTGGAAATGATGTCCCCATTAATTCACGGACAGCTCGAATGGCCCTACGGGTAGTTCGGCGTCGTAGAGATTGCACAGCGGCGAGTCGGCCCAGCAGAAGCGCACGCGGGTCGCGGGGCCGCCGGCGGAGTTGTCGAGGCGGACGTCGCCGTCGGGCGTGAGTTGCGCGCGCACGTATCGGCAGCTCGGCTGATCGTCGCCGCACAGTTCGAAGCCGGTGGGATCGCGGGCGCCGATGACGTTCAGCGCGCCGGCGCGGTCCGTGAAGCTCACGATGACGTTCGCACCCTCGCGCCGTGCGGCCTGCGGCTGCGCACCGGCCGGCGAGATCTTTTCGCCGTACACGACCCGGCGCGCCGCGCGGGCGAGGCGTTTGCCGACTTCCTGCTTGTTGGCCGGATGAATGTCGTCGCGATCGCCGATGTCGATCGTGACCGCGAGCCCGGCGTTGCCGTCGGCCGCGACCGCTCGACGCTGCGCGTCGCGCAGTCGCGCCCAGCCACTATCTACCGGCCCCGTGGGCAGCGGACCCCAGTTCGCGAGCTGCACGACGAAGAACGACAGCGGCGCATTGAACTGGCGCCGCCAGTCCGCGAACAACCCGGCGAGTTGCGCCTCGTACCGCTGCGCATCGCCGAGCCAGCCGTTCGCCTCGCCCTGGTACCACGCGACGCCGCGCAGGCCGAACTTGCCGAGCGGCGCGATCATCCCGTTGTAGAGGATGTTGATGCCAGCGATGGGCTCCCACGGCGCGCGCGGCGGATACAGTCCCGACGGCGGCAGCTGGTACTCGATGTCCGTCAGCGCGGCGGTCGTGCCGTCCGCGAACCGCAGCGCGAGCTCGCCGGCCGGTCCGCGCAGTCCGCCGTTGCCCCACATGTCGAACACGTTGACCACGACGAGGTTCTCGCCCGCGCGCAGCCGTCCGGCGGGCACCGCGTAGCTGCGCCGCTGCTCGCCGAATCCGCTCGCGATCGCGCGGCCGTTCAACCACACCAGATCGACGTCGTCGACCTGCGCGAGCTCGAGCGTCGCGGCCTGCTTCGCCTGCGCGCGGCTCAGCTTCGCGCGGGCGCGATACCAGACCATGCCGTCGTAGCTGGCCAGCGTCGGCTCGCCCCACAGCTCCCAATGGCCGAGTTGCGCGGGCGCGGCGCGCCAGGCGCCGCTGTTCTTTCCGGTGGTCCACGGCGCGATGCCGCGCGTAGCCGATTGCGAGGTCCACCATTTCTGCCAGGCCTCGCCCCAGAGGGCGTCCGCCGCGGCGATGTCGCGTGCGCGCGCGCCTAACAACTCGAGATTCGCGTCGTTGCCGCCGAGCGCGCGCAACGCGTCGGCGCTCAGCCAGGTTTCGATGCGCGTACCGCCCCACGAGGCGTTGATCAGGCCCATCGGAATACCCGTGGTTTTCTGCAACTCGCGCGCGAAGTAGTAACACACGGCGGAAAAGTGCTGCGTGTTGTCCGGTCCCGCGATCTTCCATTCGAGCGGCGCATCGAAGTCGGCGCGCGGCGCGACGGCCGCGAAGTTCGGAATCTTGACGTGCCGGATCGCATCGTTCGCCGACTGCGCGACCTCTGCATCCGCGTTGAGCGCGAGGCGCACGGGCCATTCCATGTTCGACTGGCCCGAGCACAGCCAGACGTCGCCGATCAGCACGTCATCCGCGTTCTGCAGATGCGTCGCGGTACGCGCGGTGAGCTTGTGCGGGCCGCCCGCGGGCAGTTCCGGCAATTCGAGTCGCCAGCGTCCGTCGTCATCGGCCCGTGTGTTGCGGGTCGCGCCGGAGAGCGTGACGGTGACTTCTTCACCCGGACCTGCTCTGCCCCAGATCTCGATCGGGCGGTCCCGCTGCAGAACGACGTGATCCGAGAAAATGCGCGCCATCAACGGCGCCGTCGCGTGCTCCTCCGCGGCGTGCGCCGCCGCGGCGAATACCCCGAAAATCGCCCACGCCGCCCACACCAACGACTTGCCCGTTCGCTGTACCATCCGCCCCTCCCATGAACGCATTCGCTCCAATCCTCGTTCGAGACGGCGTCGACCTCAAGACATTCCGCGAGGAAATCACGCCGGCGGCGCAGCCGGTGGTGCTCAAAGGGTTGTTGGACGACTGGCCGGCCGTGCGCGCCGCGCGCGAAGGGGCGCGCGCGCTCGCGGAACTCCTGCGCGGATTCGATCGCGGCACGCAGGTCACGGTCATCGAGTGTCCGCGCGAGACCGGTGGCCGGCTGTTCTATCGCGAGGACATGTCGGGCCTGAACTTCGTCCGCATGCCCGGACAGATCGGTTCGACGATCGATCGCCTGCTCGGACTCGAATCCGTTCCCGATGCGCCGGCCGTGTTCCTCGAGTCGATGCGCACCGAGAAATACCTGCCCGACTTCTCCGCGCAGCATCCGCTGCCGATCGTTCCTCAACCGGCCGATCCGCGCATCTGGATCGGCAACGCGATCACGGTGCAGACGCATTTCGATCCGCTGTACAACGTCGCCTGCGTCGTCGGCGGACGGCGGCGCTTCACGCTGTTCCCGCCCGAGCAGGTGGCGAACATGTACATGGGCCCGGTCGATTTCACGCCCTCGGGCACACCGATCAGCATGGTCCCGACCGACGCGCCGGACCTCGCGCGTTTCCCGCGGTTCGCCGAGGCGCTGCGCCACGCAAGGCAGGCCGAACTCGGCCCGGGCGACGCGTTGTACATCCCGTACGGCTGGTGGCACCAGGTCGAATCGCTCACGCCGTTCAACGTGCTGGTCAACTACTGGTGGAACACCACGCCCAAGATGGGTTCGCCCTACGCCGTGCTGCTGCACGCGGCGATGTCGCTGCGCGACCTGCCCGCGGATCAGCGCGCGATGTGGCGCGCGATGTTCGAACACCTGGTTTTCAGCGATCCCGAAGAAGCCCTCGCGCACCTGCCTCCTGACAAGCGCGGACTGCTGGGGCCACCTTCGGCGGAGCGCACGCGCGAGGTACGCGCCATCCTGGCGGCGACGTTCAATCGCCCGCCGGGCTGACGAATCCGAGGTAGTTAGATCGCGCAGCCGCCGTGGCCGCGCTGCATGGGGGAGGAGCAATGCGTAGAACGTTGCCTGCACTGGCCGGCCTCTTGGCCGTATTTTTCCTGGCGTCATGCGGCGGCGGAGGCGGAAGCGAGTCCGCGACACCCGGCCCTCCGTATAGCGGCCCTCCGGTCCCGCCGGCGCCGGTGCTGCCCGATCCCGCGACGGCCCCGGCGCTGAAGACCGTGATCGCCGGGCGTTTCGGCGTCGCGGACTATCCAGTCGGCGCGGCCATCGAACCCAGCTCCACGATGGGCGCGGATGCCACGCTGCTCGCGCGGCACATGAGCGGCGTCACCGCGGAAAACGCGATGAAGCCCGACACGATCTGGCCGAACGCGACGGGCACCCAGGATCCCGCGGCGGCGCCGAATTTCGCGCCCGCCGACCAGATCGTCGCGTTCGCCGATGCCAATGGGATGCGCGTGCGCGGACACACGCTGCTGTGGCACCAGACCGCGCCGACCTGGTTCTTCGCGGGCGACCAGTCGGATCCCGCGGCCTATCGGGCGGCCGTGCGCCAGCGTCTGCGCGATTACATCTTCGCGGTCATGACTCACTTCCCGGAGGTGTACGCGTGGGACGTCGTCAACGAAGTCGCGTCCGACACGCCGAACGCCGCCAATCCGTATCGCACGAACAGCCCCTGGTACGACGCGTACAGCGTCGGCGGAGCGGACGGCAGCGAGTACGTGCGCGACGCCTTCCTGTTCGCGACGCAGGCGCGCGAGTCGATGAACCTGACCAGCGCCGACATGAAACTCATGATCAACGACTACAGCACGGAAAGCGCCGGCAAACGCGCCAACGTGCTCGCGATCCTGCGGGACGTCATGGAGGCCGGCACCGGCGCCGACATCAACGGCGTAGGGCACCAGTTCCACCTGCAGCTCGGCGCCGACGTCGCGCAGGTCACCGCGGCGCTGACCGACGTCGAGGCCGTGTCGAGCACGCTCGTGAACCACGTGACGGAGCTCGACGTGTCCATCTACCAGGATCCGGGGAGCTGCTTCTCCGCCCGCACGATCCCGCCCTGCTCCGCCGATTACGGCGCGAATCCGCCGCAGTCGGCGTTGTCCCAGCAGGCGACGCTGTATCGACAGCTGTTCGCGGCCTTCAACCGTCCGAGCGTCACGTCGATCACGACCTGGGGCATCGCGGACAATCACACCTGGCTCAACTCGTTCCCGGTCAATCGCACGAATCGCCCCCTGCTGTTCGATACGAACCGCGATCCCAAATGGGCGTTCTGGGCGGTAGTCGATCCGACGATCGCCGTTCCATAATCAGCCCCCGGGGGGAGGGACAGAACATGCAGAACCTTTGGCGTGCCGCGCTCTGCGGAATCCTGGTGTGCGCTTCGGCAACGGCCCTGGCCGCGGGAGCGACCATGATCGTGACCCACGAGCTCGACGCGGCGCGTCCGGGCGAAATCGTGGTCGTGCCCTTCGCGCAGATCGAGAAGGTGGCGCCGGGGCAGCGCATGTTCCACATCGTGGTGCGCGACGCGCGCGGCCGGTCTCTGCCGCTGCAGGTCACCAACTACCAGCACGATCATCGGGGTGCGCAGTACGACGACCTCGTGTTCCAGTACGACTTCGCCGCGGGCGAGAAGCGCGCCGAGTTCACGCTCGAGCCGGTCGCGCAGGCCACGCCGCCCGAGCCGCCTTGCGTACATGCGCGTGTGGTGCCCGAGCGGCACGGCGACATGGCCTGGGAGAACGATCGCATCGCGCATCGCATGTACGGCATGCCGCTCAACACGCCGGCCGCGGGCGGCGAGCGGCTGCGCGGCAGCGGCATCGACGTCTGGGGCAAACGGGTCGCGTACCCCATCGTCGACCGCTGGTACGCGAAGGGCCACGATCAGTTCCACAAGGACGAGGAAGGCGAAGGCCTCGACCTCTACAGCATCGGCGGCTCGCGCGGCGCGGGCGGCACGGGGATCTGGGACGGCACGAGGCTCTGGACCTCGGACAACTTCGTGAATGCCGAAGTGCTCTCGAACGGTCCGCGGCGCGCGGCCTTCACGCTGACCTATGCGCCATTCGAAGCGGGCAAGTCCGGGCAGGTGTCCGAGACCAAGCGTTTCACCGTCGACTGCGGGCGCAACTTCGATGCGGTGGAGAGCGTGTTCGATTTCGAGGGAGATGCCGCGGTCGTGGGAATCGGGGTCACCGATCATCCGCGCGTCGAGGGATTCCCGGCCGGCGTGCTCACGAAGGATCCCGCGGGTCGCTGGATGAGCTGGTGGGAGGAGAACAAGGACGGCGGACTCGGCGTCGCGGTGATCCTCGCGGCGGGAGAATCCGCCGCGGGATTCGCGTACGAGGCGCCGGCCAAACTACCCGGCAACGGCAATCACCTGCTGCTCGTGAACGCGAAGGATGGCGTGCCGGTGCGTTATCACACGGGCGCGGGCTGGACCGGCAGCGGCCAGTTCGAGGATCGCGCGGCGTGGGAGGCCCATGTGAGCGCATTCGCGGCGCGCGTGGCGCGGCCGCTCCACGTCACCGTGAGCGCGAAGCCATGAGCGCGCGCCTTTTTCGGGTCGCGGCCGCGGCGTTGCTGGCGCCGGCGCTCGCGCTCGCGCAGAACAAGTATTTCACCGATTGGCCGGCAGGCACGGACCCGCGCGAGGTCGGCAAACGCGTGGCGGAGCGGTTCATCCCGACGCCGCACATGGTCAACACGAATCACGGAAGGTTGTCGCTGCACTACGCGCACGTCGCGACGTGGACGGGCGCGTTGCAGTTCGCGCAGGTCACGAAGGACGACGACCTGCGGCGCAGGCTCGTCGAGAGATTCGATCCGTTCATGACGCCGGCCGAGTCCGCCCGGATTCCGCGGATGGATCACGTCGATGGCGCGGTGTTCGGTGCGCTGCCGCTCGAGCTGTACCTGCAGGAGCGGCAATTCAGGTATCGCCTGATGGGTCTCGTGTTCGCGGACGCGCAATGGGACGACCCGCTGCCGGACGGCCTGTCGCGGCAGACCCGCTGGTGGATAGACGACATGTACATGATCACCGCGTTGCAGCTGCAGGCGTTCCGTGCGACGCGCGACGCGAAGTACCTGGATCGCGCGGCCAATTCGATGGTCGCCTATCTCGCGAAGCTGCAGCAGGAGAACGGGCTCTTCTACCACGCGCCCGACGTGAAGCATTTCTGGGGCCGCGGCGACGGCTGGGTGGCCGCCGGCATGACGGAGCTGCTGCGCGACCTGCCCGAGCGACATCCGGCGCGCCGGACCGTGCTCGCCGCGTACCGCCGCATGATGGCGACGCTGCTCACGCACCAGGCGCCGAACGGCATGTGGCGCCAGCTCATCGACGTGCCGTCCAGCTGGGAGGAAACCTCCAGCACCGCGATGTTCACGTACGCATACGTGACCGGCGTGAAGAACGGCTGGCTGCCCGAGGACACGTACGGCCCCGCGGCCCGCAAGGCGTGGATCGCGCTCGTCGGCTATCTCACGCCCGAGGCCGATCTGCGCGAAGTGTGCATGGGCACCGGCAAGAAGGACGACCTGCAGTACTACCTCGATCGCCCCCGCGTGGTCGGCGACGCACACGGCCAGGCGCCGATGCTGTGGAGCACCACCGCCCTGCTGCGCTGAGGAGGGGATAGTGGTGCCGGTGTAAAAAGTGGGGATTAGCGGAGACGTCAGCGCGATTTCGGCGTGCCAGCGCTAATC
>JAFAGC010000072.1 GCA_023423065.1 Pseudomonadota bacterium
GTGCCTGGCACGGAAAAGCCGGGAGAAGCGGCGAAACGGCGCGGGTGAGCGCAGGATCGCGCCGCTTCTCCCGGCTTTTCCGTGCCAGGCACCGTCTGCGACTACGCCTTTTCGAGGATCGCGGTGACGCCCATGCCGCCGGCGGTGCAGATGGAGATCAGGCCGCGCCGGGCGGTTGCGGATTCCGACAGCAGCTTGGCGAGTTGCGCGACGATGCGGGTGCCGGTGGCGGCGAACGGATGGCCGATCGCGACGCTCGAGCCGTTCACGTTGAGCTTCGAGCGATCGATGCTGCCCAGCGGCCGATCCAGCCCGAGCCGCTCGCGGCAGTAGTCAGGCGACTCCCACGCCTTGAGCGTGCACAGCACCTGCGCGGCGAACGCCTCGTGGATCTCGTAGAAGTCGAAATCCTGCAGCGTGAGGTTCGCGTCCTTCAGCATCGCGGGGACCGCATAGGCCGGCGCCATGAGCAGTCCCTCGTTGCCGCCCACATAGTCGACCGCCCACTGCTTGCTGTGCGAGAACCACGCGAGGATCGGCAGGTTGCGCTCGCGTGCCCATTCCTCGCTCGCGAGCAACACCGCCGACGCGCCATCGGTCAGCGGCGTCGAGTTACCGGCCGTGAGCGTGCCCTGGCCGCTGCGCCGGTCGAAAGCGGGCTTGAGCATCGCGAGCTTTTCGACCGTGCTGTCGGCACGCACGTTGTTGTCGATCTTGAGACCCTGGTACTCCGGCACGACCAGGTCGCTGTACCAGCCGCGCGCCCAGGCCTTGCCCGCATTGACATGACTGAGATTCGCGAGCTCATCCTGTTCGGCGCGCGAGATCTTCCAGGTCTTCGCCATCTGCTCGCAGTGCTCGCCCATGGAAAGACCCGTGCGCGGCTCGAGCACGCCCGGCATCACCGGCTTGAAGTGTTTCGGCCGCAGGCCGAGGAACGGCGTGATCCGCTGTCCCAGCGTCTTGCCGCGATACGCCCGCAACAGAAGCTGCTGATAGGACTTCGGATACACGATCGGCGGATCGCTCACGGTGTCGAACCCGCCCGCGATGCCCGCATCCATCTGCCCCAGCGCGATCTTCATCGCGATCGAGATCGCGGCGTCGAGGCCGGTGCCGCACGCGCGCTGCATGTCGATGCCGGGCGTCGCCGGATCGAGCCCCGAGGACAACACGCACTCGCGCACCAGGTTGAAGTCCTTCGAATGCTTGAGCACGGCGCCGCCGGTCACGTCGCCGAGGCGCTCTCCCGCGATGCGGTATTTCGCGACCAGCGCCTGCAGCACCGTCGTGAACATGTCCTGGTTGCCGACGCGCGCGTAGGCGCCGTGACCGCGAGCGAAAGGAATCCGCACGCCACCGACGACTGCGACGCGACGAACGTTTGATCCGACCAGCATGGCTGAAACTCCGCGAACGAACGCGGGCTAGGATGCCATGCCCCGGGGGAAAAAAGCGCCCACGCCGCGGATCAGGCCGCGACACGGGCGAAGTGCTGACCGGGAATACCCGAGTCGGAGAAGACCGCTTGCTTGCCGGGGCAGCTTACGGGCATCGCACCCTGGTTGAGCTGCGCGATTCGACGTGAATACAGGGGAAACCCGGTCAATCGCGACGCGCGCGCTGATACCATCGTGTCATGAAAAATCACGCCATCCTCATCGCGGCCGGGTTGCTAGGCGCGTGTGCTACCACGCAGGTACCGAAGACACCGGACGCCACGCTCAACGCGCTCGTCGAAGAATACTTCGAACGCCAGCTCGAACTTGCGCCGATGACAGCGACGGCCATCGGCGACTCGCGATACGACGATCGCCTCGATGAATCGACGAGCGCGGGATTCCGCGAGCGTGCCGGCGAGATCGAACGCGATTTCCTCGCGCGTGCGCGCCTCATCGACGCGGTGCGCCTGACACCGGGCGCGCGCGTCACCTGGGACATCTTCGTCGGCGAGCGGGAGCTCGCGATCGAGGGACTGAAATATCCCGAAGAGCTCATGCCGCTGAACCAGATGAGCGGGCTGCCCATGGATCTGGCGGTGTTCGGCTCCGGCTCGGGTCCGCAGCCCTTCGCGACCGTGAAGGATTACGACCGCTTCCTCGCGCGCGTGCGCCAGTTTCCACGCTGGGCGGACGGTGCGATCGAGCGCATGCGCGAGGGAATGGCGCGCGGCATCACGCTGCCGCGGCCAGCGGTCGTGAAGGTCGTGCCGCAGCTGCGCGAGATCGTGACTCCGAAGGTCGAGGACAGCATCTTCTGGGCGCCCATCGCGAACATGCCGAAGGAGTTCCCGGCCGCGGAGCGCGAACGCATCTCGGCCGCCTACCGCGCCGCGCTCGCCGACGAGGTGCTGCCCGCGTACGCGAAGCTCGCCGACTTCATGGAGCGCGACTACCTACCCGCGGCCCGCACGACGGTCGGGTGGTCCGCGCTGCCCGACGGCGCGAACTGGTATCGCTGGCGCATCCGCCAGTCGACCACGATGGACCTGCCGCCCGACCGGATCCACGAGATCGGGCTCTCCGAGGTGGCGCGCATCCGCGGCGAGATGATCGCGGTGAAGGAGCAGGTGGGATTCAAGGGCGACCTCGATGCGTTCTTCACGCATCTCGAACAGGATCCGCAGTTCTATTTCAAGGACGAGGCGGAGTTGTTGGGCGCGTATCGCGACGTGAAGCGGCACATCGATGCGCTGCTGCCGAAGCTGTTCGTCGATTTCCCGAAGGCGGATTACGAGATCCGCCCGGTCGAGCCGTTCCGCGCGGAGTCGGCGGCGGGCGCGTCCTACCAGGCGCCCTCGGCCGACGGCACGCGGCCGGGCATCTTCTACATCAACACGTTCAACCTGAAGGCGCAGCCGCGTTTCGGGCTCGAGACCTTGTCGTTGCACGAGGCGGCGCCGGGACATCACTTCCAGATCGCGATCCAGCAGGAACTCACGGGCCTGCCGCGCTTCCGGCGCTTCAACGGCTACACCTCGTATTCGGAAGGCTGGGCGTTGTACGCGGAATCCATCGGCAAGGAGCTCGGCGTGTTCACCGATCCGTACCAGTGGTACGGCCGCCTGTCGGATGAAATGCTGCGCGCGATGCGACTCGTGGTGGACACGGGCCTGCATGCGAAGGGATGGACGCGCGAACAATCCATCCAGTACATGCTCGACAACTCGTCGCTCGCCGAGAGCGATGTGACCGCGGAGGTCGAGCGTTACATCGTGTGGCCGGGACAGGCGCTCGGGTACAAACTCGGCCAGTTGCACATCAGCGCGCTGCGCGCGAAGGCCGAGGCGCGCCTCGGCGAAAAGTTCGACGTCCGCGAGTTCCACAGCCAGGTGCTGCGCGACGGCGCCGTGCCGATGGACGTGCTCACGGCGAAGATCGATCGGTGGATAGAGGCGCAGGCCATTCCGCGGGCGGTGAAGTGAAGATGGGGAAAATGGGGACATTCCTCATTTCCTAGCAAAAGGGGTCAGTCCTCCTCCTGAGGGCTGACCCCTTTTTCCCGTGAAGCGGGGAAATGAGGAATGTCCCCATTTTCCGCGTCTTATCGATAGCCGTACCCGAGAGTTTCAATCTCCACCACAACCCCGCCTTCGAAGCGGATGCGGCGCATGAGTTTGTTAGGCCCGAGGTTGTAGACCCAGCTCTCGACCTGGACTTCGATGAAGTCCTCGCCGACGTAGTGCGGGCGGCCGCGGTAGTCCCAGACGACGGGCCGGCGGAACACGCTGCGTCCCGCGACGACATCCGTCGGTTCGCCGCACTTGGCCGCGACCTCGTCGCGCGTGTCGCCTTCCGACACGATCCTGCTGCCGCAGCGGAACGCGGCGAACGAAGGGGAGGCGGCGAGGAGCCCGATCGCGATGACCAGGAGGGCGCGTTTCATGGGGTCACCATAGGCCCTCCGCCCTTAACCGACAATGAACGGCGTCGCGCCGCCCGTTACCATGGTGCGGCGAACTTTTCCGGCGAGGAGCGGCACTCAACAGATTCATGGGAAACGCGACCCGCAGGCACACCGCAGTTTCGATTCTCTCCCTCGTCCTGGCCTGCGGCTGGGCCGGTTTCGCGGGCGCCGCGGATTTCACGCTGACTCCGGCCGAAATCCTGCGCCTCGAGAAACGCGAGGTGGTCATCCGTGCCCGCCTCGATCAGGGCAGTCAGCGCAAAGGCACCGTGCGCGCGGCCATCCAGATCGAGGCATCGCCCGACATCGTCTTCGGGATGATGACCAATTGCGCCGATGCGCTGCGTTATGTGCCCCACCTCGAGGCGTGCCGGATCCGCGACGCGGCGCCCGACGGAAGCTGGCTGCTCGTCGATCACGAGATCGACTTCGGCTGGTATTCGCCGCGGCTGCGCTGGGTGTTTCGCGTCGACATCGAGGGAAAGTCCATCATGCGTTTCCGCCAGGTCAGCGGGGATTTCAAGGCGAACGAAGGCATGTGGGAGCTCGAGCCCGACGCCACCGGCGAACGCACCCTCCTGCGGTATCGCGCCTATATCGACCCGCCCGGCTTCGTGCCTAACTGGCTCGCGCGGTCGACCTTCAAACGCGAGCTGCCGCAGATGCTGCAGGACCTGCGGCGTCTTTGTGAGGCGCAACAGGCCGCGCGTGTGCCGGCCATCGTTCCCCGCTGATCCGGCCTCTCTCTACTGACCGATTGCGGAACACGCCGCCCTGACGGCAAGATGCCGGCCCCTCATGAGTGCCGCCATCGACCGCACCTTCGAACAGAGACTCGCGGCGCTGATCAACAGCGGCGAGCCCCAGATCATTCAGGGCGGCCGCAAGGGCGTGGAGAAGGAATCGCTGCGCGTGACCCCCGACGGGCGCATCGCGCAGACGCCGCACCCGCGCGCGCTCGGCAGCGCGCTCACCAACGAGAACATCACCACGGACTATTCCGAGGCGCTGATCGAGCTGGTTTCGCCGACGTTCCGCACGAGCTGGGAGCTGCTCCAGTACCTGCTCGACCTGCACCAATTCGTCTATCAGCACCTCGGCGACGAGCTGCTGTGGGCCACGTCGATGCCTTCGATCATCGAAGGCGACGCGAACATCCCGATCGCGCAGTACGGCAAGTCGAACATCGGCCGCATGAAAACCGTCTACCGGAACGGTCTCGGCGTGCGCTACGGGCGCATGATGCAGGCGATTTCCGGCGTCCACTACAACTACTCGTTTCCGGAGAAGATGTGGCCCGCCTGGGCCGAGATCGTGAAGTCGCGCGATTCCGGGCAGGACTTCGTCTCCGACAACTATTTCCACCTGCTGCGCAACTACCGGCGCCACGGCTGGATCGTGCTCTATCTATTCGGCGTCTCGCCCGTGGTGTGCAACTCCTTCCTGCGCGGCCGCAGCGTCACGTTGCCGCGCCTCTCGAAGGACACCTCGTACGAGCCGTACGCGACTTCGCTGCGCATGAGCGACATCGGCTACCGCAACCGCAACCAGGCGGGACTCTCGGTCTCGGTGAACAGCCTCGAGGAGTACGTGCGCGACCTCAATCGCGCGATCACGACCCTGCACCCGCCCTACGAGAAGTTAGGCGTGAAGGTCGGCGACGAATGGCGCCAGCTCAACGCCAACATCCTGCAGATCGAGAACGAGTACTACAGCTTCATCCGCCCCAAGCGCGTCGCTCGCTCGGGCGAGCGTCCGACCAAGGCGCTGTTGCGCGCGGGGGTCGAATACGTCGAGGTGCGCGCGCTCGACGTGAGCGCGTTCGACCCGGTCGGCGTGAACCAGAACAAGCTGCGATTCCTCGAAATCTTCCTCGCCCTTTGCCTGATGAAGGAGTCGAAGCCCATCGGTATCGGCGAGCAGGACGCGCTCGATCAGAATCATGTGACAGTCGCGCGGCGCGGCCGCGAGCCGGGACTCACCCTTAAGCGTGACGGGCGCGACGTCCTCATGATGGACTGGGCCCGCGAGTTGCTCGATTCGATGCAGGGCATCGCGGAGATCCTCGATCGCGGGGATCCGGCCCGTCCTTATTCCGCGGCGCTCGCGGTGCAGGCCGCGAAGGTCGACAACGTGGCCCTGACGCCCTCGGCGCGCATGCTGAAGGAGCTCGAATCCACCGGCGAATCGTTTTTCGACCTCGCCCTGCGCATGTCCCGGCTGCACAAGGAGTACTTCCTGGCGTTGTATCCGCCCAACGTGGAGCGCCTGGACGAATTCAGGCAGGCCGCGGAAGAGTCCCTGGATGCCCAGGCGAGGATCGAGGCAGCCGATAGACTCGGTTTTGAACAATATATTTCGGAGTACACCTCCGGCTGAAAAACTGTGACGCAGTTCGAACTATTGAGATATCCATAAATTCTTGTTCGGAAAGCGGTTTTTTTCCCGGTTGGCGTACTAGAATCCCTGCCCAGAAGACCGGATGGTCGAACGTTTCAGGGACTCCAATGAAAACCAAAAATCAGACCGAGCGAGATCTGCTCGAGTTGAGGAAGTCGACGGCGGCTAACGAAGATTTTTCTTCGGGCGCGCGGGACACGAGCGCGACCGGACGTAACCAGGCGTGGAGTCCGTACGAAGTCTGGCGCACGCGCGTCAAACATCCCGTGCATGAGCTGACGCCGGACAAGCCACAGCCTCGTAGTTGAGTCGCTGGGCGCCGATGGCCTGTTAGGGCCGATTGACAGGGGAGTCCGGCAGTTGCGCCACGACTGCCGAACAAATAAAAAGCGCACGGGGAATCGCGCGCAGGATCGGTCCAATGGCGCCAGGGAAAAAGTCGTCGCCTGACAAGTCGGAAACCGCGCGTCTGCTCGCGGAAGGTTTCCGTTTCCTGCGTTTTCCCGAACCACTCGAAAGCGAATTTCGCGCGGAGCACCGCGCGCGGCTGCGCCCGTGGACGCGGCTCGCGATCATCGTGTCGGCGTGCACGGTGCTGGGCTTCGCGATCCTCGATCACTTCGTGCTTTCGACCGAACACTCGCGCATCGCGAACATGGTGCGGTTCGGACTGCACGTGCCCGCCGTCGTCATCATGCTGGTGTGCACGTCGCGGCGCTTCTACGACCGCTGGTACGACATCGGCATCGGCTTCGTCGCGCCGGTCTTCGGCATCGGCACCGTGATCATGGCGACCACGGCGCTGCCCCAGGAAGTGCCGCTGATCGGCGGGCGCCTGCTGCTCGCGTCGCTGTTCTTCTATTTCATGATCGGACTCGGGTTCCGCGAGGCGCTGCGCGCGAATCTCATCGTTTTCGGGGCGCTGGTGCTCGCGCTGGTGCTGGGTAGTTTGCCGACGGCGACCGCCACGTACCTGACGTTCACGCTGTTCTGCGCGAATCTCATCGGCTGCGCGGGGTCGTATGCGCTCGAGCACGCGAATCGCACGGCGTTTCTCGAGCATCGGCAGCTCACCGAGGTGGCGACCCACGACGGGCTCACGATGCTGCTCAACCGCGCGGCCTTCGAGGACCAGATCCGGCGCGTGTGGCAGCAGGCGCAGCGCGACCGACAGACCGTCGCGGTGATCATGATCGACATCGATTGCTTCAAGTCGTACAACGACCGTTACGGCCACGTCGCGGGCGACGACTGCCTGCGCCGCGTGTCCGTCGCGCTGCGCGATGCCGCGCGACGCCGGCCGCTCGATTTCGTCGCGCGTTATGGCGGCGAAGAACTGGTCGCGGTGCTGTACGGCGCGGACAAGGCCTATGGCGAGAGCATCTCGCGCAGCCTGCTCGCGGCGGTGCGCGAACTGCGCATTCCGCACGCGAATTCGCAGACGCAGCCCTACGTGACGGTGAGCATCGGCGTGGTGTCGGTGGATGCGTATCGCGTCGCGTCGCATGACGCCGCCGTGGAACTCGCCGACCAGGCGCTGTACGCCGCGAAGAACCAGGGCCGCGACCGCTATATCGTCGCGGAGCCCGCCGCGCAGCGCGTAGACCCCACCGAGACCGCGGTCCTTCCACTCAAGGAAGCCGCCGGTAGCTAGGGGGGTGGGGATTAGGTGCCGGTGTAAAAAATGGGGACATTCCTCGTTTCCCCGCTGCGCGGGCAAAAGGGGTCAGCCCTCGAGGAGGACTGACCCCTTTTGCTAGGAAACGAGG
>JAFAGC010000078.1 GCA_023423065.1 Pseudomonadota bacterium
CCACCGCATTGCTCACCACCGCGCCGCCCTTCTCGGCCTGCTGGCGCGCGGCCAGCGCGAGCTGATTCGCCTGGCCGGCGTTGTCGGCGGTCTGCTTGACGGTCGAGGTCATCTGCTCCATCGACGAAGCGGTTTCCTCGAGGCTCGAGGCCTGCTCCTCCGTGCGCTGCGACAGGTTCGTGTTGCCGCGCGAGATCTCCTCGGCGCCCATCTGAACCTGCGCCGCCATGCCCTTCACTTCGGACACGACGCGCGCCATGTTGCCGACCAGCGAGTTCACACCCGTGCCGATCGACACATACAGGCCCGTCTTGCCCTCCAAATCCATCGAGCGCGTGAGGTCGCCATCGTTGGCGCCCTGCACGAGCCGGCTGAGCTCGCTGACCACGTCGGCGACGCTCGTCACGAGGCCGTTGAGGCCCGTCGCGAGGATTTCGAAGAACCCGGTCTTGCCCTCGAGCGAGATGCGCTGATCGAGCTTGCCGTCGGCCACCGCGTGCACGAGGTTGCCGATCTCCTTCTCGGCCGCGACTTCCTGCGAACGGTCCTGCCACTCGACGACGGTGCCGATACGCTTGCCGTCGCCGTCGACGATCGGGTTGACGATGATCTGCAGCGTGCGCGACCCGATCACGAATTGCGAGGTCGTGGTGTGGCGCAGCTCCGCGATCTGCTCGCGCTGGCGCGCGCCGTCCACGTCGCGCGAAAGCGCGCCATTGGCAAAGAATACGTCGAGGTTCTCACCCACCAGCCGCCCCGCATCGAAACGCGGCGCGACCGTACGGAAATCCGCCTGCGCGGAAGTCATGAGCTTCTGCGCCGCCGGATTCAGATAGATGACATTCTGTTGGTCGTCGGCCACGACCACGTTGACCGAGGACGCATCGAGCGCCTGCTTGATCCGCTCGCTCGCCGTCGCGCGCGCGCGTTCGGCCTCGGCGGCCTTGCGGTCGCTCTCGACGCGCGCCGACAAACCACCCTGCATCTGGCCGAGCGCGTGCATGAGCTGACCGAGCTCGTCGGGCGATTCCTCGCCGATGTGGTTGTCGAACTTGCCTTGCGCGAGCCGCGCGAACACGTCGTTCGCCGCCGAGAGTTTCTGCGCGATGTAGCGGGTCACGAGGTTCTGGATGTAGAACGCGAGGACCACGAACAGCAGCACCACCCCGACTTCCGCGGTGAGCGTGATCTGGCTGCGGGTCGCGCGCTGGGTCAGGCGCTCGGACAGCTCGGCGAGCAACTCGATGCGCAGCGTCGAGAAATCCTTCGTGAGCTGCTCGACCTCGGACGACACTTCCTTCGCGGTCGAGGGCGACAGCGAACCCACGTTCTGCGCGTCCATCGACGTCAGCGCCGTGTCGAGGCGCTCCTTCAGCGCGCGGGCCTTCGTGACGATCGGCGAGTCGGCGTTCTCCTTCGTGTTGTAGATGCCGACCAGGTTGTGGCTCGCGACGTCCAGGCGCTGGCGCGCGCCGGCCGCCTGCTTGGCGAGCTGCATGAACGTGCTGACGTCCGTATCGCCTTCGACGATGAGGTCCATCGCACGACGCGAGCTCGCCAGCGCTTCGACACCCTTCGGAATTTCGAACAGGCCCGCCTGCACCAGCGCGAAGGTTTCCGGCACCGGGTCGAGGTTCAGACCCGACGCCTCGGAGATGGCGCGCACGCGATCGTGCGTATCCACGATCAGTTCCGGGATGGCCTTGACCCGCGTGACCTCGTCGACGTCGGCCGCCGTGACCGCGGCGACACGCGCGCGCAGGTCGGCCCAGCCGGCGGTGGTGGCGAGCCTTCGATTGCCCTCCCTGACGAGTACATCGAGTCTCGAGGCCGCTTGTTTGATCGCGGCTTCGTGCTCCTGCATCTCGACGCGCTCCTCGTCGGCGCCGAACGCAACGGCCATCGTGTGCTCGCGGTACTCGGACAGGTTTGCCGCGATGGCGACCAGCTCGGAGGCCCAGTCGAGACCCTCGTCTTCGGCGATCGCGAAATTCATCGCCTTGACTTCGGCGCGAATCGCGAGGAAGGAGAGCCCACCGATCGGGATCAGCATGGCGATCGCGATCAGCAGGAACTTGCCGCGCAGGGGTAGTTGGGTGATGTACTTTTTCATAAATGACTCGTTGAGAATCAATGTTTGGATTGCAGGGTCGTCAGAACTCGGTCCAGTCGGAGTCGCCGCTCGCCGCCTTGCCGAGGGCGGCGGGCACGGGATTCGCGAGCGGTGAATTCGCCCACGGACGATTCTTCGAGCGGCGCTCGACTCGCGCCGCCGGCGCGTGCGACGCGGCGGCCTGCTCCTGCTGCTCGGGTGCGGTGCGATCTACGCGGTAGGCCTCGACGAGCGCGTTCAACGCCTGCGTCTGTTCGAAAATCGCCTGGCTCGCGGCGGCGGCCTGTTCGACGAGCGCGGCGTTCTGCTGCGTGCCCTCGTCCATCTGCATCACGGCCTTGTTGACCTGCTCGATGCCGGAGGACTGTTCGCGCGACGCCGCGGCGA
>JAFAGC010000110.1 GCA_023423065.1 Pseudomonadota bacterium
ACCCGACATCGTCAGCATCCACCAAGCCGTCGCCGACGGCCACTACCCCGCCGAACACGTCGACCTGCACGGCCTCACCGGCGCCGCCGTCGCCGGCGACACCCCCCCCCCCCACCAGGCCCAACGCCCCGCCCCCCCAACCCCCCCCCCCCCCCCTGTAAAGCATGCTTGACAGGGCGGTCCGGGCCGTCTAACCTGTCAAGCATCCTTTACAGGCGCGGAGATCGGAAAGATGCGAGAAGGCGAAGCGCTGCGGCGCTATTTCTGGGAGCTCGGCGGGACTCTGCTGCTTTACGGGGTGGTGCTCTTCGGGTCGATCACGGCCGCAAGGACGATGGAGCCCGGCCCCGCGCGCACGGCGCTGTTGCTCTCGCCGGCCATACCCATCGCACTCGCGATCTGGGTGATCGTGCGTCAGTTCGGCCGCATGGATGAATTCATCCGGTTGCGCACACTCGAGAACATCGGGATCGCGTTCGCGGTGACGGCGGGCTGGACGCTCACGTACGGATTCCTCGAGAACGCGGGATTCCCGAAGCTGACCATGTTCTGGGTGTGGCCCGTGATGGGCGGCATCTGGGCGACGCTGTCCATCGTGCGCGGCGGTAGCTGGGGGCGATGAAGAACCTGGTTCGCCAACTACGCATGGACCGCGGCTGGAGCCAGGGTGAGCTCGCGGACAAGCTCGAAGTGTCGCGCCAGACCATCAATGCCATCGAAACCGAAAAGTATGACCCGAGCCTGCCGCTCGCCTTCGCGCTCGCGAAGATCTTCGGCAAGCCAATCGAAAAGATCTTTCTGACGGAGTAACAACCATGTTTCGCAAGACTTTCGCGGGCTTCGCGCTCGCGCTCTCCCTGCTCGCGCCCGCGTTTGGCGCGGGTTCGAAGTTCGACGTCGGCTCGCTGGCGGTCGAACAGGTGTCCGACAAGGGGCCGGCGGTGATCCTGATCCCGGGGCTCGCGAGCGGCTCGTGGGTGTGGAAGGACACGGCCGAACGCCTGCGGGGCACGCACTCGGTCTATCTACTGACGCTGCCGGGCTTCGACGGACGGCCGCGCGATGCGAACGCGACCTTCGAGTCGGTGCGGCGTGACCTCCTGGGGTTGATCGAGTCACGCGGGATCGAGAAGCCGGTGCTCGTCGGTCACAGCCTGGGCGGCACGCTGTCGCTGGCGTTCGCGGCGGAGCACTCGGACAAGATCGCGGGCGTGGTGGCGGTGGATGGACTGCCGGTCTTTCCGGGCACGGAACGCATGACGGGCGATCGCGCGGCGCTAGCCGCCAACGTGCGTGTGCAGATGTCGGGAACACGCGAGCAATTCGTCGCGAACCAGCAGGTGTACATGCAGCGGATCGGCAGCATCGATGAGGCGACGGCGGGCCGGCTCGCCGAGCTCTCGAGCCGCAGCGATGTCGAAGCCACGGCCGATTTCGCGGCGCAGGTGATGGCGCTCGACCTTCGCCCGAAACTCGGCGGCATCAAGGTTCCCGTCGTCGAGGTGTCGCCGTTCCATGCGCCGGACCTCGCGGCGATAGGCGTCGACGAGGCCGGCAAGACCAACTACTACCGGATGTTGCTGAGCGGAGTGGAGAATCTGGATGTCGTCTCGATCTCGCCCGCGCGCCACTTCGTCATGTTCGATCAGCCGGAGAAGTTCGCCGCGGCGCTCGACCGGGCGCTGAAAGCCGCGTTCGATTCGCGGGATAGGTGACTCGCCTCGTATCCGATGCCGTCCCGACTGCCGGTCACGGAAAGTCGCGCTTGGAGCCTCGGCTCACCCTCGCGGCGCCTGCCTGCGATCGTGCATCCCGTAATCGCGCAACACTGAACATACGCGCAGGCGGTAGTCGGCGAACAGGCCGGCTCTGCCTGCGTGTTGCGCTCGACGATGGGCTTCGAAGTTCCGCCACTCCCGCACCGCCGCCTCGTCGCGCCAGCAGGACATCGAGAGGAGCTTCGTCGGATCGGCGAGGCTCTGGAATCTTTCGAGGGATACGAAGCCGTCTATCTTCTCGAGCTCCGGACGCAACGCCGCGGCCAGCTCGAGGTAGTCATCCGCTCCCCGCGCATTGGGTTCCACCTCGAACAACACGACTATCATGGTGTTACGGTCTCGAGAAACGTGCGCGTCTCGCGCTGGATGAACCGCCGCTCCTGCGCGAACTCGAAGTTCGCCCGACCTTCGGGATCGGCCTTGAGGCGTGTGCGATACGCCTCATAAGCCGCCAGCGAATCGAAGCCCACCAGGCCCCAACCCTCGTAACTGGTCCCTTCGAACGGCAGGAAATACCCGACGAGCCTGCCACCGCAGCGCGGAATGATGCGAAGCCAGTTGCGCGCATATTCGAGGAACGCGGCGCGCTGGAAAGGATCGATCTCGTACCGGATGAAACAGACGATTGCCATGTCCCGGAGAGTAGGGGTTTTCAGCGCCTCGATGGTTCGTCTACGATCGAACCATGGCCGAAGGTCCCAACATTGCGCGCATCGCCGCGCTGATCGGCGATCCGGCCCGCGCGGAGATGCTGACAGCCTTGATGGCGGACCGCGCGTTGACCGCCACCGAACTTTCCACGCTCGCGGGAGTGTCCAAGCAGACCACGAGTTCGCACCTGGCGAAGCTGCTCGATGCGAAGTTGGTCGAGGTCACGGCACAGGGCCGGAATCGATACTTCCGGCTCGCGAATCGCGACGTCGCGCGCCTGCTCGAGTCGTTGATGGGTGTGGCGTTTCGCACGGGATCCGTGCGACTGCGTTCGGGACCGCGGGAACCGGCATTGCGAAAGGCGCGAGTCTGCTACGACCACCTCGCCGGCGAGCTCGCGGTGCTGCTGTACGAAGCACTGATCGCGCGGCGCGTATTCCGCGCGGGCCCGGAGGCGTTCGAGCTCACGCCGGCGGGTGTGCAGTGGTTCGAGGATTTCGGAGTGGACGTTGCCGCGGCGCGTGCGCAGCGTCGCACGATGTGCCGGCCTTGCCTCGACTGGGGCGAGCGGCGGAATCACCTCGGCGGCGCACTCGGCAGCGCGCTGTTGCAGCGCTTTTACGCGTTGCGGTGGTCGCGCGCGACGCGCGATTCGCGTGTAGTCAGTTTCACGGCGCGCGGCGAAACCGAGCTTCGCCGGTTGTTCACTGCTTGAGCTGAATCAGGTCCCAGAGGTTGCCGTAGAGATCCTTGAACACGGCCGCCGTGCCGAACGGCGCCTCGGCAGGATCGCGCGCGAACTCGATGCCCTGCGATTTGTATGCGTGGTAGTCACGCCAGACGTCGTCTGTGTAGAGGAACAGGAACACGCGGCCGCCGGTCTGGTTGCCGATGCGCGAGGTTTGCGTATCACCGACACCACGCGCCAGCAGTAGTTTGGCGCCTGCGTCGACCGCGCCGGGCGGCTCGATCACCACCCAGCGCTTGTTCTGCTCGGGCACGAAGCTGTCCTCCACGAGCGAGAAGCCGAGTTTGCCGACGTAGAAGGCGAGCGCTTCGTCGTAGTCGCGCACGACGAGGGAGACCATGCCCAGGCGTTGATTCATGTGTGTTCCGCGCGCATCGAGGGAGAGGTGTCAGTCCTTTTTCAGGTCTGTCCCCGTTTGCTAGGAAACGAGGAATGTCCCCATTACGGCTTCACGGGGCTCAGGCCGCCCCAGGGCTTGATGCGATTCAACTCCGGCACGATCGCGCGACGCATCTTGAGGAAGCTGAGCTCGCCGTATTCGCGGTAGATGACCTCGCCCTTCTCGTTCACGATGATCGTGTAGGGGAGCTCGCCGCGCCATGAGCTCTTCGGCTCGAACGCGTCGTACAACTCATCCTTGTCGTTGCTTGCGAGGATGTAGTTCTTCGTCGACGCGTGTTTCTTCGTGAGGAATTCTTTCACGGCCTCTTCCTGGTCGGGATACTCGGCGGCGATGGTGACCATTTCGAAGGGACGGATGCGGAAGCGCAGGTTGTGCTCGACCAGCTCGTCGAACTCCGTGATGCACGGGCCGCACCAGGTTGCCCAGACGTTGATGAGGCGCAGCTTGCCGGAGTCCTTGTTTTCGCGGATCGCCTTGAGCGTCGCGGCATCGGCCTTCTCGAGCGTCACGGGCTCCGCGGCCCAGCGCGCCTTGTACTTCGCGTACTCGGAGACTTTGTCCGCCCATTTGACCGAGCAGCCGAACACGCGAGTAGATGTGACCGGGGGCTCCTTGCCGGCGAGCAGCGCATCGATCGCGTTGCGCGTGTCGTGCTTGGTGGCGAGCGACTCGCGCTCGGACTCGTCGATGCGGCCTTCGAAGCGCAGCTTGCGGGCCTTGTCGAAGATGAACACGTGCGGCGTCGCGACCGGGCCGTAGGCGTGCGACATCTCCTGCTTCGGGCCGTCGTCCAGCCAGATGAAATTGAATTTCTGGTCGCGCGCTCGTTCCTGCATTTCGGCGAAGGAATCGGAGAGATCGCTGTACGCGAGCTCGTCGAGACGCACCGCGGCCGCGTGGTTCGGATTCACCGCGATCACGGTGACGTTCTTCGGCGTGTAGTCGACCACCAGCTTCTTGATGCGCTCCTGGTACGCCTGCGCCGTCGGGCAATGCGGGCAGGTGAACACGATGACGAGGATGTCCGCCTTCGCGAAACTCTTGTCGGTGTAAGTCTTGCCGTCGATGCCGGGCAGCGAGAACGGCGGCATGGCCGACCCGATCGGCAGCGTCGGCGGCTGCATGTCCGCGGCCCCGACCGCGCCGGCAATGGTCGTCAGCAAGGCGAATACGAATCCGCGACTCATGGTGTCCCCTCTGGTTGTTGAGGTGGGGATAGTGGTGCCGGTGTAAAAAGTGGGGATTGCGGCAGAACGTCACTCAATAGCGCCGTGCAATCCATCCC
>JAFAGC010000040.1 GCA_023423065.1 Pseudomonadota bacterium
GTCGGCGGCTCGCGCCGCCGACCTCTGTCTCTCTTTCGCTGCGACGGCCTTGCCGTCAAGGATCTTTGCAGTCACGGAGACCTTTTCTTCTGGTTGGTTGGTCGATCAATAACGGTAGTGATCCGCCTTGTACGGGCCGTCCTTGCTGACGCCGATGTACTTGGCCTGCTGGTCGGTGAGCGTGGTGAGCTGTGCATTCAGCGTCTTCAGCTGCAGGCGCGCCACCTTCTCGTCGAGATGCTTCGGCAGCACGTACACGCCGAGCGGGTATTTCGCCGTCTGCGTGAACAGTTCGATCTGCGCTATGGTCTGGTTGGCAAAGCTCGAGCTCATCACGTAGCTCGGGTGGCCCGTGCCGCAGCCGAGGTTCACGAGCCGGCCCTTGGCCAGCATGATGATGCGCTTGCCGTCAGGGAAAATGACGTGGTCGACCTGCGGCTTGATCTCTTCCCACTGGTACTTCGAGAGCGACGCGACGTCGATCTCGTTGTCGAAGTGGCCGATGTTGCACACGATGGCGTTGTGCTTCATCGCCTTCATGTGGTCGTGCGTGATCACGTGGAAGTTGCCCGTGGCGGTCACGAAGATGTCGGCCTTGTCGGCCGCGTATTCCATCGTGACGACGCGGAAGCCTTCCATCGCGGCCTGCAGCGCGTTGATCGGGTCGATCTCCGTCACCCACACCTGCGCCGACAGCGCGCGCAGCGCCTGGGCCGAGCCCTTGCCGACGTCGCCGTAACCGGCGACCACGGCGATCTTGCCCGCGACCATCACGTCCGTGGCGCGCTTGATGGCGTCCACGAGCGACTCACGGCAACCGTACAGGTTGTCGAACTTGCTCTTGGTTACCGAGTCGTTGACGTTGATCGCGGGGAACGCGAGCTCGCCCTTCTTGTGCATGTCGTACAGGCGATGCACGCCGGTGGTGGTCTCTTCCGTCACGCCCTTGATCTGCTTGAGGCGCGTGGAATACCACTTCGGATCGCGCTTCAACGTGGCCTTGATCGAGTTGAACAGCTCGATCTCCTCCTCGCTGGTCGGATTCGCGATGACGCTCTGATCCTTCTCGGCCTTGGTGCCCAGGTGCAGCAGCAGCGTGGCGTCGCCGCCATCGTCCAGGATCATGTTGGCCTGTTCGCCGGGCCACTCGAAGATCTTGTGCGTGTACTCCCAGTATTCCTTGAGCGTCTCGCCCTTCTTGGCGAACACCGGGGTGCCGCGCACGGCAATGGCCGCGGCCGCGTGATCCTGCGTCGAGTAGATGTTGCACGAGGCCCAGCGCACCTGCGCGCCGAGCGCCTGCAGCGTCTCGATGAGCATCGCGGTCTGGATCGTCATGTGCAGCGAGCCCGCGATGCGCGCGCCCTTCAGGGGCTGGCTCTTCGCGTACTCCTCGCGGATCGCCATGAGGCCGGGCATTTCGGTCTCGGCGATGTTGAGCTCCTTGCGGCCCCACTCGGCGAGGGAAATGTCGGCGATGACGTAGTCTTTGCCCGCTTCGGGCTTCACAACAGCATTCATAAGTCCTCTCTATCTAAAGGTCGGTTAGAGAGCGCCGTTGGAAAAATCACCGGTCCTTCGAGCCTCGCGTCCGTGACGCTGCAGCGCTCCTCGATAGCACCGGTTTGAACGGGGACAGACTTCAAGTCTGTCCCCATCCGAATTATGCAGTTTTACGAGCCCCGGCGTCAGCGGCCAGCGCCTCCGCCTTGTCGGTGCGCTCCCAGGTGAACTCCGGCTCGTTGCGGCCGAAGTGCCCGTAGGCGGCGGTCTTGAGATAAATGGGCCGCAGCAGGTCGAGCATCTGCACGATGCCCTTCGGGCGCAGGTCGAAGTGCTCGCGCACCAGCGCCTCGAGGCGTTCGTCGGACACCTTGCCGGTGCCGAACGTCGTGACCATCACCGAAGTGGGCTGCGCGACGCCGATCGCGTACGAGATCTGCACCTGGCACTTGCTCGCGAGGCCCGCCGCGACGATGTTCTTCGCGACGTAACGCGCCGCGTACGCGGCCGAGCGGTCCACCTTCGAGGGATCCTTGCCCGAGAACGCGCCGCCACCGTGCGGCGCCGCGCCGCCGTACGTGTCGACGATGATCTTGCGGCCCGTGAGGCCGCAGTCGCCCTGCGGCCCACCGACGACGAAGCGGCCGGTCGGGTTCACGAGGTACTTGATGTTCTTCGCGATCGTCTGGCCCGCGAGCACCGGCTTGATGATCTCCTCGATCACCGCCTGCTCGATATGCTTGTGCTCCGCGCCCGGGTGATGCTGGGTCGACAGAACGACGGTATCGATCTCGGCGGGCTTGCCGTCGACGTACTTCACCGTGACCTGGGACTTCGCGTCGGGGCGCAGCCACTTGAGCTTGCCGTTCTTGCGCAGCTCGGCCTGCTTCTCGACCAGCCGGTGCGAAAGGTAGATAGGCAGCGGCATGAGACCCTCGGTCTCGGTGCACGCGTATCCGAACATGAGTCCCTGGTCGCCCGCGCCCTGCTCTAGGTTCAGGCCCTTGCCTTCGTCCACGCCCTGTGCGATGTCGGGCGACTGCTTGTCATAGGCCACGAGCACGGCGCAGCCCTTGTAGTCGATGCCGTAGTCGGTGTTGTCGTAACCGATGTTCTTGATCGTTTCGCGCGCGACCTGCTGGAAATCCACCACGGCATTCGTGGTGATCTCGCCCGCCATCACGACCAGGCCGGTGTTGCACAGTGTCTCCGCGGCAACGCGCGAGTACTTGTCCTGCGCCAGGATGGCATCGAGCACCGCATCGGAAATCTGGTCCGAGACCTTGTCCGGATGTCCTTCCGAAACCGACTCCGACGTGAAAAGAAAACTGTTCGACATACGATCCTCTCTACCTCTGAATTCAGCTTGCCGCCCGCAGAGGCTCACCGAAAGCCTCCGCATACGCCTGCGCGAACTCCGCGCGGGTGAACGTGTGATTCTGCGTGCCGCGCACGGCGATCTTGAACGCGCCCATGAGCGACGCGATGCGGCCGGTGGTTTCCCAATCGAGCCCGCGCAGGATGCCGTGGATGAGACCGGCGCGGTACGCGTCGCCGCATCCCGTCGGGTCCACGACCTCGCGCGCCTTGGCGCACGGGATGTGATGCACGTTGCCGTTCGCGTGGATGACCGAGCCCTCGCCGCCGCGCGTGATGATCAAGGCCTTCACGTGCTTGACGCAGTCCGCCGCCGACCAGCCCGTGCGCTCCTGCAACAGGTGCCACTCGTAGTCGTTCACCGCGAGCCAGTCGGCCATCGTGATGAAGCGGCGGAAGTCGTCGCCCGAGAACAGCGGCATCGCCTGGCCCGGGTCGAAGATGAATGGAATGTTGGCCGCCTTGAACTGCTCGGCGTGTTGCAGCATGCCCTCGCGGCTGTCCGGGGCGATGACACCAATGGTTATATCGTCATTCGCGGGAACCTTGATCCTCGACGAATGGTTCATCGCGCCGGGATGGAACGCGGTGATCTGGTTGTCGTCCAGATCGGTGGTGATGAAGGCCTGCGCGCAATGTTCTTCCGGGATCGTCACGAGATACTTCTCGGACATCCCGACCTTCTTCATCCACTCGCTGTACGGCCCGAAGTCGGAACCGACGCCACCCATCGGGTAGCCGCGCTCGCCGAGCAATCCGAGGTTGTAGGCGATGTTGCCCGCGCAACCGCCGAACTCGCGCCGCATCTGCGGCACGAGGAAGGCCACATTGAGCATGTGCAATTTGTCCGGGAGGATGTGGGTGCGGAACCGGTCGGGGAACACCATGATGGTGTCGTAGGCCACCGATCCGCAGATGAGCGCACTCTTCTCTTTACCGGGCATGCAAATCTCAGTTCCTTATGGAAAACCCCCTTCCGGCTGGATCCAGCTCGAAGGAGCCCTCGATGACTGCGCGTAACCAGCGAGCGGTCTCCAGAATGCCGCCGAACGCGAAGAAATGGGGCGCAAAGATACGCGAATCGGGATTGAGATGCTTGGCCGCGTACACCCCCACGAGCATTTCATCGGCCTTCGTCACAAGGTGAGGCAACCTGCTGACGGATAAAGAATTTCCGGCGACGGCCTTCAGGGAAGCCCCCACTCCGCAATGGAGGGCGTACTTCATGAGCCGGGTGAGCGGCGTCGGACCCGCCACACCGGCGTGAATCGGCAGCCGGACCCCGGCGGATTTGAGCTCCCGTTCCCAACGGCCCAGGGTCCCGGAATCGAACCCGAACTGGGTCGCGATGTGCATCCGGATACCGTTTCGCTCGGCGAAGGCCTGCTTGCGCACCAGCGTATCGAACAGCACGGCTTCCGAGACGGAGGGATGTCCCTCGGGATGGCCGGCGACGCCGATCCGCATGATTCCGGCTTCCTGCGTGACTCCCGATTCGAGCAGTTCCAGCGTGCTCGAGAACGCGCCCTGCGGCGCGGCGCGATCGCCGGCGATCATCAGCACCTGGTCGACACCGGCATCGCCGAGCTTCGCGAACGCGGCGCGCAACCGCGCGATGTCGGTCACGCGCCGCGCGACGATGTGCGGCGAAGGGCGCAGTCCGAGCGACTTGAGCCGCAGCGCCACACGCACGACGTCCTCGAGTCCCGCCTTCGGCGTGTGCGCGACATAGACGGTGTAGTCCGGTGGCAGCAGCGACGCGAATTCTTCCAGAAACTTTTCGTCGTGCGTCGTGACCTCGGTGGATCCCGTGGCAACGAACTCACTCAGGCGCTGCGCGCGCGACATGGTTTCCGTCACATTCCTCACCGCGTTCGTGGCCGCACCCATCCACTTCCCTCGGCCGCGACGCGGCGTACATGAATGGGTGCGCACGTTAGCGGTGGCATCGCGCCGACAAAAATCGCTTGTGTGGATGTGTGGCATTCGCGAACGAAAACTCGATTGCGAGCGCACACTCGTGGCCGGCGGTTGTGGTTACGATGTTCGTGGGGGGGGATGGAATCCATGGCAGAAGTTCACGTCGCGCCCACGATCGCTTCCACCGCGGCCCCGGGTTCCGCGCCCTGGCCTTCCGCCGGCCGCGCGTGGTACTCGGTGATCGTCTTCGGGCTCACCGTCTTCACGTTGTTCGGCACCCTGTTCGTGGTGTCGCTGATCGTCGAGCCGATCCGGCTCGATCTGAAACTCACGGATCTGCAGGTCGCGCTGATATTCGGCAGCGCGAGCCCCCTCATCCTTGCGATCGCCAGTCTGCTGGTGGGCCCGCTGGCCGACATCTACAGCCGACGACTGATCATCGGACTCGGGCTCGTCATCCTCGGGTTGAGCAATCTCGGTACAGCCCTGGTCACCGGCGCCGCGGCGCTGCTGTTCGTGCGGTTGTTAGGCGGCATCGGCGGCGCGGGTAACGGCCCCGCGACGTTCTCGCTGTTGGCGGACACCTTCCCTCCACCGAAACTGCCGAAGGCAATGGCGGCGATGAACATCGGGTTCATGCTCGCCCTGGGTCTCGCCTATATCCTCGGCGGCTACCTGGTCCGCTCGCTCGCGACGCCCGAATACACGTTGCCGTTGCTCGGCACCATGCGTTCGTGGCAGGTCGTGTTCGTCATCCTCAGCGTGCCGGACCTGGTACTGGGCATGCTGGTGTTGTTCACGGTACTCGAGGCTTCGCGCCGCGGCCCGCTCGCGGATCGCACTTCGAAACCCACGATCAAGGTTGCGCTCGACTACCGGCAGGTTCTCGGTTACCTGAGCGAGAACCGCCGCGCGTTCGCGCCCATGTACATCGGACTGCTGCTCAACTGCATTGCAACGGGCGGCAACACGATCTTCATGCCCGCGTTCTATCAACGTACGCATGGATGGGGACCGGGAGATTTCGGCGTCTACCAGGGATGGGTGCTCCTGATACTCGCGCCCGCGGCACTGATGTTCGGCGGATGGCTGGCCGAACGCATGAACAAGCGCGGCTTTTCGGATGCCAATCAGCGCGTGGTCGTGTGGGCGTCGCTCGCGCACATCCCGTTCGCCACGTTGTTCGCGCTCGTACCCAGCCCCTGGGTGGCGCTGGCGTTCGCCTCGCTCAATACCTGCGTGATCGCGATCGGCACGGGACCGCAAAACGCCGCGTTCCAGGCGATCGCGCCCAACAACATGCGCGCGAAGATCACCGCGACGTTCCTGTTCATGTTCACGATCGGACAGGCACTCGGCCCGATCATCATCGGCTACCTGACTACCTACGTATTCGGAGACCCCAACGACCTGCGATATGCGCTGGCCCTGATGCATGGCGTACTCGGTCCGCTCGCGGCCTGGGTGTTCTGGACGGGTTTGCGCGCCTACGGAGAGGCGTACGAGCGGGCGCGCGCGCTTCATGCCTGAGACCATCCGATGACAGACACCTCCGCTCCGGACTTCTCGAAGGACCCGATGTTCCGCGGGCCCTTCCCGCCCATTCGCGCCGAGATCGGCCTTGCCGACTGCGAGGTCGTGGGCAAACTACCCACGGATCTCGCCGGCACGTTCTACCGCGTCGGCCCGGAGTTCCAGTACCCGCCGAAGCTGCCCAACATCCCGTTCGACGGCGAAGGTCACGTCGGCATGTTCCGCTTCAAGGACGGCCACGTCGATTACAGGAGCCGGTTCGTGCGTACGCAGCGCTACAAGGCGCAGGCCGCGGCGCGCGAGGCACTGATGGGCACGTACCGCAATCCGTACACGGACGATCCACGCGTACGCGGGCTGAGCCGCGGCACCGCGAATACCGCGGTGATCTTCCATCACGGCAGACTGCTTGCACTCAAGGAAGACAGTCCGCCCGTCGCCATGGACCCCGACACGCTCGAGACCACGGACGACTACTACACCTTCGGCGGCAAGCTCACGAGCCTCACCTTCACCGCGCACCCGAAGATCGACCCGGAAACCGGCGAACTACTCGCCTTCGGTTACGAGGCGCGCGGCGAGAACACGGACGACGTCGCGGTCATCACGATCGACCGCGACGGCAACCTCACCGATGAAACATGGATCAAGGTTCCCTACGCCGGAATGATCCACGACTTCGCCGTGACGCAGCGCCACGTCGCGTTCCTCGTCGTGCCGATGGTCACCGACGTGCCGGCAATGAAGGCCGGCCGCGTGCACTTCTCCTGGGACTCCACGCTGCCCACGTGGCTCGGCGTCATGCGCCGCGGCGGCGACGGCAAGGACCTGCGCTGGTTCAAGGGTCCCGAACGCTGCGCCACGCACACGATGGGCTGCTTCAGCGACGGCGACCGCGTGTACGTCGACATGGACATGAGCACGAAGAACCCGTTTCCGTTCTTTCCCAACAAGGACGGCAGCCCGTTCGACCTCCTGGCCGCCCAGGGACGAGTCACGCGCCTGTCCGTCGACCTCGCGCATGCGAGCCGGCCGGGCTACGAGATGGAAGTGCTGTTCCCGCACACCGGCGTGTTGTCGCGGCAGGACGATCGTTATCACACGGTGCCCTACACCGTGGGATTCATGCCCTGCGTCGACATGAACCAGCCCTTCGATCCGCGGCTCGCGGGCCCCATGGGACGGCCGCTCAACACCTGGACACGCTTCGAACACGTGACCCGCACGACGCAATCATGGTTCGGCGGCGCGGATGCGTTCCTGCAGGAGTGCTGCTTCGTGCCGCGCTCGGATCGCGCGCCCGAGGGCGACGGCTATCTGCTCGGCGTTTCGCAGCGGATCTTCGAGGGACGCAGCGAACTGCTGATCCTCGATGCGCAAAGGCTCGCCGAAGGCCCCATCGCGACCGTGCGCATGCCGTTCCGGATCTTCAACCAGATCCACGGCGCCTGGGTGCCGGCCACTCAGGCGGCCGCGGCGCGCTGAACGACGTACATCGGCTTGTCTTCGTTGAGCCGCATCCAGCCCTTGGCGATGCGATAGACGTACCAGACGAACTGCGCGAACCAGATGACGAAGCCGATGAGGATCGGCATCGTGATGAGGCCGACGATCGCCCACAGGCACGTGAACCAGAACGTGCGGATCTGCCAGCGGAAGTGGCTCTCGAGAAACGAGCCCACCACGTCATCGCGTTTCACGTAGTTGAGCACGATCGCGACGAAGAACGTCACGCCGACGACCAGCGAGCACGCGTACAGCGCGTAGATGACGTTCGTGATGGTCTTGTTGTGCTCGAGACTGGTGTCCTGAAGGTTCGCGTTCATGCAGCCTCCATTTGCCGGGAATCGCGCGAGTGCGCGGGAAATGGTGCTGCCGCCGGGCTCCCCTGTCAGTCAGACACGGTCGACTAAAAGAAAAGGCGGGAGCGACATGAATGCCGCCCCCGCCTTCCGTTCGATTCCGATCAGTTGAAGTTCTTCTTCACGGTCACGGCCCAGGTGCGCGGCTTGCCCGGCGAACCATAGACGTGGCCCACCGAGTAGGCATCGTTCACCTTCGTCTGGAGGTAGTACTTGTCGAACAGGTTCAGCACCTCGAGAGCGAAGCCCCAGCCCGTGTCCTCGGACTCCCACCAGACACGCGCGTTGGCCAGCGTGTACGAATCGATGTGGTTATCGGCCACGAGCACCGGGATCGGACCGCCGCCGCCCGCCTGGCTGAACGGTGCCGCGCGCGCATTGGTGCTCGACACTTCCAGTGCGCGAACGTTGCCGGCTTCGGTGAAGATCTCCGACTGGTAGGCCGCATCCGCGCGGAAGTGCATATTGCCGCCCCAGATGTCGTCGAGGTCGTACTGAATGCCGAGGCTCGCCTTCTTCTCGGGCGTGTACGGCGTGATGTCGTTGATTCCCACGCCGGTGCCCGCGGTCTCCTCGATGTCCGTGTACTGGAAATCGAGCAGGCTGAACGAGGCGTCGATGCTGAAATTCGACGTCGGGTAGAAATACGCTTCCAGTTCGACGCCTTTCACCTCGGCCGAACCGACGTTGGTCGGACGCAGGCAAGGCACCTGCTGCCCCGGGGGCAGGTCCGCGCAGAAGGTCGCGAGCAGCACGATGTCCTCGTAGTCGAAATAGAAGCCCGCGAGGTTCAGGCGCAGCTTGTCGTCGAACAGGTCGGACTTGATGCCCAGCTCATACGACGTGATCGTCTCCGGAACGTGCGGCGTCGCCTGGCTCGGGAAGTACGGGCGGGCATTGAAGCCACCCGCGCGATAACCCGTCGCGGCCTGGGCGTACACCATCACGTCGTCCGTGAACGAGTAGTCGAGCGCCACGCGCCAGTCGGTCTGGTTGTTCTTGAACGTCGCGGTCGTGCCGTTGATGCCGAACAGCAGGCAGTTAGGCTGGTTGCCGATGCCCGTCGGGCCCGCGGTGGGCGCACCGAGGAAGAAGTTGCAGGGGCCCTGGATGTCCGAGTAGTCCGGGTTGTGGCGGTTGTACTCGTAGTCCTTCTTGTCGCGCGAGTAGCGGATGCCCGCCGTCAGGTGGAAATCGTCCGTGAAGTTCACCGTACCGGTGGCGAACAGCGCCTCGTTCCTCGACGGGGTCGGGTCGGGGCCGTGGATGAAGTCGAGGCCACCGTACGGGATGTCGATGCGGCCGGTGTAGAAGCCGTCCGTGTCGAAGTAGAACGCGCCGACCGTGAAGTCGAGGATTCCCACCGTGCCGTTCAGGCGCAGTTCCTGGCTGATCTGCTCGTTGGTCTGCGTCTGGTTCAGCAGGTTGGAGGTCAGCGGCGCGCCGTCGACGTCGTACGACCAGTCCGTCGAGTAATCGCGATACGACGTGATCGAGGTCAGCGAGAACGCCTCGCTCAGCTCGAACTCCATCGTGAGCGCGAGTCCCCAGTTGTCCATGTCGCGGTGCGGATCGAGCGCCAGCGGCTTGTAGGGCATCTGCGAATCGCCGGGATACAGGTCGGCGAAAGTTCCGTACGTGATGTAGCGGCGGTCGTAACCCTGGATCGTGTCGCAGCTGTTGGGGCCGTAGGGCACGAACTGGCAGTTGTACGGAATCGCGGCGCCGTCCGTGCCGCTGAGCCAGGCGCGAGCAGGCTCGTTGTTGATCAGGCCGGCCGCGTTCGCGTAGAGCAGCGTCGCGACACCCGGATCGTTGCGCTCGCGCGTGTAGTCAGCCGCGAGATTGATGTCCACCGCATCGCTCGGCTGCCAGCGCAGCGCGACTTTGCCGGCCGCGATCGCGACGCCGCCGTCGCGACCGATCACCGGGCTCAGGCCGCGCGCCTGAGTCGGCACGTTGGTGCCCGGGTGCGTCAGGTTGTAATCGAGACGCTTGATGTAGCCGGTCTCGTTCTTGCTCACGCCCGACACGCGCATCGACCACGTGTCGTTGAGCTTCACGTCCCAGATGCCGCGCAGGTCGAGGCGATCGAAGGTGCCGTACGTGACCTGGAACGATCCGCTGTCGTCGCCCTGCGGACGGACCGAATACATCTTGATCGCGCCGCCGATCGAGTTGCGTCCCGCGAGAGTGCCCTGTGGGCCGCGCAGGATCTCCACGCGCTCGACGTCCATGAGATCGAGCAGGGAACCGGTCAGCGTAGGAAGATAGACGTCGTCCACGTAGATGCCGACGCCGGGCTCGACCGCGAAGTTGGGATCGTTCTGGCCGATGCCGCGGATGTAGGCGATGAGGCCCGAGGCATATTCCTGGTTCTGCGCCGCGAGCGTGACGTTCGGCGCCTGTCGGGCGACCTCGGCGATGTCCGTCTGGCTGCGCCGCTCGAGCATGTCGCCGCTGACGGCGGTGATCGCGAGCGGAGTTTCCTGCAGGTTCTGCGCGCGGAACTGCGCCGTGACGACCACTTCTTCGAGATCACCTTCGGCCGGCGTGGCAGTTTGCGCCTGCGCCGTTCCGGCGCCCAGCAATGCCAGCGGCAGCAAGGATTTCTGTTTCCATGAGCCCTTCTTCATCATCGTTCTCCCCCAAACGAAGTTAGTTATCAGCGGACCAGCGCGAATCTCCGGACGGCCTCCGATGAGGCCAGGTGAAATCCGACCAGGTTGAGACTTTCCTTCACGCCATGGGCGTGCTCTCGCAGTAACGCCTCTACCCGCCCGGTCTGGCCGGACTCCAGCGCACCCACGATGGCGTGGTGCTGTCGATGCGCGTAGTGAAGGTGATCGTACATGCGATCCAGTTGGGTGCCGTCGAAAGCCAGGGCCTGTGGCCCCGCGAACGGCACGTGATTGTTGCGTTCGAGAGCGGCGGCAAGTATTGCACTGTCGGCCGCATCCAGGATGAGGCGATGGAAGCGCGCGTTCATCTCGGCGTAGTCGGCACCGTCGTCCTCTTCGATGCGCCGCCTGGCGAGCAGAAGATCGCCGTCTTCGAGGCAGCGACGCAGATCGCGCGACAGCGCCTTGCTCACGCCACGTTCCGCGATGCGCCGTCCCGCGAGCGCCTCGAGCGCGCCACGCACGTCGATGGCATCCGAGATCTCGGCGGGCGTGAACGCCCGCACCACGTAGCCGCGGGTTTCGTTCATGACCAGCAGGCCTTCCTGCGCGAGCAGCGGCAGCGCCTGGCGCACCGGGGTGCGCGAGACTCCCAGCATGTCCGCGAGCGGCGCCTCGGCCACGCGTTGTCCGGGCGCGAGCCGGCCGTTCAGGATCATCTCCCGCAGCCGAACTACCGCCCCCGCCAGTTGCGTGCTCATGCCGCGGATGGTGGTGCGGCTGGATCCCGTGTGTCTCGACGGGATCCCGTCCCGTTCTCGACTATGCGCGAAATGATTCGGGTTCGTGCCGGGTGAGAAATCGGGGAGTTAGCCAGCTAGCACGGCCGAACGGGGCACTAACTCCCCGATTACTCGACCGGCACCAAACCGCGCGGCATTCATTGTGGCGGCGGGGGTGTGCCGGTCGATTCGAGCGATCCGGGTGGCCGCTTCTCTTCGCTGGGCTCCTCGGCCTCGTCCGCTTCCGCGGCGGGCGCGGTGGCGACCGCCGGGGCGACACCATCGGGGCGCGTCGCGAGCCGCGCGCGGTATCGGATGTAGTGCCGCAGGGCCTCGAGCTCGCGATCGGTGAGCTCGGCGAATTTCGGCATGCCCCGCTCTTCGATGCCGGTCCTGACGACGGTCCTGAAGCGCGTGTTGTCGAGCACGAGCTGCGAGGCGCGCAGGTCGGGCGCCGTTCCACCCGCGACCGCGCCCGGCCCGTGACAAAGCTGGCAGCGCGTCCATTGCTCGACGCCTTCCTGCGCGAGCGCGGGATCGACGTCGACCTCGGGTCCATCGAGCGGCTGCGCGAACATCGGCGGCGGCGTCGGCGGTAGTTTGGCCGTGCCGTCCAGCACGAACGCGAGCAGGCGGCGCGGATGCACACGCGAGTCCCAGCCGAAGCGCGCGGCCATCGAGCCGAATCCGCCGGGCGCGCCGTGCAGCGGACCGGTGAGGATCGCGACGTATTGCGTCTTGCCGACCGCGAACGTGATCGGCGTACCGAGCGCGGCCGTGGCCGCGTAGAACGACCAGAGCTTGCGCCCACCCACGGCGTCGTAGGCATTGATGTAGCCGTCGGCCTGGCCCTGGAATACGAGGTCGCCCGCGGTCGCGAGGGTGCCGCCATTGTGCGGACCCGGCGTCGGCTGCCGCCACACCGCGCGCTGCTTCACGGGATCCCATGCGACGAGAAAGCTCTTGCCGCCGTCCGCGGGCGGGTCGCCGTCGGCGGTGGGGAATCCCGTGTACTGGATCGAGGCCGGCAATGGCTTCCAGTTCTTCGGATCGACTTCGCCGCCGAAGGTCGCGGGCATCTCGATCGTCGGCACGTAGACGAGACCGGTCCTCGGGCTGAACGACTGTGGATAGAGGTTGTGCACCCCCTGGAAGCTCGGCCACAGCGTCACGGGGCCGTTCTCGTAACGCGCGCCGGGCGCGACGACGGGCCGGCCGGTCGCGAGATCGACGCGCTCCGCCCACGTGACCTTGCCTAACTTCTCGGCCGAGACGAGTTTGCCGTCGGCGCGGTCGATGACGTAGAAGAATCCATTCTTCGGCGCGTGCAGCAGCACCTTGCGCGCACTCCCGCCGATGTTCAGCGTCGCGAGCGTCATGTCCATCGCGGAGTTGTAGTCCCATGAATCGCCGGGGGTCGTCTGGTAATGCCAGACGTATTCGCCCGTGTCGGCATCGAGCGCGACCACCGAACACAGGAACAGGTTGTCGCCGCCACCGGGGCTGCGGATCATCCAGTTCCAGGGACCGCCGTTACCCGTGCCGAGGTAGATGCGATTGAACTCGGGGTCGTAAGTCATCGCATTCCACACGGTGCCGCCGCCGCCGTACTTCCACCACTCGCCGGTCCAGGTCTTCGCGGCCATCTCCATGGCTTCGTTCTCGAAACCCTTCGACGGATCGCCGGGCACGGTCCACCAGCGCCATACCTGTTTGCCCGTGGCCGCTTCGTACGCGGTGACGTAGCCGCGCACCGCGCCGAAGTCGCCGCCGCCGAAGCCGATGATCACCTTGTCGTTGAACACGCGCGGCGGACCGGAGATGAACGAGCCATCGCCGGTATCGAGCGTCTGCACGGTCCACACCGGCTTGCCCGACTTGGCGTCGATCGCGATCAATCGGCCGTCATGCGTACCGACGAACAGGCGACCCTTCCAGAAGGCCAGTCCGCGAATTCCCCAGCCGGTGCGCAGCTTGGCGCCCGCGACCTTCGCGACCTCGGGGTCGTAGCGCCACAGGAGTCTTCCCGTCTTCGCGTCGACCGCGTGCACGAAACTGTAGCCCGACGCCACGTAGATGACGCCATCCACCGCGAGCGGCGTGGAGAGGTTGTTCGTGACGTCGAGATCGAGCGTCCAGGCGAGCCTGAGGCGCGGCACGGTCTCGCGGTTGATCTCCGTGAGTGGGCTGTAGTGAGCCTCGCTGAACGTGCGGCCGTATGCCGGCCAGTTGCGACCGTCCTTCTCGTTGTCGAGCGCCGCGTTGTCGATCTGCGTCGCGGCCATGACACTCGCCGCGAACAACAGGCCGGCCGCACAGACTCCCAGAGCGCGCATCGTCATCCCCTCATTCCCGCGTGAAATCACTGTCGACTTCACCACGATTCCACACTCGACTCAAACGGAAGCAGGACTCGTCCCTGGCGACATTCGGACTCGCCGCGCGAAGTGCCAGAATGGGGTCAGACCCCATTTCCGGAGGGACTGCTCATGCGCTTCGTCAGTGACGCCGAGCTCGCGGGATTGACGCCCGCCGAGAAACACGACACCGCTTCGCCGATTCCGACGCAGGTGGTCAGCAACGGCGAATTCACGCCGCTGCCGCAGAGCGAAGACCAGGCGCGCGTCGAGGCGCGGATCGGTGCGCTCGCGGACGAACTCGCGCCGAAACACGGCATGAGCCGGCGCGGCTTCCTCTCCTCCGCGGCCGGCATGTCCGCGGCGTTCCTCGCGTTCAACGAGGTATTCGGTCCCGTGTTCACGGCCAGCCGCGCCGAAGCCGCGACGCCCGGCATGGCCGACGAGCGCGCGAAGGCCCTGCGCAACCAGTTCATCGTCGATTGCCAGACTCACTTCGTGCGCGACGACTACGCACAACCGCTGCTGATCGGCTCGGCCGAGTTCGCGATGAAACACTGGAACCCGAACATCCCGGGCGCGGACGGGCTGACGCGTTACAAGTTCCAGAACTACGTGAAGGAGATCTTCATCGACAGCGACACCAAGGTCGCGATGATCTCCGGCACACCCACCGACGACTACGAATACCTGTTCCTCACCAACGACCAGATCGCCTCCGCGCGCGACGTCGTCAACAAGGTCGCGGACTCGCGCCGCTGTCTCGCGCACGGCATCGTGACGCCGGGCACGCCCGGCTGGTTCGAGGAGATCACGCGTGTGATGACCGATCTGAAACCCGACAGCATCAAGGGCTACACCATCGGCGATCCCATCTACCAGACGAGGAAGAAGACCAACTGGCGCATGGACGACGAGAAGCTCGTCTATCCACTCTACGAGGCGATGCTCAAGAACGGCATCGATACGATCTGCATCCACAAGGGACTGATGCCGGCCGACTACATGACCTCGTGGGCGGACATGTGGCAGTACGCCACGGTCTGGGACGTCGGCAAGGCCGCGAAGGACTGGCCACAGATCAACTTCGTCATCTATCACTCGGCCATGCGGCCCTTCCTCGAACTACCCGACCGCGAGCTCGCGCAGTTCGAGAAGACCGGCCGGTTCGACTGGGTCTCCGATCTCGCGGACATCCCGGAGAAGTTCGGGGTGAGCAACGTCTACGGCGAGCTCGGCGCCTGCTTCGCCAACACCTGCGTCACGCATCCGAAGCTCGCGGCCGCGCTGATGGGCACGCTCATCAAGGGCCTCGGCGAAGACAAGGTGATCTGGGGCACGGACTCCGTCTGGTGGGGTTCGCCGCAGTGGCAGATCGAGGCCATGCGGCGGCTCGAGATCCCCGAGGACATGCAGAAGAGGTACGGCTACAAACCACTGGGTCCCGCCGACGGACCCGTGAAGTCGAAGATCTTCGCGGGCAATGCCTCGAAGCTCTACAAGATCGATCCGAAGACGGCGCGGAAGCTGTCGGCGGACAATCTTGAGGCGATCAAGCGCGAGTACCTCGCGATGGGCGGCCTGCCGAGCAACCTGCGTTACGGATACGAGTTCCGGGCCTGAACGCGCCCGCGCTACTGCCCCACCGCGAACAACACGCCCGCGTTGATCGAGTAGACGGTCCCGTCCGCGCCGATCGCGGTCGGCGTGTACGACTGCCCGAGGCCGTTGTTGAAGCGGATGCGCTGCGACAGGGTGTTGGTCGAAAGATCCCAGCGGTACAGGTAGCCGTCCTCGTTGTTGACGAGCATCGAGCGCGTGGCCGGGTCGAACGCGGCCGTATTGACGCACCACTCCCGGACGCCGCCCGCGTAGTTCGCGTCGGGCGTCGGTCCGAGGATGGTCATCACCTCCGCCATCACCTGGCGGCCGGAGATCGGATCGGGAAGCTCGGCGAACGGATCCAGGATCGCCATGCGGTTCTGGCCGTTGCCGGTGCCCGAGCCGCCGTAGTTGTTGTACTTCGTCGCCAGTAGATAGGTCGACGTGCCGGTATAGGACGGCACGGCAGCGGCCGGCACGACGGTCGGCGTGTTGTCCCAGCCGAACGAGCCCGGTATTTTCGTCTGCGTGAGCGTCGAATTGAAATGCAGCAGCCAGCCGCGGTTGTTGTGCGACGGCAGGGTTGCCTCGAGGACGCCGAAGTACACGTCTCCGTCCGGGCCGACCACCGGCGACGAGGTGGCATTGGCCGAGATCAGCGCCTGTGTCCCGAGATTCGGATCCAAGAGCGCGACGCGTCCCGTTTGCGCGAGCGTCGCGCTGTCGAGCGCGAGCAGATAGCCTCGCCCCGCGGAATTGCTCACCGCCACGTACAGCGTCCCGCCGTCGTTCGACAACGCCGGCGCGCTGTTCATGGCGACCCGATCCATGGCGGGATCATTCGCAAGCGTGCCGACGGAATGCCAGATGCCACTGCCATTGGCCGAGACACGCGCCAGGCCGCTGGTCAGGCCCGCCGAGTTCGCGGCCGTCACGAAGAATCCGAACCAGGCGTTTCCGTCCGCATCCACCGTGATCGGCGTGCTGATCCTCACCGTGTTGTTCAACTCCGCCTGCGCGCCCGCGTAGACGTTCGCGCCGTAGAACACCACGGTCTGCAGCGAGCCGTTCGCCGAGTCGACATTGTCGCGATAGAAAAGCTTGCCGCCGGCGCCCGGCGCGTACATCCGCCCGGTGGGCGTCAGCGTCAGGTTGTAGCTCGGAAACCAGTTGTGCGGCGGCACGATGTAATCGCTGTCGGCGCTCCAGATCACGCCGCCGTTCACGCCGCTGCGCGCCTCGATGCGAAACGCGCCCTGCGTCGTGGTCTTCACCGGCACGAGCACCGTGTTGTTCGACGAAATGATCGGCGAACCGTAGTGAGTCAGCAGGTACTGCCCGTTCACCAGCGTCTGCTGAAGATCGACCGAGGTCTGCCAGATGATGCGATTGAGCGCCGGAGTGGCGATGGCGCTCACCGCCGTGTGCTGCGCGTCGCGGCTGAACTGCGGCCATGCCGGACCGCTGACGGGCGGCCCGGGTTGCGGTCCCGGCGATGGACCTGGCGGCGGAGGGTTGAACGAGCCGTCGTCACCTCCTCCGCACGCAAACAATGTCGTCAGCAGCAAGGCGCCGAGCAGCAGGCGCGCCCGGCCATGGTTTGTCTGGTTCATTGGCCGCGATAGTGGCCAGCGCGACTTCCCCGCGCAAGTCCGAAGCGATCGACGGTCGCAAGACGGCGACGAGTCACGAACCGCGGCCCCGGGCTTTTTCGCCTTGTTTATCCGCGGATCCAATCAACCGAAGAAAATTTGTATGAAAATTGTAATGCGACGGCTGTGCGTGGCGTGGACAACGGCGCGATGCGGGCTTGTAGTTCGCGTCACCTGAATATCGGATTCGACAGCAGGAACTTGATCGCCTCGGCGCGGGTTTCGTTGATCGGCTCGTCCGGGAACGATGCGAGGATCTTCTCGCTGCGTTCCCGGGCGCCAGCCTTGAATTCGGGATGAGTAAAGATGTAGAGATCGTTGCGCCGGATGCCGCGCACGACGCGCCGGCCGCACTCCACCGGATCCATCCACAGCTCGCTCGTCGGACGCTGCGCGAGATTCTTCTCGAACTCCTCGAGTCCAGTGTCCTTCTTGTACTTCTCGGGGCGCAGCTTGCCGAGCTCGCGGATGTTCGATTGCACGGGACCCGGGCAGAACGCCGACACGCCGATGTTGGCCGGGGCGAGCTCACCCGCGAGGCATTCGGACAGCCCGACCATCGCGGACTTCGCCGTGATGTAGATGGAACAGTTGGGGATCGGGACGATCGCGGCCATCGACGAGGTGTTCACGATGTGGCCGCCCTCCCCGTGCGCGCGGATGCGCGGCAGGATCGTGAGGATGCCGTTGACCACGCCGCCGATCATCACGTCGAGGCCCCAGTCCCAGTCGTCGAATCTCGTCTTGTCGATCGTTCCCAACAGTCCGAGGCCGGCGTTGTTGACGAGCACGTGGATCTTGCCGAACGCTTTTTCCGCCCTGTCGGCGGCGCGCGCGTACGCTTTTCTGTTGGTGACATCGAGCTTGATCGTGCGCACCCGGCGGCCGAGCTTCTGCGAAATGAACCAGGCCTTGGCATCCTTCAGATGATCGTCGCGCACGTCGGCGATCACGACCTTCATGCCCTCTGCCACCATCGCCTTCGCGATGCCGAGACCGATGCCGCTCGCGCCGCCGGTTACGAACGCAACTTTGTCCTCGAGTTGTTCCATGAGTCGGCGCCTGCGCCCGACTCAGAAATTGCGCGTGAACTGGACGTACCACTCGCGCGGTGCACCCGGCTGACCTTCCAGTGACGGCTGACCGAAAGCGGTCAGATCGAACTTGTTGAGGAAGTACTCCTCGTCGGTCAGGTTGGTCGCGCCGATGGCCACGCGCCAGGTGTCCTCGGGACTGGCCCACTCGATGCGCGCGTTCAGCAGTTCGTACGACTGCGCGCACTGATCCTCCACGCTCGTGTCGATGAGCGTGACCGACACGTTGGTGCGGATCTGCGTGCAGATCTTCGTCTGCCCGTAGTAGTCGAAGCGCGGCGTGATCGCGCCGAGGTCGCCGACGTTGAACCGGTATGAGAACGAGGTGCTCCAGTTGTCGGACGGCACGTAGATCGGATTGTCGTTCTGGATCTCCGTGACGTTCGGATTGCCCAGCACCGTGGGGTCGTCCCACTCGTCGCCGGAGAAATCGGTGTAGCCGTACTGCGCGCTGATCATCATTCCGTCGATGGGCGCGAATTGCACCTCGACCTCCGCGCCCTGGATCGTCGCGGGAATGTTCTGGTAGTAAGTGCGCGAAACGGTCGCCACGCACGGGTTACCTTGGGTATCGAAGATCGGCGTACCGGTCGCCGGCGGAATCGTGTTGTAGACGTACGGCGGCCCGCCCGGCAGCAAGGTGCACTCGGTGCCGCCCACCGGCAGGATGCGCTGGTTGTAGTCGACGTAGAAGGCCGCCAGGTTCACGCGCACGCGGTTGTCCGCGAAGTCGCTCTTGAAGCCGATCTCGTACGACGTCGCTTCTTCTCCATCCACCGGCACGAATTGCGTCGGCTGGAACGGCCGCGGATTGAATGCCTGGGGACGGTAGCTCGTGGCCGCGGACGCATAGATCATCATTCCGTCCGTGAGCTTGAAGTCGATGCCGGCTTTCCAGTCGAAGTGACTCTCGTCGGTGTCGAGTGTCGTCACGACGATGGAGTTGTCGAAGTCCTCGTCCTTCTGGTCGGTCGAATAACGCACGCCGGCGCTCACCGACACCTTGTCGCCCAGCCGCCAGACGGTATGCGCGAAGGCCGAGAGGTTCTCCGATTCCGTGGTGTTCTGGCCATTGACCAGCAACGCGTTCGGCACGAAGGCCGGGATCGACACCTGCTGCGAATTCGTGAACTCGCCCTGGTACCAGAACGCGCCGATCGTCCAGTCGAGCATCTCGCCGGCGGAGCTCGAGAAGCGCGCCTCCAGGGTCCTGGCTTCCACGTCCTGGATGCCGTCCACGAGCTGCAGGCTGTACGGCGACTGGTCCGTGTCGGTGGCGAAGGCGCCGTCGAACTTGGAATACGACCCGATCAACTCGAGCAGCGAGTTCTCGGAGAAGCGGATGTTGGCCTTCGCGCTGAACGCGGATTGTTCGAACGACGTCTGCGGGTTCGTGGTGAAGCCCGTCACCGGGTCCTGGTAAGTCGCGTAACTCGTGTAGATGTTCTCCGGCACGAACCGTTCGTCGAACGGCACGCCGGTGCGCGCCACCTGGGCGTTGCTCCAGAAGTTGAACGGTACCGGCAGCTGTCCGGCGAACGGCGATGTGGACGTGGTCGGGATGCGGCCGATGTGCACCAGCGTATCGGCGCGCGCCTCGGACGTGTCGTTGATGTATTCGCCCGTGAAGGTGAGATCGAAGCTGTCGCTGGGCGCGAAGCGGATCGCCGCGCGCGCGCCGGTGACGTCCTGGCCGCCCTGCGTGCCGACCTTGCAGTTGCCGGCACGATTGCGCGTGCGCGTCGGAATCGCGAAAGCATTGTCCGCCGCGCTTCCGGGCGCGACGGCGTCCGGCAGCGTGTCCGCGTCGGCGCCATCGGCCGCGAGGCCGTCGCCGTAACCGGCGAGCTGCGGGTGACGGCAGGCGAAGTCGTACACGGTCTGGTAGCCATCACGTTTCTTCGCCACACCGGCCACGCGGGCGAACACGGTATCCGACAGCTTGAAGTCGTAGCTGGCGCGCACGTCGATGCGGTTGAAGTCGCCGTAGGTCACGGAGATCGAGCCCGTGTCGTCACCCTGCGGCGCCTTGCTGATGTAGCGGATGGCGCCGCCGATCGAGCCGCGGCCGAACAGCGTGCCCTGCGGACCGCGCAGCACTTCGACGCGCTCGAGGTCCATCAGGTCCACGCTCGAGGCGAACGTGACCGGGTGCAACACGTCGTCGAAGTAGATAGCCACGCCCGGCTCGAACTCGGGCAGGAAATCGTATTGGCCGATGCCGCGGATGTAGGCGCTCATCGAGGCGCCGAAAGCCGCCTGCGCCGGGCGCAGGCTCGCGTTCGGGACCGTGTACGCGACCTCGAAGGCGTTCTGGAATCCGCGCGACTGCAGCTCCTCGGCGGTGACCGCGGTGATCGCGATCGGCGTCTCCTGCAGCCTCTCTTCCTTGAAGCGCGCGGTGACCACGATTTCTTCGAGGCCCGTGGACTCCTGCTGCTGCGCACCCTGCGCCGCCGCGGGGGCGACATGGAACCCGCAGGCCACGGCGATCGCGACCGAGAGCAAACTACGTGTGAATGCGGTTTCAACGCCAATAGGCTGGTTCATTGCGAATTCCCCTGAGCCGGTTGATATGGCAGCTGTATGGGAGCTCGCGGCGTCGATGCATCATCGCCACACCTCCCCCCTTGCGCAGATCAAAAACCTTTCGGTCAAGGGTGACTCCACCCACGCCGCATGGGGGATCGACTGACCGGGAAATCCCTTGGGGAGCGGTAGTTGTCCGTTATGATTCGCGGGCATGCAACTCAACCGCTTCGATTTGAACCTGCTCATTGCGCTCGATGCGCTGCTGCGTGAACGGAACGTCACGCGCGCGGCGGAACGTGTGTTCGTCTCACAACCTGCGATGAGCGCGGCGCTCCACAAACTACGCGAGTACTTCAACGATCCGCTGCTGGTGCGCGTCGGTCGCGAAATGGAGCTCACTCCGCGCGGCATCGCGCTGGTCGAGCCCGTGCGCGAGGCGCTGCTGCGCATCCAGGTGATGCTCGGCACGCAGCCGGTCTTCGATCCGAAGACCGCGCGGCGCGAATTCACCGTGATCATGTCCGAGGAGGCGGTGCCGGGCGTGCTGCCCTCGCTGCTGCGCACGCTAGCTACCGAGGCGCCGGAACTCGTCCTGCACATCGAGATGATTTCGCCGACCGCGCTTTCACGGCTCGAATACGGCGAAGCGGACCTGTGCCTGTGTCTCGAGAACCTGCAGTTGTTCGATCTGCGCGCGTACCCGGAGAATATCCGCACGACGCCGCTGCGCCCGGTCAGATGGGTGTGTGTCGTGAGCGAGGATCACCCGGTGGTCGGCGAATCGCTCACGGTGGAGCAGTACACGGGGCTGCGGCACTTGTTCGGCCGTCCGGGCGGTTACACGGGCAGCGCGGACCAGCTCGTGCGCAACCTGCTCAACATCGACATCAAGGTGCACATGACGTTGCCGAGCCTGCTGCAGCTACCGCTGGCGCTGGTCGGGTCGACGCTCGCCGCGACGATGCCCGAACGCGTCGCGCAGCTCTATTCGAAGGCGCTGCCGATCCGCATCCTGCCGCTGCCGTTCGAAGTGCCGCGCACGCAGGAAGTGCTGCTGTGGCACAAGCGGCACGAGACCGATCCCGCGCACGCGTGGCTGCGCGAGCTCATCGCGAAGCTCGCCCAGGAGAGTTAGGAGAAATCGGGGACAGATTTATTTATTGACGATAAAAGTCATCGTCAATAAATAAATCTGTCCCCGAATATTCGCGAATGAATCCGTCCCCTGCCGATCAGGTCGCCGGGGCGGCGTCCGGGAAGACAGGCGCCGCGGTGACGCGGCCCTTGAAATCCAGCCAGCGGTGGTTCGCGTAGTCGTAGATCTTGCAGGCGCGAACCGTCGCCCAGTAACGCTGCCACGTCAGCACGTACACGCGCGCGAGTTGCGGCACCGCGTTCTTGAGCGCGGCCTGCGCCTCGCGCAGGCGATAGAGCGGCACACCCGTGTTCACGTGATGCGCGCCATGCTCGAGGATGTCGTGCAGGATCTGGCCCATGCGCTTCGGCACGACCACGTTCACGGTCGTGGTGATGAAGCCCAGGCGCTTCTGCCACTCGTCGCGCTTGTCGAACCACGCGACTTCCGGATGCGTGTGCTGGACGTAGATCACGAAACCCATGATGCAGTTGAACGCGAGGAACGGCAGCACGAAGCCGCCGAGCAGCGTCCAGGTGATCGAATGGTTGTCGTAGATGGCCCAGAGCACGAGCGTCGTGATCCAGATGGCGCCGACACCGAGCACGAGCACGTTGTCCCACCAGAAGATCGCGCGGCGCACGCCGACGTGTTTCTTCGTGGGCAGGATCAGCTTCTTCCACCACATCTCGATGAGGTAATAGAGGCCCTGGCCGAAGCCCGAGCGGTAGATGCGCTCCATCATGCGGCGGGACTTCGAGGCGTTCGCCCATTCCTCGGCCGACATCGGCACCCAGACCTGGTCGCGGCCCTTGAGGTTCGTGAAGCCGTGATGCGCCACGTTGTGGCCGACATCCCAGAGGGAGAACGGCGTGAGCGACGGCAGGAAGGCGATGCGGCCGATCACCTTGTTGAGCCAGTCGTACTTCGTATAACTACCGTGGCAGGCATCGTGCCCGATCACGAACAGGCGCGCGATCGCGATGGATCCCGGGATCACCATGAGGGCCTTGGCCCACCAGGCATCGAAGTAGCAAGCGCCGGCGATGCACGCTCCCAGGAAAGCGAGATCGGCTAACAGTCGCAGCACGGGAACGAAGGAATCGCGGCGCAGGTATTCCTGCATGACAACGCGAACGGTCTTGCGCGCATCGCTACGCGCGGCATCACTCGGGGTGGGGGTCGGCATAGGGCGACAAGCCTATACGATTCAAGCCCTTTGACCAAATTCTTCGGTGTCATTTTCGACCTGCGTCGCAGGCGGGTAACGGGCTCCTGCGACCTTCCCCGGTGCCATGAGCGCATCGAGCTTTTCGATCGTTGCGGCGGCCAGTCGGACACCCCCCGCAGCAAAGTTCTCGACCAGGTGCTCCTCGCGGGTCGTCCCCGGAATGACCAGCGTTCCGGCGTCCCGGTTGAGGATCCAGGCCAGCGCGAGCTGGGCGCTCGTGACCCCCACTTCGGCGGCGATGACCCCGATCGCCGGAAGCAGCCGCAGGTTTTCCTCGAAGTTCGGGCTCTGGAAGCGCGGCATGCCGCGCCGCAGGTCGCCTTCGCCAAAATCGGCGAACGAGCGCTGTTTTCCTGCGAGAAACCCGCGCCCCAGTGGGCTGAACGCGACGAAACCGATGCCGAGCTCGCGGCACGCGGCCAGCGTCGCGATCTCGGGATTACGCGTCCACAGCGAATACTCCGATTGCAGCGCGGCGATCGGGTGGACTGCGTGCGCGCGCCGCAGCGTCGCGGCCGACACCTCCGAAACTCCGATCGCGCGGACCTTGCCTTCCCGCACCAGCGCGGCCATCGCGCCGATGGATTCCTCGATGGGGACCCGCTGGTCCCAGCGATGCAGGTAATACAGGTCGATGCACTCGGTGCGCAGGCTGCGCAGCGACTGCTCGCAGGTTTCGCGAATGGCCTCGGGGCGGCCGTCCATTGCGCGCTTGCCATCGCGACCGAACAGGCCGCACTTGCTCGCGACGATTACATTCAACGGACGATTCGCGAGCACCTCGCCGACCAACGCCTCGTTGATGCCGAAGCCATAGAGGGCGGCGGTATCGAAATGCGTGATGCCGAGGTCGAGCGCACGTCGGAGCACGCGTTCGGCGACGTCGCGCGGCTGCGGCGGACCGTAGGCGTGCGACAGGTTCATGCACCCGAACCCGATCGCGGTGACTTCGTAGGGACCGAGCTTGCGGGTCAGCATGGGCCCACCCGAATTCTCGGAAACACCCTGCGGATATTGCCTTCGAAGATCTTCTGCTTGTCCGCGGCCGGCAGCGACGAGGCATCGATGTATTTCTTCGTATCGTCGTAATAGTGCCCTGTCTCCGGATCGATGCCGCGCACGGCGCCAACCATCTCCGAGGCGAACAGGATGTTGTCGATCGGCACGACCTTCAGCAGCAGGTCAATGCCCGGCTGGTGGTAGACACAGGTGTCGAAGAACACGTTGTCGCGCATGAGCTCGGGTAGCGGCGGACGTTTCTGATCCTGCGCGATTCCGCGGAAGCGACCCCAGTGGAACGGCACCGCGCCGCCGCCGTGCGGAATGATGAAGCGCAGCTTCGGAAAATCCTTGAACAGGTCCGACATCATGAGCTGCATGAACGCCACCGTATCCGCCGACAGGTAGTAAGAGCCCGTCGTGTGGAATGCCGGGTTGCACGACTGGCTCACGTGGATCATCGCCGGCACGTCGAGTTCGCAGAGCTTCTCGTACACCGGGTACCACCACTTGTCCGTCAACGGCGGTTCGGAGAACTTCCCGCCCGACGGATCGGGATTCAGGTTGCAGCCAACGAATCCGAACTCCTCCACGCAGCGGACGAGCTCCGGGATCACGCCCCGCGGATCCGCGCCCGGCGACTGCGGCAGCTGGCACACGCCGACGAAATTCTCGGGATACAGCCGGCATACGCGGTGGATGAGCTCGTTGCAGTGCTCGGTCCAGTGTTTGCTCGTCGTCTCGTTGCCGACGTGGTGACCCATTGCGCTCGCGCGCGGCGAGAAGATGGTCACGTCGGTGCCGCGCGAACGCTGCAGCTTGAGTTGCGCGTTCTCGAGGGAATCGCGGATCTGGTCGTCGCTGATCGTGATGCCGCCTTTCGCGGGCACGAGCGCCGGAGTCTTCAGCGCCTCGGTCTGTTGCTTGCGCCAGGCGGTGAGCGGTTCGGGCGCGGTCGTGTAGTGCCCGTGGCAATCAATGATCATCGAATGTCCTCTTGTTCAAGGAGCCGCGGAGACTGGCTCCGCGGCCCTTCTTCGTCTCGACTGCGAGTGTTACTTCGGCGGCGGCCTCGGTCCCGGCGGATTCGTAACCGGCTCCGAACCATCGAATTTCGGCGGCGGCGTCGGACCTTTCGGGCCCCCGAACACCGCCTCGTAGAGCGATCCCTGGAACAGACCCGAAAGATCGAAATCCGATTTCTCGGCTCCGATACTCCCCGTCTGATGCGCCTGCGCCATCGATGACGCTCCCATGACACAGGCCGCGACCAGCGCCGCGCTCATTCCTTTCCTTACCATCTGGAACTCCTTATCCCATTCGTTTTGATTGGTTCTTCTCTTCGCCGGCCGGATGCCGGCGAAGCAGCCCATCATAACGCGGGAAGTTAGTCCGGATGCCTCACTACTCTCTCGCCGCGGCCGCGAGGTACTCGTCGGCGCGCTCTCGCCAGGCGCGCCGCTCCAGCGGTTCCGCGAACGCACCATTCGCGCGCAATTTCGCGACCGAGTCCTGACGCGTCGCGATGGCCGCGGCCATGGTGCCCTGCACCGCAGACGCATCGATCATCCGGGCACTGGCGCGCATCTCCTCCGCGCGGCGCTTGCCGTGCTGGATCACGCGCGAGAACAGGTAGTCGCCCTGCTGTTCCCAGTCGAATTGCGGATAGGTCTCCTCGAGCGACGCGAGCACCTGGGCTTCGACGCCGAACAAACGCGCGGCCGTGAAGCTCTCGACGACCAGCGACTCGAGGCCCTTGATGATCACGCTGCGGCACAGCTTGATCGCGGACGCCACGCCGTACTCCTGCGAGGCGATCTCGACCGAACACCCGAGCGAACGCAGCAGCGCTTCGCCCTCCTTCGCGTGCGGACCACCCAGCAACATCGGCACGCGGATGCCGTGCGGCGGCACGGACGTCATGACCGCGGCTTCGATGTATCGACCCCCCGCGGCCGAAACGAGCGACGCGCACTCGATCTTGGTGGCCGGCGATGCGGAATTGAGGTCCACCACCCACTTGCCCGCGAGCGAGCCCGCGGAGACGGATCGCGCCGCGACCAGCGCCTGGTCCGCGGTCACCGCGCTGAAGACGAGATCGCAACTCTCCGGCAGGCCCGCGGCATCCGTGAGAAGTTCGACGCGCTGCGCGGCGGCGTGTTTTCGCATGGCCTCGCCGGCCGCGGCCTGGTGCAGCAACAGGTCGAAAGTCGATAACTCGCACGCACCGTCGCGCGCGCGCAGGTCCGCCGCGAACCGCTGACCGACTTCACCGAATCCGAGGAATCCGATCCGGGTCGTGCTCATGATCAGCTCCAGTACATGCGGGTCGGATTGTCGACGAGGATGCGCGCGCGGACCGCCGGGTCCGGACAGATCTCGCCCAACAGGTCGACCAGCTCGCCGTCGTTCGGCATGTCCTTCGTGATGTTCGGATGCGGCCAGTCCGTGCCCCACAGCAGCCGGTCCGGATCGATTTCGACCAGCGCCTGCGCGAACGGCACAGCGTCGCGGAACGGCCGCTTGCCCACCGAAACGCGCTCCGCGCCGCAGATCTTGATCCAGGCCAGGGGATTGGTCCGGAACAGCGCCAGCAGCGATTGGAACGGCGCCTGCGCGAGACCATCCGCGGCCTTCACGCGCCCCATGTGATCGATGATGAACGGCACGTCGATGCGCGCGAGCAGTTCGCGCTGCTCGAGCAGATCGCCGGCGTCGAAGTGCAGCACGATGTGCCAGCCCAGTGGTTTGATGCGCGCCAGCAGCCGGTGGAACACCGCGAGATCCGGCACGCCGCCCAGGTGTTTGACGAAATTGAAGCGGATGCCGCGGATACCGCCCGCGTGCAGGCGTTCGAGCTCGCGGTCGGTGACCGAGTCCTCGACCACCGCCACGCCGCGATACAGACCGCCGCTCGACGCGATGGCGTCGAGCGTCACGTCCATTTCGCTGCCGTGGCAGCTCGCATGCACGATCACCGCGCGGCTGATCCCGAGATGCGCGTGCAGCTTGCGCAGGTGCTCGACCGGCGCGTCGGGCGGCGTGTAGCTGCGGTTCGCGGCATATGGAAACTTCGCTGCCGGACCGAATACGTGGCAGTGCGCGTCGCAGGCGCCCGGCGGTAGTTCGATGCCCGGCTTGACCGGATCCGGATCGGGAGGAAGGCAGGATTTGTTGGGGTCGCGGGCCATCGTTGGGCTCATTTCACGTCGTCGGCCGATTCGAAGTACTTCAGTCCGGCCGCCGCGAGCTTGCCGCGCATGTCGTAGATGTCGAGCCCGAGCTCGCCGGCGGCGAGCCGCCTGCGCTTGGACGTTTCGTTGTCCTCGCGCGCCTTCGCGGCGGCTGCGACTTCCATCGCCTTCGCGGCCGGCACGACCACGACGCCATCGTCGTCGCCCACGATCACGTCGCCGGGATTCACTTCCGCGCCCGCACAGACGACGGGCACGTTGACCGAGCCCACGTTCGCCTTGACCGTACCCTTCGCGTGCACGGCCTTCGACCAGACGGGAAAGTTCATCGTCGCGAGCTCCGCGATGTCGCGCACGCCGGCATCGATGACGAGACCCTTGCCGCCGCGCGCGCGGAACGAGGTCGCGAGCAGATCGCCGAACATCCCGTGATCGTCGGGCGCGGACAGCGCCATCACGACCACATCACCCTCCTGCAGCAGCTCCGCCGCCACGTGCAGCATCCAGTTGTCGCCGGGATGTTCGTAGACCGTGAGCGCCGTGCCGCACACGCGCGCGCCCGTGTAGACAGGCCGCATGTACGGCGCGAGCAGGCCCTTGCGCCCCATCGCCTCGTGGATCGTGGCGACGCCGAACTGGCCGAGCGCGGCCACGGCCTCGGTGGGCGCGCGTTTGATGTTGCGGATTGCGATTCCGGATTTACCGATCATGTGTCTGCTTTCCATGTGTCCGCGGGAATCATCACCTCGCCGCGCATGATGAGCCGCGCGGTGCGCAGCAGCGAAGCGCTCGCCACTTCCGCCGGCTTCGCGGCGTCCATCGTGAGCGTGACGGTGAATTCACCCGTGGGATGCTGAACCGAAAACGCCTTGCGCGCGCCCGGCGGCACCTGTGCGACGCTGTTGGCGACCGTGCCCGGCGTGACCGCCGCCGTCGCGACCGTCACCGCACCCAGCACGCCCACCGCCGAATGGCAATCGTGCGGGATGAACGTGCGGGTAGTTATATGCCCGCCTCCGCTTCCATCGGTGGAGCGCGGCGGCGCGACCAGGCACATCTTCGGCACGACCTTTTTCGCGACGTCGCCGAGTTTCATCGCGGGTCCCGCCTGCAGCCGGATCGACTCGATGCGCCGCTTGAGCGCGGCGTTCTTGTTGAGCTCGTCGCGCGACTCGTATCCGTTCGCGCCGAGATCCTGCGCGCGCAGGATCACGACCGGCATGCCGTTGTCGATGCACGTGACTTCGATACCGTCGAACGTGTCGACGAGATTTCCGGTCGGGAACAATGCGCCGCACACCGAGCCCGCGGTATCGAGAAAGCTGATGTTCACGGGCGAGGCGGTGCCCGGAACGCCGTCGATGCGCGCCGTGCCCGAATACTCCATGCGCCCATCGGGCGTCTGCACTTCGATGTCGGACAACGTGCCGGTGTTGAGTGTCAGGACACGCAGCGTGGTCGTGCCCTGCTTCGCCTGAACCATGCCGCTCTCGATCGCGAACGGCACGACGGCGGCCAGCATGTTGCCGCAGTTCGGCGTGGTATCCACCAGGGCTTCGCGCATCGACACCTGTGCGAACAGGAATTCGAGATCGACTCCGTCACTCTTGCCCGGCGCGACGATTCCGACCTTGCTCGTCAGCGGATCCGCGCCGCCAAGTCCGTCGATCTGTCGCGCATCGGGCGATCCCATGACGGCGAGCAGCACGCGGTCGCGCGTCGCAATGTCGGTGGGCAGATCGCTCGCGCGAAAGAAGGGGCCGCGCGACGTGCCGCCGCGCATGAAAAAACAAGGGATCGGTCGCTGCTTCGACATGTTCGCTGCATATAGTAACAGCGCCACCGCCTCTGCCCGATTGCACTCGGAATCGAGGGGGACGTTCCGTCACGATCGAGCCAGCAGCGCCGATCCCTTTCTCAGATGGACATCCTCAGAAGTTGAACGTCGCGCTGACCGCAACCGTCCGCGGCCGCGCGTAGATGATCTCCGCGTAGCCGGACGCAGTCGTGATCGACGAAGTTCCCGCCACCGGGTAGAGCTCGTCGGTGAGGTTGTTGCCGCTCAGCACGAAGCGCCACTTGTCGTCGTCCGACGTCAACGCGATCGAGGCGTTCACGAGAGTGACGGCATCGTTCTGCGCGACCTCGACCGAATTGCCCGCGTCGAAGAACTGCGAGTCGGTGTAGCTCACGTCGACACGCGGCGTGAGGCCCCAATTCGACGCGACGTGGAACTCGTAGGACATGCCCAGATGCCCCTGCCATTCCGGCGTGAACGGCAGCCGGCTGTTCAGCGTGGCCGTGGCGGTCGGCGTCACCGGGCCGAACGGCGGCGGCGGCGTGATTTCATCGAACTTCGAGTCGAGGTAACCGAGGCTCGCGTCCAGGCGGAACTCCGGCGTCGGCGCGTACTCGAGCTCGAGCTCGGCGCCGTCGATCGAGGCCACACCCGCGTTGAACAGCAGCGGAACCACACCCAACCGGTACGTCATCTGGATGTCGTCGTAGTCGGTCGTGAACACCGCGACGTTGAGGCGCAGCGTGTCGGTGGGATCGAGCTTCAATCCGAGCTCGAAGGTTTCCGCGGTTTCGGCCCCGAACGAGATCGGCGCATTGCTCGGCGGCGCGGCGTTGTAGCGCTGGTTGAAGCCACCGCTCTTGAAGCCTTCCGCCCAGCTCAGGTACGTCATCACACGCTCGTTGAAGCGGTACTGCGCGCTCGCCGACTTGGTGGTCGACGAGAACTCACGCTCGAAACGGTTCGTGGTGAGGAACAGGCATCCCGTCTGGGTCGGCGGCGGTCCCGCGAACGGACACAACGCGGTCGGAATCGCCGGCTCCGGCGCGGTCGCAGGCGACACGTTGAACATGATGGACTGCAGCCCCTTGGTCTCCTTCGTGTAGCGCACACCGGCGCTGACGCTGAAGGCATCCGTGAGCTTGAAGGTCCACTCCGTGAACGCCGCGCGCGCCGTAGCGTCCATCGACACGCGCTGCGTGTCGTAGGAAGTGCCGGGATTGCCGAGCGGCACGAGCAGCCGGTCGAAGGAATCCTCGTCGAAGTAGTAAGCGCCGACCACGCCGTCGACGCGCGAGGTGTCGATGACCGCCTGGAGTTCCTGGCTGAACTGTTCGCTCTCGCTGTCGTAGTTGGTGTGCAGGATCAGCAGCGGCGTATTGTCTGCGTCACGCGTGCCGGTCCACTCGAGCTTGCGCTTGGCGGTGATGGACTTGAGGGACAACGTATCGTTGATCCTCCAGTCCGCGATCAGCGATCCGCCCGTGTTCTCGAGCGTGCTCGACGCCGTGTACGTGCCGCCGTTCGTGAACGGCCCGAGGGCCTGCGCATCGTTGCCGCACCGCGGATCGGCGAGCGGGCCCACGCGCACCGGCGGCGGCAGGGGATCCAGCATGTTCGGGCAGCCCGCGGCCTGGCTGGACGCGCCGACGAACGTCGCCGTTTCGTTGATGGACTGGAACACGAACGGCGAGCCGTTCTCGTCCTCGTTCGTATAGTCGCCGCGCAGGGTCAGCGTGAAATTGTCGCTCGGCTTCCAGCGCATGCCGAGCTGTGCCGTGTACATGTCCTCGTCGCCGAGATCCTTGCCGTCGAACGCGCGCTTCACGTAACCATCGCGCTGGCGGGCACCCGCGGCGATACGCGCGGAAAAGGTTTCGCCGAGCGGAATGTCGAAGGCGCCGAACACTTCGCGCAGGTTGTCCTGCCCGGCGCCGACGCGCACGGTGTTGCCGGCGTCGTCTCCCGGAGCATTCGTCGTGAGCAGCACCGCGCCGCCGATCGTGTTGCGTCCGAACAGCGTGCCCTGCGGTCCGCGCAGGATCTGCACGCTCGCGATGTCACGGAAATCCATCGCACCGCCGACTGCGCGGCCCATGTACACATCATCGATGTAGATGCCGACACCCGGATCCACCGCCGGCGTCGCATCCGTCTGGCCGATGCCGCGGATGAACACCTGCGCGGCGGAGTTGTTGCCGGTCAGCGTTCCGTAGCTGTGGAATTGCAGGTTCGGCGCGACCTTGTCGAGATCGGTCGTGCTGACTATCTGCTGGCGCTCGAGCGCCGCGGCGCTCAACGCCGTGACGGCCACCGGCGTGTCCTGCAGCGACTCCTCGCGGCGGCGCGCGGTGACCATGATCTCGTCGAGCGTCTCCGGGCCCACCACCTGCGATTCACCCGCGGGCTGTTGCGCCAGCGCGATGTTCGAGATGGCGAACGTCGCGAGTCCGCAGACGGCCAGTGTGTGTGAACGTGAACGTTTTGAAATTGCCAGGCGTACCTGGCGCTTAAGGTCAAACATGTCGATCCTCCCCCATCGGAATGTTTGTATGTAGTGCATACTATTTGGATTGCTAGCAAAGTTGCAAGCGAGTAGATTTCGCGACCTGTTCCAAAGCGCTGGAAGACAAATGCCGCGAAACGCCACGGTGAAGAAGGCCAGGCACCTCGAGCTGGCGGAGGGCCCCGATCTCATGTTCCAGGAGCTAGACGGGCTGCTCGGCTACCAGATGCGGCGCGCCCAGGGCGCCATGCATCGCGACTACATGGCGACTCTCACTGGACTCGATCTGACTCAGAAGCAGGCCGCCACGCTCTGGCTCATCCACGCCAATCCCGGCGTCTCGCAGGTGTCGGTCGCCTCCGCCCTCGGCATGGACCGCGCGACGATGATGGCCGTGACCGACCGCCTCGAGGAGCGCGGCGTCGTCATCCGCAAGCGCTCGGAAGTCGACCGGCGCAAGCAGGAGCTCTACCTGACCCCGGCGGGCCAGCAGATGCTGCGCAAGGCAAAGTCGCGCATCGCGGAGCACGAGTCGAGATTCAAGGCGCTTTTCAAGCCGGCGGAGCTGGCTTCCTTCATCGAAGCGCTCAAGAAGATCCAGTCCCTGGGCTGAACATGAGCGTCCATTTCGAGAAGCGCGACGCGGTTGCCGTCGCCATCGTCGATCGTCCCCCCGTCAATGCCATCGACTCCAGCGTGCGCGCCGGGTTGCTGGCCGCCGTGAAGCAGGCGGAAGCCGATTCGTCCGTCCGTGCGCTGGTGGTCGCGTGCCGCGGCCGCACGTTCATGTCCGGCGCCGATCTGTCAGAGCTCGGCTCGGAAATCCAGCCGCCCACCTACCCTGAAACGCTCGCCGCGCTCGAAAACTGCGCGATCCCCGTGATCGCCGCGTTGCACGGCACCGCCCTCGGGGGCGGGCTCGAGATCGCGATGGCCTGTCATTACCGCGGTGCAACACGCGATGCACGCATGGGCATGCCCGAGATCACGCTCGGCATCCTGCCCGGCGCCGGCGGCACGCAACGTCTACCCCGGCTGGTGGGCAGCGAGCAGGCGCTCGAGCTACTGCTCAAGGGGGCGCCGATCGCCGCGCCGGCCGCGCTCGAGATGGGCCTCATCGACGAAGTCTTCGACGGCGACGCGCTCGCCGGCGGTATCGCGATGGCGCAGAAGCTCATCGCGGCGCGGGCCAAGGCCCGCCCCACCCGCTCGCTGCCGGTTCGCGGCAATCCGCTCGACGACGCCGCGATCGACGCGATCCTGCAGCGTCATGCGCGCGCCCTGAAGGGCCGCACGACGCAAGATGTAATCGTCGCCAGCATTCGCGCCGCTTCGACGCTCCCGTTCGACGAGGGCCTGCGCCTCGAAGCGAAGCTGTCGGCCGAATCGCTGCTGACGACCGAATCGCGCGCGCTGCGCCACGTGTTCTTCGCCGAACGCGAATGCGGTCGCATTCCCGGCCTGGCCTCGAACGACAAGGCGCCGGAGATCAAGCGCGCCGCCGTCATCGGCGCCGGCACCATGGGCAGCGGCATCGCGATGTCGCTCGCGGATGCCGGCATCCCGACGGCGCTGATCGAACAGAATTCGTCGGCGCTCGAGCGCGGACTCAAGAACATCCGCGACAACTACGAGGTCTCGCTCAAGCGCGGCCGCATCGACGCGTCAACGCTGCAATCGCGCGTGGCGCTGATCCATGGTTCCCTCGATGCGAGCGCGGCCAGCGGGGCCGATCTCGTCATCGAAGCCGTGTTCGAGGACTTCGCGCTCAAACGTTCGGTGCTCGAGAAGCTCGACCAGATCATCGCGCCCAGCGCGCTGCTGGCTTCCAACACCTCGAGCCTCTCGCTGACCGCGCTCGCCGCGGCCACGAAACATCCCGAGCGCGTGGTCGGCCTGCACTTCTTCAGCCCGGCGAACGTCATGCGCCTGCTCGAGATCGTTCGCGGTCGGCACACGTCGGACGCCACGCTCGTCGCAGCGCTCGCGCTCGCGAAGAAGCTGCGCAAGATCGGCGTGGTCGCGGGCGACGGCTTCGGCTTCATCGGCAATCGCATGATGCTCGACGGCTACTTCCGCGAGGCCGAACTGATGCTGTTGCAGGGAATCGCCCCGGCGCGCATCGACGCGGTGATGGAGAACTTCGGATTCGCGATGGGCCCGAACCGCGTCAACGACATGGCCGGCATCGACGTGGGCACGCGCGTGCGCACGGAACTCGCGAGGCGCGAGCAACGCGCCGCGCCGTATCACGCCGTTTCCGATGCACTGACCGCGCAGGGCAAGCTCGGCCAGAAGACCGGCCAAGGCATCTACCTGTACACCCCCGGCGATCGCACGCCACAGCCGAACCCGGGGCTGGACGCCTTCGTGCGCGAACTGGCCGCGCGCCACGACATCGCGCCGCGCGATGCGTCGGACGAAGAGATCGAGCAACGCTGCGTGTTGTCGCTGATCGTCGTCGGCGCCCGGATTCTCGAAGAAGGAGTTGCCTTCCGCGCGAGCGACATCGACGTCGTGTGGACCTCGGGTTACGGATTCCCGCGCTGGCGCGGCGGCCCGATGTGTTACGCGGACTCGCTCGGCCTCGATCGCGTGGTGCGGCAGGTGGAGAAACTGCAGTCGACGGGTGGCGGAGAGTACTGGGCGATCCCGGCGCTGTTGCGCGAGCTCGCCTCCTCCGGCCGCACGTTCGCCGACTGGGACCGCGAGCGGCGTAGTTAGCCGGTCAGGTCGGCAGGTTCACGAGCCGGTACGCAATCCGGCGCGCAGCAGGTCCTTGCGGATCTTGCCCGACGCCGTGCGCGGCAGCTCGTCCACGCGCCGCAGCTGCTTCGGTAGCTTGTAACCGGCGAGGCGCGAGCGGCAGAACGCGAGCACTTCGTCGTCGGACACCGTCGCTCCGGGCGCCACGACGATGAACGCCGTACCGGACTCGCCCCAGCGAGGATCGGGAACGCCAACGACCGCCGCATCCTCGATGCCGGCATGCCAGCGCAACACGGACTCGACCTCGGCCGGATAGACGTTCTCGCCGCCCGAGATGTACATGTCTTTGAAGCGGTCGACGAGCGTGAAGAATCCGTCTTCGTCGCGACGCGCGGCGTCGCCGGTGCGCAGCCAGCCATCCACGATGGTCGCCTTCGTCGCCTCCGGATTGCGCCAGTAGCCCGACGTGACGGAAGCGCCACGCAGCCACAACTCGCCGACTTCGCCGTCGGCCACTTCCCGTCCTTCGGGATCGAGCAGCCGCACCTGCATTCCGGCCGCGGGAATCCCCGCGCTTCCAGCCTTGCGCGCGAGCAGATCGAGGTCGCGCGGCGGCATGCCGAGAACGGTGCCGGCTTCGGACATTCCGTAGCCGTCGGCGCAACGCACGCCATCGTCGGTCCATGCACGCACCGACTCCCGTGGATGCGGCGCGCCGCCGGTCTGCAGCGCTTTCAGCCACCGGAACGGCGCGGGATCGAACGCGGCGTCGCCGCGGATCCGCTCGGTCATCTGCGGCACGCAGAAGCAATGGGTCACGCCGAGCGACGCGTCGCCGACCGCGGCGAGAGTTTCCTCGACCGAGAACTGCGGCGAGATCAGCAGCGTGCCGCCCGACTGCAGCACGGTCGTCGCGACGGTGAAGAGTCCCGCGACGTGGAACATCGGCATGTGCGACAGGAACACCGTTTCGCCGCTCACGTCGACCGACAACGCGAAATTGCGCGCGCTCGCCGCGGCGTTGCGCTCGGAGACGATGACGGCCTTGGGATGGCCGGTGGTGCCCGAAGTGAACAACAGCGTCACGACGTCGTCGGGCGAGTTGCCCGACGTGCTGATCGACGTCACGTCGCGCGCGAGCTCACGCTCGAATTCGCCGCCCTCGCCGAGGCCCAGGAATGCCGCGTCCGGCGCGGCCCGCGTCACGCTGGCCAGGCCGGCCGCGAATTCTTCTTCGAACAGCACGACCTGCGGTTCCGACAATTCGGCGAGCACCGCCAGCTCCGCGGGACTCAATCGCCAGTTGAACGGCACCAGCGTCGCGCCGATGCCACGACAGGCGACGACCAGGCAAAGGAAATCGATCGAATTGCGCGCCAGCACCGCGACGCGCAGGCCGCGCGCGCCGCGCGGCGCGCCGATGCGAGCGATCGCGGCGCCCATGCGCGCGGCACGATCGGAGAGCGAACCATAAGTCATTCGCATACCCGATCGAAGATCCATGCATGCGACGGCTTCCCGCCGCGCTTTCGCGAAATACGCGACGCTTTCGTTCAACACGGACATGACTCTTGAGTTGTTTGTATGTAGTACTTACTATTTCATTGTGCAGGCTGTGACGGCGACCCGCAACGGTGCCTGGCACGGAAGATCCGCCGAAAATTCGGGACGAGAGGGAGAAGCGGTGCGAACCCAGGTTGGAATCATCGGTGCCGGTCCGGCCGGACTCTTTCTCGCGCACCTGCTGCACCGATCCGGCGTCGACTGCGTCGTGCTCGAGAATCGCAGCCGTGAATACGTCGAATCGCGCGTGCGCGCCGGCGTGCTCGAACGCACCACCGTGCAGCTCATGCACGAAATCGGCATCGGAGATCGCGTCGTGCGCGAAGGACTGGTCCACGCGGGCACCACGCTCGCGGTGAACGGCGAGCCGTTCCACGTGGATTTCGGCGAGTTGCTCGACGGCGCCGCCGTCACCGTGTACGGCCAGTCCGAGGTCATGAAGGACCTGCACGTCTCCGCCGACCGCCTCGGCATTCCGATCCACTACGAGGCGCAGAACGTCACGCCGCACGATCTCGACGGCGATCGGCCGAAGATCACCTGGCGATCGCAGAAAGGCGTTCACAGCCTGGAATGCGACTTCATCGCCGGCTGCGACGGCTTCCACGGCGTGAGCCGCGCGAGCATCCCGGCCGATGCCATCAAGGTGTTCGAGCGCACGTATCCGTTCGGGTGGTTAGGCATCCTCGCCGAGGTGCCGCCCTGCAATCACGAGTTGATCTACGCCAACCACGAACACGGATTCGCGCTCGCCTCGATGCGCTCGCCGACGCGCAGCCGCTATTACCTGCAGTGTTCGCTCGACGACAAGCTCGAGGACTGGAGCGACGAGGCCATCTGGCAGGAACTCGCCGTTCGCATTGGAGACTCCTTCGCGCCGAAGATCACACGCGGCCCTTCCTTCGAGAAATCGATCGCTCCGCTGCGGAGCTTCGTCTGCTCGCCGCTGCGCTACGGCCGGCTGTTCCTCGCGGGCGACGCCGCGCACATCGTGCCGCCCACCGGCGCCAAGGGACTCAACCTCGCGGCCGCCGACGTGATCGTGCTGGCGAAGGCCCTCGCGGCGTTCTACGCATCGGGATCGACCCGCGAGATCGACGGATACTCCGCGCGCGCGCTCGACCGCATCTGGAAGGCCGAGCGATTCTCCTGGTGGCTGACACACCTGACGCACCGTTTCCCGCACATGGACGGTTTCGACCGGCAGATGCAGGTGGCGGAGCTGGAATACCTGCGCCAGTCCCGCGCGGCGCAGTCCGTGTTCGCCGAGAATTACGTCGGATTGCCGCTGAATGCGTGACCCTGTGCGGGCCCGCCCCTTGCACTCGTTGCACTCGAAATCGAATATTCTTCGGCCTTCATCGAGCACCGCCGCGCACCCGCGCTGCAAGCTTCGCTGAACCCCATTGCCGAGAGATCCATGGCCGCACCGCGCGATTACGAATCCATTCCTGGAACCTACGTGTACGACGCCGAACGCGGCCGCGTGGGTTACCACCTCAACATGTTCTGCATGTCGCTCAACGATCCGAAGAATCGCGAGGCGTTCAAGGCGAACGAGACGGCCTACCTCGAACGATTCCCGCTCACGCCCGAGCAGAAGGAAGCCGTCCTGAAGCGCGACTGGTTAGGCATGCTCAAGGTCGGCGGCAACATCTACTACACGATCAAGATCGCGTTCTGCGACGGTCTCACGTTCCAGGACGTGGCCGGCATGATGTGCAGCATGCCCAAGGAGGAGTACGCGAAGATGATGCTCGCGGGCGGCCGCTCGCCCGAGGGCAATCGCTTCAAGGACGAGCCGCCGAAGGAGCAACGCTGATGGCGCGCATCGTTGGAGGCATCGCCTGTTCGCACGTGCCGGCCATCGGCGCGGCGCTCGACAAGGGTAACGCCGGCAATCCTTACTGGAAGCCGTACTTCGACGGCACGGTCGAGGCGCGCGAGTGGCTCGCGAAGATCAAGCCCGACGTCGCCATCCTCATCTACAACGATCATGCGAACGCGCTGTCGTTGCAGATGATCCCGACTTTCCTGATGGGTACGGCGTCCGTCTTTCCGATCGCCGATGAAGGCTTCGGCCCGCGCCCCGTGCCGACGGTGTACGGGCACTCGAAGCTCGCGTGGCACCTGGTCGAGAGCCTCATCCTCGACGAATTCGACATGACGATCGCGAACGAGATGCCGGTGGATCACGGGCTCACGGTGCCGCTGTCCGTTACCTGCGGACAGGTGGCCGAATGGCCCTTCAAGGTGATCCCGCTGTGCGTGAACGTGATCCAGTATCCGCCGCCGACCGGCGTGCGCTGCTTCAAGCTGGGCCAGGCGATCCGCCGCGCGGTCGAGGATTTTCCCGAGGATCTGCGCGTGGTCGTCTACGGCACGGGCGGCATGTCGCACCAGCTCCAGGGCGAACGCGCGGGCCTGGTCAACCAGGAATTCGACGCGATGTTCCTCGACGGCATGGTGAACGATCCGCAGAAACTCACCAAACTATCCCACACGGAATACATGCGCGAGTCCGGCTCGGAAGGCATCGAGATGGTGATGTGGCTCGCGATGCGCGGCGCGCTCGGCGGCAAGGTGCGCGAGGCGTATCGCTTCTATCACGTGCCCACCTCGAACACCGCCGCCGGCCTGCTCTGCCTGGAACCGACGGAGTGATCGAATGAAAATCTGCATCGCGGGACAAGGCGCGTTCGGCGTCAAACACATCGAAGCGATCCGGAACATTCCGGGCATCGAGATCGCGACGCTCGCGGGCGGCAGTCTCGATTCCACCGCCGAAGTCGCGAAGAAATATGGAATCCCGCACTGGTCCACCGAGCTCGCGGAGTGCCTCGAACAACCCGGAGTCGAGGCCGCGATTCTCGCGACACCGACGCAGATGCACGCGAAGCAGGGCATCCAGTGCATGCGCGCCGGCAAACACGTGCAGATCGAGATACCGATCGCGGACAACCTGCGCGATGCGGAAGAGCTTGCGCGCGTGCAGAAGGAGACCGGCCTCATCTGCATGGGCGGCCACACGCGCCGCTTCAATCCGAGCCATCAGTGGATTCGCAAGAAGATCCTGGCCGGCGAGCTCAAGGTCCAGCAGATGGACGTGCAGACCTATTTCTTCCGCCGCACGAACATGAACGCGCTCGGCAAGCCGCGCAGCTGGACCGATCACCTGCTCTGGCACCACGCCTGTCACACGGTGGATCTCTTCCAGTACCAGACCGGCGAAAACGCGAGCGTGGCGCGCGCCATCCAGGGGCCGATGCACCCGGATCTCAAGATCGCGATGGACATGAGCATCCAGATGAAGGTGCCCGGCGGCGCGATCTGCACGCTGTCGCTGTCGTTCAACAATGACGGGCCGCTCGGCACGTTCTTCCGCTACATCTGCGACAACGGCACGTACATCGCGCGGTATGACGAGCTCGTCGACGGCAAGAACAATCCCATCGACGTGTCGAAGGTCGACGTCTCGATGAACGGCATCGAGCTGCAGGATCGCGAGTTCTTCGCCGCCATCCAGGAGAAGCGCGAGCCGAACGCGAGCGTCGCGCAGGTGCTGCCCGCGATGCGCACGCTGGACACGCTGGAGAAGTCGTTGCTCTAATCGGGGGATGAAGCACTCCCCACGACTCCTCCCCCTGCTGCTGGTCACGTTGTTTGGCGTCACCCGCGCCGCCGAACTCGTTCCCGACCGTCCGCACGTCTGCGACGCCTGCGACCACTGGGCCACGCCGCGCGAGCCGTTCAACGTCTTCGGCAATACCTGGTACGTGGGCGGCGGGCTGTCCTCGATCCTCATAACCTCGGACAAGGGTCATGTGCTCATCGACGGCGGCCTTCCCCAGTCCGCGCCGACGATCGCCGCCAACATCCAGAAGTTGGGCTTCCGACTCGAGGACGTGAAGCTGATCCTGAACTCGCACATGCACTACGACCACGCGGGCGGAATCGCTGCACTGCAGCGCGCGAGCGGTGCGCAGGTTGCCGCGAGCCCCGCGGGCAAGCGCGCGCTCGAGAACGGCGGCCCGCTGCAAGACGACCCGCAGTTTGCGTTCGGCCCGGAGCACAACAACTTTCCGGCAGTTGCGAACGTACGCGAGTTCGCGGACGGAGAAACGCTGAAGGTCGCGGACATCGGGATCACCGCGCATCTCACGCCCGGGCATACGCCCGGTGGCACCAGCTGGTCGTGGAAATCCTGCGCAGCCGGCGACTGCAAGACGATCGTCTACGCGGACAGTCTGAACTCGGTGTCCGCACCCGGCTTCCGTTTCTCGGGCGACGAAAGTCACGCGAGCCGTGTCCCGCAATTCGAGCAGTCCATCGAGAAAGTCGCCTCCCTGCCCTGCGACATCCTGCTGGCGCCGCATCCCGAGCTGATCGATCTCGATGGAAAGCTCTCGGTGCTCGCGAAGGATGCCAGTCGCAATGTCTTCATCGGCGACGGCCAGGACTGCAAGCGCTACGCCGCCGGAGCCCGCGAACGCCTCGCGAAACGAGTCTCCGAGGAGCGGTGACATCGGCCGCGGCCGCGGGTAAGCTTCCACTATAGTGGACGCTACATCCCGTATGCCGGATATCAATTCACGCATCGCCGCGCGGGTCCGCGACCTGCGGGCCACCGCGGGCTTGTCGCTCGAAGCGCTCGCCACGCGCTGCGACGTGAGCCGCTCGATGATCTCGCTCGTCGAACGCGGCGAAACCAGCCCGACGGCCGTGGTGCTCGAGAAGATAGCCACCGGGCTTGGTGTCACCCTCGCCTCGCTGTTCGACGACACCACGGCGCCGGCCGCTCCCGTATCGAGGCGCACGGACCGCGCGCCCTGGAAGGATCCGCAGTCCGGATACGTGCGCACGAACATCTCCCCGGCCAACTACCCCTCTCCCATCCGCATCGTCGAGGTCGAGTTTCCGGGCGGCGCGAAGGTCGCTTACGAAACCGGTGCGCGCAGCCGTGCCGTGGCCCAACAGATCTGGGTGCGCGAAGGTGAACTCGAGGTGACCGTGGGAAAGGTCACCCACAAACTCGCGAAAGACGACTGCCTCGCGATGGAGCTCGACGCGCCGGTCACGTTCCGCAACCGCACGAAGAAGCCTGCCCGCTACGTCGTGGTGCTCGCGTCATGAGCTTCACCGTGCGGCAGATTCGCGGGCTGACGCCGCGCGATCTCGACGGGCTCTGCGACGTGCTCGTCGACTGCGTCGACGGTGGCGCCTCGGTGAGTTTCATGCACCCGATGACGCGGGAGAAAGCGGAGACCTTCTGGCGCGACGTGGGCGCGAGCGTCGCGAAGGGCAAGCGCATACTCGTCGTCGCCGAAGACGAAGACGGCATCATCGGCACGGCCCAGGCCATCTGGGCAACGCCTGAGAACCAGCCGCATCGCGCCGATGTCTCCAAGATGCTCGTCCACCGCCGCGCGCGGCGTCGCGGCGTCGGCGCGGCCGTGCTCGCCGCGGCCGAACGCGCCGCACGGGAAGCCGGCCGCACGCTGCTCGTGCTCGACACCGCGAGCGCGGACGCCGAGCGGCTCTACGAGCGCAGCGGATGGCGGCGCGTCGGCATCATTCCCAGGTACGCACTGCTCCCGGACGGTCCGTTCTGCCAGACCGTGGTGTTCTACAAAAACCTCGAACCCGCATAACGGATTTGCGCCGTTGACGGCGACTCATCACGTGAACCAAGCTCGACCGGACCTGACTCGCGAGGGACCCCCGTGAAACGCCGAGACTTCCTCCAGACGCTGGGCGCGGGGTCCGCGCTCGCCGCGCTCCTTCCACTATCCATCCGCGAAACGCTGGCCGCCGCGCTCAACCTGCCCGAATTCGTCATCACGGAGGTCGAGGTGCTGCGCATCTCCGGCCCACGCGAGAGGACGCGCGGCCCCACGGGCCAGCACCAGGTGAATCCGCTGCACATCTATCCCGACCGGCGCCCGGAGCCCTTCAGGGAATCTCCCGCGCGGCAGGAAAGCTACACCGCTCGCCATCACTATCTACGCATCCGCACGAAGGGCGGTCACGAGGGCATCTACGGATACGTCGACAGCGAGGCGCTGCCGACCATCCTCGGGCCGCTGCGCCGCCTGCTCATCGGCCAGGACGCGCTCGCGATAGAAAAACTCTGGGACCAGATGTACCGCTCGAATCGCCACGCGCGCGCGAGCCACTACATGATGGGCATCAGCTACTGCGACAACGCCCTCTGGGACCTGCGCGCGCGCTTCCTCGACATCCCCGTGTTCCGGTTGTTAGGCGGACCCACGCAGCATCCCGTGCGCGTGTACGGTAGCTGCCTGGGCTTCCCGGTCGATCCGCCGCTGGCGGCGAAGCGCGCGGCGCAACTCGAGAAGGACGGATTCATCCACCAGAAATGGTTCCTGGCCTACGGACCCGGCGACGGGCAGAAAGGCATGGACCTCAACGTCGCGCTCGTGCGCGAGCTGCGCGCAGCGGTCGGCGACGACGTCGAGATCGGTTTCGACGCGTACCAGGGGTGGGATCTCAACTACGCGATCCAGTGGTGCCGCAAGGTCGAGCAGTACCGGCCATGGTTCATCGAGGAAGCGTTTCCGATGGCCGACGTCGAGAGTTTCATCCGGCTGCGGCAATCGACCGGCGTGGCCGGCGCGCCCCGGGGAACATTATAAAAAATCTGGGGATTGT
>JAFAGC010000093.1 GCA_023423065.1 Pseudomonadota bacterium
GCGCGACATCGCGCGCGCGGAAGGCATCGCCGAAGACGGCTTCCGTCTCATCATCAACTGCAACAAGCACGGCGGGCAGGTGGTGTATCACCTGCACATGCACCTGCTGGGCGGCCACGCGCTCGGCCCGATGCTCGCCGGAGGTAAACATGGCTGAGAAGAAAAAGGCGTCCGCGAAAGCGCGCCCGAGAGCCCGCAGGATCGTCGTACGCGTCGCGCGCAAGGCCGGCGACTTCTATCCACCGATCAGGCCGTACGACTCCGGCTTTCTGCGCGTCTCGCCGATCCACGAGATCTACTACGAGCAGAGCGGCAATCCGAAAGGCAAGCCGGTGGTGTTCCTGCACGGCGGCCCCGGCGGCGGCACGGATCCCAAGATGCGCCGCTTCTTCGATCCGAAGAAATACCGCATCGTGCTGTTCGACCAGCGCGGCTGCGGGCGCAGCCGGCCGAGCGCGAGCCTGGTCGACAACACCACCTGGCACCTGGTCGCCGACATCGAAACCATCCGCGAACATCTCGGCATCCGGAAATGGCAGGTTTTCGGCGGCTCGTGGGGCTCGACACTGGCGCTCGCCTACGCGCAGAAACACCCGGAACGCTGCACCGAGCTCGTGTTGCGCGGCATCTTCCTGCTGCGTCGCTCGGAGCTCGAGTGGTTCTACCAGAACCCGGAGGGCGCGGCATCGATGTTCCCTGACTTGTGGGAACACTACCTCGCGCCGCTCACGACCGAGGAGCGCACGGACTGCATCGCGTCTTACTACAAGCGCCTCACGAGCGAAGACAAGTCGACGCTGCTGACCGCCGCGCGCGCCTGGTCGATCTGGGAAGGCGCGTTGTCGTTCATCAAGATGAACGCCGACTACGTGAAGCGATACGGCGACGCGGAGTTTGCCGCCGCGTTCGCGCGCATCGAGTGCCACTACTTCATCCATGGTGGATTCCTCGACCGGCCCAACCAGCTGCTCGAGGACGTCGAAAAGATCCGGCACATCCCTGCGGTGATCGTGCAGGGCCGCTTCGACATCGTGTGCCCCATGCGCAGCGCGTGGGACCTGCACAAGGCGTGGCCCGAAGCCGACCTGCGCATCGTGCCCGACGCCGGTCACTCCGCGTTCGAACCCGGCATCGCCCGCGAACTCGTCAAGGCCACCGACCGCTTCGCGAAATAATGGGGACATTCCTCGTTTCCTGGCAAACGGGGACAGACCTGCAGGATTTGGGCGCGAGATTCGTCAGTAAGGAACAGGCTGAGGGAATTAGGCTGGGCTACTGAAGTCACACGAACGATGACGCGCACCCGAACATGGATGTGTCTCCATGCCGCGATGGCGATCCTGCCGCTTGCCGTGTCAGCGGCGTCCGTCGTGCAGACCGACCAGGTGCGCGCCGAACTACTGGCTCACGCGCCCGAAGGCGCCGCGCCCGGCAAGACCGTGTGGCTCGGACTCGAGCTCAGGCACATCCCGCACTGGCACACGTATTGGAAGAACGCCGGCGATTCCGGCCTGCCCACCACGCTGAACTGGACCCTGCCCGACGGCGCGCGCGCGGGCGACGTCGACTGGCCCGCGCCGCAACGGCTGCCCGTCGGACCGCTCGTCAACTTCGGTTACGAAGGCACGGTACTGCTGCCGGTGCCGGTGACGATCGCCGCGCCCGTCCGCGGCGACACGATGCACGTGAAGCTCGAGGCCGACTGGCTGGTGTGCGAAGTGCAGTGCATCCCGCAGTCCGGCACGTTCGAACTGGACGTCCGCACCGACCAGCCCACGACGACGCATGCCGACACGTTCGCGGCAGCATTCGCGGCGCGGCCCACGCAGGTGGGCGCAACCGCGAATGCGACCGTCGAAGGCAATGGCCTGCGCTTCGAACTACCGGGGCTTCCGGCGTCGACCCATGACCGCATTGCCACCGTCTTCCCGGAAGTTCCGGGCGTCGTCGACAATCCCGCGCCGCTGAGGCAGCAATGGGATGGCAGCACGTGGATCGCGACCTGGCCGCTGTCGGACCAGCGCAGCGAAAGCCCGGCCCAACTACCCCTGGTGCTGGCTTTCGAAGGCGGGCACACGCTGCGCGTCGTGGCGACGGTTTCGGGATGGCCTGGCGACGGCGTAGCCGACCCACCCGCGAAGCCGCCGATGCGGGCCGCGGACGTCGCCGCCGCGCCGCTCGGCCTGTTCGCCGCGCTCGCGTTCGCATTGTTGGGCGGCCTGATCCTGAACCTCATGCCCTGCGTGTTCCCGGTGTTATCGCTCAAGTTGCTCGCGCTCGCGCAACACGCGGGCTCGGCGCGTGAACGCTGGACCGGCGCCCTCGCCTACACCGCCGGGGTCGTGCTCTCGTTCCTCGCGCTTGCCGGACTGCTGATTGCCGCACGTGCGGGCGGCGAGCAGCTCGGCTGGGGATTCCAGCTGCAGAACCCGGCGATCATCGCCGCGCTGGCCGCGATGTTCACGCTCATCGGTCTCAATCTCGCGGGCGTGTTCGAAGTCGGCTCGTTGCTGCCGTCTAACATCGCGAGCCTGCGCGCACGCGATCCCACGCTCGATTCGTTCCTGACCGGCGTGCTCGCCGCGGCGGTGGCCTCGCCCTGCACGGCGCCGTTCATGGGCGCCGCGCTCGGCGCCGCGCTCACGTGGTCCGCCACGAAATCACTCGCGGTGTTCGCCGCGCTCGGCCTCGGCGTCGCATTGCCCTATCTACTTGCGAGCGGCGTGCCGGCCATCGCGCGCCTGCTGCCGCGCCCGGGTCGGTGGATGGAAACCTTCAAGGTCGCTCTTGCATTCCCGATGTTCGCGACCGTCATCTGGCTCACGTGGGTGCTCGGCCATCAGACCGGAATCGACGGAGCGGCCGCCCTGCTCGTCGCATTGCTCGTCCTGGCGCTGGCGGCCTGGTGGTGGTCGCGCCGGCCAGCACACGGCGGTCTGCGTTTCGCAACCGGCACCGCACTGATCGCGCTGGCGGTGGCGGCCTTCGCCTGGGCCAGGCCTCATTGGCAGCCCGTCGCCGCGGAGGCTCGTCCCGGCGCGGAGGCCGGCGCGCTCTGGCAACCCTGGTCGCCCGGAAAGGTCGCAGAACTGCGGGCAGCCGGCCGCAATGTGTTCGTGGACTTCACGGCGGCCTGGTGTGTCACGTGCCAGTACAACAAGCGCACGACGCTCGCGGACGAGGAGGTGCTGGCGGCTTTCGAGGCTAACAAGGTAGCCCTGCTGCGCGCCGACTGGACCTCGCGCGACGCGGTGATCGCCGCGGAACTCGCGCGCCTCGGCCGCAGCGGCGTACCGGTCTACGTTTTCTACGAGGGCGCCAATGCGCCCCGATTGCTGAGCGAACTTCCTTCGGTGGAGGAAGTTCTCGCGGCGGTGTCATTCACGCAGGAACCATCGAACAAGGAGCCAATATGAAACGTTCCGCCATCTTCCGGGCCTTCGTCGCAACCGCGGTGCTGGGCGCCGCCGTCGCGTTTGGAGCGGCCTCGGTCGGCCAGCCCGCGCCGGAATTCAAGGTCAAGGACACCAGCGGCAAGGAACAGTCGCTGTCCGCGTACAAGGGCAAATACGTCGTGCTCGAATGGGTCAACCCCGGATGCCCTTTCGTGCAGAAGCACTACGACACGTCGAACATGCAGGCCACCCAGAAGGCCGCCGAATCCAAGGGTGTCGTGTGGCTCACCGTGAGTTCGACCGCGCCCGACGCCGGCGACTACAGGAAGCCCGGAGATCTCGCCGCGTGGCTCGAGCAGAAGGGCGCGAGCCCGACGGCGGCGCTCATGGACGACGACGGCAAGCTGGGCAAGGCCTACGGCGCGCGCACCACGCCGCACATGTACGTGATCAATCCGCAAGGCAAACTCGTGTATGCCGGGGCCATCGACAGCAAGGCGACGGCGCGCAAGGAAGACGTCAAGACGGCGACCAACTACGTGCTCGCGGCGCTCGACGAATCGCTGGCCGGCAAGCCGGTGACGAAGGCGACTTCGGAGCCGTACGGCTGCTCGATCAAGTACTGAGACTTTCCTGCATCGCGGGCAAAAGGGGCCGGCCTTCCGGAGGTCTGGCCCCTTTTGCCAGGAAACGAGGAATGTCCCCATTTCCTCACCGCTGTGCGCTGCGAGGCCCCACGTTGAACCGGCCCACGAGCTTCTCGCCCGTCTCGTCGGGTCGCAGTTCGACTTCGAGCGCCTCGGTAGTTTGATCCTCGCGCCCGAAGTTGCGCGTCAGGTGCGCCGTCACCATCGTCGCGCCGTTCGGGTTGATCGCGTCGGTGTCGTAGACGTTCACGCTGATCGCGTACTGTCCCGCGATCGCCCGGCGCAGCAGGTATTCCTCGGGTCCATAACCCTCCGTCATGTCGTTCGACAGCCGTCCGCCGATCGCGGTCCGCGGATTGCTGTAGATGGACCGCTCGCCGTCGGGCTGATCCACCCACAGGTCCATGTCGGTGGCGCCCGTGTTCCACTCGATGACGACGCGCAGGTCCACGTCGAGCAGGGCGACGAGCCGATCGTCGAGCGGAAACCTGTGCGCGCCCAGCCTGCGCAGGCGCGGGATGATGCCGTTCGCATCCATGAGGCACACGAGCGCGATGCCTTCGTACTCATCTTCGTGCGGCGTCATGATCACACCGGTCAACAACTCGAGCGCGCGCTCGAGGTCCTTGCGCGGCGAGCGCGCGCCCGGCATCGACGCGCGTTTCTGCAGCGCGAGCGCCAGCGTGCGCGCCGGCTGCGGGCGATCGGGATCGAGCCTGAGCACTTCCTCGTACAGCCAGACGGCGCGATCCGCGCGCTGGTAACGCATGAGCCGATCCGCGACGACCGACAGCGTCTCCGTGTCGCGCGCGGGTAGTTCGAGAGCGGACAGCAGCATTTCCACCGCCTCCGCATGGCGCCCCTTGCGGTGCAACCACTCCGCGACGTCGAAGAAGAACACGGGCAGCGATCCGAATTTCCGCGTCTGCGCGGCGAGCACGCGCTCGTAGTGGGCGGCGCCGGCGATCTCCAGCGCCTGCAGGTACGGACGCTCCAGGTCAGGCGTATCGACCTCGATGGCGATCTCCGGGCCATCGGAAGAAGCACGGAATCCGGTGACCGAGACTTCGCTGATCTCTTCCGACTGATAGGTGTCCTGGCGCTGCAGGGCTTCCGCGCGGGAGCGATCCCGGACGATGTCGGCCACGACGATCTCATCCATTTGATTCGCGGGATCCGCGGCGACCTGCGGTGCAGCCAGCGCTCCCTGCGGGGCGGGCGCAACCTTCTTTGCGCGCGCGTCCGGATCGAACTCGCTCGCCCACCAGTCCTTCTGGTCCTGCCACTCCTCGACGAGATCGTCGAGCCAGCCCGCGTGCGTCTCGGCCTCCTCCGCGTCGAATTCACGCTTGAGCCTGCGATATTCCTGCCAGCCCTCCTTCGGGTAGCTGGCAGGCGGCTCGATCTTCGCGAGCACGTAATCCTCGGGAGCCTCGAGCACGATGAACGACATCGCGGGACTCGCGACCGAGTACTTCAGCGAAAGCTCGCGCATTTCCTGATCGCGCCGGCCGTCGCCGACGATCTGCCTTACGCGATCGAAGGCCCACAACGCGCCCGCTCCCGCGAACCGGCCGCTGTCCGCGCCGATCGTGTACCGTCGTTCGACGACCCCGTCCGCGATGCCCGCGATGCGCACGACGATATCTGCGGAGGTCGGCGCTTCGGCGACGAGCGCCCAGCCGCGCGCGGTTCCCGGCAGCGGCGCGAAACGCAGCGCGCGGCCGTCCGACGAACGCACATCGACGATGCGCGGCGCGGGCGACGTCAGCAACGCCAGGGTTTCGTCCACATTGTCGCGCGCCACCGCGAGCACCGCGCCGCCGTTGAGCCGCGCCAGTAGTTCGAGGTATCCGCGATCGGCATCCCTGGCGCTGGTGATGGCGAACAACGTGCACCCAAGGCGCGCTTCGGGCCGCCAATCGATCGTGGAGACGCCGTCGCTGAACAGCAGGCACACGTCCGCCGGGGCGGCGCGCTCCCGCGCGAACGACGCGAAACTCGTGGCGCCGCGATAACGCACCCCGCGCAGCGCATGGATGGCCGCCGCGCCATCGGGCACCGCGCGCGCGTTCGCGCCCGTGCTGTTGAACGTCACCACCTCGAGCTTCGCGGCCGGCAGCGTCGCCAGATATTTCTCCAGCAGCGAGAGTTCGGCGGCGAGCGCATCGTCGGCGCGCGACAACGAGCGGTCCCAGTACACCCGGACGCTGCGCGGCGCTGCCGCGGGAACCGTCGCCGAAGCCGCGTCGCGCAATTCGACGAAGCGCTTGCCGGACGGGTGCCGCGTCAGGAACACGCGACCATTTCCGCGCGCGGGTTCGATGCGCAACTCGCCGGACATCGACCGGCCGCGCAGCACCAATTCGCTCACGAGGTCCGCACCCTTGCGCGTCCATTCGGGCGCGACGTCCGCGGGCCACGTCATCCGCGGCGCAACCTCCGCGCCGCGCACGCGCACGCTGAGCGCGACGCGCGACGACTTGCCCAGACTCGCGAGCGGCAGCGTGAAGCCGCGCTCCGCAAGCACCGGGGCGGCGAACGTCAGCCGGATCGTGCGCCCCTTGCCCGCGAGCACGGGATACACGCGCGTGCTGAACACATTGCCACGCGCAACTTCCGCGACGCCCGGATCGATGCCCTGCCGGACCTTCTGTTCGTACGCGCGCCGCGCGCGGATCGGCGGTGCGAGCACGCCGTCGATCATGAATTCCTCGACGTCGAGTGCGTACCCCGTCACCACCGCGCCGTCGGGCATTTGCAGCGAGAACGTGCCCTCGAGATCGTCGTGCCCCGGATTCGTGAAGCGCGCCGCGACGGTGGTGCGGGCGACGTTGCCGACGATGTCCACGATGACGTCGAGGTCTGCGATATCGAGTGAAACCGGCTTTGCATTCTCATCGTCGATGCCGGAATCGCGCGCGCTCAGAGTCGGGTTCGCGGCGGACTCGGCAATCGCCATCGGGCCTGACAACGCGAGGCACGAACAGATGATTCGGATCAGCGGTCGCATCGTGTTTCTCCTGTCCCGATCCTTGGACGGAGCAAACGCGTGCTTCCTTGGCGAATACCCTCGACTTATCCCCTCAACCGAAAGGTCGGCCTGCCGGACTCGTCGATGAGCCCGCGGCCCAGCAGCCACCCACGCGCATCCGCCGCGTCGCGTTCGAACCACTCGCGCGCCGAGCCGAGCCGGAACGTGTAACCCCACGCATCCATGTCGGCGAGCATGCGGTCACGCCCGAAACCGTCCAGCTGGTCGGCGAGCACGATCTGCAGGTAACACACGGCGCACTCCTCGGCATCGTCGCCGCCCGCATCGCGATCCAGGCCCGCGCGCCTCGCGGCCGTCATGCAGATGAAGTGACACAGCTCGTGCAGCAGCGAGTGCATCGGCGTATCCGCGCGCACGTAGAGGACGTTGCCGCGCAGCCCGGCCTCGCTTTCACCCCAGTAGGAACCCGGCAGGTCTTCGGTCGCGCCGCCCATCGCGAGTCCGGCGCCATAACGCGCGGTGAGCGTGCGCACGGACGCGTGCGGCTCCGCGCCCACGCGCATCACGTCGTTCATCAAAGAGCGGAGATGCGGCGCATGACGAGCGCGACCAGGTCGCGCGCCAGCGCCTCGCGCAGGATTTCCTGCTCGCGTTCCTTGGCGAGCAGCCGCGCCTCGTCGAAGCTGATGTCGCGCGTCGCGGTGACTTCCTCGTCCTCGATCAGCGTCGCGCCGTCCGAGGTCACGGAGAATTTCACGCGGTACGTGAGCTCGTATTCGGCCGGAATGTTGCGCGCCGATACCGAGAGGATCCGCTCGGTGAGCTCGTCCTCGTGCACCTTGATCGTCGCGCCCGCCGATCCCGCCGTGGGGATCACCTTGACGCCCGACGCGAGCAACGCCTTGCGCAGGTCCTGCACGAAGTCGGTCTTCTCGTCCTCGGTGTCGATGTAGGTGTTCGCGAACGCGGTGGGCAGCGGCTGGCGGCCCTGCAGGTGGAAGCCGCAGGCGCCCAACAACAGCGCGGCACCGACGATCAGCTTTCTCATACGACGATGTTGACCAGCTTGCCCTTCACGTAGATCGCCTTCTTCACCGGCTTGCCCTCCACGAACTTCTGCACGTTCGCATCGGCCAGCGCGGCCGCGATCGCATCGTCCTGCGAAGCCTCGGCGGCAACGCCGACGCGCGCGCGCATCTTGCCATTCACCTGCACGGAGATCTCGATCGAGTCCTGCACCAGCGCGTCCGGATCGGGCGTCCACCAGCGTTCGTGGATCAGCGCGGTCGAATGACCGAGCTGGTGCCACAGTTCGTGCGTGACGTGCGGGATCATCGGCGACAGGCACATCACCGCGATCTCGAGCGCCTCGTGTTTGACCACGCGTGTGTAGAGCCCCTCGTCGGTGAGCTTGCCGACCGCGTTCAGCAATTCCATCACCGACGCGACGGCCGTGTTGAAGCTGCGGCGCCGGCCGATGTCGTCCGTCACCTTTTCGAGCGTGTGATGCGCGATGCGGCGCAGGTCTTTCTGCGCGGCGTTGAGCATGCCCTTGTCGAACTTCTCGATGCTGATCGAGTCCGCCGGCGGCGGCGCGTTGACCTGGTCGTACACCGCCTTCCACAGGCGGCGAATGAAACGGAACGAACCCTGCACGCCCTCTTCCGACCATTCGAGCGTCTGCTCGGGCGGCGCCGTGAACATCATGAACATGCGCGCGGTGTCGGCGCCGAACTGTTCCACCAGGGCCGTCGGGTCGACGCCGTTGTTCTTCGATTTCGACATCGTGCCGAGCCCGTCCCATTCCACCGGCTGATTGTCGGTGAGCAGGATCGCGCCCTTGCGTTGATTCTTCTCGTCGAGCAGCACCTCGACGTCGGCTGGATTGAAGTAATCGCGGCGGCCCGGCGCGGGCTCGCGGAAGTAGATGTGGTGCAGCACCATGCCCTGCGTGAGCAGGTTCTTGAACGGCTCGTCGATGTCGATCAATCCCAGGTCGCGCATCGCCTTCGTCCAGAAGCGCGAATACAGCAGGTGCAGGATCGCGTGTTCGATGCCGCCGATGTATTGATCCACCGGCATCCAGTATTTCGCGCGGCCGTCGACCATCGTCGGCGCATCCGCGCACGCGAAACGCAGGAAGTACCACGACGAATCGACGAACGTGTCCATCGTGTCCGTTTCGCGGCGCGCGTCGGCGCCGCACGTCGGACATTTGCATTCGTAGAACGACGGCGTCTTGTTGAGCGGATTGCCGGAACCGTCGGGTACGAGACCTTCCGGCAACACGACGGGCAGGTCCTTGTCCGGCACCGGGACCTCGCCGCACTTTGCGCAATGGATCATCGGCACCGGGCAACCCCAGTACCGCTGGCGCGAGATGCCCCAGTCGCGCAGGCGCCATTGCACGCGTTTCCTGCCGAGCCCTTTCTTTTCGAGCGCGGTGGCGATCGCGTCCACGGCGGCTTCGTAGCCGAGGCCGGTGAACTCCGCAGAATTTATGGTCTTTGAGTAGAAAACTTCCAGCATCGGCAGCGGCCTTTGCTCAAAGGCCGCTTGTTCGTTATGAATGACCTGTTTAATGGGAAGTGAATACTTCGTCGCAAACTCGAAGTCCCGCTGGTCGTGCGCTGGCACAGCCATGACGGCACCCTCGCCGTAGGTCATCAGCACGTAGTTAGCCACCCAGATATCAATCATCTGGCCGGTGAACGGATGCAGCACCGAGAAGCCGGTGCGCATGCCCTTCTTTTCCTGCGTCGCGATGTCGGCTTCCATCGTGGAGCCGCGCCGGCACTCGTCGATGAACTCCTGCAACGCGGAATTCTTGGCGCCGGCGGCCATCGCGATCGGATGTTCGGCAGCGACCGCCATGTAGGTCACGCCGAACAAGGTATCCGCGCGCGTGGTGAAGACCTTGAGCGCGCCGTCGTGGCCCATCAGCGCCTTCGTGTCCGGCGCGTACGGGAACGAGATCTCGCAGCCCTCGGACTTACCGATCCAGTTGGCCTGCATGGTCTTCACGCGCTCGGGCCAATCGGGCAGCTTCTCGAGATCGGCCAGCAACTCATCGGCGTACTTCGTGATCGCGAGGTAGTACATCGGGATCTCGCGCTTCTCGACCAGCGCGCCCGTGCGCCAGCCGCGCCCGTCGATCACCTGCTCGTTGGCGAGCACGGTCTGGTCGACCGGATCCCAGTTCACGACACCCGTCTTGCGGTACGCGATGCCCTTCTCGAGCAAGCGAAGGAACAGCCACTGGTTCCAGCGGTAGTAAGACGGATCGCAGGTCGCGATCTCGCGCGACCAGTCGAACGCGAAGCCGAGCTGCTTGAGCTGGCCCTTCATGTACGCGATGTTTTCGCGCGTCCACTTCGCGGGCGGCACGCCGTTCTTGATGGCCGCGTTCTCCGCGGGCAGGCCGAACGCGTCCCAGCCCATCGGCTGCAGCACGGTCTTGCCCTGCATCATGTGGAAGCGCGAGAGCACGTCTCCGATCGTGTAATTGCGGACGTGGCCCATGTGCAGCCGACCCGAGGGATACGGGAACATGGACAGGCAATAGAACTTGCCGGCGCTGCCACTGGCATCCTCGCGCGCCTCGAAGACCCGCTCGCGGTCCCAGAATTCCTGCGCGGCGCGTTCGACGGCAGCCGCCTCGTATCGTTCTTGCATCGGGAAAAGCTGTTATTTCAGAGAGTTAAGAAGCGCGCAAGAATACACGAGGCCCGCCGTGCGTGGGGAATCCGTGGCGCCGCACGGCGGGTTGAACGACCTCAACCATGCTCCCGCCAGCGCTCCTCCGCGCTCTGCCCCTCGGGGAGCTTGCCGAGCGGCGTGCAGTGCGCCATCCAGATCAGCACGATCCCGATGAGCACCACGACCCTGAATGCCCAGTCGGGCTCCCGGTCCGGGCCCGGCGATGGCTTGATCGCGCGCATCAGTAAAGCTCGAGCCGGGTGGTGACGGGATCGGCGTCGCTGCGCCGTTGATGCCCGAAGCAGGACACGAGAGCGGTGACGAACAGGACGACGGCGAAGAAGCCGGCGAGGACGTGGCGCCTTTGCATTTTTGTTCTCCGGTTGGCGGGGCCGGAAAACACTCCCGAATGTCCGTGCGTTCTGCCGACGCGCGTGGCATGCGAGGGGTTCGCGACCCATCGCGCGCATCATCCGTCGGCGCTGTCTCAGGATCTGAGACGGCTTATGTCAGTAGTTGGACCGCGCGCGCCCGGCACGCCGCGGATGCTTCAGGAGTCGTACTGCGCGAGTGCCTGGCGCAGCGCGGCCGCCACGTCTTTCCGCAATCGCTCGGGCTGGACGACCTCGACGTCGGACCCGTATCTCAGGATGTCGAGCAGCAACTCGCGGGATTCGCGAAACGGCACTTCGAGCTCGTAGCGCCCGTCGGTCAGGTACTGCCCGCGCTGGTCGCGATGCCAGCGCTCGTCCGCAACCCAGCGCGAACGGGTCGCGGAGAATCGCAGGATGGCCGTCTTGTTGGCTTTGCCGGAGAAGATGCCGTAGGCGCTCGCGTAGTACTCGTCGAGCTGCGCCTCGGGCACGTCGACGGCGGCTTCGGCGGACTCGGTCGCGGCGGTGATGCGGTCGACCGAGAAGCTGCGCAGCGCATCCCGCAGGTGATCCCACGCATCGAGATACCAGTTGTCGCGATAGTGAACGAGCCGCTGCGGCGAGATCGATCTTTCCGTGTGCTGATCCTTGCCGCGCGAGTGATAACGGATCGCGAGTCGCCGCCGCTGCAACGTGGCGCCGGCCGCCGTCCGGAAATGCGCGCCCATGGGCCGCGAGGCCATGCCGAGCAACCGGATGCGCCGCCCCGCTTCACCGAGATGCAGGCGCCGGTCCGTCAGCAGCTGATCGAGCCTGCGCGACAGCGGGCTCAGGTGTTCCTCGAGCAGGCCGGGCTCGAGCGTGCTCAGCAGTTTCTGGAAGGTCACCAGAGCCTGCAATTCGGCGCCCGAGAACCACAGTCCCGGCAGCTCGTATGGACGTTCGCCCTCCGCCGGCCGGTAGCTGATCCCGCGTTCGGGATCCGTATGGATCGGTGCGCCGAGTGAATCGCGCAGCGTCTCGATGGTGCGGTACACCGTCGCGCGCGAACACTCCATGCGATCGCAAAGGTCGTGGAATTCGATCGGCGTGCGGCGCCCGGCCAGGATGCGGTGGAGAAGATAGATGCGGTCGACCTTGTCCATGTCCGGGCGCCGTGAATCCCGCGGATTCCCATTGTTGTTAGTTTGACCAACGATGCTCCCGCGACCGGTGGCCGTCAACTAGCGGTTGAGTGGTTTGCCGGTGGTCACGTCTCCTCGAACGCCTTCGCGAGCGAAGCTCCCCAGTCCTCGATGGCACCCACGGCATGCCCGAAGCGCCGGAAACTGCCCGCCAGATCGAGTGGCGTGCCCGTCTTCCGGTGCGTGACGACCGCGATCGGCACCTCGCCCTGGCCATCGTAGAAGCGCGCTTCGAATGCGATTCCGCCCCGGTCGAGCGGCACGAACAGCAACGCGGCCGTCACCGCGTTCACCGCCGGGCTCGAGGCATCGATCTCGGTCACGGTGACGGCGATGCGCAGCACTCCGGGCGCCGCTTCCCGCACCAGTTCGTCGCTGGGCAGCGAGTTCATCAGCGCGAGACGCAGATCGCGCGCGAGCGCGGCGAGTTCGGCGTCCGGCAGGTCGGCCATCGCGCCGGGCGCGATGAGCACTTCGTCCACGACGATCCCGCGGTCGAATTTCGCGAAGTCGAGTTCCGTGGGTGTCGTCCGCGCCGCGGGAACGGTGGCGCAGCCACCGAGGGACAGGAGCGCGGCACACAGCCCGATTCGAATGAAAGCCTTCATGTCATTTCCTCGTAGTTGGATTGGGTTCGTTCAGCCGGCGGCCGGGACCTGCGACGCGGCGCGGCGCGCCAGGCCCGAGAGCTGCATCTGCAGGCGTCGGCGCGCGGGCGGCAGACTGCCGAGGACGCGCAGCAGCGTGTTGCGCGCCATGCGGCGTCCGGCGCCTTTCGCGATCGCCATGCCGGTGAGGCGTCCCGCGAGTCCGAGCACCTGCTCGGCCGCGGGCTTGCGCAGGCGCTCGTATTCGTCGAGCGCCGTTTCGCCGCGGCGGCCCCTGATCACGTCGGCCAGGAGTTCGGCGAGCACGCAGGCATCGACGAGGCCGGTGTTCATGCCCTGTCCGCCTGCGGGGCTGTGCGCGTGCGCGGCATCGCCGACCAGCAGCAGCCGGCCACTGCGATAACGCTCCGCGACACGATGATGCAGGCGGAAGCGCGAGCTCCAGTGCACGCGGCTCACGCGCGCGGCGCCGCGCGTGGGTCCGCGTCCATCGAGCAACGCCTGGATGTCGGCGACGCCGGGATGTTCGGGTGCGTTGTCGAGCGAACCGACGATCCGGAATCGTCCCCCAGGCAGTGGCGCGACGACCAGCACACCGGCGGGCGAGAAGAACAACATCACTTCCTCGCGGCCGTGATCCCAGTCCATGTCCACGTCGGCGAGCACGAAGGAATCCTCGTAGCTCTCGCCGATGAATCCGATGCCGGCGGTCTTGCGCACGAGGCTGTGCATGCCGTCCGCGCCGACCACGTACTTCGCGCGCACGATCTCGCGTCCGGCCTTCGTCACGAGAGTCGCGCAGACGCCGTCGCCGGCGTCGGCGATCGACTCGGCTCGGCAACCCCAGCGCACGGCGCGGCGCGCCGCGGCGAGCGAATCGCGCAGGATCCGCTCCGTGACGTCCTGCGTGATCATCAGCAGGTGCGGGTAGTTGGACGGCAGTTCGTCGAAGCGCAGACGGACGAGCGTGTTGTCACGGTCGCGCAGCGAGAACCGCGTGACCTTCATGCCGGATGCCGTGAGCTGCCCGGCGATCCCGACCCGCTCCAGCACCTCCAGCGTGTGCGCGTGGATGACGGCGGCGCGCGAGGTGTTCTGCCCCTGGTCGAGCTTGTCCACGATCAGGGTCGAGACGCCCGAGCGCTCGAGCGCGGTGGCGAGCGTGAGTCCGGTGGGCCCGGCGCCGACGATGAGTACGTCGGCATCGTCGCGGGGATGGGTATCGCGGGGATCCATGGCTTTTCTCCATATCGTTGTTCGGTATGGGGAGCAGACTAAGGACCGGGCCCGGGCAAGTAGTCAGGCGACGGTCTGGTTACCGTCCGGTTTCGGTGAGCAAGATCGGCAAGGCGCCCGGCCGGCCCCGCCGATATCCTCGAGTCCATGGGTGAATGCGAAAAGATTCCGTCGACCATGGAGCGCTACCAGGAGCGCTTCGCGCGGGTGCTCGAGCACATCGAGGCACACTCCGAAGAGGCCCTGTCGATCGCGACGCTGAGCGGCATCGCGGCGTTCTCGCGCTACCACTTTCACCGGCAGTTCTCCGGCTTCCTCGGCATGAGCGCGTACCGTTACGTGCAGCACCTGCGCATGCGGCGCGCGTCCTGGCGTCTCGCGTTCCGCGAGGAGCAATCGATTGCCGACATCGCGCTGGCGAGCGGTTACGAGGGGCCGGAAGCCTTCGCACGTGCGTTCCGGCAGTTCTCCGGGCAGTCCCCCAGCGAATTCCGCGCGGCCCCGGACTGGACGGAATGGCATTCCCGCTTCCGTCCCTTCACACACCTGAGGACCACCACGATGAACATGAGCGCCGCGCCGAGCGCGCGAGTCGTAACCTTCCCCGCCACGCGCGTCGCGATGCTCGAGCACCGCGGCGATCCGATGCGGCTCGGCGAGAGCATCCGCCGGTTCATCGAGTTTCGCCGGGCGAATCGCCTGCCGCCTTCGAGCAGCGCCACCTTCAACATCGTCTACGACGATCCCGACGAGACGCCGCCCGGAGATTTCCGTTTCGGATTGTGCGCGGCCATCGACCGGGCCGTCCCGCAAAACGACTCCGGCGTCGTGGAGTTCCTGATCCCCGCCGGTCGTTGCGCGTTGCTGCGCCATCGCGGCTCCGACGATCAGCTCGGCCGGTCGATACGGCACCTGTATTCGCATTGGCTGCCTGCCAGCGGAGAAGAGCCGCGCGAATTTCCGCTGTTCATGCAACGGGTCGCGTTCTACCCCGACGTCGCGGACTCCGAGGCCATCACCGACATCTATCTACCGCTGGCCTGAGCGGCCGCGGAAAACAGGA
>JAFAGC010000125.1 GCA_023423065.1 Pseudomonadota bacterium
GACCTGATCGGCGAGTATGCCGTCCACGCAGGCGCTGGTAATTGCCGGGACTCGTCGGCCCCTCATCGAGGTCTGTCCCCATTTGCTAGGAAACGAGGAATGTCCCCATTACCCACATCTTTTGCCACGATTCACCCCCGAATCGCCCGATCCCCGCCCGATCGCACGCCCGATCCAGCGTTGAAATGATCCCCAGAGAGCAAAACCGCTCTCGGATACGCAAACAACTGGAGAGGGCACATGGGCACCTGGACGACGAAGTTTCGCAATTCCGCGCTGGTCGCGGGCGTGTTGGCAATCAGCCTGGCCGTGAACCCGGCTTCCGCGGGAACGTCGGGCCACGGTGACAAGGGCGCGGCGAAGCGCGGCATGGCCGGCTTCACGGGCGGCGCGATCATCGGCGCCGCCGCGGGTGGACCGCTCGGCATGGTCGTGGGCGCGGTCATCGGCGGCAAGATGGGCGAACGCAGCTACGAGAAGAGTCAGGCGATCGCCGAGCGCAAGGCCGAAGCCGCGCTGCTGGCGGGCGAGGTCGATACGCTGACGAGCTCGCTCGATTCGCTGTCGGGAAAGGCCGGGCAGGTCGGTTCGACCGTGCAGTTCCGCACCAACGAAACGACGGTCCGCGACAGCGACCGTGCGCGCATCGCACGGCTCGGCACGCTGGTCGCCGGTCTTCCCGACGTGCGTGTCCGCGTGTCCGGGTTCGCCGATGCGCGCGGCGACGAGGAACTGAACCTCAAGCTCTCGCAGGAGCGCGCCGCGTCGGTCGCGCAAGAACTCGAGAAGGCGGGCGTTCCGAAGGAGCGGCTGATCATCGAAGCCATGGGCGAGCGGTTTGCTTCGACCGAAGCCGCCACGGATGACCAGGCCTTCGAGCGCTGCGTCGAGATCCGGCTCGAGAAGGGCGCGGCGCTCGCCAGCAACTGAAAGGCGCAGGCAACTTCGAGGAGCCCGCAACTGAAAGGAGAGTTGCGAAGGACGCGGGCGGCGCGCTGGAGCGGGCGCGCCGCCCGCATACTGGTGCCCCGGAACGGAGGCTCCATGAGCAATCAGATCGTCGATTTCGCCCAGCCCCGCGAGGGCGAGACTTCAACCCCCGCGGCCGACCGCCTCATCGCCGGCGCGCCGCGCCAGACCGTCAGCAACTACTTCGCGGACGCGACGGAACAGTTTTTTGCCGGCACCTGGTCCAGCACGCCAGGCAAATGGCGCATCCGATACACCGAGTCGGAGTTCTGCTGCCTCACGAAAGGCCGCGTAGTGCTGGAAAACAAGGATGGCCAGCGCTGGGAGTTCGCGGCGGGCGCCGCCTTCGTCGTGCCATCCGGGTTCGAAGGTACCTGGGAAGTACTAGAAGAGTGCACCAAGTTCTACGCCCTCTTCGAGAGCCGCACTTAATTAGTGCAAAGGTCTCCTTCCTCACGGCATAATCGCGGCGTTCCAGTGCATGTGTCTTGTTTTGCACTACACGTAATTCATTGAAATTCCTGGACGTTTACGCGCTCGGCGGCATGTATGGCACACCCTTTGCTTTAGCAGAGGGGCCCTTTAGCCCTTGGAGGAGACAATGAAATCGATAAGAACCCTGGCGCTCGTGACCGGCCTCCTTGGCCTTTGCAGCGTCGCCCAAGCTCAATTCAGTTCGACCTGGACTGCGGTGAGCGACTACGACTTCCGCGGTTGGAGCCAGAGCGCGAAGGACCCGGCGCTGCAAGGCAGCGCGGACTATTCGTTCGGTGACAGCGGATTCGCGATCGGCGCCTGGGCGTCGAGCAGCATCGACTTCGGCCCTGGCACGGATGCCGACGTGGAACTCGACATTTACGCTGGCTACACCGGCGAAATCAACGAGACGTTCTCGTGGTCGGCGCTGGCGAACTATTACACCTATCCCGGCTCCGACAGCACCGAGGACTTTCTCGAAGTGAACGTGGGCTTCAGCGCCGGCAACTTTGGCTTCAAGCAGTGGTACGCCGATGACTGGCTGGGCCTCGGCGACAGCGCCTGGTACACCGAAGCGAACTACTCGCAACCGATCGGCGAAAGCTTTTCGCTGGACTTCCACGCGGGTTACTCGTGGGGTGATGCTTGGGAGGACGTCGAGACGTTCGACTACTCGGTCGCGTTGACGTACTCGTTCAGCAACTTCACGGTGTTCGGCAAGTTCACCGGTACGGATGCCAGCGGCGATTTCAAGATCACGGACGACCCGAACAACAACGAGCCGCGGTTCCTCGTGGGCTTTGCCACGACGTTCCCGTGGGGCGAATGATTTGACGCGTTAACAAGATCAGCGAAGAATTCAAGCTGACTCGGAAAGGCCGGTCCCTCGCGACCGGCCTTTCCTTTTGCCCGTTCCAAACAGATAGCTGGACGCATGAAAGACCTCAGCAGCGGCTCGATACCGGGACACATCGGCACGATGTCGATCCAGATGGCGATCCCGATCTTCGTGCAGACGCTGTATTTCTTCACGGACCTGTACTTCGTCACCAAGCTCGGTGACGCGGTGACGGCCGGCGTCACGTCGGCGGGGAACATCTGGTTCGTGACGCTGGCGCTCACGCAGATCCTCAACGTCGGCACGCTGGCGCTCGTGGCGCAGGCGGTCGGCGCGAAGGATCGCGACCGCGCGAACCTGGTGTTCAACCAGGCGCTCATGTTGTCGCTGTTCCTGGTGGTTGCCGTGATCGCGGGTCTCTACGCGTTCTCGGGACCCTACATGCGCGCCGTCGCCGCGGATGCGGACACTGCGCGCGCGGGCATCGAGTACCTGTACTGGTTCGCACCGGGGCTGGGCCTGCAGTTCATCATGATCGCGATGTTCGCGACGCTGCGCGGCACGGGCATCGTGATGCCGACGATGATCATCCAGCTGCTGACGCTGGTCGTGAACATCGTGCTCGCGCCGGTGCTGATCGCCGGTTGGGGCACGGGCAGGCCGCTCGGCGCCGCCGGCGCCGGGCTCGCGAGCACCATTGCCGTCGTCGTCGGCGTGATCCTCTGTGCCTACTATTTCCACAGGCACGAGAAGTACGTGTCCATCCATCGCGAGCAGATGCGGCCGCGCACGCAGGTGTGGGGCAAGGTCCTCGCCGTGGGACTGCCGGTCGGGCTCGAGTTCATCCTGATCTCGATCGTGATGACGGCTATCTACTACCTGATCCGCGAGTTCGGCGCGGCCGCGCAGGCCGGATTCGGCGTGAGCCAGAGCGTGATGCGCATCATCATGCTGCCGGCGATGGCGGTGGCGTTCGCCGCCGCGCCGATCTCCGGCCAGAATTTCGGCGCGCGCAAGCCCGAACGCGTGCACGAAACGTTTCGCTGGGCGGCGCTGCTCAGCATCGGAATCATGACCGTGCTGACGGTGGTGTGTCAGCTCGAGGCCGAGTGGTTCATGCACTGGTTCACGCGCGAAGAGGCCGTGGTCGCCGTCGGCGTCGAGGTGCTCGTGATCACGTCGTGGAATTTCGTCGCGACCGGCGTGATCTTCAGCTGCTCGTCCATATTCCAGGGCCTCGGCAACACGTGGCCGGTCAGCGGCGCGAGCGCATTTCGCCTGGTGCTGTTCCTCTTGCCGGCGTTCTGGCTGACGTCGCGTCCGGGATTCACGCTCGACGAGTTGTGGTACCTGTCGGTCGCGACGATGTTCCTGCAGGCGGGACTGAGCTATCTACTGCTGCGCCGCGAGTTCGCCCGCAAACTGGGGACGCGGAAAATGGGGACATTCCCTGTTTCCTAGCAAAAGGGGACAGACTTGGCTGGTCCATCCAGGATTCGTCGAGCACGCGCCGGCGTCCGTGCTCAGGTCTGTCCCAATTTGCCAGGAAACGAGGAATGTCCCCATTACTGCCTCAGGGCCTGGGAGAGGATTCCGATCAGCTCGTCGACGTGTCTGGGCTCGATGATAAGCGGCGGCGAGAGCGCGACGATGTCGCCGGTCGTGCGAATCAGCAGGCCGCGCTCGAAGCATTTCAGGTACACGTCGAACGCGCGCGCGCCGGGCGAGCCGGCGGCCGGCGCGAGCTCGATGCCGGCGACGAGGCCGTAGTTGCGCACGTCGATCACGTGCGGCAGCCCTTTCAATGAATGCACGGCCTCCTCGAACGCGGCCGACATCTGCTTCGCGCGCGTGAGCAGATTCTCCCGCTGGTAGATGTCGATCGCGGCGAGGCCCGCGGCGCAGGCGATGGGATGCGCCGAATACGTGTAGCCGTGGAACAGTTCGATCGCGCCCGGGGGCCCCTGCATGAACGCGTCGTAGATCTTCTTCGAGACGAGCACCGCGCCCATCGGCACGCAGCCGTTGGTCAGGCCCTTCGCGCAGGTGATGATGTCCGGCGTCACGCCGAACTCCTGCGCCGCGAACGGCGAGCCGGTGCGGCCGAATCCCGTGATCACCTCGTCGAAGATCAACAGGATGCCGTGTTTGTCGCAGATCTCGCGCAGGCGCTTCAGGTATCCCTGCGGCGGCAGGATGACGCCGGTGGAGCCCGCGATCGGCTCGACGATGACGGCGGCAATGGTCGAAGCGTCGTGCAGCGCGACCAGCCGCTCGAGGTCCTCGGCGAACTCGACGCCGTGAGCCGGCAGCCCGCGCGTGAACCCGTTACGCGCGGGATCGTGCGTGTGACGCAGGTGATCCACGCCCGGAATCATCGCCGCGGGCCACACCTTGCGATTGGCGACCATGCCGCCGACGCTGATGCCGCCGAAGCCCACGCCGTGATAGCCGCGCTCGCGTCCTAACAACCTCACGCGCGCGGCGTCGCCCTTCACGCGGTGATACGCCAGTGCGATCTTGAGGGCGGTGTCGACCGACTCGGAACCCGAGTTCGTGAAGAATACGTGCTCGAGCCCGGCGGGCGCGATGCGCACCAGGGCACTCGCGAGTTCGAACGCCGCCGGGTGTCCCATCTGGAACGGCGGCGCGTAATCCATCGCTTCGAGCTGCCGCGCGACCGCCTGCGTGATCTCCTGGCGGCCGTGGCCGGCGTTGACGCACCAGAGCCCGGCGACCCCGTCGAGAATCCGCCGCCCGTCCGGCGTCTCGTAGTACATGCCCGTGGCCCTGGCCAGCATGCGCGGCTTGCTCTTGAACTGGCGGTTCGCCGTGAACGGCATCCAGTAGGCGTCGAGCGAGGAACCTGGGGTTTGCGGCGGGGCGGACATGCGCGTCTCCGGAGGTGGCCCCGGCATCATAATTTAAAGGTGGGCCCTCGTTGACACGACAGCGAAATCGCGCCGAAATCCAGGAAGTTGTCCATCGGGACCGCCGCCGGAACCAACCATGACCATCGACGTCGGAGCACGGCTCAAACACGTGCGCGAGCTGCACGGCCTCTCGCAACGCGAGCTCGCGCGGCGGGCGGGCGTGACCAACGGACTCATCTCCCTGATCGAGCAGAACCGCGTGAGCCCTTCGGTCGGCTCGCTCAAGAAGGTGCTCGACGGCGTGCCGCTGTCGATGGCCGAGTTCTTCACGCTCGATGTCACGAGCGCGGCGCAGGTGTTCTATTCGGCCGACGAACTGGTCGAGATCGGCAACGACGGGGCCTCGCTGCGACTGGTCGCCGCGCAGCGCCCGGGCCGCCAGCTCACGGTGCTGCACGAGCGTTACGAGCCCGGCGCCGCGACGGGCGACGACATGTTGTCGCATCGCGGGGAGGAGGGTGGCGTGGTCGTGCGCGGCAAGGTCGAGCTCACCGTGGGCGGACAATCGCGCATCCTCGAGCCGGGCGATGCCTACTATTTTTCCAGCACCATGCCGCACCGATTCCGCAACGTCGGGCGCGAGGTCTGTGAGATCATCTCGGCCTCCACCCCGCCGACTTTCTAGGACGCCCCGATGTCCGCGCAGCCGAAACTTTCCTTGAACCAGTGGCGCGAGCGCGCCGCCGCCGTCGAGCCGCGCTCCGGCGTGTTCGTCGACGGGCGCTTCGTCGCGTCCGCGGGCGGCCGGACGTTCGAGAACATCAACCCGGCCACCGGGCGCTCGATCGGGCCCGTCGCGCTGGGCGAGCAGGCCGACATCGACGCCGCCGTGGCGAGCGCTCGCAAGGCGTTCCGCGCGGGTAGTTGGGCCAACGAATCGCCGAAGGCGCGCAAGCGCGTGCTGACGCGCTTCTCGGAGCTGATACTCGAGCATCGCGACGAGCTCGCGCTGCTCGAAACGCTCGATACCGGCAAACCGATCTCCGACAGCCTCGCCGTGGACATCCCCTCGGCCGCCAACTGCATCCGCTGGTACGCGGAGGCCGTCGACAAGATCTACGACGAAGTCGCGCCCACCGGGCCTCACGCGCTCGCGACGATCACGCGCGAGCCCATGGGCGTCGTCGGCGCCATCGTGCCGTGGAATTTCCCGCTGCTGATGGCGTCATGGAAGATAGGTCCGGTGCTCGCGAGCGGGAATTCGCTCGTGCTCAAGCCTTCGGAGAAATCGCCGCTGACCGCGCTGCGCGTCGCCGAGCTCGCGGTGGAGGCGGGCCTGCCGCCCGGGGTGTTCAACGTGGTGCCGGGCTTCGGCAATCCCGCGGGCGCCGCGCTCGCCTCGCACATGGACGTCGACTGCATCGCGTTCACGGGCTCGACGGCCACCGGCAAGGTGGTGATGCAGCTCGCCGCGCAGTCGAATCTCAAGAAGGTTTCGCTCGAGTGCGGCGGCAAGTCTCCCAACATCGTGCTCGCGGATTGTCCGGATCTGGATCGCGCCGCGACCGCGGCGGCGTTCGCGATCTTCTTCAACCAGGGCGAGATGTGCTCGGCGGGTTCGCGCCTGCTGGTGGAGGCGTCGATCAAGGACGCGATGCTCGAGAAGATAGCGGCGGTCGGCCGGCAGATGGCGCCCGGCGACCCGCTCGACCCGAACACGAAACTGGGCGCCATCGTCGACGAAACTCAGATGAAACGCGTGCTCTCGTACATCGACGCCGGCAAGTCCGACGGCGCGCGCGTCGCGCTCGGCGGTTCGCGCACGCGCCTCGACAGCGGCGGCTTCTTCGTCGAGCCAACCGTGTTCGACGGCGTGAAGCCGGCGATGCGCATCGCGCGCGAGGAGATCTTCGGGCCCGTGCTCGCGACGATCACGTTCAAGGACGTCGAGGAGGCCATCCGCATCGCGAACGACGTGGATTACGGCCTGGCGGCCGCCGTGTGGACGCGCGACATCAACACCGCGCATCGCACCGCCCGGGCGTTGCGCGCCGGCACCGTCTACGTGAACTGTTACGACGCCGACGACATCACCGTGCCGTTCGGCGGCTTCAAGCAGTCGGGCATCGGGCGCGACAAGTCGCTGCACGCGTTCGACAAGTACACCGAGCTCAAGACCACGTGGATCGACCTGAGCTAACTACCTCGACCCCGCTCGCCTTCGTCGACATCGAAACGACCGGAGGTTATCCCGGGCTGCATCGCATCATCGACGTCGCGGTGATCGGCGCGACGGATGGTGTCGTCGACTTCGAGTGGCAGACCCTCGTGAATCCGGGTGTACGCGTGCCCGCCGGCATCACGGCGCTCACCGGCATCGACAACGGCATGCTCGAGGATGCGCCGAGCTTCGAGGACGTCGCGGCCGAGCTGCGCGCGCGCCTCGCGGGACGCGTGTTCGTCGCGCACAACGTGCGCTTCGATTACGGTTTCATCCGCCGCGAATTCGCGCGGCTCGGCGACAACTGGCGCAGCCCATCGCTGTGCACGGTGCGGCTGTCGCGAGCGCTGTATCCCGAGATGCCGCATCACAATCTCGATTCGGTGATGGAGCGGCATGGAATCCAGGTCGAGAACCGCCATCGCGCAATGCCCGATGCACAGGTGCTGCTCGAGTTCTGGCGCAGGCTGCGCGCCGAATGGACGGAAGACGAGCTGGAGAGCGCGCTCGGCCGCGCCGCGCCGCGAATCCGTCTGCCCGCGACATTGTCCGAGGATCTCCTCGACGATCTGCCGGAAGAGCCCGGCGTCTACCGGTTCTTCGGCGCGGGTGACGACGGCGACGACACGCTGCTCTACGTCGCCAAGGCAAACAACCTGCGCGAACGCGTGCTCGATTACTTCCGCGAGGGAGCACGCGAAGCGCGGGTGCTCAGACTCGCCTCGCAGGTGCGGCGCGTGAGCTGGACCGAAACCGCGGGAGAACTCGGCGCGCTGCTGCTCGAATCCCGCGAGGTACGCGAGATGCATCCCGTCTACAACCGCGCTGCGCGCGGCGGCGGCGAGCGTTACACCTGGCTGTTCGCCGACGAGGCCGAGTCGCCCCGGCTCGTGTCGCTCGACGCCAAGGCGCTGTGCACGGGCAACGCCTACGGTTCTTATCGCAGCGAGCGCGACGCGCGGCGCGCACTCGAATCGATGGCGCGCGAACATCGGTGGTGCCTCAAGCTGCTGGGTCTCGAAGAGAAGTCGGTGCCTGGCACGGAAAATCCGGGAGAAGAAGTCACCGGATCCTGCTTCGGCTACCAGGTGGGCCGCTGCCGGGGCGCATGCGTCGGCAAGGAACCGGCCGGCGTGCACTTCGCCCGCGTGAAGATCGAGCTGGCGGGCGAGCGCCTCGAGCCCTGGCCGCACGAAGGGCCGGTGATCGTGAACGAAGGGTTCGGCGAACGCAGTACGCTGCACGTGCTCGATGCGTGGCAGCACCTGGCGAGCCTGCCGGCCGCCGAGGCGACCGACGAGCTCGCGGATATCGTCCGGCGAGCGGCCCACGACGCCAGTGCGTTCGACATCGATACCTACCGCATCCTGCGCCGCCTGCTGCGCAATCCGCGATACCGCGCGCAACCGCTGCCGCCGAGGCGCGAATACGCGTGACGGCGCCCGTCGAAGTACTGCATTTCGTCGCTTCGTGCCCCCGCGGCTTCGGCGACCTGCTCGCGGCCGAGCTGCGCGCGCTCGGCGCGGCCGACGTGCGCGAGCGCGCCGTCGGCGTCGAATTCTCCGGGCCGCTCTCCGTCGCCTATCGCGCCTGCCTCGAATCGCGCGTCGCGAGCCGCGTCTTCCTCGTCGTCGCGCAATGCGAGGCACGCACGGATGCGGAGTTCTACGACGGCGTACGCGCGGTGGACTGGCGCGCGCACGTCGACCCCGCGCGGACGCTGGCCTGCGACTTCACGGGCAAACATCCCGCGATCACGCACACGCGTTTCGGCGCGCTGCGCCTGAAAGATGCCATCTGCGATCAGCTGCGCGAGGTCACGGGCCGCCGGCCCGACATCTCGCCGGAACGTCCCGCCGTGCGCGTACATGCCCATGCGAACGGCCCCAGGATCACCGTGTCGATCGACCTCTCGGGCGAAGGACTGCACCGGCGCGGCTATCGCACGGAAGCGGGCGAAGCGCCGCTGCGCGAAAACCTCGCGGCCGGCGTGCTGCTGCGCGCGGGCTGGCCGGAGAAGGCGAAGACCGCGGTGGAGTTCCTCGATCCCATGTGCGGCTCGGGAACACTCGCCATCGAAGCGGCGATGATCGCCGCGAACGTCGCGCCGGGCGCGCGCCGCCACTATTTCGGCTTCTTCGGGTGGTCAGGCCACGACCGCGCGGCCTGGGATGCGGTGAAGCGCGATGCGCTCGCGCGCGAGCTGAAGCCCACGCTGCGAATCCGCGGCATCGACGCGGACCGCCGCGTGATCGAAGTCGCGCGCGAGAACGCGGCGCGCGCGGGACTCGGCGAACTCATCAGGTTCGAAAGCGGGCGTTTCGAAGACGCGCGCCCGTCGGGCGAAGGACCCGGTTTTCTCGCGACCAATCCGCCGTACGGCGTGCGCCTCGAGGACCGCGAAGGCGCGCGCGCGTTGATGCGCCAGCTCGGCGAAGTACTACGCGCCCATTTCGGCGGTTGGGACGCCGCGATCCTCGCGGGCTCGCCGGACGCCGGGCTCGAACTCAAGTTGCGCGCCGAACGCGTGCACACGGTCTGGAACGGCGCGCTCGAATGTCGGCTGCTGCGCCTGCACGTCTCGGCGGAATCGGAAAAGGAGCTGCTGCACACCGGCCGCACCGCGCGCATCGACGAGTCGCTGGCCGAAACCCCGGGCGCGAAGATGTTCGGCAACCGCATCGCGAAGAATCTCAAGCAGCTCGCGAAATGGGCGGAGAAGGAACGCGTGACCTGCTACCGCATCTATGACGCCGACATGCCGGAGTATTCGTTCGCGATCGACCGGTATGCCGAGGCGGACGGCGCGCGCGTCTGGCTGTACGCGCAGGAATACGCCGCACCGAAGACCGTCGATCCGAATGCCGCGCAACGGCGTCGCAACGAGGCGCTGGCCGCGTTGCCCGGCGCGACCGGCGTGCCGCCCGCGAACATCCACTTGCGCCAGCGCCGCCGCACCACGCGCGGCGAGCAGTACGAGAAGTTAGGCTCGCAGGGCGACTTCCGGCTCGTCGAGGAGGGCGGACTCAGGTTCTGGGTGAACTTCACCGACTACCTGGACACGGGCCTGTTCCTCGACCACCGCATCACGCGCCAGCGGCTGCGCGAGGCCGCCGCCCGCAAGCGATTCCTGAACCTGTTCGCCTACACGGGCAGCGCCACCGTCTACGCGGCCGCGGGCCGCGCGCGGGAAACCACGACGGTCGACATGTCAGCGACCTACCTCGACTGGGCGCGGCGCAATCTGGCTGTGAACGGCTTTTCGGGGCGCGAACATGCGTACGTCCAGGAGGACTGCATCGCGTGGCTCAAGACCGCCGTGGCGGAGCGTCGCGAGTTCGACCTGGTATTCCTCGATCCGCCGACGTTTTCGAACAGCAAACGCATGACCGACATATTCGACGTTCAACGCGACCATGCGGAGATGATCGACCGCTGCATGGCGTTGCTCGCCCCGGGCGGCAGACTCGTGTTCTCGAACAACGCGCAGAAGTTCGAGATGGACGCCGACATCGCCCGGCGGTACAAGGTTACGGATATTTCGCGCGCGACGCTGCCCAGGGACTTCGAGCGCAATCCTCGCATTCACCAGTGTTTCGAATTGGAGAAGGCATCATGATCAAGAAAGGTTCGGCGGCCTGGAAAGGCAATCTCAAGGAAGGAACGGGCACGATTTCCACCGAGACTGGCGTGCTCAGGGATGCGCCTTACGGATTCAAGGCGCGCTTCGAGGATGGCCCGGGCACGAACCCCGAGGAACTCATCGGCGCGGCGCATGCCGCGTGTTTTTCGATGGCGCTGTCGGCCGGCCTCGGCAAGGCGGGATTCACGCCCGACTCGATCGAGACCGAGGCGTCGGTGCGACTGGAGAAGATAGGCGATGGCTTCGCGATCACGCACAGCGATCTCGTGTGCGTCGCGAAGGTCCCCGGCATCGACGACCGCACGTTCCAGGAAATTGCCGAGCAGACCAAGGCGGGGTGCCCGGTTTCCAAGGTGTTGAACGCGAAGATCTCGATGTCGGCGAAGCTGGCGGGCTGACCGGCTATCTATCGGCCCTCTTCGGGAATCCTCAGCCGGAAGCTGATCGTTTCCGCGGAGTTCGCGGACACGCGCACGCGCCATGCGAAGTCGCCGGACTTGCGGATCGTCCGGTGGCTCGCGCGCGCGATCCGGGCGCCGGTCATGTATTCGTCGAATTCCTGTCGGATCTCCACGGTCACCGGTACGTTCTTGCCGTTCGCGATCCTGATTTCCGCGTCCGCGAAATCGTCACCCTCGTCGACCTCGATCTGGAGTGCGAGGTCGAGCGCGCCCGCCAGCGGGATTTCCACCGGCACCCCGACCGCCGTGTCGTGCAGCGATCCCTCGCCATGAAAGATGTCGCCGTGGGAGCCGGACTCGAACAGGCGAAGCACGCCTTCCGGCAAGGGCTCCCCGAGTCCGGCCGACTTGCGGTTCTCGAATCCCAGCACGAGCATGGGAACTTCCGGCTCTTCTTCGTCGCGCACGTAGGTCGCGACATCGACGAGCTGCCGATAGAAACGTTCGACCTTCACGCCGGGCCTGTCGAGGAACAATACCTGCTTGGTCTGTCGCGCATCGAGATCCGTCATGAACGGGACGGAGTAGAGGTGGTAGTCGGCGAAGTTCTCGTGAGTCGCCAGCAGGCTCCCGCGCAATCCAGTCACGATGACTTCATCCATCTCGTGGTCCCCGACGCGACTGAGGCTCTCGGCCACCATCAGGCTCGATCTCAATCCCAGCAAGAGTTCCGTCGAGAAGCAGCCGCCGAACAGCTTCAGCGTCGGGTCGCTGTCGAGCAAGTTCCCAGCCAGGAAGTCGAGCGCCTCTTCGCGCGCATGACGCAGCGAATCGTCGTTGGAATAATCGCTCGTGTCGCCGATCAGGCTGGTCCCATGCTCCGCTTCGTCGATCAGGTTGAGTTTTCCCGCCACCACCTGCACGCGCGCATCCTGGAACCGGGCGCCGGTCAGGTTTTGCAGCGTCACCCAGCCGCGTAGATCGACCTTCCTTCCGGTTTCATCGAGACGCGCGACGTAGTCGGATTTCCACGAAAAACCGTAGGCGAGGTAGCTCAGTCGCACTTCGCGCCTTCCCGCGGCGCCTGCGGCGAGCCGTACCGAGAGTCTCGGACGCGCATGCAGTTCCGACGGCACGTTCTCGAATGTCACCCGTTCGGGCAGCCCCGAGCAGTGCAATGCCTCGGTGCCGTCCGCCGTGCGCAGCGTGATTCCGCCGGAGTTGGCCGCGACAATCGTCGCGGGCACCTGGGCCACCTTGCCGGAGCCGGGCAGTGTGCGCGTGAGCAGGACCTGGCGGCCGATCGATTTTTCGAACAGGCTGTTGGGCGTGAGCGCATCGAAATCGTGGTTGCGCTCCACCAGTGACCGGCCCGTATTGCTCACCACGGTCGATGCGGGCAGAAGCGTTTCGGGAACACCTTCGAAGACGAGCGTCACCGGACCGGCAGGCAGATCGACCGTGCGACTTTCCGTCACCAGCGCGAACAGATCGCGGTAGATGGTCACCGACACCGCGTCGGCGCGCGCGGAGACCACTTCCGCGGCGCCACCCGGGGTCGCGGCCGCCCGCGCTGCCGCGAGCAGCAGCAGCGCGATGTTTGCCGCGGCGCGCATCACCAGCCGTTTCGGATGGTGAAGTCGAGCGTCGCCTCGCCATTGGCGGGGATGTCCACATCCCAGGCGAAGCTGTCGGCGTCGGTGCGGCGACCGGGGTGGGACTGCTCGATCAGTTCGTTTTCGCGCCACAGGCCGTCCTGTCGCAGCGTGAGCCTGACGGGCGCGGAGCGTGCGTTGCGGATCAGGTAGCTCATGTCGTATTCGGCCTTGCGCCTGCTGATCCGCCGCGTCGCGACCAGTGTCGATTGCACATTGACGTCGAAGGCGTCTCCGATCCTGAGCGCGAGCTCCGAGCCGGCGCTGGTATGGCCGATGTGGTCCTCGCCCGCGAATTGGGGCTGGCCGCGCGCGTCGCGCACGTACACGCGCACCACGCCGCTTGGTAGCTGCTCGCCGAGCCCGGACGCTTTCGAATTCGAGAAGCGCATGCGCACCTGCGCGGATTGCGGCTCGTCGCTCGACGCGAAACCACGGAACGTGATTTCGTAGCCCTTTGCCGCCTTCACGGCGGCCGCGTCGAGAAAACTGACCTGCTTGGTCTGGTTGTTCGCGATCGTCGTGATCTGCCGCATGGGATAGAGGTAGTAGTCTCCCAACTGCTCGCGGCCGGTGGATTCGGTGCCCGCCCCGCGCTGATTCGCCATGCGCCGCTGCTGCTGGAACTGCCAGTAACCTTCCTCGCCGTTGACGAGGTTGACGTCGCCGGACACGAGCGTCGCGCGTGCGTTCGCGAACGTCGTGCCGGAGGTGTTGCGCAGCGTGATCCACCCCTGCATCGAAGTCTCGCCCTTCGTTTCGTCGAACACGGCCACGTAGTCCGCGTTCCAGTCGAGGCCGCGCGATAGATAGGTGAGGCGCGCCATCGCGTTCGCCGCGCGCGATGCATCGACCAGTACCGACAACGTCGGCTCGGCTCGCAGGTTATCCGGCACCTTGTCGAACACGACTCGCGTGGGAAGATTGTCCTCGCGCAGCACTTCGATCCGCGTTCCGATGCGCAACACGGTTCCGTTGACGGCCGACAGGACTTCGGCGGTCTCGTTCGTCTCCACTCCCGTCGCGGGATTCAGGCGGATGATGCGTACCTTGCCGCCGACCGCCTTTTCCATGAGCTTGTCCGGGGTGAGGAGGTCGTAATCGAAGTTCTGCTCCATGAGATCCATGCCGGGAGCGAAGAAGCTCACGGTCTCCGGCACGATCTGTGCCGAAACGCCGGCGAATTCGATGCGCTGGTGGCCGGCCGGCACGCTGATCTGCCGATGGTGCTCGACGAGCGCGATGTTCTTGTCGTAGATCGTGAGCGTCAGCGATTGGTCGGCATCGGCGGCGAAGACCAGCGCCGGGACCGCCAGCAGCAGCCAAATTCTTTTGTGCATGTTTTTTCCTCGGTTAGAGTACGCACCCACCCTCTGTAGCTATGACGTTGGCGGCGCGCGAAAGCTTGGCCGCGAATGGGCACAGACAGTCGATTCGGTCAGGTAACGGAGCAGGTCGCCAGCGGCGTCAAACTGATATGCGTTTTGCCATCCTCGGTGCCGGCGCGCTCGGCACGATCCTCGGTGCGCACCTCACGCGCGCGGGCCACGACGTAACGATGATCGCGCGCGGCGAACGTGCGCGTACGCTGCAGCGCCAGGGCCTCGTGCTCAACGGACTGTCGGACATCAAGGCACGTTGCGCGGTCATCGACGATCCGAAGAAACTGCTCGACACCGGTACGCTCATCATCGCGACGAAGGCCATCGACACCGCGCAGGCCATCGATTCGCTCAAACATCTCGGGATCGAGAGCGCGTTCTCCGTGCAGAACGGCGTCATGAAGAACGAGTTGCTCGCGCGCGCCTTCGGCTACTCGCGCGTGCTCGGCTGCATGGCGGATTTCTCGGGCGAACTCCTGGCCAACGGCGAAGTGAAGTTCACGCGCAACGTCTGCCTGCACATCGGCGAGGAGAAGGGCGGAACGAGTCCGCGGGCCGAGGCGCTGGCCGCGGCGATCGATGCGGCCGGCGTGCGCTGCGTGGCGGCGTCCAACATCCGCACGCGCGAGTGGTCGAAGTACGTCGGCTGGATCGCGTCGTTCCCGCTCGCGGTACTCACCCGGCAGATCACGTGGAAATACATGATGGACGAGCGCAGCGCGTCCGTGATCGTCAGCATCGTGCGCGAGGCGGCCGCGCTCGCGAAGGCGCTCGACATCGAACTCCTCGACATGCCGCCGCTGCCGGTTCCGAGCATCGCGCACGGCACCGATGCCGAAGCGATCAAGATCATCCAGGACATCGGCAAGAAGTTTCTCGACACGTCGCCCGAACACCGCATGTCGGCGCAGCAGGACGTGCTGCGCGGCAGTCGGCTCGAGTACGAGGAGACACTCGGCTTCGCGCTCACGAAGGCTCGCGAAGCGGGCGTGCCGATGCCGACGCTCGACGCGCTTTACCGCATCATCGCGGTGGCATTCCCGTGAAATGGGGACATTCCTCGTTTCCTAGCAAAAAGGGACAGGCCCGGATCGCGGCGGTCCTCCTCGCTGCATCGCTGGTGACGGACGCCCAGCCCATCTTTACCGACGACTTCGAATCCCACCCCGCCGGGCAGATCCCCGGCGCCCCCTGGAAGGAAGAAACCTACAAGACCGGCGCGGTGATCGCGGTAGATAGCCAGCACGCCTTCAGCGGAAAGCAGGCGCTGCACATCCACAATCCTCGCGGCGCAAAATATCGGCGCGGTTACGTCGCGATCCATCTCGCCGGCCCGCTGCCCGCGCTGCAGCCCGAGATGTACGGCCGCGCACTGGTGTGGCTCGATGCCGCGCCCGAGCCGCTGCCGGGCGCACCTCCCGTGCAATGGACGTTGCTGCAGGGCGAGGGCCGTTCCGCCGACGATCGCTACAATCCGATCTACCGCTACGCTTTCCAGCAACACGACGGCCTCGGGCTCATGGCGAACTTCGAGACCACGCCGCCCGTGACCACGGACTGCAAGCGGCACACCGATCTCGTGCTGCCGACGCGCCGCTGGGCCTGTGTCGAATGGCACATGAAGGTGGCGACGAACGAGATGCGGTTGTGGCTCGACGGGCGCGAGGCCGTGCACGTCGTCAACGGCCGTGCCGATGGGCCGACGCAGTGCCTCGGCAACGACCTGGACGGACAGTGGCGCGCGCCGCCGAAATTCAACAGTCTGTACATGGGTTTCGAGCGATACATGGATTCCGTCAACGACCAGGACCTGTGGATGGACGACGTGGCATTGGCGCTGGAGCGCGTCGGATGTCCTGCCATGCCCGGCGTAACGACGACAGGAGCGAAACGATGAAGTGGATGATGACGGTTGCGATGGCTTTCATGCCCTTGCTGGGTCTCGCCCAGGACGCCAAACCCGGCACGCAGCCGCCCGTGTCCAAGGAGGGGCCGCCCAATGCGATCGCGACGCCGGAACCGCGGCCATCGCTGGTCGACAAGGCCATCATCGACACCGCGCTCGCGCAGCTCGTCGAAAGCGGGCAGCTCATCGGCGTTTCCGCGCTGGTCTACGAACGCGGCGAGGAGGCTTATTTCGGCGCGTTCGGGTACGCCGACCGCGAGAACCGGAAGCCGATGACGCGCGACACCGTCGTGCAGATCTTTTCGATGACCAAGCCGATCACCGGCGTCGCGCTGATGCGGCTCTACGAGCGCGGCAAGTTCGGCCTGGACGATCCGCTCGAGTTGCATGCGCCCGAATTCGCGAACGTGAAGGTGTACGCGGGCACCAATCCGGCCGGCGAACCCATCTACGAGGAGCCGCTTCGCAAGCCGACGATCCGCGACCTGCTGCGCCACACCGCGGGACTGATCTCGGGAGACGACGACCGGACGCCGGTCGGCGACCTCTACCGCGAGCTCGATCCGGCTAACTACAACAACACGTTGCCGGAGTTCGCCGCGAAGCTCGGGCAGGTGCCGCTGGTCTATCAACCGGGAACGCGCTGGCTGTACAGCCAGGCGGTCAACGTGCAGGCCTATCTCGTACAGAAGATCTCCGGCGTGCCGTTCGACGAGTACCTGCGCCTGCACATCTTCAAGCCGCTGGGCATGAACAGCACGCGCCACACCATCCTGCCGACGGACCCGGACCGCGCGAACCTCGCGGCGATGTACATCCGCCACGCGGACGGCACGTTCACTCGCCTGCCGGACGAGGAGGCGTACGAGTACAACGGCGCCGCGTGGCCGTTCAAACCCGGCAGCTCCGGCCTCGTGTCCACCATCGACGACTACATGAAATTCGCGCGCATGCTGGCAGGCCGCGGCAAGCTGGTGCGCGCGCGCATCATCAAGCCGGAAACCGTCCAGCTCATGTCGACGGATGCGTTGCCGAAGGATCTGGCCAGCGTTTCCTGGCTGCCGAGCAAGGGCTCCGTCGGTTTCGGCATCGATTTCGCCGTGCGCATCGCGCCGCCGAAGGATGCGAAGGAAGCCTCGGGACAGGTCGGCGAGTTCTTCTGGGACGGCGCGGCGAACACGCTGTTCTGGGTGGATCCGGTCAACGAAATCGTCGCGGTGCTGTTCACGCAATACCGGCCGTTCGGCGGCGTGCCGCTGCACAAGGCCTTTCGCGACGCCGTCTATCACAACGCGCCGCAGGCGCTGGCGCGCGACCCGTGAGCGATCGGGAGCTGGGCTTCGGTTTCATCGGCTCGGGCGCGATCGCGCACTTCCACGCGCGCGCGGTGGCCGCGGCGCGCGGCGGCCGGCTCGTGGGAGTCTGCAGCAGGCGGCGCGCCTCCGCCGACGCCTTCGCGAAAGAACACGGCATCGGATTCGCCACGGACAAGGTCGAAGAACTGCTGAAGCAGCCCGGACTCGACGCGGTGTGCATCACGACACCGTCCGCGCTGCATCTCGAGCCCGCGCTCGCCGCGATCCGCAATGGCAAACACCTGATGATCGAGAAACCTCTCGACTCGACCGTCGAAGGCACCGATCACATCCTGCGCGAGGCGGAGAAGGCGGGCGTGCGTGTCGGCTCCATCTTCCAGGCGCGCTTCGGCGACGCCGCGCGGCAGCTCAAGTCGGCGATCGATGCGGGGCGTTTCGGCCGCATCGTGCTCGCGAGCTGCTACGTGAAGTGGAATCGCACGAAGGAGTACTACACCGGGTGGAAGGGCCGCTTGTCCGAGGACGGCGGCGGCGCGGTGATCAACCAGGCGATCCACGGCGTCGACCTGCTGCAATGGTTCGTAGGCATGCCGGTCGAGGTGTACGCGTGGGCGACGCAAAGAGTGCACCGGATCGAATCCGAGGACACCGCTGTCGCGGCGCTGAAGTTCGGGAGCGGCGCGTTGGGCACGATCGAGGCGTCCACCGCGTTGTGGCCCGGGTCCGCGCGCCGCATCGAGATCTGCGGCGAGAACGGCTCCGCGGTGATGGAGGACGACGACATCACGCGCTGGGATTTTCGCGAGCCGCGGCCCGAGGATGAAAAGATCCGCGCGACGCGCGAAAGCGGCGCGATGGGCTCGGGCGCGGCCGCGCCGATGGCGATCAAGTTCGAAGGCCATCTGCGCCAGATCCAGGATTTCATCGACGGCATCAACGAGCGCCGGCCGTTCTTCATCGAGGGGCGGGAAGCGCGCAAGGCGGTGGCGCTGGTGCGGGCCATCTACGATTCGGCCGCATCCGGGAAGCCGGTTCGTCCGGACGCGGGCCTGGCTGCATGAAGGTCGCGGCATTCGTCGCAACCGCGCTGCTCGCGGCGCCGGCGTTCGCGGCCGGGGAGTTCGAACCGCTGACGGCGGATTCGCGTGTGAAGTCGGCACTGCAGTTCCTGCGCGACGACGACGCGCGCACGCTCGCGGAGCAGATCGCGATCACGCAGGTGCCCGCGCCGCCGTTCAAGGAAACGGCGCGTGCGCAGGATTTCGCGGCGCGCCTCCGGGACATCGGCCTGCGCGACGTGTCGATCGACGCCGCGGGAAACGTGATCGCGAAGCGGCCCGGCACGGCGAAGGGCAAGGGCCCGTTGCTCGTGTTGTCGGCGCACCTGGACACGGTGTTCGACGAGGGCACCGACCTCACCGTGAAGCAGAAGGACGGGCGCTACCACGCGCCGGGCATCAGCGACGACGCGCGCGGCCTGGCCGCGCTGCTGTCGCTGGCGCGCGCGATGCAGACGGCCAACCTGCGCACGGTGGGCGACGTGTGGTTCGTCGGCACCGTCGGCGAAGAAGCGCTCGGCAATCTCAGGGGCGTGAAGGCCTTGTTCAACGACCATCCGCGCATCGATGGCTTCATTTCCGTCGATGGCGTCGACACGCCGGCCCATGAGGGCCGCTCCGAAATCGTGCACCAGGCGACCGGCAGCCGGCGCTGGGAGATCTCGTTCACCGGCCCGGGTGGCCACAGCTTCGAGAACTTCGGCAATCCGAGCGCGGTGCATGCGATGGGCCGCGCGATCGCGCGCATCGCCGCGCTCGAGGTGGCGAAGGATCCCAGGACCACGTTCAACGTCGGCGTCGTGAGCGGCGGCACGGGCGTCACGTCGATCGCCGCGACCGCGACCATGCGCGTCGACATCCGTTCGAACGACGCCGCCGAACTCGCGAAGCTGGAGGATCGCATCCTCGCCGCGGTGGACGAGTCGGTACAGGCGGAAAACGCGCGGGTCGACTCCGCGCTGACGACCTCGAAGGTGGCTTCCGAGCGCAAGCTGATCGGCGACCGGCCGGCCTCGGCGCGCAGCACGGACACCACGCTGGTCGATGCGGCCGTCGGCGCATCTCTCGCGCTCGATCTTCCCGGGCCGCTGTTGCGCGCGGCGAGCACGGACAGCAACGTGCCGCTGGGCCTGGGCATCCCCGCCGCGACGATGAACGGCGGCGGTCGTGGCGACAAGGCGCACTCGCACGACGAATGGTACGAGCACGTGAATGCGTGGCAGGGGCCGCAGGTCTTGCTGCTCACGACGCTCAGGCTCGCCGGCTTGCACGGTGTGAACAAGCCAGCGCTCGCGGTGCGCAAGCGTCGTTAGCCGGAAATCGCAGCTAGTCAGTCAGGCGCAGACGGCGGTTCAGCGGCAGATCTGGTTCAGGCGCTCGCGCGGCTTCGTCGGCGCGTCGGCCGGCCAAGGAATGTTCTTCGCCTGCATCCCGAGTTCGGTCAACGTGCCGCCGCGCGGGTGGCCGATGTCTGGATCGTAGTCGTAGATTGGATCCCGCTGCGCTTCCTCGAGCGTGACGATGTCGAAGCCTTCCTCGTCGAGGATCTTGAAGAGGTCCGGCAGGATGTGCGAGCTGAACGAACCCAGGTGCAGCAGCATCACGTGATGGATGTCGCGGCCGAACACCTTGCGTGAATTGTCCCGGTCGAAGCGGATGAATTCGCGCGCGGCCGTTCGGTAGCTGTCGCGCAGCCACGCGAGCGACTCGGCGTCCTGCTTCATCCAGCAGCGCGCGTGCGCGCTGTTCCACAGGTAGTCCTCGAAGTCGATCGTCGTCTGCGCGATGCGATAGCCGTTCTCGGCGAGAAAGGCGCGGATCGCGCGGCGCTTGTCGAGCGTTTCGCCCTCGTGCAGGTAGGGATACCGGAACCACTTCCACGACTTCACGTCGGCGCTGTTGCGCGGCTGCAGCAGCATCAGCGCGGGCTCGTTGCGCAGGATCTCGCGCTGGAATTCATCGACCGGCGTTCTCGTCAGGTCGATGTGCGAGTAGGTGTGATTCGCGAGCGGATGTCCGCCCTCGATCCAGATGCGCAGCGCCAATGCGCCGTCGGTATTGCGCTCGAGCTTGTCGGCATTGATGAAACCGTGCGACGGCGGGATGCGATGTTTCTTCAGCACGCGCACCGTGTCGCGCGCGAAGTCGGATTGTCTGGCGCCGAGCGGCAACGTGCCATTGATCGGCAGGTCGTCGAAGGTGAGGGCGACCTTCAACCGAGGCGGGTCCGCCGCGCTGGCGGGAGTGCAAGTGAGCGCGGCGGCCATGAAGACCGCCGCCAGCGTTGACTTCAGGTCTGTCCCCATTTGTTAGGAAACGAGGAATGTCCCCATTGATTCCCCACTATTTCAGGAGGCTGCGGAGCATCCACGCGGTCTTCTCGTGGATCTGCAAACGCTGCGTCAGGAGATCGCAGGTCGATTCATCACCCGCCTTCTCCGCGGCGGGGAAGGCCTCGCGCGCGGTGCGCGCAACGGCCTCGTGACCGGTCACGAGCAGCCGCACCATGTCCATCGCCTCGGGCACGCCTTCGGTTTCCTCGATCGACGCGAGCTTCGAGTACTCGCGGCCGGTGCCGGGCGCGGGGTAACCGAGCGAACGGATGCGTTCGGCGACGGCGTCGAGCGCGTTCCACAGCTCGGTGTACTGCTCCATGAACATCAGGTGCAGCGTGTTGAACATCGGGCCTTCCACGTTCCAGTGGAAGTTGTGAGTCTTGAGATACAACACGTAGGTGTCGGCCAGCACGCGCGACAGTCCCTGCGCGATCTTCGCGCGATCCTTGTCCTTGATGCCGATGTCGATCTGCGGCGCGGCGACGGCGGTTGCGGTGTTCTTCCTGGCCATGGCGGTCACTCCTGAGCAATATGCACCGAGTCTAACGACCCGGCGCGGTCGCGGCCATTCGATAATGCCTATGATTTCGATAGGCGGGATCATAGTGCGCGCGCAGTGGATCGCCTCCGAGGTCGCGCTCGAGGTCGCGATACACGGTGTGGATGTGGTTGGCGTCGTTCTGGGTGTTGTCGTATTCGATCAGCACGGTGGGTCCGTGTATCCGGTAGTAGTGCGGTTGTCCGGTTTCGATGCCGCCTGCCCACGCGAAGTGCAATTTTTCGAATCCCGCGCGCTCGATGCGAGCCAGCGCATCCTTCGCCGCGGGCTCGATCATGCGGCCGGAGTACACCTCGAGCAGGCGCCTCAATTGCGTGCGTTCGGCCGCATTCATGTCGGCTGCCGCCAGGCCGGCGAGTTCCAGCGGTTTCACCTTCGGATCGTTGCCCGTCAGGATGTCGGCGAACGCGGTGTCGCGTATCAGCGCGATCTTGCGCCGCTCGGCCGGCAGCATCGTGACGAGCTCGCGCGCGAGGTCTTCCTCGTCGGCGAGCATGCGGAATCCCGCCTCGGCGCCATCCGGAACCTTGGCGGGATTGGCGCCGATGAACAGCGGCGCGATCACCGGCGGCTCGCCGGGAAACTGGGTCACGTTGATGGAGAGGTGATGTCCCTCGAAGCGCCAGGCCCAGGGTGCGTTCGCGGCGGGAACGCCGAACACCGTGGTGTGGTACTTGCCCGGATCGCGCCGCGAGGCGAGCGGCGCGCCCGCCGCGGTTTCGATGCGGCGCAGGATGTTCTCGTGTTTCATCACGTCGCGCGCCTTGAGCAACCCTTCCGGGCTCAGCGCGCTCGCGAGCAGCGGTCCGATCAACTCGCTCTGCGTGTCGTCGAGCTCGAGCAGCGAAACTCCGACGCGGTCCTTCGGCACGAAGTGCCAGGCGAGGCGTTCGTCCGAGTTCAGCGGAAATTGCGTGCTGTCCCGCAGATCCGCGGGCAGCGAGGCGAGGAACGACCTGGCCGCGGCCGCGGCGCCATTGTCCTTGCCGGTGGCCTTCTGCGCGCCGGCGTTCATCGGCAGCAGGAGCGCGGCCAGCGCGCCCGCGGCGGCCGACGCGGCGACGGCTGCAAACTTCCGGACCGGATACTTCGCGATGGTCATCGACGCCCCCTTTGCAAGGAGCGTCAATGTAAACGGGTCAGGAGGTTTTGGCCAACAAGGCTTCGGCCTCGGCGCGGCTCTTCTTGAATGCCTCCTCGAGACCCGCCTCGCGCAGGAACGACACGTCGATGCGGCCCGAACTGTCGATGTTCGAGCCCGGTGGGCGCGCCTGTCCGTCCGCGTCCGTCATCTCCTCGACCAGGCCGCTCGCGATGTGGATCGCGGTCACGAGCGGACGCGACTCGGGCGCGACCTCGTGCGGGCGGTGATGGAAGGCCACGGCCTCGACGATCGGGAACGGAATTCCCCACAGGCCGAGTAGATAGGCTCCGACCTCGGCGTGCGTGACGCCGAAGATCTCGCGCTCGGCCGCGGCGCTGTCGCCGCCGAGCTCGCGCTTGCGTTCGAGCGCGCGCATGTAATCGGGCGGCGCGGCATGCAGCAGCACCAGCGCGCCGATGTCATGCAGGAGGCCGGCCGTGAACGCTGCCTCCGCGAGCTGCGGATTGCCGACGATCTTCTTGGCGAGCAACGCGGTCAGCATCGAATGATGCTGCAGCCGGTCGGGCGAGAATCCCTTGACCTCGCTGATGGCCTTGTCCGAGAACGAGCTCGAACCCAGCACCAGCGACTTGATGATCTCCACGCCGAGATAGGTGACGGCCGGGCGGATGCTCACGATCTTCTGGCCGAGGCCGAAGTACGCCGAGTTCACGAGCTGCAGCACCTTGGCGCACACCGCCGCGTCCATCTCGATGACCTTGGCGAACGCGGCGCTGTCGGCCTTCGGATCCTGCGCGAGACGCGACAGCTCCGTGTAGGTGGTCGGCACCGCCGGGATGCGCTCGAGCTTGCCGACGAGCGCGGTGAGGGCGGGGTTCTGCATGAGCTTGTGCAGTGCATGCGTCTGCTCGATGACGGCGCGCAGCGTTTCGCCGTCACAGGGCTTGTGCAGGAACTGGTGAGTCACGGGCAGCGCGCGCATGATGGCCTCGCGCTCGGCCTGGCCCGACAGCACGATGCGCGCCGCGGCCGGGTAGTCGCGCTGGATGTGCCGCAGCAGCTCGGCGCCGTCCATGCCGGGCATGCGCATGTCCGTGATGACGACGTCCGCCGGAGTCTGCTTCATCGCATCGAGGGCCTGCTGGCCGCCGAGCGCGAAGGTCATCTCCCAACGTTTGCGTTCCTTGCGCAGTGAATTGCGCAGGCCATCGAGGATGGCCTGTTCGTCGTCGACAAATAAGACGTGTAGGGAAGGGGAAGTCATGCTGCAGCCTGCCTGGCGGAGGACACGGGGAGACGGACGAAGAAGGTCGTGCCCTTGCCCGTTTCGGTTTCGAAATGGAGTGAACCCTTGAGTTTCTCGACCACGATGCCGCGCGACAGCGCGAGGCCCTGGCCGGCGCCGCGCCCGACTTCCTTGGTCGTGACGAACGGCTCGAAGATGCGCCCGCGCACCGACTCGGGAATCCCGTTGCCGGTGTCGGAGATGGAGATCTCGACGTAACCGCCGATCGCGCGGGTGCGCACGGTGATGCGGCCCTTGCGGCTCGTGCCGTCGACCACGTCATGGATCGCGTGCGCGGCGTTGAGCACCAGATTGAGCACCACCTGGTTCACGTCGCCCGCGTGGCAATGCACCGGCGGCAACACACCGAAGTCGGTTTCGAGCTCGGCGACGGTCTTGTATTCGTTGCGCGCCATGTTGAGCGTCGTGGTGACCGCGCGGTTCACGTCGACGTCGGTTTCGTTGCGCGCGTCCGGATGCGCGAATTCGGTCATCGATTTCACGATCGAACCGACACGGTCTATTCCCTCGAGCGCACGGTCGAGCGCGTCAGGCGCGTTCTTGAGGAAGTAGTCGACGTCGGCGGCTTCGTCGGTTTCGTTCGCCTTCTTCGCCGCCTCGGTGACTTCGCGCCCCGAGAGTACGCCGGCCGCGAGCGCGCGGTAGTCGGCCAGCGCGTGCGGCACGTCGCGCAACGCGTGGCGCACGAAGCGCACGCTGTCGGAGATGAACTGCACCGAGGTATTGATCTCGTGCGCGACACCGGCCGCGATGCGGCCGACCGACTCGAGCTTCTGTTCCTGCGAGGAGTCGCGGACCTGGCCGCGCGAGCCGGTCACGTCGATCATGAAACCGCGCAGGATCCGCGCGCCCTCGCGCGACTCGCAGTTCATGATCCAGCGCAGCTCGATCGCGCGGCTGTCGCCGCCGATGAGCGAGCAGGAGGTCTCGAGCGGGCCGGGCGCCGCGTCGTCGAGCGCATGGCGCGCGCTGGGTTCGCGCTCGCGGGGCAGCAGTTCGTCGATGAATCCTGCTTCCGCCCAGCGCCCCGCGGGAATTCCCAGCAGCTTCTCCGCCTGCGGACCGATGTAGGTGAAGCGGCCCTTCGCAAGGTCGAGCTCGAACGGAATCGCGCGCGTGGTCTCGGAGATGAGGCGGTACTGCTCGCGGCTGTGCGCGAGTTCGGCCGCCTGCTCCTCGACGGCCCGCGCGTTCGTCGAGTTCGCGACGTGCAATTGCGCGGCGCCCGAAGCGAAGCGCGCCACCATCTGCAGGCTCTGGCGGATCGCGAGCAGCAGCAGCATGGATTCGGCCACGATCCAGCTGCCCTGCTCGAGCACGCGCGTCCAGACCGACGAACCGACGACATAGGAAGCCGGCAACAACTGGATGCGCAGCAGTGGATAGGCGAAGGCGGCCACGGTCGCGGTCGCGAGCACGCGCCAGTCGCGATAGAAGGTGAGCAGCGCGAGCGAAACGAAGAGATGGAATTGCGCCTCGGCGCGGCCGGCCAGCAGCCACATGAAGAGCATCGACCAGCCGACCTGCGCGATCGCGACCCAATGCTTGATCCACTGGGTCCGCGGCGCCGCGTACATGAAGAGCAGCGTCGGGATCGTGAGCGTCGCGGATGCCAACAACGTGATGGTCACGCGCGAATCGCCAGGCAGCGCGCCGTTCCAGGCGAGCACGAAGGCGACCACGCATTGCAGTGCGAACAGCATCTGGAACGTGCGATGCGCCGTGAGCGTGAGCTGGGCCACGACCTCGTGACGCACCTCGCTGGCACGTGCATCGCGCAATGATTGATCCGACTCTGTCACGGGTTCCTGGTCGACTTCTTGGGGTGGCTGTTCCTGCATCCCCCGGACATGGCTCCGGGTGTCACCCGCCGTTATCGGCCCAGAACAGGGCGGTCTTTAGGTCATTTCTGGTGCAAGCCCGGGAAAAAAGCGTTCGTTTTCAAGACGTAGTCGGCATATTGCGGCCGGCGATTGCCGCTCTCGCGCTCCATGCGCCGGACGCGCCCGAACCACAACCAGGCGGTCAGGACCGCGGGTCCGGCCAGCGACCAGCCCGCGCCGGCGGCCAGGGCGACGAATCCGAATCCCCACCACACGCAGGTCTCGCCGAAATAGTTAGGGTGGCGGGAATGGCGCCACAGGCCGGTCGTGATGACCGCATCCGCGTTGGCCGGGTCGCGGCCGAAACGCGCGAGCTGCCGGTCGCTGACCGTCTCGACGAGGATGCCGAGGATGCACAGCGCGGCGCCCACGTAGTCGAGCATGCCGAGCGGCCGGATGGTCGCGAACGCGCCGAGCAGCGGCAGGGATACGATCCATGCGCCGAACGCGCGCGGCAGGAACACGAGATAGAGACTCTTGATGCCGAAGCGCGGCGAGTGCCGCTCGCGCATGTCGCGGTAACGCCGGCTCTCTCCCTTGCCCGCGTTGCGCGCGGTCAGATGCCAGGCGAGGCGCATCGCCCAGCCCACGAGCAGCCACAACACGATCGACAGGCGCGGCGCGCGCGGATCGCTGCCGAGCGCATACACGACGCCGGCCGCGAACAACATGAGCGGCCAGAGCGGCTCGGCGAGCGTCACGTTGCGCAGCGCGAGGGACAGCAGCCAGGTGACCGCGGCGGCGAACAGCAGCAGCGGCAGCGCCGCGAAGAACACGCCGAATTCGAACGGCGCGCTCACAACATGTCCCGCAGCCGGTACCACAACATCGCGAGCACCAGCGCGGGCCGGCGCAGCAGCGCGCCGCCGGGAAAGTCGGCGTGTTTGAGTCTGCCGAACAGGTCGAATCGTTCGGCGCTGCCCGCGACCGCCTCGCTCGCGATCTTGCCCGCGATGCCCGAGATGACCATGCCGTGGCCCGAGAGGCCCTGGATGAAATACGCGCTCGGACCGAGCCGGCCGAAATGCGGCGCGCGGTTCGGTGTGATGTCGAGATATCCGCCCCAGGCGTATTCGACGCGCGCCTCGGTGAGCTGCGGGAACACGCCGGCGATGCGCGTGCGCAGCACGCGGCCGGAGTCGAACGGATCGAGGCCCGAGTAACTCACGCGTCCGCCGAACAACAGGCGGTGGTCGGGCAGGCGCCGGAAATAATCGAGGATCCAGTTCATGTCGGCGACGGCCGCGTTGTTGCTGATCAGCGAGGCCGCGCGTTCCTCCCCGAGCGGCTGCGTCGCGGCGACGTACGTGCCGATGGCGATGAGCTTGCGCTCGAGCTGCGGCACGAGTTTGCCGAGCAACGCGCCGCCCGCGATCACGAGCTGCTTCGCGTGCACGCTGCCCGACGCGGTGTGGACGATGTTGGGGGTCGTCGCATCCCGCGCGACTTCGAGTTTCGTGACCGGCGAGTCTTCGAAGATGGATACGCCCGCGGCGGCCGCGGCCATGCCGAGCCCGCAGGTGTAGCGATACGGATGCAGGTGCCCGCCGTTCGAGTCGTACAGCGCACTGGTGTACCGCTCGCTCGCGACGATGCCGCGCAGTTCCTCGCGCTCGACGAAGCGCAGCGAGTGGTAGTCGTACTTGTGGCGCAGGTGATCGACCTCGGCGCGCAGCGCCTCGTCGTGGCGCGGCTTCAGGCCGACGATCATGTGGCCCGGCACGTAATCGCAGGCGATCCGATGCTTGGCGATGAGCTGGCGCTGCAGCTCCATGCCTTCGATCGAGATGTCCCACATGCGGCGCGCGTCCGCGTAGCCGACGGCCCTTTCGAGCGTGTCCTGTTCGCAGGCGTATCCGAATATCGATTGCCCGCCGCTGCGGCCCGAGCCGCCGAAGCCGAGATGCTGCGCCTCGAGCAGCGTCACTTCGTAGCCGCGCTCGCGCAAGTGCAATGCCGCCGAGAGACCCGAGATGCCGCCGCCCACGACGCACACGTCCGCGCGCCCTTCGCCGAGCAGCGGCGCGTAACGCGGCATGCCGGGCGTGCTCGCGTAGTAGTAGTTGCGGGGATCGGGCGTGCTCATGCGGCTTTCACAAAGGACCGAGGTATCTCGCGATCTCGAGCGGCGTGATGTGCGAGTTGAACTCCTCGAGCTCCGCGCGCTTCACCGTCGCGTACAGCGAGGTGAATTTTTCGCCGAGGAATTCCCGGGCGAAGTCGCTCGCGGTGAATCGATCCAGTGCGGTGCTCCACGTGAGCGGCAGCGGCTCGCCGGACTGCAGATACGCGTTGCCGGTCATGACCGGCGGCGGTTCGACCTTGTTTGCGAGTCCATGCCGGATGCTCGCCAGCAGCCAAGCGGTGACCAGATACGGATTCGCGTCGGCGCCCGCGAGCCGATGTTCGATGCGCAGGTTGTCGGGATCCGACGCGGGGACGCGCAGCGCCGAGCCACGGTTGTTGATCGACCAGTTCGGATGCAGCGGCACGTAGGCCTCGGCCTTGAAGCGGCGGAAGCTGTTCGGTCCCGGCGCGCACAGGGCCATGCTGTCGGCGAGCGTGGTCAACGTGCCCGCGATCGCATGCAGCAGAGCGGGGCTTTCGTGCGGTGTCGGCGCCGCGAAGATGTTGCGGCCGTCGCGGTCGAGCAGGCTCACGTGCACGTGCAAACCGCTGCCCGCCATGTCGGCGTAGGGTTTCGGCAGGAAGGTTGCGTCGCAGCCGTAGGCGCGCGCGACGCTCTTCACGATGCGTTTGAAACGCAGTGCCTCGTCGCAGGCACGCAATGCGTCGGGCCCGTGAGCGAGATTCACTTCGTACTGGCCGGGACCGTACTCGGCGAGCGAGGAGGTCGCGGGCACTTTCTGCAGCCGGCAGATGCGGTCGATCTCGGCGAGCAGCGGCGAGTACTCGTTGAGATCGGTCATCGAGTTGATCTGCGTGCGGTACTCGCGCCGGCCCGTGAGCGGCCCGCGCGGCGGTTGCGGCATGCCGGCCGCGGTGCGCTCGCTGTCGACCAGGTAGAACTCGTATTCGATCGCGACCACGGGTGTCAGGCCCAGCGCGTCGTACGCGTCGACCTGGCGTTCGAGCACGTACCGAGGATCGCCGAAGAAACGCGAGCCGTCGTGTTCGAACATCCGGCACTGCACCTGCGCGACGTCGTTCTGCCACGGCACCGGCACCAGCGTTCCCGGAATCGGCATGCAGGGTCGGTCCGCGTCGCCATCGGAGAAGCCGAGGCCGGTCGCCTCGACCGTACCGCCTTCGATGTCGAGCGCGAACATCGAGCCGGGCAGGGGCAGGCCGCGCTTGAACATGTTGGCCATGCCCGCCCGATCGATGCGTTTGCCGCGCTCGACGGTATTCAGGTCGTTCACGTAGGCATCGAAGAACCGGACCTCGGGATGGTCCGCCAGAAAGCGCGCAAGCTCGAGATCGGACGGCGTCATGCGTATCCCAGTGTTTATTATTTTCGACGCTGACTCCGCGCCGGCCCCTGCAGCATATGCCCGCGGCCCGCGGGGCGGCAAACCGGGCAAAGCCCTGAATTGAGCCCCTTTGCGGGCGCTTTCGCGGCCGTCATCCCGGTCCTCCGGAGGCCTCCAAGCTGTGGTCTAATGACCACCCCTGCCCGGGTCACGGATCAGGATTCGTAGAAGATAATAGACAGCGCCAGAGTGAATCGCGTATGGCTGGCAACAAGCGTCCCGTCGTCGGCATACCCGCCGATCGACGCATGATAGGTCCGCATCCTTTTCACGCGGTCGGCGAGAAATACATCGCCGCCGTCGTGCAGGCCGCGGATTGCCTGCCGTTGCTGATCCCGGTGCTCGAAACGCCGCTCGACGTCGCCCAGATCCTCGCGCACGTCGACGGCATCTTTTTTCCGGGCTCGCCGTCGAACGTCGAGCCTACGTGGTATGCCGGATCACCGAGCGTACCCGGAACGCTGCACGATCCGCATCGCGACGCGACGACGCTGTCGCTGATCCCGCGGGCCATCGAAACCGGCGTGCCGGTCTTCGGCGTGTGCCGCGGATTCCAGGAGATGAACGTCGCGATGGGCGGCACGCTGCACCAGCGCGTGCACGAAGTGCAAGGTTTCGACGACCATCGCGAAGACAAGGAACAACCGCTCGACGTGCAGTACGCGCCGGCGCATGACGTGGTCCTCGAGCCCGGCGGCATGTTGTCGAAGCTCGCGGGCGCGGACCGCATCACGGTCAACTCGCTGCACGGGCAGGGCGTCGACCGGCTCGGGCCGGACCTCGCCGTTGAGGCGCGCGCGCCCGACGGGCTGATCGAGGCGTTCCGCGTGAAGCACGCGGCGAATTTCGCGCTCGCGGTGCAGTGGCACCCCGAGTGGAAGGTGATGAGCAACCCGTTTTCGCAGGCGCTGTTCGCCGAGTTCGGCCGCGCCGCGCGCCAGCGGGCCAGTAGTTAGAAAAAGAGAACAGGACGGATCATGGCCAACGAGATCAGGCAATTCCTCCGCGACCACGGCATTTCGGAGGTCGAGGCGATCATCCCGGACATGGCGGGCATCGCGCGCGGCAAGATCATGCCGTCGGAGAAGTTCGGCGAGGAGGAGGGCATGCGCCTGCCCGAGAGCATCTTCCTGCAGACGGTGACCGGCGACTATCCACCCGACACCGACAAGGCCATGAGCCCGGCGGAGATCGACATCATCCTCAGGGCCGATTCGCGCACCGTGCGCCGCGTGCCGTGGGCGGCCGAGCCCACCGCGCAGGTGATCCACGACTGTTTCTACGCCGACGGCCGGCGCGTCGGCATGGCGCCGCGCGGCGTCCTGCGCAGCATCCTCGAGATGTACGCGACGCGCGGCTGGGAGCCGGTGGTCGCGCCCGAGCTCGAGTTCTACCTGGTCGAGCCGAACATCGACGCCGACTATCCACTCAAGCCCCCGGTGGGACGTTCGGGACGCGCGGAGCCCGGCCGCCAGAGCTACAGCATCGCGGCGGTCAACGAGTTCGATCCGCTGTTCGACGACATGTACCAGTTCTGCGAGGACCAGGACATCGAGATCGACACGCTGATCCACGAGGACGGCGCCGCGCAGATGGAGATCAACCTGCTGCACGGCAACGCGCTCGATCTCGCGGACCAGGCGTTCCTGTTCAAGCGCACGGCGCGCGAGGCCGCGCTGCGTCACAAGATGTACGCGACGTTCATGGCGAAGCCGCACGCCAAGGAGCCGGGCAGCGCGATGCACATCCACCAGAGCATCGTCGACGCCAAGACCAAGAAGAACATCTTCTCGAATCCGGACGGCACCCCGACGCCGCTGTTCTTCTCGCACATCGCGGGCCTGCAGAAGTACCTGCCCGCGGCGATGGCGCTGCTCGCGCCGAACGTGAATTCCTACCGGCGCATCTCGCGCTTCCAGCTCGCGCCGATCAACGTGCAGTGGGGCTACGACAACCGCACCGCGGGACTGCGCGTGCCGGCCTCCGATGCCACTGCGCGGCGCGTCGAGAACCGCCTGGCGGGTGCCGATGCCAATCCGTATATCGCGATCGCGACTTCGCTCGCGTGCGGCTATCTCGGGATGATCGAAGGGCTGCAACCCTCGGAGCCGATCTCCGGCTCCGCGCACGATCTGCCGTTCTCGCTGCCGCGCTCGCTCGACGATGCGATCCGCGAGCTGCGCGAGTGCGATCCGCTCGTGCGCATCCTGGGCGAGCCGTTCACCTCCGCGTACACCATCGTCAAGGAAGCCGAATACGAGGTATTCCTGCAGGTGATCAGCTCCTGGGAGCGCGAGCACCTGCTGCTGAACGTATAAAGGAGAGTGGCACCCATCATGGCGGCACCATCGACCCACGACTGGCAGCAACTGGATAGCGCCCACTACCTTCATCCCTTCACCGACTACAAACAGCTCGCGTCGAAGGGTGCACGCATCGTCACGCGGGCCGAAGGTGTCTATATCTACACATCCGACGGGCAAAAGATCCTCGACGGCATGTCCGGGTTGTGGTGCGTGGCGCTCGGCTACGGCCGGCGCGAACTGTCGGAGGCGGCCTACAGGCAGATGCTGGAGCTGCCGTACTACAACAGCTTCTTCCAGTGCGCGACGACGCCGGCCATCGAGCTCGCGCGGATCCTGAAGGAGATCACGCCGTCGCAGTTCAACCGGGTCTTCTATACGGGCTCGGGCAGCGAAGCGAACGACACGCTGCTGCGCCTCGTTCGCCGCTACTGGCAGTTGCTAGGCAAGCCCGAGCGCAACATCGTCATCTCGCGATGGAATGGATACCACGGTAGTACCATTGCCGGCGCCTCGCTCGGCGGCATGAAGCCGATGCACGAGCAGCTCGGACCGAACGGCGCGGTGCCCGGCATCGTGCACATCAACCAGCCGTACTGGTTCGGCGAGGGCGGCGACATGACGCCCGCGGAGTTCGGACTCGCCTGCGCGCGCGAACTCGAAACCAAAATAGAGGAAATCGGCCCGGAGCGCGTCGCCGCATTCATTGGTGAGCCCGTTCAAGGCGCGGGCGGCCTCGTGATACCGCCGGAGACCTATTGGCCCGAGATACAAAGGATCGTCGACAAGTACGGGATTTTGTTCGCATCCGACGAGGTGATCTGCGGTTTCGGCCGCACGGGGCGCTGGTTCGGCTGCGATTACTTCGGCACGCGGCCGGATTTCCTCACGATGGCCAAGGCTTTGTCCTCGGGCTATCTACCAATCGGGGGCCTGATGGTCTCCGACCGCGTCGCGGACGTGATTATCGACAAGGGCGGCGAGTTTTTTCATGGTTTCACCTATTCGGGTCACCCGGCGGCGTGCGCCGTGGCGGTGGCGAATCTGGAAATCTTCCGCCGGGAGCGTATCGTCGAGCGCGTCAGGGACGAAGCAGCGCCCTATCTAGCCGCGCGATGGCGGGAGCTGGCCGCCCACCCGCTGGTCGGCGAAGCGCGCTGCCTGGGCCTCCTGGCCGCGATCGAGCTCGTGCCTGACAAGAGCTCGCGGCGCTTCTTCGAGCCGCGCGGCGAAGTCGGCATCCACATGCGCGACGCCTGTACGCGCAACGGTCTCGTCATGCGCGCCACGCGCGACACGCTGTTCGTCGCGCCGCCGCTGGTCATAACTCGCGCCGAAATAGACGAACTACTGTCCAAAGTAGTGCGATCGCTCGATGAAACTTCGGCGTGGGCGCGCGCCGAGGGCTGGCTATAGACGCGGTCGCTGTTATATAAGACGCCAAGGACGCGGTGTGTGGGGTCTCACATCGCGGCAAACATCTAGGGGTCAAATCATGTTCACTCGTCGCAGCCTTTCGGCCATTGCATCGGCTTCGTTACTCCTCGTGCTCGCGGCATGCGGCAAGAAGGAGGAGGCACCCTCGGCGCCCTCGGCCGATACGCCTGCCGCAGCCACCTACGACACCGACGCGGAAAAGATCGTCAACGTCTACAACTGGTCCGACTACATCGAGCCCACCGTGCTCGAGGACTTCACCAAGGAGACCGGCATCACGGTCAACTACGAAGTCATGGACTCGAACGAGCTGCTCGAGACGAAACTCGTCGCGGGCCGCACGGGCTACGACGTCGTGGTGCCGTCCGCTTCGTTCCTCGCGCGGCAGATCAAGGCCGGCGTGTACCAGAAACTCGACAAGTCGAAGCTGCCCAATCTGAAGAACCTCGATCCCGAGATCACGGGCAAGCTCGAGGTGTTCGATCCGGGCAACGAACACTCCGTGAACTACATGTGGGGCACCTCGGGCGTCGCCTACAACGAAGAGCAGATCAATGCCGCGTTGCCGAACGCGCCGGTAGATAGCTTCGCGATGTTCTACGACCCGAAGGTCGTGTCGAAATTCGCCAAGTGCGGCGTGTCGATCCTCGATGCACCGTCGGAAGTCGTCGGTACCGTGCTGATCTACCTGGGCCGCGACGCGAACTCGGAGAAACCCGAGGACCTCGCCGCCGCCGAGAAGGTGCTGATGTCGGTGCGCCCGTACATCCGCCTCATCAACTCCTCGAAGTACATCGAGGATCTCGCGAACGGCGAGATCTGCCTGGCGCTCGGCTGGTCGGGCGACGTGCTGCAGGCCAAGAGCCGCGCCGAGGAAGCGCAGAAGCCGTTCACCATCAAGTACAACATTCCGAAGGAAGGCGCGGTCATGTTCTTCGACAACATGGCCATCCCGGCGGATGCGTCGCACGTCAAGAACGCCCACCTGTTCATCGACTACATGCTGCGCCCCGAAGTGGCGGCGAAGAACAGCAACTTCATCAGCTTCGCCAACAGCAACGCCGCGTCCTGGCCGCTCATCGACCCGGAAGTGAAGAACAACCCGGGCATTTTCCCGACGCCGGAAATGATGCCGAAGCTCGTGCCGGATCTGCCGGAATCGGCGGAATTCACCCGCACGCTGACCCGCACCTGGACTCGCTTCCGGACCGGCAAGTGATGTGAAGCCGGCCGCCGCTTAGGG
>JAFAGC010000051.1 GCA_023423065.1 Pseudomonadota bacterium
CCCCCCAACGCCCGCCCGCCCCGGGCAGGGACAACCGCACCTGGAAGGCCGTGCGCACGGCCTCGCTGTCGTCGGCAACCAGTACGGTGCGGTGAGCCAGGCGATCCTCGGCGTTCGAAGTGACGGAAGTCATGCCTGAGACGCTCCAGGTCGTCCTGAGGTTGCAAACGGCGGCCATGAAAACCCGTGCTGCCGATTCAAACGTTGCGGGTGGCCATTGCCGGCGAGACTTTCGCGGCGCGCAACGAGGGTTGCCAGGCGGCGAGCTGCCCTACCCCCCACAGGCCGATGACGCCGCCGAGCAGGTAATAGAGGTCGAGTCGCGGCAATTCGTATTCGGTGGATAGCCAGTAGCCCGCGCCCAGGGCCAGGCAGCAGCCCACGAAGACGCCGAGAGTCGTGATGAGCCAGTTCTCCGTCATGAAGTAGCGCACGATGTCCAGGCGCCGGGCGCCGATCGCGCGGCGTGTGCCGATCTGCCGGGTGCGATTGTTCACGTTGAACGTGGCCAGACCGAAGATGCCGAGCGCGCTGAAGACGAGCACGAGACCCGTCACGGTCGAGAGCGTGACGGCCATGAGGGAGTCACCCGCGTAGCTGCGCCGTTTCATGTCCGACATCTTCTTCATCGGAACGGCGATGACGCGGTTCGGATCGCGCTTGCGCAGCGCGACTTCGACCTCCGCCATGATGCGGTCGAGCTCGCCCGGCTTCGTGCGGATGAGGTACTGCACCGAGTCGGAAGGCCCGACGCGCGGGGCCAGCATCGTGTTGCTCAGGTTGTCCCAACCCACCCAGGAGCCCTGCATGTGCTTGATGACGCCCACGATGACGATCGGATCGTTCTGGTCGTCGTACATGGTCTTGCCCATCGCCGGCTGATCCTTGAACAAAGCCTTGCCCAGCTCCTCGCTGATGATGGCCGTCGCTGGCCAGCCGGGTTCGTCCTGGTCTTTCGTCCGGCGCTCGACGGTGTTCGGGTCGAAGGTCGCGCCGGCCGAGAGCGTGACGCCCAGCGCGTTCACGCCGTGCTCGTCGGTGAAGTAATAGTTAGCCGGCGCCTTTTCGCCCTTCTTGTCCGGGAGGGAATAGAACTGGGTGGCGCTGCCGCTGCCGGACAACGGCACGTGGCTCATCGGCGCGGCGTCGATCACGCCGGGCATCTGGCGCAGCAGCGTCATGTCCTCGCGCACCATGCCGAGGAAGTCGTAGTCCTTCTCGTAGGTATTCACCCAGAACGAGAAGATGTTCTGGTCGTCGATGCCCGAGGGCCGGCCGATGTGCTTGACGCGCTGCTGCGTCACGTAGATCGCGTTGACGACGATGGCCAGCGTGATCGCGATCTGCAGTGCCACGAGGACGGCCCCCGCGCGGTTGCGCATCAGGGCCGAAAGGATGGGGCGGATTTCCATGATTATTGCGCCTTGAGGTAGGAAGCGGGGGGCGCGCGGCCGATGCGCCACGCGGGATAGAGACCAGCCAGCAATCCGGCCGCGACCGCGATCACGACGATGAGCGCGAAGTTCGCCTGGTCGTATGGCAATACGCGCGCCGCTTCCTCGTGGAAGCGCCCGTACCACGCCCGCAGCGCCCAGATGCCGCCCAGGCCCAGCAGCCCACCGACGATGCCGCCGGCGAATGCGACCACGCCGGATTCGGTGAGGTGCTGCCAGAAGATGTCGCGGCGGCTCGCACCGAGCGCGCGGCGCACGCCCGAAGCCGGCGCCGCATTCAGGAATTTGGCGAGCAGCAGGCCGACGGTATTGACCAGGCAGACCGCGAGAAAGGCGAAGGCCAGGGTGAGCATCGCCTTGTTGTCGTCCTGCACGACCTCGTTGCGCTTGAGCCAGCCGCTGACGTCGTACAGGAAGTTGTTCAGCGGCCGCGGAAAGCGCCCGTGCTTCTTCTGATCGATGACGTAACTGTCGAGAAACTCGCGAAACGCCCGCTGCTTCTCCGCGGTGCGCAGCTCGAACCAGCCGTGCATGAAGATGCATTCCGAATTGAGGAACGCCTGGTAGCTGTCGATGACCTCGGTCTTCCAGCAATTCGTGTTGCCGTGGCTGCCGAGCTCGAGCACCTGACCCCAGGCGAGCGGCATGTAGGCGCCTTCCATGTCGTTGAAGGCGCCGTTGCTCACGTCGAAGTACTTCGGCATGGGCTCCCAGTCGTCGAGCACGCCGATGACGCGGAATTCGCGCTTCTCGAAATTCAGCGTCCGGCCGACGCTGTTCTCGCCGCCGAAGGCCTTCTTGTTGGCTTCCTTGCTGAGGATCACCACGGGCTCGGGACCCTCATCGGCCTTCGCGTCCCACGGTCCGCCGTACAGAAACGGGACTTCGAACATCGCGAAGAAGTCCATGGTGGTCAAACGCGTGGAGATGTAGTGCGGTTCCATGCCCGCCCGCGTGTAGATGCCCCCGGACCGGTACATGATGATCTTGCGGTCCGGGATCTTCGACGCATGCAGCGCGCGGGCGTCGCGGTAGGTGAGCATCGTGGGCGCGACCGACTTGTCGTCGTCATACGGCCGATCCGGGTCCCAGCTGTCGATGGACGCCGCGAACAGGATGCCGCTGCGTTCGCCGGCCGGATTCGCGGCGGCCGCGCGGTAGGTGGTCAGCGTGATCAGGCATACCGAGATGCCCAGCGCGATGGCGAACACCATGAGCGCGGTGAGACCCGGATTGCGCCGGAAGCTGCGCAGGGCGAGCTGCAGGTAATAGGCCAGCATCTCAGGCTCCCGCCGGGGCCAGCGCGGCAGTCGCCGCCGCATGCGCGGCCGGGTGCGGCTCGTAAGGCTTGAAGTCGGAGATCTGTCCGTCCACGACCTGCACGTTGCGGTGCGCGCGGCGCGCGAGCTCGGGATCGTGCGTGACCATGATGATGGTCGTGCCCATCTCGTTGATCTTCTCGAGCAGGTCCATCACCTGCCGCGCCATCAGGGAATCCAGGTTGCCGGTGGGCTCATCGGCCAGCACGAGTTTCGGATCCCCCGTGATCGCGCGCGCGATCGCCACGCGTTGCTGCTGACCGCCCGAGCGCTGCGCGGGCACGTGTTTCATGCGCGAGGCGAGCCCGACGATCTCCAGCGCGTTGGTGATGCGCTGATGGCGTTCGGCCGACTTCATGCGGCGGTAGCGCAACGGCACGTCCACGTTGTCGTAGACATTGAGGTCCGGCATCAGGTTGAAGCTCTGGAAGATGAAGCCGATCTTCTGGTTGCGCAGCGCGGAACGCGCATCGTCGGAGAGCTTCGTGACATCGACGTCGTCGAGACGGTACGTGCCGGTGTCGTAGGGCTCGAGCAGGCCGGCGATGTTGAGGAAGGTGGTCTTGCCGGAGCCCGAAGGTCCTGTGACGGCGAGGAATTCGCCCGCCTTGACCGAGAGCGTGAAATTTCGCAGCGCGTGTGTCTCGATCAGGTCCGTACGGAACACTTTGCTGACGTTCGTCATGGAGAGCATGGGCTTGAGTCCTCGCTATTGGCTGATGAGGACGCTGGGCGCGTCCTTGTATTCGCTCATGTCCGAGAGCACGACCTCGTCGCCCGCGGCGAGACCGCTGCGGATTTCGATTTCGCCGATGGCGGCGGGGCCGTACTCGATCGGGACGCGGATGGCTTCGTCGTCGCGCACGACGTATGCGAAGCGGGTATCGGAATCGTGGAAGGGGCTGCGCGCGACCTTGAGTACGTCGGTGCGCTCGTCCAGCACGATCCGCACGGAGGCGCGCTGGTTCTGGCGCAGGCCCTTGGGTTGTTCGGCGAAGCGCACACGGCCGGTGACCTGCGCATTGCGGACATCGGGGGAGATTCCGGCGACCGTGCCCATGAGACGGCGGCCGTCCAGGGTGAGCTCGGCGTTCATGCCGGACCGGATCTCGTTCGCGTAGCTTTCGCTGACCTGGAACTCGATTTCGAGCGCGGACAGGTCGACCACGGTGACCAGGGGCGCATTCTCGGCCACCTGCGCGCGCTCGACCTGCGTGAGCGTGGCCACGATGCCGTCGACCGGCGACTTGAGGGTGAGCCCGTCGACGCGTTCACGCAGCCGCGCGACGAGCAACGCCTGGGCGTCGCGTTGCGCGCGCTGGCTGCGCAGCTCGAGTTCGAGGCTGTCCTTCTCGAGGTTCGCGGTGTCGACCGCGTGCGCGTAATTGAGCTTCGCGGTTTCGAGATCGTCGCGCGCGCGCAGGAAGTCGCGTTCCGGGATCACATGGATGCCCCAGGCATCTTCGGCGCGTTTGAACTCCCGCTCCGCGGCCGTGATCTGCACCTTCGCGAGATCGCTGTCCTGGCGGCTCTTGAGGATCGTGCGGCGCACTTCGATCGTCTGCCGGTTCAACGTGGCTTCCGCCGCGACCAGCGCGGCGCGTTCGCGCTCGTATTCGTTCATCAGCGCGGCGCTGTCGACCAAGCCGAGAACGTCCCCGGCCTTCACCGCATCGCCGGCGCGCACCTTGTATGTGATCGTGCCGGGCGCTTCGGCGAAGAGGGTGGGGCTCACGGCCGCGACCACGAGGCCGGTGGCCGCGACGTCGCGCACGAAAGGGCCGCGCTCGACGACCGCGGTGCGCAGACGCTCGCGCGGGATCACCCTCTCCGAAGAAAGCCACGCGCGTACCGCGACGACGCCGCACGCGAGCAACGCAATTCCAATGGCTCCGTAAACCCAATAGCGGCGTATCAGTTCACGGTGGCGGTTACCCGGCGCGGCAACCGAGGTGTCCTGGGACTGGGTGCCGCGTATCGATACGTCGCGCAAAAGTAGCGTCATGCCATTGCCAAAGCACGACCCGTGCCAAGGCGCAGGCATCCCGGCATGCACCGCCTAAGCGATTGAAATCAGATGGAGTGCGTTTTAGGCGATCGATGTGCCAAACGGATCAGCCCTGTCCGCGCACGGACAGCGGACACCATGCGGACGTCCAGGGGCTGCCCCCTTTTCTAGATGCGGCGGATGCCGGCGGAGCCGCCGAGGATCACGAGATCCGCGGGACGCGCGGCAAACAACCCTACCGTGACCACTCCCGTGATCTGGTTGATCGTGTTCTCGAGGCTCAGTGGGTCCGCGATGCGCATGTCGTGCAGATCCAGGATGTGATTGCCGTTGTCGGTCACGACCTTCTCGCGCCACACGGGGCGTCCACCCAGCTCGACGAGCTTGCGGCTCACATACGAACGCGCCATCGGAATTACTTCCACGGGCAGCGGAAACCTTCCCAGGGTATCCACCAGCTTTCCCTCGTCGGCGATGCAGACGAAGCGCCGGGATGCCGCCGCGATGATCTTCTCGCGGGTCAGCGCCGCACCGCCGCCCTTGATGAGCTGCCGTCGATGGTTGGTCTCGTCGGCGCCATCGATGTAGGTATCGAGCTCACCGACCTCGTTGAGATCGAGCACCGGGATACCCGCGGCCTTCAGTCGCTCGGTGGATCCGTTGGAGCTCGATACGGCCCCGGCGATACGCACGCGCTGCCGGGCGAGCTCGTCGATGAGGAAGTTGACCGTCGAACCCGTGCCGACACCCAGTACCTTGCCGGCTTCGACGAATTCGAGCGCAGCGCGCGCCGCAGCTTGTTTTCCAGTGTCTTGCGCGTTGTTCACGAAGGCTCCCGATGAATCACGAACCGCTGAAACGACAATGCCCGCTTGCGCGGGCATTGTCTTCGGAAACTAAACGGCGAGTGAGAGAGACTCTCACTCGCCGTGTCTGCAAGGCCAGAATTACTTCTTCTTGGCTTTCTTCTTGGCCTTCTTCTTGGCTTTCGCCATGGCACATCTCCAGTAGTTACGGGTTAGTCCGAGGCCGAGTATACGCAGGCGTTGACAAAATTCAAGCAAGGGTTGTCGAGAATCATCGACGCATTCACTTCGACACTCATCGTGACCATCACTCGAGCGAGAGGATGAACTTCCAATGAGCCTCGCTCACCGGTGTGATCGACAGTCGGTTGCCGCGCCTGAGCAGCACCATCCCATCTAGTTCGCGCGTCTCGTGTTTGCGAAGTTCGTCGAGCGTGATCACGCGTTTGAGGCGGCGCTTGAGTTGCACGTCGACGACATACCAGCGGGGATTCGCGGGGTCGCTGCCCGCATCGTAGTGCGGATTCTTCTTTTCGAATGCCGTTGGATCGGGATACGCGGTGCGGACGACTTCCATGATGCCCGCGACACCGGTCTCGTCGGTGCTCGAGTGATAGAGAAACGCGAGGTCGCCCTTCTTGAAGTCGTCGCGCAGCATGTTGCGCGCCTGGTAGTTGCGTACGCCGTCCCACATCGCGCGTTTGCGCGGCTTCTTGGCGAGATCATCGACTCCGAACGTCGAGGGCTCGGTCTTCATCAGCCAGTAGCTCATCGATTCCCCTGTCCGTGACGATCAGATCCATGAATACGTCGTTGGGCGTCACGGGAATGTGGTCCACGACCTGAAAATCATAGGCGAGACCCACCAGCCGCGGGCCGCGCCAGTGTTCGCGCTGCGTGCGGAACGCGAGCGCGCGGTCATAGAAGCCCGCGCCGTGCCCCAGTCGCGCGCCGCGACGGTCGAAACCGACGCCTGCGCAGAAGATCGTGTCGAGGAATCGCGCGCCGATCCATTCATCCCCCTCGGGTTCGATCATCCCGAAGTCGTGTTGCCGCGCGTTCGGGTTGAGGGGGACGAAACGCATGGATCGCCTGCGCATGCTGGTGATGCGGGGCAGGTAGACGCGGCATCCGCGTCGCGTCGCGAGCTCGATGAGGGGTTGCGTGCCCAGCTCCTGGGGCATCGATGCGTACAAGCCGATGCGTTTTCCGGGAGCGAGCCAGTGTGTCCGGCCGATGATTTCGGCAACCGCGCGCGCGGCGCGCACCCGCTCAGCGGGCGGAACGGCGCGCCGCCGGGCGAGGAGTTGCTTGCGAAGTGATTGCTTCGTCAACACGATGCGGGGAAGAGAAAAGCGCTACCCGTAAATGCCGGTGCGAGCCGTTGCTCTCGAACCAGAGCAACAAGGTGGGACCGGCCCCGACATTTAAGGCTTTCCGCTCGAAGCGGACTTGCACAGTACTGCCGGAAAGGCATGGTCCCTGGGCGTTTACATTACGGTCGAGAGGTAACCCGACCCGCTGTCGAACACCACAGGCAGCGCCCGGGTGACTTTACTACATGTGCCACGTAGGAATGCGACGCGAATCGAGAGATTGACATCGAAACCTTTTTACGGACGCCGCGCTTTGGCGGCGTGAGGAGTGGGGCGTGAGCCCCTGAAACGAAGCTTGATCTACAGATCAAGCTGGCGGGTTCTTTGTAGCGCGTTCTCCACACGCTCACGCATGTTCTTGACGCGTCCGCTCACGGGGCCCTGCAATTCACTCTCCTGCTTGCGCAGGCGCAGCAGCTCGTTCGCCATGTTCAGTGCCGCGATCACGGCGATGCGATCGGCGCCCACCACCTTGCCGGTGTCGCGGATCTCGCGCATTTTCTTGTTCAGGTATTCGGCGGAGTCGAGCAGATCGGCTCGCTCGTCGGAAGGACAGGAAACGAAGTACTCCTTCTCGAGGATGCGCACGGTGACGTGCGCCGTTTCCTTTTCGCTCACGCAGTGTGCTCCATGGTCTTGAGGCGGCCGATCATGGCTTCCACACGCGCGCGCACCTGGTCGTTGCGCTGCGCGAACGCGGAGCGTTCGGCGGCGAGCGATTCCTGGCGCTGACGCAGGGCCCGGTTCTCCTCCTTGAGGGCTTCCACCACGAGGAGGAGTTCCTCGACACGGCGCTCGAGGCGCGCGAATTCCGCGTCGAAGCCGGATTTCGCGCTGATTGCGGTTTCTTTATTGTTGTCGTTCATGGCGCGGGACTATAGGGCTCCGCGTTCGTGGGGGCAAATTCGGGGCATAATTCCCCCATGTTGGCCGCAACTTACGATCAGTTCGAGCGCGTGCTGCGCGACGCGCACGCACTACCCGAGCCGGCCGAGGCCCACGGCACCCTGGCCGGCGCCCTGTGCAGTTCCCGCGACTACGGCCTCATCGAATGGCTGCGCGAGATCCTCCCGGACGAATCCGCCGACGAAGCAGTGCTGCAGAGCTCGGTGCTGCAGAACGTCTACGACTCGATGGTGCGCACGCTGGTCGGCAACGATGCCGATTTCGCGCCGCTGCTTCCGGATGACGACACTTCGCTCAGCGAGCGGGCCGGTGCGCTGTCGTTGTGGTGCCAGGGCTTTCTGTACGGACTCGGTTCCGGCACCACGCCCGATCCCGGCAAGGTTTCCGTCGAGGCCGGCGAGATCATTCGCGACCTGACCGAGATCACGCACGTCGGCGTCGATGCGGGCGAGGAAAACGAGGAAAACGAAATCGCGTTCGCCGAGGTCGTCGAATTCGTGCGCGTCGGCGTGCAGTTGTTGTTCGTCGAGCTCGCGCCGGCGCGCGGGCAAGAGCCTCCGCCCGAGGGCGTGTCGCTCCATTGAAGAGGATTGCATGCAGAAGAAGTCAGGCTCGCGTTCCAGGACGCCGGTGAAGCCGGCGCGACCGGCGGCGATGCCGCGCGAGGAGTTCAAGCGGCGCCGCCGCGCACTCGCGAAGCTGATGGGCCGCGATTCGATCGCCATCGTCCCGACCGCCCCCGTGCGACTGCGCAACAACGACGTGGAATACGCCTATCGACCCGACAGCGACTTCTTCTATCTCACGGGTTTCGCGGAGCCGGAGTCCGTCGCGGTGCTCATTCCCGGGCGCCCGCAGGGTGAATACATCCTGTTCGTGCGCGACCGCGACCCCGCGCGCGAAACCTGGGACGGCAAACGCGCGGGTCCCGTGGGCGCGGTGCGCAACTTCGGCGCCGATCACGCGTTTCCGATCACCGACATCGACGAGATCCTGCCCGGGCTGCTCGAGAACCGCGCCAAGGTGTACTACGCCATGGGCACGCACCCGGAATTCGACCAGCGCGTGGTCGGGTGGGTGAACGGCCTGCGCACGCAGGCGCGTAATGGCCGGCACCCGCCGCAGGAAATCGTCGCGCTCGATCACGTGTTGCACGACATGCGCCTGTTCAAGAGCCGCGCGGAAGTCGACACCATGCGCGAGGCGGCGCGCATCGCGGCGCGGGCGCACGTGCGCGCCATGCGCGCGTGCACGCCGGGTCGCCACGAATACGAAATCGCCGCCGAGATCGTGCACGAGTTCCGCATGCACAACGCGGACCTGTCGTACCTGCCCATCGTCGGCGGCGGCGCCAACAGCTGCATCCTGCATTACCGCGAGAACGATGCGCGCCTGCGCGATGGCGACATCCTGCTCATCGACGCGGGCTGCGAGGTCGAGTGTTACGCCTCCGACATCACGCGGACGTTTCCGGTCAATGGGCGCTTCACACCCGCGCAGCTCGCGCTGTACGAAATCGTGCTGGAGGCCAACAAGGCCGCCATCGCGCGCGTGAAGCCCGGCAATCACTGGAACGAGCCGCACGAGGCGGCCGTACGCGTGGTCACGCAGGGCCTCGTGAAGGCGGGCCTGCTGAAGGGCCGCGTCGCCAAGCTCGAGGAGACGGGCGCGTATCGCAAGTTCTTCATGCACCGCACCGGCCACTGGCTCGGCATGGACGTGCATGACGTCGGCGACTACAAGATCGGCGATGAATGGCGCGTGTTCGAGCCCGGCATGGCGCTGACCATCGAGCCCGGCATCTACGTGGCGCCCGGGACCTCGGGCGTGTCGAAGGAATTCCACGGCATCGGCATCCGTATCGAGGACGATGTCGTCGTCACGCGCGACGGATGCGAAGTGCTGACCGATGGCGTGCCGAAGGAGCCCGTCGCCATCGAGCGGCTCATGGCCTCGGCCGCATGACTTTCCAACGATGAACAGGGCAGACATCGCGATCGTCGGGGGCGGCATGGTCGGCGCCAGCCTCGCGCTCGCGCTGCGCGGTACGCGTCTGAAGGTGCTGCTGATCGAGGGCGTATCGCACGATTCGGCCGCGCAGCCCAGCTTCGACGAACGTACCACCGCGCTGGGCAATGGCTCGCGGCAGATCTTCGATTCGCTGGGCTGCTGGGCCGCGATGGCGCCGGATGCCAGTGCGATCCGCTCGATCCACGTCTCCGACGCGGGGCGCTTCGGCGTCGCGCGGCTCGACTCCAGGGAGCAGGGCGTGCCCGCGTTCGGCTACGTGGTGCCGAACCGCGTGATCGGCCGCGCCCTGTGGCAGGAACTGCGCAAGGCAACCAACATCGATCTCGCCGTGCCGGCCGAACAGGCCGGCGCGCCCCAGCGGCCCGATGGAGTGGAGCTCGAGGTC
>JAFAGC010000059.1 GCA_023423065.1 Pseudomonadota bacterium
GCCGAGGACGGCATGCAGGAGGCGCACCTGCTGGGTGACTACGAGCTCGCCGGCGGATACACGTCGGCGGCGCGCGCAGCCGAGCTCGCGGACGGCCTGGGGTTCGCGCCCGAGGACATCGAGCGGCCCGTCAGACAACTTTCCGGCGGATTACAGATGCGCGCGAACATGGCGCGCGCGGGGCTGTCGGGCGCCGACGTGCTGATGCTCGACGAGCCGACCAACCACCTCGACCTCGACGCGGTCCTGTGGCTGGAGAAATGGCTGCAGCGATTCCAGGGCACTTTGCTTCTCGTGTCGCACGACCGCGAGTTCCTCGACGACATCGTGAACCGCGTGGTGAACATCGAGAACGGACAGCTGACCCACTGGACCGGGAACTACACCGATTTCCAGCGGCAACACGCCGCGAGCATCCAGCAGACGGCCGCGATGGCCGCGCGCCAGCAGCGCGAGGTGGCGCGGCTGCATTCGTTCATCGATCGTTTCCGTGCGAAGGCCAGCAAGGCCCGCCAGGTCCAGAGCCGCATCAAGGCGCTGTCCAAGCTCGAGACCATCGCCACCTGGCAGGAGCTCGAGACGTTCGAGTGGGAGTTCGCGGCGTCGAACAAACTACCGCAGCCGCTGGTCACGCTCGACGGCGCCTCGGCCGGATACGGCGAACGCATCGTCGTCGCAGGCGTCGGGCGCTCGGTGAATCCCGGCGAACGTATCGGCATCCTCGGGCGCAACGGCGCGGGCAAGTCCACGCTCATGAAGCTGATCTCGGGCGCGCTGCCGCCGGCGGGGGGCGATCGCGTCGCCTCGCCCGACCTGGTCGTCGGCAATTTCGCGCAGCTCGAGGTCGACCGGCTCGACGCGCGCGACACCGCGCTCCTGGCGCTCACCCGCCGCATCGACGAGATCGGCGCCCGCGCGCAATGGGACGAGCAGCGCCGGCGCAACCATCTCGGCGGTTTCGGCTTCCGCGGCGACCGCGTGTTCGAGCCGGTCGTGCACTTCTCGGGCGGCGAACGCGCGCGGCTTGCGCTCGCGATCCTGGTCGCCGAACGCCCCAACCTGCTGCTGCTCGACGAGCCGACCAACCACCTCGACTTCGAGATGCGCCATTCGCTGATCACCGCGCTGCAGGATTTCCAAGGCGCGGTCATCGTGGTGTCGCACGATCGCGGCCTGCTGCGAAGCGTGTGCGACCAGTTCTGGCTCGTGGCGGACGGCGCGGTCGTCGACTTCGACGGCGATCTCGACGACTACGCCAGCTGGCTCGAGAAACGCGGCGGCGCCGCGACGACTCCGGCCCAGCCCAAGCCGCGTGCGGAGGAGCGCCGGGAGCGCCGCCGCGACGCGGATCGCGGCGACCGCAAGGACGTCGCGTCGAAGCGCCAGGAGATCAAGTCGATCGAGACGTCGCTCGAGAAGCTCGGACAGGAACGCGGGAAACTCGAGCAGGAGCTGGCGGGACTCGACTACGCCCGGGATCCGGCCCATGCGCGCAAGGTCACGCAACGGCATGCCGAAGTAGTCAGGAAAGTCGGGGAATTGGAGACACGGTGGCTCGAACTATCCGAGCGGCTAGAATCGTCCGATGGGTCCCATGGCTGATGAGCCGGACGAGATAGGGATAGACACTTCTCCTCCGCCGGCGGCGCCGGTCCGCCGGCGGCGTTACGGCCGGTGGATTTTTCGCGGCTTCCTCGTCCTGTGGCTGGCCGTCGGACTCTGGAATCTCTACAAACCACTGCCGCCCGGCATGCGCGTGCGCGGCCCCATCGTCGAAACACCGCTCACCGAGCTGCGCTTCCTCAGCGATGTGACGAGCGCGGACGCCTTCGGCGTCCCGGTCGTGCGCCAGCAGATCTTCGATCGCGTGTTCGCCATGATCGGCAACGCGCGCGAGTACGTCGTGCTCGACTTCTTCCTGATGAACGCGCATCGCGGCGCGAGCGTCGCGGAGCGGCCGCACCGCGAGCTTTCCTCCGAGCTGCGCGACGCGCTGCTCGCGCGCAAGCGGGCAGTGCCGGAACTCAAGGTGCTGATCGTCACGGATCCCATCAACGAGGTCTACGGCGCCCTGCCCGCGCGTCACTTCGCGGACCTGCGTGCGGCGGGATGCGAGGTGGTGCCGGTCGATCTCGATGCGCTGCGCGACTCGAACCCTATCTACTCGGGACTGTGGCGCATCACGATGCGCTGGTGGTCCGGCGACGGGCGCGGCGAGCCCTGGCTGCCGAACCCGCTCGACTCCGGTCCCGACAAGGTGAGCCTCGGCGCCTGGGCGCGGCTGCTCAACTTCAAGGCCGACCATCGCAAGCTGGTCATCGCCGACGACGGGCGCGGCGGAATCACCGGCCTCGTGACTTCCGCCAACCCGCACGACGCGAGCAGCCTGCACACCAACGTGGCGCTGCAGTTGTCGGGGCCCGCACTCGAACCCCTGCTCGAGAGTGAGCTCGCGCTGGCGCGCGAATCCGGCTGGCAGGGCGACTGGACACCGCCCGAGCCGGCGCCCGCGCCCCCGGCGACACCCGAGAACGCCGCGCGCGTCCAGGTCCTCACGGAGAGCGAGATCCGCTCGGCGATCTTGCGCAATTTCTCCGGCGCGCGCGCCGGTGACGCCATCGACGTCGCGATGTTCTATCTATCGGACCGGGAGGTCATCGACTCGCTGCTCAAGGCCGCGCGCCGCGGCGTATCCGTGCGCGTGCTCCTCGATCCCAACAAGGACGCCTTCGGCAGGACCAAGAACGGGATTCCGAATCGTTCGGTCGCCTCCGAGCTCGCGGCCGCGTCCGACGGCGCGATCAAGGTGCGCTGGTACCGGACCCACGGCGAGCAGTTCCACGCCAAGCTGGTGGCGCTGCGCACCGCGAACGAATTCTGGTTCACGCTCGGCTCGGCGAACCTCACGCGCCGAAATCTCGCGGATTACAATCTCGAGGCGAACGTCGCGGTCGGCGTCGCCCCTGGCGCGCCGCTCGCCTCCGAAGTCGGCGGCTGGTTCGAATCGCTGTGGAGCAACTCGGGGCCGCCGGCGCTGGAGTACACCGCCGAATTCGGCGCCTACGCCGACGCGGCGCAGGGCACCTACTGGCTCTATCGCCTGATGGAGTCGACCGGGATGTCTACTTTCTAGCGCTGGCCGGAGACGGCTCGTCCGCGACCGCCGCCGCGGCCTCGCCGGCCAGCGCGTGGACGGCAGCCGAGGTCGCCTCCTCGAAGGCCGCCACCACGGCTCCCATGCGGTCCTCGTCCGCCCGCACGGACTGTTGGACGGCAAAGCTCGCAATCAGCTCGCGATCCCGGTGCCGACCCAGCGTCGCGTCGAGCGTCACGTGGATCGTGGGCGGGCCGTTTCCCGAGGTGTAGTCCGCCTCGAATCGCCGCAGGGCCACTCTCAGGTTGTACTGCGGCGGATACGGAGAAGCGTCGTCGAAGACCGCGACGAACGAGCCGTTGGCGCGCAGCGCATCGACGATCATGCTCGCGACCATGTCCGGTGCCGGGGCGGCCCAACGACTCGCCGCGAACGAATCGACGCGCTGCCCGCTGCGCAACAGGATGATCCGATCGACGTCCAGTCCGGGTCCCGCCGCGGGTCGGAGTACCTGCACGCTTCCCGCGCTCGCCGTCACCGTCGACTGGGCGGCGGGGGCCAGCCGCAGGACATACAGCTGCGGCGGCGGAACGGTGGTCTCGAGCAGGCTCCCGCAGCCGGCCAGCGACAGCAGCGCCGCGAGTCCGGCGACACCATGGATGCGGCGAAGCGCGCTCATCGGGGAATCTCCACGCCGCGGTAGCTAGGCTCGTACAGGAGCTGCGACGGATCCGCCTTCAGGCTGCGCGACAGCTCGCGGAATTCCTGCGCGGCGATGCGGCTGTCGCGCAGCAGGCGTTCCATTTCCGGCAGCCCGTCCCGCAGGAACAGGCCGAGATCCTCGCGGTGATCGGTCATCAGCCGGTCGAGATTCGCGGTGGTCTTCGCGAGATTGTCGGAGATCTCGCGCACGCGAAGGGAGGCGGCGGACAGTTCGGGCCCCGAAGCATCCAGCAGCTCGCGCGCGCTCACCGCGGCGGCGCGCACTTCCGCGACCGTGCTCTTGAGTTCGGCGACGACTTCGCCCGCGTCGCTCAGGGTCCTGGGCAGCGTGGCCGAACTCTTCTCGATGTTCGCGAGCATCCTCGAGAACGTGGCGATGTTTTCGTCCGACAGCACCGTCGACGCGCGTCCGACCAGGTCGGGCAGGCTCGCGAGGAACAGGTCGAAGTTGGACTGGACCGAATCGATGACCGGGTAGTGCTCGCTTTGCACGGGCTCCATCCGTCGCTTCGGATCCGTGTTGGCGAGCAGGTCGATGTACAGCAGCCCGGTCACGCCCTGCAGCGACAGCGAGGCGAGCGTGTCTTCGGAGATCGGCGCCTGCGAATCGATGTCCGCGATGACCTGGACGCGGTCGGCGGCGCGCTTGTCGATGCGGATCGCGGCCACGCGACCGACCTCGACGCCGAGATAACGCACGATGCTGCCCCGGTTCAGTCCCGAAACGCTGCCCGTGAAGTAGATCTCGTAGCGCTTGTAATCGCGGTCGTCGCCGCTGCCCGCGTACCAGTACACGAACAGCGCCGCCATCGTGGCGACCAGCAGCACGAAGGCGCCGACGGCGGTGTAGTTAGCTTCACGCTCCATGCTTGTTCCTGCCGGTTCCGAAGCGCACGGCACGCTCTCCGTGGAAATACGCCTGGATCCACGGGTGTGGATTGTTGGCGATGTTCTCCAGTGTATCGCTGGTCATCCGGCGGTCGATGATCACCCCGACACGATTGCAGGTTCTGAAGATCGTGTCGAGATCATGCGTGATCATGATCACCGTGAGCCCGAGCTGGGCCCGCAGATCCATGAGCAGCTCGTCGAAGGCGGCCGCGCTGATCGGATCCAGCCCGGCGGTGGGTTCGTCGAGCATCAGCAGGGAGGGATCGAGCGCGAGCGCCCGCGCCAGCGCCGCACGCTTGATCATGCCGCCCGAAAGCTGGGAGGGATACTTGCGCGCCGCGTCGTCCGGCAATCCGACAAGACGGATCTTGAGCATCGCCAGCTCGTCGAGCAGCCGCGGAGCGAGCTGGAGGTGCTCGATCATCGGCAACTGGACGTTCTGCAGCACGGAGAGCGAGGTGAACAATGCGCCCTGCTGGAACGTCACGCCGTACTTCGCCTTGATCCCGCGCAGCTCCTCGTCGCCCAGGTGAGTGATGTCGCGGCCGTCCATGAGGACTTCGCCCGCCTGTGGACGCTGCAGGCCGAGGATCGAACGCAGCAGCACCGACTTGCCGGACCCGGAGCCTCCCACGATTCCGAACACTTCGCCGCGCTCGACGATCATGTCGAGACCGTCGTGCACGGTCTGCGAGCCGAAGCGATTCACGAGCCCGCGGACTTCGACCAATGCGTCCGTCATATGTCGAGGAGCCAGAACGCCACCGCGAACAAAGCGTCGGCGAGCAGGACCAGGAAGATGGATTGCACCACGGCCGTGGTGGTGAGCCGCCCGAGCTCGCGCGAGGAGCCGCGCACCTGCAGCCCGCGATACGTGCCCGTGAGCGCGATGAGCAGCGCGAACACCGGCGCCTTGACGATGCCGACCCAGAACGTCGTCGAGGCGATCGCATCCTGCGCGCGCCCGAGGAACAGCACGAGCGGCATGTCGAGCAGCCAGCGGCACAGCAGCGCCCCGCCCGTGAGGCCGACCAGGTCCGCGGCCACCGTGAGCAACGGCAGCGCGATCACGAGGCCGACGACGCGCGGCAGCACCAGCACCTCGTGTGGATCGACGCCGATGGCCTTGAGCGCGTCGACTTCCTCGTTGAGTTTCATCGCGCCGATCTCGGCCGCGAACGCACTGCCCGAGCGGCCGGCGACGATGATGGCGGTCAGCAGCACCGCGAGCTCGCGCAACACGCTGATCGTGATCAGGTCGACCACGTAGATCTCGGCCCCGTACTGCTGCATGTACTGCGCGGCGATGTAGGCGATGATGACCGTGATCAGGAACGCGATCAGCGACACGATCGGGATGGCGGTGAGCCCGGTCTCGTAGACGTGGCGCGTGATCGAGGTGGGCCGCAGTCGCCGCAAGCTCGAGATCGAGCGCAGCCACGTGACCGACGTGTGCCCGATGAAATCGAGCGCCGCGGTCACCGAGAGCGCGCGCCGGGTCACGAGCCGCCCGAGCGCGCTGACCGGCTCGAACGAGGATTCGGAAGATGACGGCGGGGGCGCGGGCCGCTTGCCCGCCAGCGTCGCCTCGATGAGTTCGAGCTGCCGCGGCGCTTCGCCTTCGAAGGTGACCTCGAGGCCGGCCTTTTCCGCCTCTTTCAGCCACTCGCGCAGGCGCCAGGCGCCCGCGAGGTCGAGCTCCACGTACTTCGGGATTTCGACGCGCAGCCGGCGCGCGCCCGCCAGCGATTGCGCGGCGAGCTCGGCCTCGATGGCCGGCATCTCCAGGCCACGCCATCTGCCGGCGAGCTCGGCGGTGAGGACGTCGTTGTCTCGGCTGAGGTTCAGGTACATGCGCGCGGCGAAGCCATCACTAACTACAAACTTGCCGGCCGCCGCACGGTTCGGAACCGCCTGGCGGGAATCGGACTCCGCCAGTATGGCAAATTGGCCTCATGGCCGCCGCGTCGTCTGAATTCGCGGCGGCCATGGGCCGAAAGCCGACGGAGTGGTTCCAGCCCTCCGCCAGCCGGGGGGAATCAACTCTCGTCGCGGTAGCGACGAATGCGGATCGTGGCGTAGACGAGCGCCGCGCCCGCGAGCAGGCCTAGCCACAGCTCGTAGTGCATGAACAGGCCCGAGAAGCTGACCATGTCGAAGGCTTCGCGGATCGTCGGGATGTGCTCGGAGCCGCCCTGGTTGAACTGCCCGGCATGCACTTCCATTTCCTGGACGAATCCGGTCAGGCGGCGGCCGATGAACTTCGCCACGTGCTCGCTGTTGAAGAACATCTTCTCGAGCAGCATCAGGGCCGCGGGCGGCAGCACCGCCCACAGGAATACCGCGCGGCGCGCCCACACGGACATGATCATCAGGTATCCGGCGATCGGCACGTACCAGAGCACGCCGCCGAGGCTGAACACGAACGAGGCCCACATCGCGGCGATCCATCCCGTGAAGCTGAACGCCGGGACGATTTCTCCGAGCACGGTGCCGTGGAACCGGATCCAGAAGATGAGGCTGACGACGAGCTGCGCGACGGTCGCGAGCACCAGCACCACGAGTGGCATGACGACGAGCGCGACCGCGAGCTTCGAGAGCACCACCTGGGCATCGGACACCGGCATCGATTTCCAGAACAGGATGCTGCGATCCCGGCGTTCGGCATACAGGCAGTCGATCAGGTAGAAAAACACCACGACGAGCACGATCCCCGAGATCACTCCCGCCAGGGTGAGCTGCATGATCGCGAATCCCGTCGCCTTCTGATCGGCCGGCAACGCGATCGCCTTGGAGAGCTCCGCGCGCTCGCGTTCACCGAGATCCGGGATCTCGTCGATCGTGGCGTGATGGCCGATCGTGATCGCATCCTCGAACTGCATCGAGAGCACGGTGCCCCACATCGACATCACGATGATCAGACCCACCCACACGAGGGGCGCGATCCACAACGAGCGGTGTTCCCAGAACTCGCGGCGTACCAGCATCAGCATGGTGTTCATGCGGCCTCCTTGGTGGAAGCGGTGACCCGGTTGTTGGACTCGCTTCGTCCCATCATGGCGACGAACAGATCGGCGACCGAGGGATGGCGCGTTTCGCCGAGAGGCGCGAGCTCGCCTTCGGCGCGGCCGTCGAACAGCATCGCCACCCGGCCGAAGACTTCGCGTTCGTAGAACGGCTTCAGCGCGCGCGCCTTGTCGACGTTGCCCGCCGAAGGCACGAGCTGCGTGAACCGCTCGCCGAGCGCTTCCATCGACGAGTCGAGCGCGATGCGCCCGTGATCGATGAACACGACGTCGGTGAGGATGTTCTCGATCTCCTCCACCTGGTGCGTGGTGACCAGGATGGTCCGCTCGTGGTTGAAGTAATCGTTGAGCAGGTTGTCGTAGAACGAGCGGCGGAACAGCAGGTCGAGACCGAGCGTCGGTTCGTCGAGCACGAGCAGTTTCGCGTCGATCGCGAGGATCAGCGCCAGGTGCAGCTGCGTCACCATGCCCTTGGAGAGCTGGCGCACGCGTCGGTCGAGCTTGATGTCCGTCTTCGAGAGAAAGTCGAGTGCGCGCTTGCGATCGAAGCGCGGATGAACGCCGGCGACGAACTCGATCGCCTGCGCGACCGAGATCCAGCGCGGCAGCACCGCGACGTCCGCGATGAAGCAGACCTCTTTCATGAGCTCGTCGCGCTCGGTGCGCGGGTCGCGGCCGAGAACCTTGAGTTCGCCGTCGAATCCCGTGAGTCCCAGGATGGACTTGATCGCCGTGGTCTTGCCGGAGCCGTTCGGCCCGATGAGGCCGACGATGCGTCCCGCCGCGACGTTGAGGTCGATGCCGCACAGCGCCTGCGTGCTGCCGTAATTCTTGGTGAGCCCCCGGGCTTCAATTATTGCTGTCATCGCCTTCTTCCGTGGCAGCGCGAGTCGGGAACGGCTGGGAGGCCGGGGCCGAGTTCGCACCGCGTTTCATGAGTTCTTCGGTCGTGAGGCCGAGCCGCTGGATGGTCGCGTAGATCTTCGGCCACTCGGTATCCAGGAAGTGCTGGCGCTCGTCCTTCAGCAGCGCCTGGCGCGCGCCTTCGTTGACGAACATTCCGCGCCCGCGTTTCTTCTCAACCAGCTGCTCATCGACGAGCTGCTGGTATCCCTTGAGAACGGTCAGCGGGTTGAGACGGAACTCCGCCGCGACAGCGCGGACCGAGGGCAGCGGGTCTCCTTCCTTGAGGACACCTTCCAGGATCATCGCCACCACCCGGTCACGCAGCTGCCGGTATATCGGCTGACTGTCGTCCCATTGCGGGTCCATGGTTACTCCAGACCTTCAGCGGATCAGACCGCTGGTCACCATCAGGAAGCTGGTGTCGCCACTCCGATGGACACGCGCGATGCTGGTGGCATCGACGAAGGTCAGGCTCAGCAGGATCGTCACGAACACCGCACCGAGCGCGCTGGCCGTCACTTTCAGATTGTTTTTCAGGATGGTCATAAGTGTCTCCTTGCTCCTCTTTCTCACTTGGGGCGGTTCGCCCTATGCGTTCCGCCCGTCCGTCTTGGTGTTATATATAACTACAACACCAACTCAGACGCAAGCCCCCAACCCAAAAAAAGTTTGGGCCGCGTTTCAGCCTCAGGCGCGCATTCAGCAGCCGGGGGTGACCATGAATTCTAAGGTGCTGATTATTATGGGAATTGTAGTGGCGCACGGGGCGTTGGCGGCCGGTTGGGTACAGCAGGAAGCCCCCCAGCACCGCACACCGAAGGTCGTCGCGGCATGCTCACCCTCCCCCGACGTCCTGCCGGATTTCACCCCCCGCGCCATGCTGCTCGCGGCCCTGGTCTCGCCCGAGCCGCTGGGCGAGTCGATGCAGCCGTGAACGCGGGGCTCATCACGATGGATGGATTCGCCGCTCCGGAACCGGCACCGCGCTTCGCGAGCGCACAACCAGCGCGTAAAGTCGTGGGCGTGAGTGACGACGAGGATGCGCAGTTGATGCTCGCGTACGCCGCCGGCGAAATGCGCGCCTTCGAGACGCTGTACGGGCGCCACCGCACGGCGCTGTACCGCTATCTAGTTAGACAGGCGCGCGACGGCGAAACGGCCAACGACCTGTTCCAGGAAGTGTGGAGCCGCGTGATCGTGAACCGCGCGCGCTACGAGCCGCGCGCCAAGTTCCGCACCTTCCTGTTCACGCTCGCGCACAACTGTTTCATCGATCATTGCCGGCGCACGAAGGCGCGTCCCGGCGGCACGAACGTCGACGACGCCGACGCGGCGGACCTGCTGCCCGCGGACGACAGCGCGCTGCCCGAGCGCGCGCTCGAGCGCGACGAATCGACGCGCCGCTACCGCGCCGCGCTCGAGTCGTTGCCGCAGGAGCAGCGCGACGTCTATCTACTTCACGAGGAGTCGAACCTCTCGCTCGAGGAGATCGGACGCGTGACCGGCGTCGGCACGGAGACGGCCAAGAGCCGGCTGCGTTACGCGGTCGGCAAGCTCAAGGCGGCATTGGCCGTCGCGGAGGCGTGAGATGACGGACCGCGACGACGAACTCGACGATTTCCTGCGGCGGAGCAAGCCCATCTTCCGGCGCGCCGACGAAGACGATCTCGAGCCGCCGGCGGAGCTCGACCGGATCGTGCTGCGCCAGGCGCGCGAGGCGATCGAGGCCGAGCGGCCGCAGCGCGTGTTCCGCGGGCCACGCTGGGGCGCGCCCATCGCGCTCGCCGCGACCCTGCTCATCGCGCTCACCGTCGTTTTCCAGGGCTGGATGCCCGAGAAGGAACCGGTCGGCGAAGTGACCGTGCGAAGCGTCGCGCGCGAAGTCCCCGCCCCGGCCGCCGACGCCCCGGTTGCCGGTGCCCCGGTTGCCGAGGCCGAAGCGTTCGCCAACGCGCGCCCGGCGCAGCCAGCCCCCGCGGCCGCGCCGCCGCGCGAAGAGGCCGCCGATGCCGGCCCGTACGTGGTCGGAATCGTGCCGCCGCAGGCTGCGGCGCCCGCTTCCTCCCCGGCACTGGTTTCCGACGCCGAGGCCTCGCGCCACGTGGCGCCACCGCCGGCGCCACCGGGCGTCGAAATGGCGTCTGCCCCCACCATGGCGCGCGGAACCGTGCAGACCGCGAAGGCGCGGGCGGATGCAGAAGTCCCCCCTTGGCGCAAGGACGCGACCACCTGGCTGCTCGAAATCCAGCGCCTGCGCGCCGCGGGCGAGACCGGTCTCGCAGACGCCGAAATGGCGGAATACAACCGGCAGCATCGCGCCTACGCGGGTGCCCCGGACCGGTAGGCCGACCAGGCGCCAAGTCAGCTGCCTGAAGGGTCAGGCCTGTTAGAATCCCGGCCCCTTTTTTCAGGTCCCCTGGAGTCCGCGTCGATGAAACCCGCCGTCAATGTCGCGATCACCGGAGCCGCCGGTCAGATCGGCTACGCCCTCGCTTTCCGCGTTGCCTCGGGTCAGATGCTCGGACCCGATACCCCGATCAACCTGCACCTGCTCGAAGTGACGCCGGCGCTGCCACAGCTCGCGGGCGTGGTGATGGAGCTCAACGACTGCGCGTTCCCGACGCTGAACAAGATCGTCGCGACGGACGATGCGAAGGTCGCGTTCAAGGACTGCCACGCCGCGCTGCTGGTCGGCGCGCGTCCGCGTGGCCCCGGCATGGAGCGCAAGGACCTGCTCATGGCGAACGCGCAGATCTTCTCGGCGCAGGGCAAGGCCATGAACGAGGTGGCGGACCGCAATATCCGCGTGCTCGTGGTCGGCAACCCGGCGAACACCAACGCGATGATCGCGCGCGCGAATGCCAAGGATCTGAACCCACGCAACTTCACCGCGATGACGCGCCTGGATCACAACCGCGCGCTCTCGCAACTCGCCGAAAAGACCGGCAGCCACGTCACGAAGATCCGGAAGATGCTGATCTGGGGCAATCACTCCTCGACGCAGTATCCCGATCTCAACTTCTGCCTCGTCGACGGCAAGCCGGCCCATTCGCTGGTCGACCGCAAGTGGTACGAGGAGACCTTCATTCCCACCGTGCAACAGCGCGGCGCGGCCATCATCAAGGCGCGCGGCGCGTCGTCGGCCGCCTCCGCGGCGTCGGCGGCCATCGACCACATGCGCGACTGGCACCTCGGCACGTCCTCGGACAACTTCATCAGCATGGCCGTGCCGGCCGACGGCAGCTACGGCATCAAGGAAGGCGTCGTATATTCGTACCCGGTGACCTGCGCCAACGGCGATTACAAGGTCGTGCAGGGCCTCGCGATCGACGACTTCTCGCGCCAGCGCATGGATGCAACGGACAAGGAACTGCGCGAAGAGCGCGACGGCGTCCGCGAGCTGATCTGATCACCACTGCGCGGCTAACTACCGAGCTCGTCGAATGAACGATCAGGCCGGGTCGCGCGAACGCCCGACCCGCAGCC